>CAJTZX010000012.1 GCA_910584345.1 uncultured Eubacterium sp. | reverse complement strand
GGGGCACTATGGAATCACAGTATTTTCAAGGGCTGTGAGTTTCCGAGAGTACTCGAATTATGTGGGGAGGTGACTGACCTATGAAAATTTGCATTTTAAATGGAAGTCCTAGAGCGTGTTTGAAAAATCATTCCCGCGATCTGTACTCCCCACTTTGCGGAGAATTCATCCCAAATTTAGTCAACATAGCCCGCTATGCCTCCTAAATTTGGGATAAATTCTCCACAAACTGTGAAGCACATCTCACGGAATGCATTTTTCAAACACGCTCTAAAGCGAGCAAAAGTACATCTGAATTGCTTATTGGATATTTAATGCCATTTATCAAAGGAAACGAAGTAACAACATATCATGTGTGCGAAATGGATTTTTCCAAAACACAGTTTTCACTGATACAAAGCAGCGAGGTACTTATATTTGCATTTCCTTTATATATTGACAGCATAAATTCATCTTTCCTGCGCTTTCTGATTGAGCTTCAAAAAAGAGGATTTCGAAATAAGAATATTAACGTATATTGCATGATTAACAATGGATTTTATGAGGGTAGCCAAAATCAAGTGGCTGCTGATATTATGCAGAATTGGTGTAAAGCTACCGGTTTAACTTATTGTCAAACGCTCGGTATCGGGGCAGGAGAAATGCTTCCGTTTTTTAAAGATGTACCTTTAGGTCGCGGTCCTAACAAAAACATTGGTATTGCGCTACAAAAGCTGAGCCATAATATATTATCTTTGAATCAAGGGGAAGATTTGTTTATTTCACCCAATTGGCCACGATTTCTTTGGAAAATACAGGCGTCTTTGTGTTTCTGGTATCCACGCGCCAAAAAAAATGGGTTAAAGAAAAATGAATTGAAAAATAAAGTAAGTTAAGGGAATACAGCTCAAATTTACTTTTATCATGTTAACCATTATGCAACTTTTCTACTTACAGTTTCCTTTGCATCCATTGTAATTTTTCCGCTTTCTGCCTATAATAACCCCAAAGAGGTGAAACGAATGAAAAAACAAAAGTTTTCAGAAACTACTTCAAAAGAAATCCGTATCGGACACATACTGACAAAACAGCGCCACAAGCGCGGCATTACGCAAGAAGAACTGGCAGCCTGTATGGGCGTTTCCAAAGCTTCGGTTTCCAAATGGGAGACTTCCAACTCTTATCCGGATATTACCATGCTGCCGCAGCTGGCTGCATTTTTCGATATCAGCATTGATGAACTGATGGGCTATGAACCGCAGATGACAAGAGAAAATATCCGCCGTCTGTATCGGCAGCTCTCGCTGGACTTTGCAAATAAACCTTTTGATGAAGTAATGACAAACTGCAGGGCTATTGTCAAAAAATATTTTTCCTGTGCGCCGCTGCTGTTCCAAATCGGTTCTCTATATGTAAACCACTGTATGTTCGCCGGCTCTCAGGATCAAACATCGGCAATTTTAGAAGAAGCCCGACTGCTGTTTGCACGTATTAAAGAAGAAAGCGACGATATGGAACTGGTATCCCAATCCATACATATGGAAGCTTTGTGCCTGCTGCAGCTTGGGCAGCCGCAGGAAGCACTGGATCTGCTGTCTCCCTATGAAAGGATAAGAATTGCATCGGAACCGCTGGCAGCAGCCGCCTGGCAGATGCTTGGCAATCAAAAAGAAGCCAAAAGCATTCTTCAGGCCGGCATCTATCAGGAAATGCTTTCGCTTATAAATCTCATGGTCTCCTATACACAGCTATGCACAGACGACGCCGAAGTTTACAAAGAATCACAGGCACGTACACAAGCTGTCTGCGATACTTTCCATCTGGAATCACTGCATCCGGGAATACTCATGAGTGTCTGCATCTCCTCTGCACGCGGCTATATGAAGCTTGGTGACAAAGAACAGGCGCTATGCATTCTGGAAACTTATGCGAACCTTGCCGTCAGCAGACAATACCCGCTCCATCTGCATGGAGATTCCTATTTCAGCCTGTTGGATCACTGGCTGGAACAAAATCTGATACTTGGAAGCGACCTGCCCCGGGAAGAAACTGTTATTCAGGCAAGTATGGAAGAAGCGGTTACCAGCCTGCCGGAATTTGCATCTCTTTCCGACGATGCACGCTTTCAAATGATTGTACGCAGGCTGAAATCCTGCAGAAAGGATCAAAAAGAGCAATATGAACGCGATTGAACTAAATGAATTATGTAAAACCTACCCTGACGGAAAAAAAGCAGTTGACCATATACAAATCCAACTAAAGCCTGGAGAAATTTTCGGATTCTTAGGCCCAAATGGCGCCGGAAAAACAACAACTGTAAAACTTCTCAACGGCATCCTGACACCGACAGAGGGAAACTGCCGTATCTTTGACATCGATCCTGTCAAACATCCGGAACAGGCACATGCACTTTCGGGTGTAGTTACAGAACACGCGCAAATGTACGATCATCTGACCGGCATCCAGAACCTTATCTTTTATGGTTCTCTCTTTGGATTAAATCCGGCTGAGAGCAGATCACGCAGTTTATCCCTTCTGGAACAAATGGAATTATCGGATGCTGCAGATAAAAAACTTTCCGCCTATTCGACTGGTATGCGCAAACGGCTTTCTCTTGCACGTGCACTGATTCATCAGCCTCAGGCATTGTTTTTAGACGAACCTACCTCTGGTTTGGACCCCCAAAGCGCCCAAAACGTCCACTCCATCATTTGCAATCTGGCAAAAAATAATGGGATTACTGTCTTTCTCTGCACACACCAGCTGCGTTATGCACAAGAACTGTGCACCCGTTACGGTCTGATCAGTGACGGTAAATTGCTGGCCCAGGGAACTTTAGACGAACTGCGCACGCAAGCATGTTCTCGTATTACCGTAAAAATAAAAGCAAGCAAGCTGCCTGCCGAATTAAATGCTACTCCTGTCGGAGAAAATGAATATCAGACAACCGTCAGCCAGGAAACTGAAATTCCCCAAATTGTCCGTAAAATTGTAGATTACGGCAGTGAGCTGTATCATATTTCTGCAACGCTTCCATCCTTAGAGGATATTTATTTTATTTATTGTTCTCATTTGCAGCAGTTACAATAATCTATTGTATGTTTGCGAACATTTGAAAGGAGCATCCTTATGAAATACAAATTATCCGCTATTATTAAAAAAGACCTGAAAAAAGTGCTATCCAGCAAAACGATGTTTATCAGCCTTCTTGCAGTTCCCCTAGTGCTGACCGTACTGCTGCCAACCATATTTATTCTCTCACAATACTTCCTTCCACAAGAAAACGACGAATTTGCAAAATTGCTGGAACTTCTGCCCCTATCCGAACTGAGCGGCAGTCTGCAGGAAAATATAACCAAACTGATACTAAATTATGCACTGCCAATCTTTTTTCTGCTGATTCCAATTATGGCATCAACTATTATGTCTGCTGCTTCGTTTGTAGGTGAAAAAGAAAAGCAGACATTAGAAACACTGCTGTACTGTCCGCTTTCTTTAAAACAGCTCTTTCAGGCAAAGACAGCTGCATCGTTTCTGCTTAGTATGTCCGTATCTGGTATCTCGTTTCTCGTTATGCTTATCGTACTAGAAACGGAAATCTATTGCACCGCAGGCATTTTTATCCTGCCAGGTATCCAATGGCTGCTTGTTATGCTGCTGCTTGCTCCGTCGCTGTCTGTAATTGCAATCACACTTATGGTACGTATTTCTGCAAAAGCACAAAGTGTGGAAGATGCTCAGCAGGGTGCTGTTTTCTTAGTACTGCCGATTTTATTCCTTTGCATCAGCCAGTTTGCAGGTTTATTTTTAATCAATGCCTGGATATTGCTTGGTTTGGGAATCTTATGTGCTGTTTTGGCCTTCCTATTGTTTCGACGGGCTGCCGCAAATTTTACTTATGAGACACTGAATGCTCTTATTTAAAAATATATTTGACTGGCAGATAAGCTTTCACTGCTAAATCTAATGATTCTGCGGCAGTTTTCCGGCCAGGCTGCAGCAGAATTATATCCAATCTTCCTTTCCTTTGTTTTTTTACATTCCGCCTTTTATCTCCTGATGCCAAAACAGCTCGTTACTTTCTCCCAGTTGTTATATATGCATTTCCGCATTTGTCCGCAAGGCTGACATTTTCCTGCATCACTCCGCCAGATACCGTGTATCTGTTACATCGCCAAAATAACTTAAATGAGCAGCGTGGAGCAAGTCATCCGCCAAATCTATCTGTATTTCATCTTTCCATTGATTTCCTTCCATAAAAGATACCTCATATTCCTCTGCAATCTTTTAAATATAAGCATCCCCTTGCTGTTTCAACTTCCTGTTCTGTACATCTTCCCAATTTGCAAATAATTTTTAGAAACAAAATAAAGGACTCAACATGATTACTGAATCCTTTATCTTATCACCTAAGAAATGTTAGAATATAAATTAAAATACCGAATACACGACCCGTATGTACAGTTCATTGATAGTGAAATAACATGTACAATTATTCCTTTGCTCTAATGATATTAAATGGGGCATTTCGAAATAAAAAATACTCAATTGCTCAATAAAATTCAAGATAGTGCATGGACTTACGTCCAATTAGCTAACATACTATACCACAAGCAGTACCAGTACAAAAGCCACCACAAAGTGTACCTTTACAGGCTCCTCCTAACCATTTAGCCGTACTGGGTTCATTGGAATTTTCTTCAAATAAACAAGATTCGTTTGGGTCGATTTCATCAAAAATAATTTCGTTTGTTTCCATAATCAATTTCTCCTTTTAAATGTAAAAATTTTTTAAATCACTTTTGTTTTCTGGTAAGAATATTATCAGAATAATGTATGAAATACAACTAAATAAATATAAATAAAAATAAAATAACTATAAACATATATTCACGATAAAAATGGTATAAAAAATTGTATATTCTGTAAAGACCACACATCCAAGCATAGATTAAGCAGCATTTTCTAAAAACTACAAGTTTATATAAAATTTATAAAAAAGTAATAGTTTATTTGTTGAATTATATGACAAAAACAATAAAATATTATTTGGGATTTAATACTAAAAAGTTTTTTCAATTTTTTTAAGGAAGGAAATATGGAGATGGAAGAAATTAATGAAACAAATGAAGTCTATATGGAAGAATGCAACGGATTTGAAGGAACTAACACGAGGCCAGAAGACAAAGCAGGAACAGTGTGTGGATTAGGTTGTATGGCAACAGGTTCGAGATGCGGTACATGTTGTGGTATAACTGGTAGCGGAAAGCATTGTGGCTGGTTCTGTGAATAATGTTAAATTGATAAAACAATAATACATAAAATTAGAAAACTTTTAGTAATTATATCCTTAATAATAGGAGCTTCTATAGACCTCCTAATAAGGAGAGAAAAATGAAAGAAATACATATTATAGAAGGGCAAAAAATTGCTTTAGTAAGAGCGTTATGTAGAAATACAATGATTGCAATTCTTGATGAACCAACAGCTGCATTAGATCCAAAAGCTGAAGCAGGCATATATAATCAGTTTGATAATTTCTTTAATAATAAATTAGTTGTTTATATTTCTCATAGATATGCCGTAACTAAATTTTGTGACAAGATACTTCTTTTCCATCAGGGAGAAATTATCGGTGAGGGTTCACACAATGAATTAATGGAAAGGAATGAACACTATAAAGAATTATATAATGTTCAGGCAGATTATTACAAATAGAATGTGGAGTAGAAATGAATATTATTCAAATTAAAAGACTAACTAAAATCTATGGACAAACAAAAGTATTGGATTCTATAAATTTGAGTGTACAAAGAGATAAAATATATGGCTTGATTGGAGAAAATGGCGCAGGAAAAACTACATTATTAAAAATTATATGCGGATTATCATCTAAGACAGAAGGTATAGTAAAAGTTAATGGAACAGAAAACATAGGAGGATTTTCAGAACATATAGGTATTAGTATAGAAAATCCATCACTCTATCCTCATATGACTGCAAAACAAAATCTTGAAGCTCAAAGATTACTTCTGGGGATAAAAGACAAAGAAATAATATTACGTGTTCTAAAATTGATTGGGTTGGAAAACAATCATTTAAAGGCAGAAAAATTCTCATTAGGTATGAAACAAAGATTAGCTATAGGGTTAGCGCTAATCGGTAACCCGTCCGTTTTGCTATTAGATGAGCCGTTTAATGGACTAGATCCATTAGTAGTCCAAGATATAACTGAATTGCTACATAAATTGAAAAAACATAATGTAACGATTGTAATATCAAGTCATATATTAGAAGACTTATTAGAACTTGCCGATGTAATAGAAGTTATGAAAGCAGGTAAAATTATATCTGAAGTCGTACCTGTAGAATTTACCGGCTCTAATATAAAAAAATATTTAATTGAACTTATGAAAGGAAATAAGTAAAATGATAAATCTTCTTAAATCTGAATTATATAAACTATTCAAAAATAGAATATTTATAGTTTGTAGTTTCCTATTAGTATGTATTGCATTGTTTGCATTAAATACTATGTATATCGAAGACGATTTACCAGCATTAAATGGAGCCAATATTTTGAAGAGTCGGGCAGGAGATAATATTCCACTTGTACTTATGATGGTTTTTGTCGTTTACTGCATTAATACAGAGTATTCAACAGGCAGAATTAAGATTATTGTGTCAAAACTTAGAAATAGGAAATACTTTTACATAGCAAAATTATTCATATGTATGGTGGGATGCATAACACTCAACATGCTTTCATCACTAACTTATGTTATTGGGGCAACTATTTTAGGCGGTTTTGATCCGTATAGCAGTTTTAGCTTCGCGAATTCTATCGTTCAAATATTGCTACAAACGTTAATACTATGTTCATATGTATCGTTATTTGTTGTTATAGCATTTTTAACACGCTCATTTGCTGGAGCTATTATATGTAATGTATTAATTATTTTATTTGTGCCCAGCACCTTGGACAAATTAAATAAGATATTGAATTTGAAAGAATTTTATACACAAAGTAGTATTGCCGCATACATAAATTGTTATGATATTAATTGGAATATTTTATTTGTAAGTGTGGCAAATATATTAATTATTTTGATAACAGTTTTGTTTGGTACATTAGTTTTTTCAAAAAAGGATATCTAATAATATATATTTAAAGAATTGCCGGAAGAAACTAATTGATGTTTACGCTCTATTGATATTGAAAAACAAGTAAAAATTACTCAAACTTCCCACATTAAAAACGGGATTCGCACCTTGAAAAATTAATACTTTAGCGGACTAAATGGCAGTCCGGCAGCATTTTACCTACTCATGGAATGGCTGAATGTAATGTCATGCAATTCGTCCATCAGGCGAAAATACAGCTCACACATTGTTTTATTATCCGTATTCCGTCTCTGGGCTACGGACAGCATCATATACCTTGTGAACACAAGAGCCGTACGGGCATCTAGTGCATCATAGGAGGTACTGAGGACTGTCAGCCAGTCTTTTCCCCTGCTCTTGTTACGAACCTAGACGTCTATATATAAAGTACGCCCGTCAATTCTCTTAACATTCAGTATCTTTTGATAATACTCTACAACACTTTTTGCTGTAAATTGTAAATATCCCTCATTTCCCGCATCTCAACTGAGTTTACAAGCTGTTGCAAATAAAACATTTCCCACAGTTTCAGATCATGTAACCATTCCTCTTATAACCCTCGTTGCTTCTAACCTTGTATCAAAATCTGCATACAACAAACGGGTTTTTCATCTCAAATTATTACACCAGTTTCCCAAACTGTACTATTAAAACAGGCAGCTCTTCAAAAATAACATTTGCGATTATATTCCAATTTGTAACATCATAATCATGAATCAGTCGATGTCTAAGCCCGGCTATCATTACCCACTGTATTTCATTGTAGGCTTCCTTATATTTATCAGAAAGATTATAAACATGTATTCTCAGCAATCGACTTAACCAATCTTACTATATCATTTCTAAATAAATGTCAATATACTATTCAACCATGCATATTCATCATGAACATTCAAATATACATCTTCCATATGCAATGTTTGCTATCTATATATTGCGATATCTCTCATTCCTGCGACTTCCTTTCATAGAAGTGTCTCAAAAATCACCGTACCACTTCCATCTGATGATTTTCATCAAATCCGAAGCCATCAATCATTCGTCCAGCCACACGATCATAAACGATAATATTTACCCCTTCTTCTACAAACAGGAATTCTTTTTGATCTAGCAGCACTGAGATTTTGCCGCCTGCACATCTCACAGCCAAATCTGAATTTCCAAGATTCATATGCTTAACATAATCGTGATCTGACGATGCCTGAAAGATGCATGTTCCTTCATATATTTTCACTTCCCCACTCGGCTCCCAACATACAGCAATTATGTTTTCCGGTTGCCTTTTCAGCTCTTCTATATAAGCTTCCTTTATTTTGATTTCTTTTAACATTCTGCCTTTTATCTCCTGATGCCAAAACAGCTCGCTTATTTTCTCCCATTTGTTATATATTTCATTGCCGCGCCTGTCCGCGAGACTGACATTTTTCTTCATCCACTCCGCCAGATAACGTGTATATTTTACACTGCCAAAATAATTTAAATGGGAAGCATCGAGCAAATCATCCGCAAAATCTATCTGCATTTCATCTTTGCATTGATTTCCTTCCATAAAAGATACCTTATATTCCTCCGCAATCATCTGAATATAAGCATCCGCTTGCTGTTTTTCTTCCACCTGATTCGCAAAAGGGGAATTGACGAGCAGCAAAGGAATCTCTTTATTCTGACATAGTTCAATAAATTTGCGCAAATAGTCCTCCGTTCGCTGCGTAATGGCTTTTCTTTCTCCGCAAACCGGACTTTCATCCAACTTCCTGTTCTGTACCTCTTCCCATTTTGCAAGTTCTTTTTCAGAAATTACTCCAAAATCAGGCTTGTATCCAAGATAACGAATCTCATCTGTATTACTAAAATCCTCGCTAGTCAGCGAAAAGGCTCTCGTATGATAATAAGGAAACGAAAAGAACGCTCCCGGTGCATTCAAAAACTCTCCATACTGATTTACCGCCTGAATAGCGCCCCACTTCGTTTTTGACGGCTTCATGCTTATCACCGTTTCCCAGGAATATGCGCCAAAATCTTCCTCTTTCCGATACAGCGTACCGATATCAAGCACAACCAGTCTCGGATATTGTGTCTTTAACGCTTCTTCCAGCAAATAATAGCTGATCCAAACCGGCTGTCCGGGTGATGCAAGCAAATAGCTGGCAATACCATAATCCTCAAACAGCTGACACGTATTAATACCATAATAAACATGGCTGCTGCCAATACACAGTACATCAACCTGATTTTTATCCAACTCATAAAAATCTGCCAGCTGAATACATCCTTCACTTTTTCGATTTAATGTCATGTAATTCAAAATCATACTGACTCCTGCCAATAAAGATAAAAAAAGAATTGTCCGAAATACCCTTTTCATACTCTGCACCTCATATCATTTGTATCTGTTCCGATAAACAAATCGAAACAGCAATCCCGATCTGAAAAAATTTTCTAAAACTGAAAATAAATAAACTGATTTTCATTATATTCGGGCCCATACATGCCAAACAGGAAAATAAATGAAAATAAAATTACAATCACAAGCCATCGAAACCATGTACTCTGTCTTGCCAAAAACATATCCAGCGTTTCATTTTTGTACTCTCTTATTAGACTGACCAGCAGCAAAATTATCAGCGCAGAGAACAAAACTACGATTTCCGTATCTGCCAGTCCCAATTCACACAAAGTACCGTCTGTCAGCACCCATAAATCCGGCTTTGTAAAAATTCTTTTGATAAATCCAAATGCACTTTTTAATGATTCCGCCCGAAAAAATACCAGTGCAAACAAAGTCAGCACATAGGTCACCGCTGTCTGCCCGGCTCGGTAACTAAATGCCCTTACATTTATTCCCGCTTTTTTTCTCAGTCTATAACGAATTTCTGCTGTCATCGTTCCAACGATCTGATAGATTCCATGAATCGCACCCCAGCATACATAATGCCAGCTTGCACCATGCCAGAGACCACTTACAAGAAACGTAACAAACAGATTTAAATATCTGCGCACAGCACCGCAACGACTGCCACCTAATGAAATATACAGATAATCTTTAAACCAGGTGCTTAAAGATATATGCCATCTATGCCAAAATTCCCGAATACTTTTTGAAAAATATGGCGTACGGAAATTTTCCATCAATGTAAATCCCATAACCTTTGCCGCGCCCATCGCAATCGTTGAATAACTGGCAAAATCACAATAAATCTGAATAGAGAACGCTGCCGTAGCAGCAATCAGCTCCACCGTTCCATAAAAATACCATTCTCCATATACATGATCCACAAAAAAGCAAAGCCTGTCCGCTATGACCAATTTCTGAAAAAATCCCCACAACATCAGTAGCAAACCCGATGCAATCCGTTCATAATCAAACAGCTTTCCCCGCTCCATCTTACAAATTCCCTGAATCTGTTCCAACAGATTTTTGGAGCGTTCAATAGGCCCTGCCACAAGCTGCGGAAAAAAGGAAACAAACAATGCATAACGAAACAGATTTTTCTCAGGTTTTACGTCATTTCGATACACATCTATCGTATAGCCAAGCGCCTGAAACGTATAAAATGAAATTCCTACCGGAAGTATAAAATCAAATGGTTTCTGTATGGATTCATTTCCTGCCTTTTCAAGTACAAAATTAATATTATGTAAGAAAAAATCAAAATACTTAAAAAACAGCAGAATACTCAAATTGATGATAATACTGACGATAACAATCCATTTCGCTTTTCTTCCCTGCTTTTTGCATCTTCCAAGCAACAATCCGCTGACCCAGGTTACAATCGTAGAAAATGCGATTAAAACAGTATGCCTGATGTTCCAGCTCATGTAAAAATAATAGCTGGCTGCAAGCAGCCAGAATATTTTCAATTTTTTAGGAATGATAAAATACACAAACACAACAACCGGAAAAAAAATTAAAAATTCCAATGAATGAAATAACATGATGCTTTTTCTCTCTTTCATAGGATATAAGTATGAGGCAGAGCGTGCGGGAGCTTTTGCTTACAGTGGTTGATTTTGACACACTCTGCTTGTCATGTTTTTTGGTTTTTTTATCATAATGTGTTTAGATTATAAATACATTAATATTTTTTGAATCGGTTGAGATAATTTTCTCCTACTGATTTTTAATCTGTCATAAGCATCCAAAATCATGTGTTGACATAACGGCTTTTTATCATAAAAAGAATCTATTACAATTTTTCTGCTAAATACTAAAAAATATCAGCTAACTCGAAGCTCTCTGAAACACACCAATAAAATAAGCACCAAATGACTAATTGCTAATCATTTGGCGCTTCCCTATTTATGCGTTCATTACCATATCTCTATGGAATGCTCCACATCCAATCTACAAATAAAAATCAATCATCCTGCAATCAACAACCTTCCTCCCAACTCACCATCAGACGTATATCCCTGGAAGAGCTGCCAATACAATACACCGCATCCTTATCTATCCGCTCCATCACAATCGCGACCTCCTCTTTTTCTCCTGCTTTCACAAAGACTTTTTCAAATCCTTTCAGCTCCTGGAAAAACTTCGACCCTTCTGTACGCACATATACCTGTACCACTTCGCTGCCATCATAATTTCCCGTATTTTCTACTGTGCAGCAGACCTTTTGATTTTCCGTATCCAGTCTCGCATCTGCATACACAAACGTTGTGTAAGACAGCCCATGTCCAAAACAAAACTCCGGTTCTACCTGATACTTATCCTGATAACGGTATCCGACATAACTGCCTTCCCGGTATGCGACGCTTGTCGTCTCTGCAAACGTACCGACTGCATGTGCAGAACAATCCCTGTGTGTTTTATAAAATGTCTCCGGCAGCTTTCCGGATGGATTTACTTTGCCAAGTAATACCTCTGCCAGTGCGTTTCCGCCTTCCATGCCTGCATACCAGCTCCAGACAACCGTATCTGCCTGATGGATCCAGCTTTTCATTTCTACCGGACTTCCGGCCAGCATCACAATAATCAGATCTTTACGAACTTCCAATAGCTTCTGAATCAGAAGATCCTGTTCATACGGCAGCTTCATATCCGGGCGGTCATTTCCTTCACAATCATGCGTATGATCTAATCCGCCAACAAAAATAACCGTATCATAGTCTGCTGCAAGCCGCAGCGCTTCTTCACGCAGCTTTCTCCGCTTTTCTGTCAGCTTGGGATTCTGGTGCTGTATCATAGAACCTCCGCCGTTTTCCAGACTTTTCTCCTGCCAATTCGTCTCCTGCTGCTCCTGTTTCGTTTGGTCGCCGCAGTACCCTTGTACAAAAGCAATTTCGGCATTTCCTCCCAACTGACTTTTCATGCCCATCAGAGGGGATATCTCATACAATGCTTTGATTTCAGCGCTGCCGCCGCCGTTTGCATGAAGCTGTCTGGCGTTTTCTCCTATTAGCAGTATTCGTGTTTGTTTTTCTTTTTTGATTGGAAGTATTTGCCTTTCATTTTTCAGCAGCACAACCGATTCTCTTGCCGCTTCCAATGCAGTCTTACGGTGCTGTGGCGTATTATACGCGCCGGACTTTCTCTCTCCGACTGCTTCTTTATGGATCATCTTAAGCTTTTGCATCAGGATAAGAATTCTTTCCACTTTCTGATCCACTGTTTCGATGCTGATTTCTCCGGCTTTTATTTTTTCCAAAAGCGGATTTGCCATATAATAATCATCAAAATCATTTGTAACTGACATTTCAATATCCAGCTGGGAACGTGCTGCCGCTTCTGTGTCGTGCACACCGCCCCAATCGGAAATAATGACTCCATCAAATCCCCACTCTTTGCGAAGCACCTCATTTAACAAGAATTCACTTTGGCAGCTATGCTCTCCATATACTTTGTTATAAGCTCCCATCACAGTAAATACGCCGCCTTTTTTTACGGCGTCATAAAATGCCGGAAAATAAATCTCACGTAAAGACTCTTCATCGATTTCCACATCCACCCATAGCCGCTGTGTCTCCTGATTGTTTGCAGCAAAATGCTTCACACAGGCTGCCACATCCCAGTTTTGAACCCCTCGGATATAAGCCGCCGCAAGCTCTCCGGCTAGGTACGGGTCTTCGCTGAAATATTCAAAATTACGCCCGCACAACGGGCTTCGCTTCATATTGACGCCAGGTCCAAGAATAATATCCTTTCCGCGCCCTCTTGCCTCTTCGCCAAGTACGCTTCCGACCTCATATGCGATGTTTCGGTTCCAAGAAGAAGCAACGGCACTGTTGCAGGGCAGATATGTTACAAAATCATCCTGATTTCCAACAGCTTTCCATTCTGACGGAAAAAACTCCTGGCGGACTCCCATCGGGCCATCTGACATTTTTAATGGAGGAATGCCAAGCCGTTTTACACCCGCTGTCTGAAACAGCTGTGCTCCATGAATCATCCCTATTTTTTCTTCCAGCGTCAGCTTACTCAGCAGATGTTGCGCATATTGCTTCATTTCCTCATTCCTTGTATTTGTATTATTATTTTTTTCATCCTTCATGAAAATCTTCCCCATTTCTATTTGTTCAAACGTAACTGCGGATACAACTAATTTGTCTTACAGAAATTTTGGTTACACCCCTCTAATTCTTAAGGAGCATAACCAAAAATAAATTTAGCTATCCATAACTTATCATTTGCGTTACAGCCGGATTTTTATTTCCTGTGTCTCATCCGCAATTGTCACAATACTGTCCGCACCTTCTCTGACCACTTCCCCTTGTACGCCATCTGCACGAACAATTGTACAATTTACAAACTGCAGCTTATATTCATGCTTTGACTGCGAATGCACAACTACATCATTTCCGTTCTTTTGTACTGTAATATCCAATACTTTTTCCTGCCCCTGCCATACCTGCGTCTGTGCCTGTTCCTGCAGACAATATACTTTTAAAAGCAAATGCTCTGCATAGGATGCGTCTGCACTGTCTGTCCGTGTCGTTGTCGGCACGATGGTATTTTCACGCACCAGCAGCGGAATAGACAAATATCCATGCTGCTCTCTGCGCCAGCAGCCGCCTGCTGCTTCTTGTCCGGTCAGATAATTTGTCCATCTGCCTGCCGGAAGATAGTACTCTGCCATGCCCTGATCGTTGAATATCGGAGCTACCAGCAAACTGTCTCCCAACATATATTGCCTGTCCAGATAACAACAAGAAGGATCATTTTGATATTCCAGCACCATACTGCGCATAAGTGGAACACCTGTACGGGAAGTGTCTATCGAAGCGCTGTACAAATAAGGAAGAAGTGATATTTTTAATTTCGTGAAGAAACGTACGACATCAACAGCTCCTTCATCATACGCCCAAGGTACCCGATAAGAATGGCTTCCATGCAGACGGCTGTGCGAAGAGAGCAGTCCAAAAGCAGCCCAGCGTTTATATACATCTTCAGTAGAAGTACTTTCAAATCCGCCAATATCATGGCTCCAATATCCAAATCCAGACATCGTAAGCGACAGTCCTCCGCGAAGGCTTTCTGCCATTGCCTCATACGTTGACCAGCAGTCTCCGCCCCAATGAACCGGGAATTTCTGTCCCCCGGCCGTAGCAGACCTTGCAAACAAGACAGCTTCTCCCTCTCCTTTTTTCCGCTCAAGCAGCTCAAACACACACTGATTGTATAAATAAGTATAAAAATTATGCATTTTCTGCGGATCTGCTCCATTACTGTATACAATACCTTCTGTTGGAATCCTCTCGCCGAAATCTGTCTTAAAGCAGTCTACACCCATATCCAGCAGCGCTTCTAGTTTTTCCTGGTACCAGTTCCATGCATCTTTGTTTGTAAAATCCACAAGCGCCATCCCCGGCTGCCACATATCCCACTGCCAGACGTCCCCATTCGTACGTTTTACAAAATATCCATGTTCCATTCCTTCTGCAAACAGGCAAGACTCCTGTCCGATATATGGATTGATCCATACGCAGACTTTCAGGTTTTTTTGATGGATCCGCTGCAGCATCCCGGCCGGATCCGGAAATACACGGTTATCCCAGACAAAATCGCTCCAATGAAATTCCTTCATCCAAAAACAGTCGAAATGAAATACCTGCAGCGGAATGCCCCGTTCTGCCATACCATCAATAAAACTCATCACCGTTTCTTCATCATAATTTGTCGTAAACGACGTAGACAGCCACAATCCATAAGTCCACTGCGGCGGCAATGCAGGTTTTCCCGTTAGATCCGTATAGCGCATCAGCACTTCTTTCATAGAAGGACCGTTAATGAAGAAATAATCCAGGCTCTCTCCCGGCACACTGAACTGTACTTTTGATACTTGCTCGGTGCCTGCTTCAAACGATACTTTTTCCGGATGGTTTACGAATACGCCATATCCTTTATTCGTCATATAAAAAGGTATATTTTTATAGGACTGGTAGGTACTCGTACCACCATCTTCATTCCAAATATCCACACTCTGCCCGTTTTTCACAAAGGATGTAAACCGTTCTCCCATGCCATACACTAACTCCCCAACGGATAAATTATCATAAGCATATCCTTTCCAATCTGTTTTCATATATGCAAGACTGCGTCCGCTGCTGGATGTAAGGACCTGCCCGTCACGCTCATAGCTCATGCTCCATGTCTCTTTTGTAATCACAAGAGACATACTGCCGGAAATGATCCGTATTTTTTTCTCATCCTCTTCTATTTTTAGCGGTTCATTTTTGATGCCTGCCAGTTCAAACTGCGGCCCGCTTTTTTTTACGCCCAAATGGTGGCTTGTCCTAACATGAATTACTTCTGGCATTGGCGAAGTAATTTCAATCGTCAGATTAATGCCTCCCAACGTATCTCCACGATCCTTAATTTTTGTCGTCGGCGCACAAATCGTAACCTGATCTTCCGTTTTTTTGACAAAATATACTTCCTGCGGCGCGAAGCACCCGCAGCCTTCTTTCTGTAACCAGCATCCGTTTCCAAATAGCATGTGATATTCCTCCGTTTACTTAAATATATTCTATGATGGATTCATTATAGCCGCAATGATACTAACATGCTACTATAAAAATTCCATCATTGCCACCGTTTTGTTCCGTATCTTTCCGCTATTTTGGGCAGATCACTAATTTTTACTATATTTTTGCACGAATAACTACCAGATTTTTTTCTTAGTTTATACCTTCCTTTTTGTGCGCCGATATAATATACTTAAATTCAGAATCCAAATAAATTTCCATTCCAGGAGAACCAATGACAGGAAATAAACATTTATTCAGTAAAATAAAAGTGCAGAAACAGCTTTATCTCATATACCTGATCGCCATATTGATACCGGTCGCTATTATCGGCAGCTATCTGGTTTTCAGCTCACGTTCCCTGCTGCTGGATCATTACAAGGATGTAGCATATGCGGATAATCTGCGTGCAAAATCTCTGCTGCTGGATATTACTTCAACCATTTATAACCATTCCAGATCACTGGCAAAAGATGAAGCTTTGATAGAACTTTTGTCCACGGATTATGATTCTGCGCCTGAGACTGCTCTGGCTTTAAAAAATTATACCGGCTTTTATGATCTGTTATCACAAGATGTATCCATCCAGCAGATACATGTTTATACTTATAACCATACGATTCCGGAAAGCGCACAGCTTCATCATATAACGGATGAAATGCAAAAGCAAGACTGGTTCCTACGTGCCTCTGCCTCTGCTTCTCCGTTTTGGAGCATCACAACCGTATCCGACGATTTTGGAAATGATATTACGGCATTGTGCCTGTATTCACGGATTTTTTTACCAAAGCAAAAAAGTTATGCCATCCTAAATATGACCCTTAGCAATAATCATATGAAAAACCGTATCGAAGGCAGCAGCCTGTACACTGTAATGTGGCTGAATGATGAAGGCATTTTTTACCGAAGCAGCCGGACACAGCCAGAATATGATTTGATTACTTCCTATGCTCCTGGTACAAACCGTACTTATACCGGTACGGTTGAACTGGATGAAAAAATGATCGGCTGCGTCTCCCCTTTGTTGTCTTCGTATTCCCGTGATCTGTTTTATATTGCTTCTATTAATAGCAGTGGGTACGCCTATATACGAAAAATTACATATATGTATCTGTCTATCCTACTGCTGATCTTATTTGCGACAAGTATGTTTATTTTTCTGTTTTCGCATTATTTCAGCCGACGGGTCATTGCATTACGTGAAGCCATGCACAATGCGAGTCTTGGCAATTACCACGTGATTGACTCTTTTCCGGGGGAAGATGAGATTTCGGATGCTTTTGCGGATTTAAATATTATGATTCAGGATATCCTGCACAAAGAAGCGTCCATTTATGAAGCGCAAATCCGTGCCCAACAACTGGAAAACCAACAGCAGAAAATGGAGTTTAAAATGCTCTCCAGCCAGATCAATCCACATTTTTTATATAATACACTGGAAACGATCCGTATGCGCTCTATTAAAGCCGGCTGTCTGGAAGTTGCAAACGCGATCAAGCTGCTGGGCAAATCCATGCGCTATGTACTTCAAAATACAGCTACGTCTTTTACGACTCTGCAAAAAGAGCTGGATTATATACAAACGTACCTTGCCATCCAAAAACTGCGTTTTCATGACAGGGTAAACTATTCCCTGAAAATACGAACGCCGATGGATCTGGAAGAATATTCGATCTTTCCGCTGCTCTTACAGCCTGTTGTAGAAAATGCTGTGTTACATGGCCTGGAAGAAGTAGAAGAAAACGGTCGTATTATTAGTCATATTCTGACACAGGAAAATAACCTGCATATTGTTATTTTTGATAACGGACGCGGTATGACTTTAGAAGAAATAGACCATATGCAGCAAAATATGCGTAACCATCCCGAAGATTCATCCAAAAGCATCGGGTTATTTAACATTTATCACCGTATTCAGCTGTATTATGGTGATACTTACGGGATCCGGGTACAAAGCAAACCCGGGTTTGGTACGGCAGTCACACTGATTCTGCCTGCACAACCACCAACATTCAGAGGAGATCATGTATGAAACTGTTTATTGCTGATGATGAAATCGATGTCCGTGAAGGCATCCGATATTTGCTGGACTGGCAGTCGCTCGGCTTTGTTATCTGCGGAGAAGGCAAAAACGGCCCGGATACCTTGGAACAAATCTTAAAGCTCCAGCCGGACGTAGTGCTTATGGATATCCGTATGCCAAGGCTAAGCGGCCTGGAAGTCGTCAAAGCTTCTTTGGAACAAGGATTTTCAGGAAAATATATTATTATAAGCGGCTACTCAGATTTTGCCTACGCCAAAGAAGCCATCCGCTATGGCGTTACCTGCTATTTAACAAAACCGATTGACGAAGACGAGCTGCTGCACGCCGTATTGGAATCCAAAGAAGCTCTGGAACAGGAGCAGGAACAAAAGAAAAAGCTAATCGTCTACCGTGATAAAGCCAGAGAATCCATTTTGTCCGAAATTATTCTGAATCAGGCAGATTACCTCTATCTGGACTATCACGATCTGATTTTGGAATCTCCTGTCTATCAGATCGTGCTTTATACAAATTATAATCAGGAATCGTTTCGGACTGCGTGGGATTTTGCAGACATTTTGCGTCTTGCGAATAAAAACCATAATTCACTGGATCATATTGTATTAAATCGTCAGGATGTCATTTTATTAAAAGGCAACTTTGCCTTAAAACGTTTTCAGGAGCTTGTATCCCGCCATATCAGCCAGCCGCAGAAAGGTTCTCCATTAGATTCCCTGTTTCTGACTTATGGCCGTCCGGTATATTCGGTAGAACATATCCATCGTTCGTTTGAAGACGCGAGCCTTTTGATGAAACGGAGATTTTTCTGCAGCTACAATCAGCATGTGCTTGGTTATCAGGATATCCCGCAGGATTATGAAGAAAATATAAACAGTACAGATATGGAATCCCGGTATGCACAGCGGATCGCAGATTATATACAGACCGGTAACCGCCGCATGATTCAAGAACAGCTGATGAAAATAAAAACAGACCTTTACTATGCTGATGAAGAGGTATCCATTTTAAAACATTATCTGGCAGATATTATGATTCAGGTAAAAGCTGTCATCAGTCGCACCTATGGAAGCATGGATATTCCTCTGCCAAGCAATGCAGCCATTATCAGTACCGTGGAAGAAAAATATTACTTATATGAGATTCTGCAGTTTTTTATGGTGCAGTTTGAAATGTGCACAAATACGATTGGTTCTCCTACCAGAGAAAGCGTTATGGACGGCATTTTAGACTATATCAGCCACCATTACCAGGAAAATTTAAAGCTCGGCACTATCGCGGAACTGTTTGGTTACAACAGCTCTTATCTTGGAAAAATTTTCAGCAAGGCAACCGGGAAAAATTTCAATGCTTATATCGACGAATTGCGAATTGAACAGTCGAAAGAACTGCTAAGCAGTGAACAGTACAAAGTATATGAAGTCGCACAGCTTGTCGGATATTCGAATGTGGATTATTTTCATAAAAAGTTTAAAAAATATGTGGGCGTGAGTCCTGCTGAGTATCGTAAAAACGGATAACTGCCAACAGCTATCCGTTTTATTTATTTACTGCATTTTGAACATTCCAACCTGGCTTTCCAAATCTGCTGCAAGTTCTTTTAAGACCGCAGCTTCTTTTGTCATCTGTTTCACCCGTTCATTCAACTGTGCTGTAGAAGACGCTGTTTCTTCGCTTGCCGCCGCATTTTCTTCGGATATGGCAGATAAAGATGTTATCATATTCATCATCTGGTTTCTTGCTTCGTCTAATACACCGGACTGCTGCTGAATATGCTCCATTTTTCCCAGCGATTCCCGGATGCCTTTGCTTACCGTTTCAAAACAGGTACCGGTCTGGCTCAGCTTTTGTTCCTGACTTGCTACAATTTCTACCACATGCTCCATCGTATGTACCGTAGAAAATATACTTCATGTTATAAAAACAAATAGAAAACGCATTTCAGCATAAACTCTGAAATGCGTTCTTAATTATGATGTCCTCCCAAATATTCATATATGCGCAGCGTAGTGGTGCCTACGATAAGAATTTTTGCTATCACAATATTTTAGACTGATGAATAATAATATGTATCTTTTTTTCCTTCATTTTAGCTTCATAACTCATTTTAAAATTTAAAGGATTTTCAATGATTTTCTCTCTGTCATATAGAAAGAAACAAATATTTTGAGCGCCGTAATGTATCATATCTGCCTCTATTTCTTCCACTAATTTTTTCAGCGTCATGCTACTTCTTGTACATTTTACTTCAATCACATGGCCTGAATCCAGAAAAATATCCGCTCTAACCGTTCCATATCCTGTATCCTCATTTACTTCCAAACGTGCCAATGGATACAAAGGCTTCAAATAAGCATACAGTAAATGCTGGACATCATACTCATTTTTAATTTTTAAACATTCCAACTGACTTTTTTGAATACCTCCATTTTTATGCGGTTCTCTTTCAAAAAGATTTTCCAGAAACAGATAAAAATTCTCTAACACTTGAATAAGCAATTTTTCTCCCGTACAACGATCCATCATTTCTAACAAATACTCTACGACTCTGTTTTTAGCATCTTCTATCTTTTCTCTTGTATCTTTTTGAGAATATTCATTTGAAAGATAATATGCCCTTCTTTCCAATTCCATCAAAGACGGCAGATCCATACCAAGATCTTTCATATACGCTCTAACAGCGCCAATCGCAGTTTTAAAGGCATTACCGTCCGAAGCGTTTTGTATTCTCTCTATGGCATCCTGCATGCTGCTGATACTATTCCCCATACCATTAAACATCCCTGCCGTTTCCTCCCCATCGTAGATAAAACAAAAATAACGGATCTAAAATGTATAATACCCCATCTTTCCAATCAAGAACTTTAAAAATATCTTCACGTCCATCCAAAAGCTCCTGAAGCTTTGCAAGACTTTCTTTCATAGCCTGCGGGGAAGGCTTTTTGCAGTCATCTGCTATCAGCCGACAGATACGTTCTCTGACATTTTCAAATTCCAGTTTCATAATTGGTGGATTCTCTGCAATAGATTTTACAATTAATTCATATATATCATATTCCTGCCCATTTTCTGCCCGGAACTTGTTTCTGCTTTTTCCTCTCATATTAGGACCTTTCTGCATCAAAGATACTACATCTCCATATTCAAAATTTGCAGTTGTATACTGGTATGCGGTAGTTAAAATCTCCTGTTTTACACACCTTTCCTCCCTTCCTGACATTTCCAAAATGGTACAAATGTTCAGACATATATATTGCATCAGCTGCGGCGATGATAAACTTTCAACCGCAATCTGCTCTGCCACTTCGTCTTCTATCCTTATATCCATCTTTGAAAAACCTATTTTGGCGATTTCTTTCAGATCATTTACCTTCCACGGCTCTATATTAATCATACTTAACCGGCCTGAAAGATCTGCATTCCTCCGGATTGCTTCATCTGCCCTGTGAGGCAGTGATACAACAACCGCTTTAAACCCTCTGCGTATTGCATCTTTTAGCTGCTGTGCAATCTGCATACGTTTTTCTTCCGGCGCATAGTGAAAATCATCTATAACAAGTACGAGATTTTCATTTTTGTAATAATTGATAATTTTATCTTTCGTAAGAGAATAAATCTCTTTTTTAGAATATTTATGATTGGTCTCAGCAATGATTTTTTCTGAAGAAAACTGCCCTTCGTAAGCCATACCAACTTTTGAGGCTGCCAGTTTCCAAAAATCTGTTTCTCTTCCAATATCTGCACCCGACACCTCTACTATATTTTCAAATCCCACTACTTTTTCACACAAAATTGTCTTTCCCATTTTAGAAGGCCCTACCAGAGAAGTTAAAAAACCAGATACTTTTAATGCCTGCATCAAACGAAATTCATAAGAAAGATCTGAAACAGCAGATTTGCGCGATATATAGGTATATTCGGGAAATGCTCCTGGTGTGAAAACATCTTCCGCCTTTAATGCCATTTTATCCCCTCCTCATATAAAAAGTTTATTGCCATATATAACTGACTGTTATCCATTATATCACAAATTAAACAGATTTAAACCATTTTTATCCATTTTTATTAAAATTAATATGTTTTATTGTATCAAAAAAACTCCCCCTTCTATTAGATTCGTATCCTCTAATAAAAGGAGAAGTCATTCTATCTGATTATTTACTTACTTATTCACCTGAACACTTCCGGTAAACGTATCCGTTTTTCCATACTGTGTTACAGTTACTTTTATTTTTGTCTTTCCTGCCTTTATTCCTTTTACCACACCCTTCGATGTCACTGTAGCAATTTTCTTATTTGCAGTCTTATAGGTAACTTCTGCCCCGTCTGCTACATTTTTTAGCTTCAGCGCTTTTTTCTTCCCGGTTTTTACTTTTACAGCTGTTACCGACGGCTTTTGCTCCAATGCTTTTTTACTCGTTATTTGGTCACCGGATACATTCAGCCAAATATCTGTTTTGTTTCCATCAAAAAACGTAACTTCAAACCGAATCAGCCCGTCTTTTCCTTTTACCGTATCATCCGCGAAGAAATTTTTCGAAATTACAAACAAGCCATTTTCATAATCTGCAGAGAATACTTCCTGATACTGCAGATAGTTCCACCAGCTGGATTGTGGCCCTACTTTTCCGTTTGCCATATAAGCAGTCGCCCGCCTTACTCTGCTGCCTTCGTAAGAAACAGGAATCTGAATGCCATCTGCCGTAGTTCCCTTTGCACTTGCTACTTTTACTGTCCCATATTTTACAAGATACTGATGCCACGGTGCTCCGGCGCTGAATGTAAATGTCAGATCCGCAAAAGTACCATACGCATCCTCTGCCAGTTTACGGAAAGCTTTGTTTATAAAATCACTTTTCAATGTCACTGTTGCAGAAGTCTCGTCATAAGTGTAATCTGTCCCCTGTACCGCACCTTCTATACCAGTAAATGTATTACCGTTGAGTGTCAGCGGTACCTCTAAGTCATTCTTTGTCTCTGCCTGCAAATAGAATGTATCCAGCCCTGTTGCATAAGATGATCTTTGTTTTACGGACGTCTCAAGCATTGTGCCTACAAGCGGTTTTTTCCAAGCATAAGAAGCATCATTGCGGTCAATACCGGAACCATTGTCCCAGAACATCAGGCTGATACCATCCTGCTGTGCTGCCTTTGCTCCCATATATTCATAATATTTCAATTCTTCGCCTTGCTGCAAGCAATCTTCACCTGCATCATAGCCTAACAATCCATACTCTCCGATCACAACACCAAAATCATTTTTAATAAAAGTATCTGTCAGCACGTCAAACAGCTGGTCGGCTGCTTTTCTCGGTGTATTGCCGTCGTCGCCAAGCACTTCATCAAACTCTGTGATTCCAAGATTCGCACTGTACACCCATTCGCTGTAATAATGAACGGTTGCAATGAGGTTCGGATCCTGTAATCCCTGCATAAACTTTAGCAAGCCTTGCACTTTTTCATCTGCATGATTCGTATTCATCGTCGGCATAACGATCATACGCTTGTCATTATTGCCGCCGCTTTTACGGATAATATCATAAGCTGCCTGATTTAAACTGTCCAAACGCTGCTGGTCTGTAACGTTTTCATAAGCTGTAAACTGCGGTTCATTAATGGTTTCAAAACATACCTGTTCCGGTTCCTCTGCCAAATATGCTGCGAGCTGTTCCCAAAGCTGTGTAAATTTTATATACTCTTCTGCTTTTGTATCCCCGTTCCAATCTTTGAGCCAGATCCAGGAATCGTGATGAATATTAACCATCACATACAGACCTTCTTCTACCGCCCAGTCAACGACTTCCTTATATCTTGCCAGCCATTTTGGATCAACTGTATAAGTCCCGTTTTCCTCCGTAAAACGATGATGCAGTGTCAGAGGCATACGGATACTCTGGTATCCTTTTTCTTTCACAGAGTGAATCAGCTCTCTTGTTACGACCGGATTGCCCCATGCCATTTCACCTTTGTCTTCTGCATTCAAGTCCGTATCCACGCCATCGAAACTATTTCCAAGATTCCAGCCTGCGCCCATGGCAGCCACGTACTGTTCAGAAGCCGACAATCCTCCTCCCGCATCCTGTACCTGCTCCTCTGCGCGAACCTGCATCCCGGACAACCCGGCTCCGGTTAGCAGCAATGCGGCAGATAATGCCACAGACAGCCATTTTTTCATTTTCATACAATAAAAAACCTCCTGTTCCTCATACTTTTTGAAAGCTGCGCAGCTTTTATAGCCTGCATTATAACAAGAAAGCAGCAGAGAAAATACAGGGAATATCAGAGTATTTCTACCAGCCATTTTATTGGTTTAAAAAAAGCAGACCCGCTTTTGCGGTCGCCTGTTCCCACCCGTAAGGGTTTTGGGGATCTGTGTCCGTATTTAGCTGTTGCAATTCTACGAAATGGACGCTATAATAAATGCGTACATTATTTATTTTTTGTATGCAGAAAGTTGGTGTCTGCTTGAATAAAAAAGAAATCATACAAAAGATAATTGAAAAATAAAGGTGGCATTGTAAAAACTTCAGACTTTGCCGATCAAGGGATAAATAAATACGAGGTGACTGCTTTTTGTAAAGAAGGGGTTATCGAAAGGATTCGAAGGGGATTTTATCAGCTTCCGCTAAAGGCTTACTATATTCAAAAAAATTTTCTGACGATCGGAAAATCTACAAATCAAAAGAAAGTGGGCGAAGTTATCAACTTTGCCTGCAACTTTTCTGTCAGGAGGAGTTTCTCTTGAAACAGCGTTAGCCGAACAGATTGACGCTATTCTAAGCCTTATGGAATTTTCCAGTTGTAATGAAAGCCTACTACGATATTTATTATCTTGCTAATAAATTCGATTTTGTTGGAGCAACGCTGACAGAAGCATTACGAAAGACACTTGAGAACCGTTTACAGCGGCAATTTTCAACGATAAATTGATAAAATCTTGGTCTGCTAATGATAACAATTGGACAAGCGGAGGAAATAACAATGGCAAAAATTAAATCTGTCGAACCCAACATTGCAGATCTTGCAAATGGTTGGATGAAATCATATAAACTTGATTATAAGCTGGAACAGGAATCATTAAACACAGAAATTGATCAGGCGCTCAATGACTATTATTCAAAAAACGGTGGTGTCGGAGGAAATCGTCCCGATGCAAAACTTCTTTTGCAGGATAAGAATTTGGTTGATTATCCTATTTTGATTGAGTATAAAGGCTATAAAGATAAACTCGTTATGCTTGATGCTGACGGCAAAGTTGCAAATAAAACCGCAAAGAATCAACCCGATTTCAAGATTATCAATTCTTATGCTGTAAACGGCGCTGTTCATTATGCAAATGCGCTTCTGCACTATACGAGCTATACCGATATAATCGCCGTTGGTATGACCGGATATAAAAATGATAACGGTAAGCTTGAATACGAAATCGGCGTATATTATGTCTCCAAGAGCAATTTCGGTATCGGGCAGAAGATTGACGATTATACAGATTTTTCTTTCTTGAAAAAGAGCAATTTTGATGGCTTTATTGAAAAAGTAAGGCGACTCCAACTCTCTCAGGAAGAAATCGAAAAACTCAAAGAACATCGTGAGCAGGAAATCAATGCCAGTCTTGTAAAACTGAATAACGACATTTACCAAAGAGAAAAAGGTCTGAGTGAGCGTGACCGTGTATATCTTGTGGCTGCATCTATTATTGCAACGCTTGGTGTGCCTGGTAAGGTTGCAGCACTTGAAAAATCCGAACTGAAATCTTCAACCGAAGACGGAAACCGTGACGGCGATATCATTCTCCGTAAAATCAAAGCGTTCCTGAATGAGAAAAATCTGCCGCAGGAAAAGCGTAATTTAATCGTTCGCACACTGCAAAACACACTGACAACCGATAATATCAACAAGGTGGAAAACGGCGAAAGCCAGTTAAAACGTGTATTTACCAAAATTGTTGATGACTTAGGCATTTATTATAAAATTGGGTTAAGCACGGATTTTACAGGTAAATTGTTCAATGAGATGTACAGTTGGCTTGGCTTTTCACAGGACAAACTAAATGATGTTGTGCTTACGCCCTCTTATGTTGCTACCCTTTTGGCACAACTCGCAAGAGTAAACAAAGATTCTTATGTGTGGGACTTTGCAACTGGCTCAGCGGGACTACTTGTTGCTTCTATGAACGAAATGCTGATGGATGCCAAAGAAAAGATTAAATCTCCAGATGCCTTTGCATTAAAATCAGCTGAAATTAAGGCAAATCAGCTTCTCGGTCTTGAAATACTTTCGGAAGTTTATATGCTTGCTATCCTTAATATGATTTTGATGGGTGACGGCAGCTCCAACATTCTGAACAAAGACTCGCTGAAAGAATTTAACGGCAACTACGGATTTGGCAAGAATGATGAAAAATTCCCCGCTAATGCTTTCGTTCTGAATCCGCCGTATTCTGCACCCGGAAACGGTATGGTATTCGTTGAAAAGGCCCTGTCGATGATGAGTAAGGGCTATGCCGCTATCATTATTCAAAACTCTGCAGGCAGCGGTAAAGCAACCGAGTACAACAAAACGATTTTGAAACATAGTACTCTACTTGCCAGCATAAAAATGCCGATTGACCTGTTTATTGGCAAATCAAGCGTTCAGACGAATATATATGTTTTCCGCGTTGGCGAAGCGCATCAGAAAGATGATACCGTAAAATTCATTGATTTCTCCGTTGACGGATATACAAGAACAAACCGTAAAAAAGCAAGCTGTAATCTGCGGGACACCGACCGCGCAAAAGAACGCTATGCCGAGCTTGTGGATTTGGTACGCTTTGGTAAAACAAAACTAAATATTTTCACGGAAAAGGAGTACTATGAGAATAAAATTGATCCCGAAAACGGTGCAGACTGGAATCAAACAGCACCGATTGACACCAAGCCTACTTTAGAAGATTTCAAGAAAACAGTCAGTGATTATTTGGCTTGGGAAGTGTCGAATCTTCTGAAAAATCAAAGCACGGAGGATGATCGTCTGGGAAAATGAATGCCTCACTTAACGAAAAGCTGAAAACAGTTAAGTGGGGCGAATTTAAGCTCGGAGATTTATTTGACGTTTTACCATACAAAAAAAGATTCGATGCGAATAAGGTTTCATTAGTTGAGAATGGTGGTCATCCATACATTGTTAGGCAAAGTACAGACAACGGCAAGAAAGGCAACATTGATGAAAGTGTCTCATTTCTGAATCCCGGCAACACGATTTCTTTCGGTCAGGACACTGCAACGATGTTTTATCAAGAAGTCCCATATTTTACAAGTGACAAAATTAAAATTCTCAAGCCCAAGGATGCTGAATTCAGTAAGAAAAATGCTCAGTTTTTCTTATCTTCAATGCGAAAAACATTTTCTTCTTTTGCTTGGGGAAGTTCGAGATTTAATGTCGAAACATTAAAAGAACAATTGATTATGCTTCCTATAACAAATCATGGTAAAATCGACTTTACTTTTATGGAATCCTTTATAGCGGACCTGGAAGAGGAGCGAGTAGCGAAGCTGTCCACTTTCTTAACAGTAAGCGGACTGGACAATTACGAATTATCCAGTGAAGAAAAAGATGCTCTCAAAAACTATACGTCACTCAAATGGGACGCATATAATCTCGAAAAGCTCTTTGGAAAATCGACACGAGGAAAGCGTTTGAAGGGAGATGATCGTATTGCTGGTACGCTTCCGTTCGTTACCGCAGGAGAAACGGCTGAGGGCATTTCTGCGTATATCAGCAATCATGTAGAAGTATTTGAAAAGAACACAACAACGATTGATATGTTTGGCTCTGCAAAGTATCGCAATTATCAGTATGGAGCTGACGATCATGTAGCAGTAGTACATACCGAATCCGTTCCGATGAAAGCATCTATCTTTTTGACTTCTGCCATTCATAAAGCTGCACACACCGGAAAATTTGATTATGGTCATAATTTCTATGCCAAAGATGCCGACGCTCTTGATATTATGCTCCCGACAAAAGACGGCAAGCCCGACTATGATGCAATGGCAACCTTGATTTCTGCCGTTCAGAAGCTGGTCATTCAGGATGTTGTTATTTATGCGGATAAAAGAATTTAGAAAACAAAAGAGGAAACGAAAAAAGAGGTATCATATGTCAGCTCTGAAAGATACTTTTCTTATTTTTTGTCCAGGTTATAAATATAGTCCTAAAATTCAGACTATTTTTAACCTGACTTTCTTGGTAAAGCCTGCACTAGCAACGATCTCCATCTTCACATTTCTTTCTACCCAGAATAAGATGCGGAAATCGAACTGAATGTCATGACTAGGCAGTGCCTTGCACGCAGGCCGGATTCCCTTGAAAAAGTCCAGAAGGAATTAAGTGCATGGGAAAGTATGAGGAATGATGAGTGCGGAAAAGTCGTCTGGCATTTTACAGCAGAAAATGCCCGCAATAAATTGCTCTCACTTTATCCCAAATTTGAATTTTGCCATCTGCTATGTTGGATTTTCTAGCCATAGCCACCACTACGCCATCGAAAATCCACCTTGCAGAGTAACAAAATATTCAGAACGCTTACCATTAATTTCAATGTACCGTTTGGCACGCCCTCCTCGTTTGGATTCTAAGATACATTAACTAGAAAACCGTATATAATCAACATTTCTTATGTACCGTAAATGTTCTATTTATAAGAGCGTTCCAACCGATACATCATTTCTAATCAACATATATAAAAGCAGTGTGTTTATTCTTTCCCTAAATAAAACACACTACTTTTATATCTTGTTTCCCAATATTACAACAGACTTTTCTAATAACAGATTACAAATACTTCTCTGCTTCCGCAAAAGATAACCGGTGGTTTTTAACCAACAGCTCCTTAATTTGATTATCACCAACTCCTAAATCCCGAAAACTTTTTACCGCACATAGAATGTCATATTCCTTTACTGCTGCTACTGCATCTTCTTTAATTTTATTAATTTCTGGTTCCATAATCTCTAACAATGCCTGGCACATACTATCATCCCCTCCCAATTCGTCTACAATGCACTGGTTTGCCCTGATACTTACTTCCAGAACTGAATCCGCAAGTTCTCTGTCAAATTTCTGCTTTATAGATTCTGTCTTTTCAAGCAGTTCTTTCATATCCTGTTTTTTCATTTTTCCAGACAGCGCTTTCAGCCATACATGGCTTCTCCATTCCATTTCCCCGGCCACTATAATTTGTGTCGGAAACAGCACTGCATCCTACACATAATAAATCCCACGATACGGATTCACTGTGCGGATATTATGTCTTTTAAAATATTCAAAAAGTCCGGCCGGCCTGGCTTCCCTGATTAAAGACACCGTTATATCATCAGCTTTCCGTTCATCTGATGCCCCGCCATTTTCAATTTTTAATGTATTGCTTAGCACGTTCCTCCTCTACCGACCGCCAGGGCACATCAACTAGAAAACCGCCCAAACTCAACTTCCCCTTACTGTATCGTAGATGTTCTATGTATAAGGACATTCCCGCCAACCTTAAAAGTACTGAAAATTCTGACATTTAGGAACAACTGAACTGATAGACACAAATACACTTAAAGACACAAATTTATTTACGTTTCAAATTATACTACCTCATCCGGCTCATACCCTTCATACTCCCGAATTTCCAAACTCCGCCTTTTCAGTGGAAAAAGCTAAGCGAACGGAACAATTTTAAAGCGGCGCGAGGTGTGTCAAAGGCATAATGATCCAAGATACATTATACAATAAACTACGACAGCAGGATCATCAAAGTCACTGTCAATCCTTTACCCTTGCTTGAACATATAAGTTCACCGTTCATTTTAGCCATAAGAACCGAAGCAATATACAGCCCCAGACCGCTGCCGTCTATGTCGGAATCTTTTACGTTCTTGCCACGGTAAAATTTGTTCATTATAAGATCAAGCTCGTCAGCCGGAACGCCCTCGCCGTAATCGGTGATCGACAGTTTCAGATAGTCTCCGCTCGAAGCACACTCAATGTCTATGGGAGTATCGGCATATTTATAAGAATTACCGATAATGTTTCCGATAATTTGCTCCATACGTTTTATGTCAATGTGTATCATACATTCGGGTATCGTACTCCTTCTCACAAGAGAGCGTGTATCCGCCGCCCTGATGATGTCATACAGCACAGCCGCATTTTCATCCGTGCAGTTCACGGTCATCTCGCCAAGATCGTCAAGTGCAGCAGTCAGCAGATCAGTGACGAGAAGTTCCATCTGCTGTGTCTTCTTCTGTATGCCCTCAACCTTGCCAAGAACATATTTATCCTGTACTTTCAGACTCAGCACATCGCAGATTGTGTTGATACCCGTAATAGGCGTTTTCAGGTCGTGACTCAGCTCAGCAACAAGCTCTTTTTCTTTTCGTTTGAGTTCTGTTTCTCTGGCTTTTGATGCTCTCAATTCCTCACGCATGATATCAAAGCTCTCGGTGAAAACCCCAAACAGATTGCTGCGCTCCATTTCAAGAGGACTGTCGAGATCGCCCATTGATATCCTGCCTGCAAACTCTTTCATCTTGCGGAATGGCTTTAAGATGTTCCTGCCGATATACAGATAGAACGATACTCCCGCCGTTACCATGATAAGAAACAATATTACAGCCGCACAGGTCAGTTGAGCAAAAGCCTTGTTATACCCCGAAAAAGACGGATCGGGTATCGCCGCTGTTGCAAGAAATCTGTCACCGTCCGTCACTGCAAGACACAGATCGCCGTTATTTCTTGATTTCGTGAGCGTTAAGTTTTCACCCTCGGGATAGATGCAGAAACCCTCCCTATCAAACACAAGTATATCGGTATCGGGAAACTTTTCTTCAAGAACAGCAAGGTCATTCATATTTTCTCTTACTGTTTCAGCAATATCATTTTGCAGGACGATGTTTGACATATATTTTTTCCTGCTCGTCATGACGAATATCCCGATACAGCAGGCGACGGTCATCGCAAGAAGAATAAGTGTTCTTCCGTACCTCATGACGTTTCACCCATGATATATCCTACACCCCAAACAGTTTTTATGATCTTCGGCTCATTCGGGTCGGCTTCGAGCTTTTCCCGAAGATGACGGATATGCACCGCAACCGTACCCTCACCGACGCACTCGTCTTTCCACACATTCTGCAAGAACTCGTCCTTTGTTATGACCTTTCCTCTATGCTCCAGAAAATAGAACAGCATTTTGTATTCAAGAGCTTTCAGCGTGATCTGTTCTCCGTTTTTACTTATGCAGTGCGACTGTGTATCAAAAAACAGACCGTCAATGATCTGTATTTTTCTGCTGCTTGTCGCTTTAGGCGATTCTTTCACGACAGACTGTGTTCTTTCGTATCTGTTCAGAATAGCCCTGACCTTTGCAAGGAGAATATTCATCTTGAAAGGCTTTTTGATATAATCATCTCCGCCAATATTAAGTGCCATAAGCAAATCGTCATCACTTGTACGGGCACTGATGAAAAGGATAGGCATATTGTATTCGCTCCTTATGCTCTTACACAGCTCAAAGCCAGACTTGTCCCCGAGGTTTATATCTAAAAGCAGCACAGAAACGGTGTTCTCCGCAAGGAAGTCCACCGCATTCTCATAGCTTGTAACATAAGCCGTGTTTATATCGAACGCATTAAAATACTCAGCCGTGTTTTCGGCAATGATCTCATCATCGTCTATCATCAGGCACTTATAATCCATACTATCACTTCTTTCATCCAATACCCACCTTTTCGCCGCTCTCGCCTATGAATACGATCTTTCCGCTTTCGGGAAGTGTCACATGATTTCCATAGCCATTCATATAGCTTGAGTAAACCACATTATCAAACTTATCATAAATATAAACTGCTGCCTTTTCGGGGATATCAAGGGTAACGGACTTTAAGTCCATCTCACCTATCTTATACCACTTTGCCCGTCCCGTTTCAAGAACTATTTCGTGAATATCTGCCGTAAGATCGTAAATGGAATCCTCACTTACCAACATCATAGCCTGATCGACTGTGCGCAGGTATTCACAGCCGTTCTCGGTGAACACTTCAAAATCGGTCAGCTCACGTCCTGCTTCGCCAGGTATCAAAACAAAGCCCTCCGCCTTATTTTCATTGGTAAAACTCATCGTCTTCATGATCATCTCACCCGTAAACTTCGCACAGCCGTTTATACCCTCGGGTACATTCAGCTTAACGCAGGGGCTTACATTGTAAAAAACGTTGGAATACTTCATGTTTGTCATGTAGTATTTTTTGCCGTTCCTCTGCGTCCAAGCCTGCTGAACGCTGTCGCTGACATGAAACTCTCCCACTCTTTGCAGATAGTAAGATAGATCTATATACCGTCCGAAGCCGTCTGCATAGGTATTTGCATACTTGCAGATATAGATATTACCGTTCCTTTCGGTAAATGTGAGCAGTTCCTGATCGCCTGCCTGAACAAAATTATCCGAATCGGGTTCACCGTCCATAAGCACAAAGCTGTCATCAGCAGTGTACATATACCGTTTTGTTTTGGGGTTTTCTGCTGTGATCTCGGTGATCCCCATATACTTCCCGCCGGGGAACTCCACTTTGAATATGCCGTCCTCTCTCGCATAGATATCCGCCATTTTCAGATATTTTTCCGGAACTTTGTCCGCTGCTTCCATTACTTTTGGTTCATCAAAAGTGACTGTTATGCCCTTTTGGGCAAGAGCGGAGATCATGAGCGATTCGGTCAGCATCGTTGTTGCACCGCCAGAACTTGCGCCGTTCATTGTCACCGACACGCTTATCTGTTCATCGGGAGCTACCATAAGTCCTGCGTACTGATGTAACAGCGAACCGCTCTTGAACATGATCCGAACGTCCTTGCTTGTCGTCCAGTTTTGACTACAATCGACTGTATCCCAGCCGAGACCGAATGCATTCTCATATTTGTCACGGGCATTGTTCTTCTGCATTTCGTCCTTTGACGATTGTCTGAGCAAAGTCTCATCACCTTTGAAGAATGCCGTGCCGAATCCGCAAAGCTCCGGTGCTGTGGACATGATGCCGCCCGAGCCGAATGCCATACAATAGTCCGTATCATACGGTATACCGCCGACAAAGATATTTGCCGTATTCTTATTGCCGTACATTTTTGCAGCCGTTCCGGTGTTTTCAAGTTTGAGCGGCTTTGAGATATGATTCTCCACATAATCGGTAAAACTTTCACCGCTGACACGTTCCACCACGATCTCAAGCAGTGTGAAACCGTCATTGCTGTAAGTCGCAAGTGTTCCAGGGTCAGCTTTCAGACGTGAATTTTTCAGATGTCCGATGAATCTGTCATGATATGTCGTATCAATATCATCATAGAGTATCATATCATCATATACCATTCCCATAAGCCCGGAAGTGTGATTCATGAGCATTCTCACAGTGATATCTTTATATCGCTCGTCCTGCATTGTAAATTCGGGGACATAATCCGTCACGGGAGCGTCAATGTTGAGCAGTCCCTGCTCATAAAGCTGTAATGCCGCAGTCGTACAGAATATCTTGCTTACCGAGCCTATTGCCGAAACGGTATCGGCTTTTTTCTCTGTCTGTACAGGCGTCGTTTCCCTGTCTGCACCATAAGCTGCCGTAACGGGTATCGCCGCCAGTATCATGATCGCTGCTATTGCCGCTGTTATCTTCTTCATCATATTATTCCTCCCGCTTTATTCGGTCATAAGCTCTGTTACAGAGATCTTCTTTATCCTGCCTGCACCAACATACGCACAACCGAAGCAGAACAGTATCATAATTATAATTGTAACGATCATCATGGGGATATTTATGGGTGTTGTGCCGACCATAGCGTCCATTACCGCATGAAACACAGCCGCCGCACCGACAGTGCCGAGGATAATTGCCACGATCACAGCAGGCATGATACGCATTGCAAGCTGTACCATAAGCTCCTTTGTGGTGTAGCCGAGTCCGAGCATGATACCAAGTTCTTTTCTCTGACGTCTGACAGCCTGCTCCATAAGGGCTATGATAATGATAGCTGAAACGACTGCTGCGATACCCATAAGTGACCAGGATGTCAGGCTGATTGTGCTGAAAATACCGCCCATCTGCGTCTGCAGGACATGTTTGATGTCCTGCACATTTTTGATAGCAAAGCTCTCGCTGGAACCCGATATCGTCTTATCGCCGATCTGTATCGAGTATTCAATATAATCTGCACCGTGATTGGCGAGATACTCTGCAATCAGCCGATCGGCTTTAGCACTCAATCGTTCCTCGGCGGTATCGCCGATGCTTTCTGTTTTACGGGTATCAGCCACTGATCTGCCGTAGGTCTGCATAAGCAGTGTCTGAAACTCTGCCCGATCCGTTTTGTCCTCAAGGTATATCTCTATCGCAGAGGGGCGGTAAGTGGGCATGATACGTTTAAAAGCCTGTTCGGTAATATAGAGATTTGTTCCGTTGTTGGACATGCTTGGAATTAATCCACAGATGAGGTAATTCTTTTTTACCCTGTTGCATTCGAGGGTGAGATTGTCACCGACCTTCAGGCTGTGCTGGATAGCGAACAGCTTTGAAACAGCGATCTCATTGTCATGTTCGGGAAGTCTGCCTGCTGTTGCCTGAATGTTCTCGCACTGAGAAAAATCGGGATAGGATACCGGCACAAGACAACTCTCACGGTCAAAGGCATACAGAGACATCCATTCGGACAGATCAAGAGAAAACGAACCTGTCTGCACACGTTTTACACCCTGCATCTCGCTTATTCTTTCCGCAAGCTCCTCAGTGTTGGCGGAGTGCATAACGCTCACTATTTGGTCGGGCATTTCCTCTCCTGTCAGCCTTGCAGCAGCTTTCAGATCAGAGGCGAACAGGTCGGCAATCAGGATACCTGCGACAGCGGCAAGTGCCGAAACAGCTATGCAGACAGTAAGACTGATATTCTGCTTCATATGATCGAAAAAGCCTTTCAGGGCAAGGCGAAGATGCACGCTGTTTTTAGTATTCCTGAGCGGAAACCGGTTTTTGCCGAAATGATGAACAGCTATTCCTTTACGGAAAGCCTGCACAGGGGGATATTTCTTTACTGCCAAAGCTCTTGTATGTGCGATTACTCCCACAAAAATAAGGATAGTCAATGCCGTCAGCAGTATCGGGAGCGGATAGATATGCAGACTGCCGTGATGTCCCGAAAGTGTTTCAGTGACTCTGTGCAGTACAGGCAGCAGCGCAAATGCGCCGCCTGCGCCGATCATAACGCCTGCAAGGGCTGTCATAAGATACTCCGCGGTATAGGAAAGTGCGATCTCCTTTGATGTATAACCGAGTGCTTCCAATACGCCGATAGACTGTATCTGATCCTGTATATCGCCTGCGATACGGAAACGTATCATAATAGCGGCGGCAATGAATATAACAACTGCCATAAACAGCATGATACCAATGACAATCTCCGAGAAAACAGCACTTTTCTGTTCCAGATTATTATACAGCAAGCTCAGAATATTATATCCGATATCTTTGCCTGTCTGTTCTTCAACTCTGTCATAAAATTTTAAATATATATCCACACAGTCATCAAGCGGATTGCAGTCGAACAGCACCATTTCATACTTGTCGATTATGGTCATCAGAGAAACATAGTCGCTGTCCGAAACGATCATCTGGAAACCCATACCGGTTGCGGGCATAAAAATTGATTCATAAAAACCTGCAACTGTAAAGGAGAACAGCTTTGTTCCGTAAATGATGTTAAAAGTGTCGCCCTCACTGAACTTTGATGCAAGGGATTCTCTGCCTGCATAGGGCAGATAGATCGGGTGTTCAAGCGCTGCTATCTCCTCATCGGTGAGGGTCGTTTCTATGGGAGAGCGCTCTATGTTCTTTTCGAGCTCTTTAGTCACGAAACTCATATACAGCGACTGTTCCTCGCCTTCATTGTCAAGGTATTTCGTTGCCGTACTGAACAGAACACGGACATGATCGATATCCGTTACCCTCTCATCTTCACGAAGCAGCCGGATGAAGCTGTCATTGTAATAATCCTCTTTGATATAAAGCGCATTTTTATGTACGGCATACTCTTCCGCCACACGGGGAAATATGCCCGTCATATCAATGCTGCCCGCAGCTGCCGCCGATGTGACAGCCATACAGAACACGATCAGCAGAGTAAGGAGTATCGTCTGTTTCTTATGCTTTTTCATATTTGCAAAAGAAAGTCTGAGTATCTTTTCCATATTACCACCCCATATCATCGAGGAATCTCTGCAAGCCCTCTTGTCTGCTCTTGATATCATTTGTGCCGAATGACGGCATTTCATGTTCGCCGATCACAGCACCGTCACGAAGATATATCACCCTGTTTCCTCTGAGAGCGGTTTTCATGTCGTGCGTCACTATTACAATGCTTTGTCCTTTCGAGTTCAGTTCCGTGAAGATATCAAGAACGTCACGGCTCGAAGCCGAGTTCAGACTGCCTGTCGGCTCATCGGCAAAAAGTATCTTTGGATCATTGATGACCGCTCTTACGATACCGACCCTCTGACACTCACCGCCCGAAAGCTGGTTCGGGTATTTATCCCACAGCTTTTCGCCTATACCGACCTTTTTGAGAAGCTCCTCGGTCTTTTTCACAAGCTCGGGACTGTTCTTCTGTATCACAAGCGCACCTGTCATGATGTTATCGAATACGGTCATGTTTTCGAGCAGATAAATGCTCTGAAAGACAAACCCGCAGTTTTCACGTCTGAACACAGCAAGCTGATCGTTGGTATATTTCGATATATCCTTGTCACCGAAGAAAACTCTGCCGAGGGTCGGGGTATCCATTCCAGAAAGTGCATAAAGCAGAGTGGATTTGCCCGAACCCGACGCCCCCATTATAACAGTGAAGTCCTTTTCCCTGATCTCAAGATCAAGATTCTTGATGATATGCTGCTGCAAGCCGCCGTTTGAAAATGATTTGCACAATTTATCGGTATGAAGAATCGTAATCATGTTTATCCCTCCATAGTGATTGAAAAGAAGTTTGTGTTTCTATGATATTATATATCATATTTCGAAAAAGTCTTTATCTGTTTACTATTTGTTTCTTATCTGTTTATTAAATGGACAGTAAGGAACAATAAAAAAGCATTGCCCGATGCTCCCTGCCTGCCTCTCTCTCCTTTACTCTCTGCTCTTTTTGCTTGAGCCTGTCTCTGATACTCTTAGTATCCACCACTTTTTCTCCGCAGATTTTTTCATACTCTGCGCAGGCTGCTTCATAATTATGTTTCCTTTATTACATGGATTATGATACTTTTCCTTCATGCTCACGGATAAGGACAGTGATATGCGTATGTGCAATTCTATATTTTGACAGAAAGAAAGCCAGCGTAAGAAGCAGAAACATTTCTTACGCTGGCTTTTGCCTTTGCTATCCCCCATAAGTTGTATTCCAATAATGCTTTTAAATTATCTCCTTATGTGGTAACAGCTTTTGCTGCCTGTCTTTTTTCATTTATATGTTTATTTTTTCCGCAGTATCATATGGTCTATATTGCACCAGTCTCCGCCGTTTGCGACACTGTAAACACCAATCTCACACTGACCGTTTGTCACCTTGATATTGTCAATCACAACTTTATTCCACCCAAGATCACTGACCGGTAGCGTCTGATTCAGTTCCTCGCCTCCATAATTTTTTGCATATAGCTGATTTACCTTTTGTCCTGCATTTGTCATAACCCATGCCGACAGTGTATACGTTCCGTCTTCCAGTCCGGTAACCGTCTGATAGACAGAGCATCCATAATCGGAACTATTCCAGAAAGATAATTTATATCCTCCTTCATATCCGTTTGCTTCTGTCTTCACTGTGGGCGCATCTACACCGTCATCCAGCCACACCTGCCATCCTGAAGGTGTATTGGTCAGTCCATCCGCTTCAAATCCAGGATTAACGATCAGATTTTGCTCCGGTCTCTGGAAAATGTCGATCGATTCCAGTGCGTTTCCGTCAAAATCAAACAATGCTAAATTATCCCACGGATTGGATAACAGTCCGTTGTCATCGATATACTCTTTTCCTGCTTCTGTTCCCCAGTAAGCGCCTTCTACCGGTATCCATTCCGGTTCCCAATAAAAGAATCCAAGACCGCGATTATTCGGTACATTTAAAATAACAGATTCGAGATCACTCATGAAATCCATCTGCCCTTGTACAGATGCCGGATATCCGCCAATTTTTTCATCATCCGGACTGAAAGAACTGCCAAGTCCGTCTCCATCTGCCAATGTAAACGCATATGCCGTCTCTACAATCATAACATCCTTGTCATAGCGGGCGCTGATATCATTCAGATTATACTGCAGATCTTCCATCGTTCCATGCCACATTGGATAATAGGTCAATCCAATAATATCAAAATCAAGATCATATCCGCATCCCGTTACGCCGTCAAACCACCAGCGGTATAAGGAATTGTTTCCTCCGTTGTCTAAATGCAGAACGATTTTTGTCTGATCGCCAACGGCATCCCGAACGCCTGTGATCGCTTGGTTCAATAACTCGGCAAGCTGATGAAACTCTGTATATGTTCCGCCAATTCTTCCTTCGTCCCATAAAATGCCGGAAGAAGTCTCATTTCCTACCTGTATCATATCAGGAATAATTCCTTGCGCCTTAAAATCATTCATTGTATCTTTCATATAATGATACAGCGTAGATTTCAGCTGCTCATAAGATAAATTTGCCCATTCCTTTGGTTTTGACTGTGTTCCCGGATCTGCCCAGTAATCGCTCAGATGGAAATCAACCAGCACTTTCATTCCCTGTGCTTTTGCACGTTTGGCAAGCTTTAAGGTCATTTGAAAATCATTGCTGCCGCCGCCATAGCTGTTTCCTTCACTGTCATAAGGATTCACCCAAAGTCTCAGCCGCACATAATTTGCACCATGCTGATTCATAATCTGCAGTGCATCTTTTTGAACCCCTCCATCATAAAACTTTCCTCCCAGCCTTTCAATATCTCCAAGCATAGATACATCTGCTCCACGGATAAAATCAGAATAATCGCTGCTTACCCGCTCTGCTCTGGCCTCTGTCTGCGCACCTGCAATCAGCGCAGCGCTAAGAGCCGCTCCCAATAAAACCTTGATCGATCGACTGAAGCCCGCCCAGACATACATTCAGCATATACGGAAATCCAAGCCAAAGATTGACGATAATAATGCCTGTTCTGGCCCAAAATACATCTGTCATCCATGGAATGCCGGAAATTCCCAGCATATGTAGGAGATTATTAATCCCGCCGTATTGCTCGTTTAACAATCCCTGCCATGCCAAAATAGCAATGGTAGCCGGAAGCGCCCATGGAACAATGAGCAGAGATTTATAAATCTTTGCTTCCCGCATATGCGGATTGTTTAATAATACAGCAAGCCCCATTCCGATCAAATACGCCCCAACCGTACTGAGCGCTGCAAATACAAGCGTCCATCCAAGCACCGGGAAAAACACTTTGCTGATACTCCCGCTTAATACGTCCAAATAGTTGACAATCCCTACAAAACTAAAATCATCCAGATGATACATGTTATAGTTTGTAAATGATATAAAAATTGTATATACAATTGGCAAAACCGTAAAAATTGAGATGGACACCAATGCAGGCGCTATGAATGCATACGCAATTCTTCCCGCTTTCTTATTTCCACGCATTCCTATTCCTCCTGACCTTGTTTATTTACCGGAATTCATCATTTCAATTCCTTCTGCCACCTGCGTTCCGATATATTCTGCTGCCTGCTCCGGCGTCACCTGCCCGTTAAACATCAGCTTCATATTATCCGAAAATGGCGTCCACACCTGCCCTAATTCTGAGGCAGTCGGCATTGGTTCCCCATAAGATATCTGCGTGATAAAACTCTGTGTCTCTTCATTTTTTTCAATTTTATCCTGCGCTGCCAGTAAAGCCGGGATTCTTCCGCCCGCATTGTATACGTCAACTGCAGAATTTTCCATTAAATACTGATAAAATTCCCATACCGTCTCCTGACTGTCAGACTTTGCACTTACAAATCCAACCTGTGTGCCTACCGGCGTTACAAAATCTTTTCCGTTTAGCTGCGGCATTGGCGCTACTGCAAATGGGGTCCCAGCGTTTTTTAAACCGTCAATATCCCAAGGACCTCCTATGTAAAATGCCGTCACACCATTTTGGAAATTACTTTTCGCCGTATCACTCGTAATATCAGAAGAGATAAACTTATAATCTGCTGCCAACTGCTGAATAAACGCATACGCTTTTACAGCATTTTCATTTCCAAGTCCGATATCTTCCACGTCATAGCTGCCATCTGCATAACGGAAAATATAACTGTCATACGCCCGTAAAAATCCAAGATCGTAATAAATGCTCGTAGCGTCGAACTGTATACCGCCCTGCTCTTTTGCAACATCCAGCAACGCTTCCCACGACTGCGGCAGTTCCTTTATTTTTTCTGTATTATAAAATAATGCGTTTGTCTCAACCGCTACAGGAACCCCATAACGTTTTCCCTGCGCGTAGCATGCCTGCACGGACGCAGCTACATAATCTTCATCCTTATATACATCCTCTGGAACTTCCTGCACAAGTCCCGCATCAATATAATTAGCCAGCTGGTCGTTTGCCACCCCATAGATTCCATCCGGCCCATCCGCACTTTTTACCGCCTGCGCAAACTGCTGAATATCTGCCGTCTCATGAATCACTTCCACTTTTTTACCGGTTTCGGTTTCCCACTTTTGAGCATATTCTGACAATACCTTAGCCTCATTTTCCAGATTCGTCCAGATGACGGCAGTATTGTCTCCACCGCCGGCCCCATCCGCTGCATCAGACGATGCCTGCTGACTGCCTTCGTTTCCATCTGCCTTTCCACTGCTGCCGCAGCCTACCATAGCGCCTGCTACGATCATTCCCAGTACCATACAAATCATTTTCTTTTTCATCCTGGTTTTCCTCTCTTTCTAACCTTGCTGATATTTCAAATTGCAACCGTTCAGGTAACTCCTTGCGCTGCTGCCAGATTTTTTTATTCTCTGGCTGACGCTTTAATGGGGATTAACTATCTCTAATAGCTGCCAATGCAGGCAGCGCATTGCCATTATAATCAAACAACGCCTGATTCGCCCAGGTATTGCCCTGTGGAGCGGTATCGCCCATATACTTTTGGCCCTCTGGTGTAGCCCAGGTAGAATATCCGGCAGGAATCCATGCAGGCTCCCAATATACAAACCCTCTCCCTCTTCTGTCTTTTACTCTGTGGATACATTGAATCAGTTCTTCGATAAACTCTTTTTGCCCCTGCGGAGTCGGCGCATATTTTGTCTGCGCTGCAAGTTCTTTCGTAAACAGCAGAGAACACCCCTCCCGGTCTTCCAACGTAAATCCATAAGACGTTTCCACCACCAAAACATCTTTTTGATACCGCCGGCTAATATCCTGCAGATTTGCTTCCAGATCTTCCAACGTACCATGCCAGTACGGGTAATAAGAAAGTCCTATCATATCATAGTCAATACCATTGTCCGTCGCTGCATCAAACCATTCCCGATAAAGACCGTTGTCGCCGCCATAATCCAAATGCAGAATAATCTTTGCCTGGTCAGCTGCATTTCTCACTGCCCGAATTCCTTGTTCCAGCAGCGAAAACATATGCTGATAATCACGATGTGGCTGCTCCTTTTCCCTGTTTCGGTACGTTGGCAGCTGTCCGTCCGGCCAAAGCAGACCATTTGTAATCTCGTTTCCAATCTGCACCATATCTGGCACCAAATCGTTTTTCTTTAATTCCAATAAAATCTGTTCTGTGTAGTGATACAACGCTGCTTTCAATGCGTCGCCTGATAATGACTTCCATTTTTTGGGCTTTACCTGTTTCTTTGGATCTGTCCAAAAATCACTGTAATGAAAATCCAGTAAAAACATCAATTCTTTCTTACGAATTTTTTCCGCCATTTTTAATACCGAGTCAAAATCATTCCCTCCTCCTCCATAAACACAACCAGATTCATCGTAAGGATCATTCCAGATTCGAAGCCGGATCAGATTCACTCCATTGTTTTTCAAAATATCCAGCAACTCTTTCTGCTGCCCGTTTTCATAATATACGGCTCCCGATTTTTCCAGTTCCAACAGTGTTGAAATGTCCATTCCTCTAATAAAACTCTTATCCACTGCTCGGTTTTACCTCCATTTGATAAATATTTTATTTATTTACTAGTAAATTATTTATTAATATATTAGCAACGTTTTACTATTTTGTCAATCATCTATAAAACAAAAAATAGTCAAATTTCATTTTTCATCGTATTGCACAAAAAAACAGCGTTTTTCTGTCTCCAAAATGATTCTCATTGTAATTTATACACAAAAAAACCTTTCTGCTGCTCCTTACAGCCAGAAAGGTTCCCCTTTGTTTTATTTGACACAACTTTTACGAAAAATCGGTTTTCCATTAATATACACTGTTTTTGTGATCTCTCTCTTTTTAATCAGACGTTCCTGTAACAGATCCAGCGCACTCTCACACATGGCAGGTATGTCAATATGAAACGTCGTTAAAGGCGGAGACACATATTGCGCAACATTAATATCGTTAATGCTGAATACTTCTGTCCTCTTTGGTATCAATACCCCCTTTTCATTAAATGCCTGCAAAATCCCAACCGCTAAAGTATCGCTGGCGATACAAACAGCAGTCGGCAACCGGTCCCCTAACTCTTCCACCATTCTGATTCCGATCCGGTATCCTTCTTTTACCGTCAGCGCATCAGCAACATAAATATTTCTCTCCTGATACAATCCATAATATTTCACACTTTCAATAAACGACCACTGTCTTACATCCATTACTTTTTCAAACGTCTGAATATCATAATCGGAAGGCCCGATAAATCCAATATTCTTATGCTTTTTTGCTACAAAAAAGTCCACAATCTGTGTCACGATAGAATCCAGATTGGACCGTACCGAATCATACAGGCTTTCATCTGGAGACGTTTCTACAAAAACACCCTGATCTGTTATTTTTTTCAGCGCGTCAATTTCCTTCTGCGAAAACCATCCAATCCCTATAAACGCTTTCGCATTTGGGGGCACGGACTCTATGCCGTCGCTTTTTGTTATGAGCGTAATTTGCACATTTCTCTTTTCTGCCTGACGCCTCATCTCTTCACAAATCGAACGGTAATAAATGTCCTCCAGTTCTTCTTTATCCGAAGACCAAAACAACAGCGCTACATTTTCAATTTTCGGATATACCACCTTTTTACGGTACTGCAGCTTTTCCGCTGCTTCAAAAATGGCCTCTCTTGTTTCCTCATTTACAGATATGGTTTCATCATAATTCAATACTCTGGATACCGTAGCTGATGAGACACCTACCAGCTGTGCAATATCTTTAATTGTTGCCATATAACACCTCCACTACTTTCTCACTAAACAATTTACTAACTTTTTTACTGTATGTCAATAGAATCCTATCCCCGGCAATAAGGATCGTCGTGATATGGTAGCATTCTATTTCTTACAATACCATTGTTCGATCAAAAAGTTCTGTAAAAGTGTAACTTATCATTTTTAAGCCTGAAACAAATCGGCATGTGTTCCTGTATCAATCAGAGTCAAAGTCAGGATATCATCCTCGATCAGATAATTTTGAGCACGATTTAAACTTTTTTTAAAGCTTCAAAAATGCCTTTATTTTACCCGTACCCGCAGCACTACCGGAAATCTCCTGTCTGTAATCTGCATCCTCACATGCAGCCCCATCCGATCTACACTCCACTCCGGCGGCCGTTTATTCCCCAGCACAGCCACATCCTCAACCAATCCATGAAACTTCGGTATATTTTGATCTTCACTCTTTGCCAGAGAACGCACCGTAATTTGTCCATGTATCAGGGTCTTGCAACCGGCCAGGGCGTTGGTATTACAACAGCCTGTGAAGATCCGGTAGCCGCAATTAAATTTTTAGATTATATCTGCTCTGATGAAGGCCAGGTACTTGTTAACTGGGGAATTGAAGGAACCAATTACGAAATCGACGAAAACGGCCACCGCTACCGCACTGAAGAAGAGATCAAAAAAGAATCGGAAGATAAAAATTACAAGAAAACAACAGGCGTAGGATTCCATAACTATCCATTCCCAAATTACGGAACCGGTGTTACAGATTCGACAGGCAGCACATTTTCTACAGACAGCAAAGAATCTATTATCGCAGAATACAACGAGGAACAGCAGGCGGCATGCAAAGCCTGGGGTGTAGAATTACTGGTAGATATTTTCCCACAGCCATCTGAATGACTTTGACAGTTCTTATGATAAAATGATTTCCGATCTGGAAGGTTCCGACATGGATGATGCAGCACAAATTCTGACAGACATGGTAAAAGGCAAAGTAGCGCTTACACAGTAACAGTAACAATAGCACGGACTTTCTTATTTCATTTGTTACAGAACATATAAAAACAGGGGACTGTCGCACGAAACGACAGTCCCCTGTTTTTATACCCATATCCTTTTTACAATGAGTCTGTTCTTATTCTCCACATAGGTATACGTGATATCATCCATATATTTTTTAACGAGATAAATGCCAAGTCCGCCCGGCTTTCGTTCTTCCAGCCCTTTTGTAAGATCCGGCTTCTCCTTTTCCAAAGGATTATATGCTGCTCCGTCATCTTCAAAAATAAGCGTGATTTTAGTCCCACGTCCTCCCTGATTATCTTTCTGCGTTTCTACCGTATTTATTTTCATCATTACTGTTACAAAATGTGCTCCGCTGTAATAGCAGATATTAGAAACAATTTCATCTGTAACCATCCGCACCGTATTTGCTGCAGACTCAGGCACCTTTCGTTCTCTGAATTCCCAGTTCAAAAACTCCATAATCTCCGCCAGACAGGAAAGCTCTGCCGCCCCTGTATATTTTTTGTATGCACAGCCATGATAGCGCACGGCAAGCATTGTAATATCATCGAATTGTTCTTCTCTTCCCTGAAATACAGTTACATCTTCCCACACTGCTGCCAGTAGTTCCTCTGTTCCTTCTTGCCATCTTGCATTCAAAACATTTTGCAGACGTCCTTCCCCATACATTTCCTGGTCTTTATTTTTTGCTTCGGTAACTCCATCCGTATAGAGAAATAAAGTATCGCCTGCCTTTAGCATTACCTCTTTTTGCTCATACTGCATCTCTTCCATTCCTGCCAATACAAATCCCGTTCTTTCCAGGCCATACGCATATGGTCCATCTCCCTGCTTTAACAGCGGCGCATTGTGCCCTGCGTTCACATATACTAATCTGCCTGTAGAAAGTGCCAGGATACCCATCCAAACTGTGACAAACATTCCGTTTTTGTTATTTTTACAAAGCGCCCTGTTTGCAATTTCAAATGCATCTTTTACCGAATCTGTATGACCGGCTAAATTCTGTAAAATTGTCTTGGAAACGACCGTAAACAAAGCCGCCGGCACTCCTTTTCCTGATACGTCCGCAATCAAAAACATCAAATGATCTTCATCCGTCAGAAAAAAATCATAGAAATCTCCTGCAACTTCTTTTGCAGGCGCCATTCTTGCACATATGTCAAATTCCTCATACTGATGCAGCAGATGCAGCGAATCCGGCAGCATATCGGCCTGCAGCTTTGCAGCAACATCCAGTTCCGTCCGGATCCGCTCCTTTTCCTTTGTAATCTGTGTCATATCCGCTATATAATGCTCGACATCCAGCATCATCTTCTGAAATGCCAATGCAAGCGTACCTGTTTCCCCTCCACACCTTCCAATCTCCGCACACTGCAAAGCTATCTTTCGGCCGTCCGGCCTGCAGCCGCCCTTTTCCAATGTTTCCCTGTCTGCATAGCTTCCGGCAATCTTTGCCAAACTCTCTATCGGTATCGTGATCTGTTTCTCCAAATGAAGCAAAAAGCAGATCGATAAACTACACAGCAGAAAAAACACCATACTGACGCGAATATAAATCCGATTCCATAGCGACACGAGATCTGTAACAAAATGCGACATTTCCAAATACGACGCAGCCCCCATCATAGCTGCCGCCAATACACTGAGCATCAGAAAAATTAACACAAAGCGCACATTTAACGTCAACACCCTGCCTTTGCTATCTTCCAGGAAAACACCAGCCAATATGAGCAGCGGTATGCCTAATACAAGGTTAAAGACAAGATTATTAAAAAATAGCACGAGCGTATCTTGTGAAAGCAGCGTTCCGAGCTGATGCTTCTGCAAAATAACGCCCAATACCACAGCCATAAGCATCGAATCCAAAAATACGATAAAAATATAGCGAATCACATCCCATGCCTTCGCAAAATGAATGATTTCCCGTTTTTTTCTGCCAAACCAAAGCTTATATGGCAGCCAACCATAAATAAGCTGTGCTCCGAATCCCCAGATACAAATCTCTTTCGGATACCCAGAATAAATATCTGCAGCAAGATTGCCAACTGCACAGCCAATCGCTCCCGACGCCCCCATAATAAAACCACATACCGGCGGCAGGACAGCGGCCGGCCGTACTTCTGTCAGCCCTGTCAAATGAAAAAAACTGCGAAAAGGAATCGTAACCATAAAAAACAAAATTGCTGACAGTATACATTTTACCAATGACTTCATAAAATCCTCCTGTTGTCTGTCACAAACGCTGTATCAAATGAAAAAGCATATCAGACATGGCAATGCTGCAACAGACGCTATACGCAAATAACGTTCATGAACCGGACTGTGGCCGGCAAATACGATCCCTCCCAAAAGTATAAGCATCAACAGCAAATAAGCAGCGCTTATCATAAAGCGGACATATTTGCTGTGCAGCAACCGCTGTTTCTGCGGACGCGGCTGACATTTGATACAAATAGCGTCCGAGGTAAAAAGAATTAGCAGCGGCATTCCAAGTCCTACAGAGAAACCAAAATTGTTAAAAAATACATATTGATAGATTTCCGGCATCCACGCATCAAAAAACACATACAGCCCAAATGCCAGTATCCATGCTGCAGTCATCGCTGTCACAAAAGCAATCATACAATATAAGAGCATATTTTTTCCGCTGTGCACATTCGGCTCTTCGTTGGAAAACGAATGCCACAGACGATATGGCAAATAAGCCGCAATAAAATTAGCAATCATTCCAAGAATTGACCTGAATGAAAGCGTTCCTGCCAGATCAGATACAAGATTGCCTATCCCACAGGCGGCCGCACCAACCGGCCCTGCCAAAAGCCCTGCCACCTGAGGAATCGCATTTACTGGACGGATTTCTGTCAAACCTTCTACGAGCACCATAACTTTGAATGTAACGCCAAGTACAACAAATGCGGAAAACGTGATGAAAAATCTGCTTCTGTTACCTGGATCCCACTGTTTTTGCATCGCTTTTCCTCCTTCGCCCTTTATATTCCAAAAAACGCAGGCCAGCCACCGCTGCTCCTATCATGATTATGACTGCGCCAGCGACAGAACTGCCATTGATCTGCCTGTTTCCCCCATATGCAGCCGGCAGAAGCGCCGCCAGCAAAAGTGTAATCACTGGCTCTGTAGACGCTATCACGGTAACACTAACGGCATCTGAGTATTTTTGTGCATACATCAGCGCAATATAGGCATATGCTTTCGTAAAAAAAGCAAGCACAAAAATATTAGACAATAATTCTTTTGTTAAAACAATCTTTGAAATTGCCGAAGGATCTTTGGCAAACCAAATCAAAAAACCTGTCATTGCTGTAAAAAACATCTGTATCATACATAACAGCAATGGATGTTCTTCCTTTGCATACCGATCAACGGCAATCGTATAAACAGCAGAACCAAAGCATCCTGCCAGCATATAAAAAGCGCCTGCATTCCAAAGCTTTTCCACATGCATCCCAGAGCTGATACATAATCCAATCAGTACCATACCCGCTCCCAACAGCTGATTTTTGGTTGGCTTTTTATGGAATATGAAAAGCAGTAACGGTACGATTATAATTGCCAGCGCAGATAAAAAGCTTGCTTCTGAAGCTTCCATATACTGAATTCCCTTTTTCTCGGCAAGCAGGTTAAAGCTCAGTATCAAAGAAAGCAGCAGCCCTTTCAGCCAAGTACTCTTTGCAGCCGTCTTTAGCTGTTTCCAGAAAATAACTGCCATAATGGCTGCTGCTATTCCGGTTGTCAAAGCAAGGTATGCATAAGACGAGAAATTCTCTGGCAAATTTTTAATAAATATGTAGGAAGCCGCCCAACATAACGTAATTGAAAACAATAAGATATTACTTTCCGTTTTTGACATCGTTCTCCTCCCTGTCATCCGAGCCATAATAAAATGAAACATCCGCATTTCTTTTTTCTACCAGAATGCTGTTTTGATTCAATGCTGTTAACAGCTCGTCCATTATTTTTTGCAGCTGCTCTTTTCTTATGTCTGCAAACTGGCAGATCATTGTATTCTCAATCGTACGCCGGCCTTTTTCATCCACCCAGCTTCCGTATGCCTCCATACAGGTATAGCCGTCTGTGTATCTGCCACAAATTTCCTCAATTATTTGTTTTGCTTTCTTCGTTGGTATGATCTGCTGATACGTATCTTTGTCATTTAAGCCGATAAAAAGAAGATACATGATCTGTGATTCCTCTTTGGATTCTGCCAATGATTGTGCAAACATTTGCCGATTCGCACTTTTGCATTCCTGCAGGCTATATATGCTCCCTCCAAGGCCAAGCGACAGCAGGATGTTCCAACATATAAGAATACATGCAATTCTTTTTTTCATTTTTCCTGCACCTGCCTGATATTTAGTATTTCCGTAAATCCGGTCATTCGAAGCACAGACATGACATCCGCTCCTACATGACACAGCTCCATTTCTCCCTGGTGTTTCATTTTTTTAGCTGCCCATAAAAAAACTCTTAGTCCTGCTGACGATACATACTGCAGACTCTTACAATCTATTACCAGCGCTGTTTGATTTGTGAGCAGGCTCCTAAGACGCTCCTCCAGCATCGGCGCTGTCAGACTGTCCAAACTGCCTTCCAGACTGACGATGAGCTTTTCACCTTCTTTTTTTTCCACGATATTCATATCCTGCCTCTTTCCTCCTCCCACTCGGGTTTTCTTGTGAATCCTATATGATAAGTTACCTTTTCCATTGTTAATTCATGCTCTCCGGCCTGATATCTGCCGATAGAAATATCTTTTCCTATAATTCTGCCTTTTGGATAATCATTCAGACAGCGATTCAGCAAATCGGCCTGTTCTTTTCTAACCTCATCTAAAAATGGCTTCCCGGGATGAATCCCTCCTATCGTAACCAGCTTTACATAGTGAATTTCTTCAAGTGCAGATATTCTTTCCTGCCTCATTGTATATTTTCCTCCAATGGATGGTTTGTTAAAAGTAACATCTGATATTCTTCCTGCGTTTGTAACTGTTCAGATTCCAGTACATTTACACGCTGCTGTGCCCTTACTGCCCGGTTTTGTGCTTCTAACAGGATTGGATAATATGCTTCATTACTGTCATAAGACTTTACTTTTCCTCCCTGGCAGCATTTTAATAAAAATAAATCTGATATCTTGTTCTCATCATAAGCTGTCATATCCGCTAACAGACAAATGATCGTTTCTGCCTGTTCTAAAAAAACAGACCATGATTGGTCTGCTTCCTCCAATGCCTGGTCCAATCCATGCAAATCCTGCGATTCTTTGATTCCATCCACTGAATGCACCTCCTGCAGTCTCGCCAGATCATACAGCTTTTGCTGCATGCACGCAATCTCTTTCATCCGTCTGATAAAACCGTCTCTGCCTTTTTTTGCCGCCACAATCTGACGCTCCAGCCGATGCAGCTTACGTTCCAGAGTTTTTCGATACCCCGCTGTTCTCCCCTCCTGCTCCAAAAGCTCCTGTCCATTCTCATCTTTAATATCTGAACGCACAAGCGTCGGACAGAGTTCAGCCGTCATAACATCCAATACTCTGGAAAGTCCTTCTGGCATTCCATAATTGGTTGCTCTTACATCTACATGATATTTTGCTGAATAATCCGTACCTCTTGTATTCGTATGATGCGCACTGACGTTTCCGGTAATGCTGACCTTTGCCGGGCCAATTCCTGCATTTGCAGCCGTATTGGCGCTTAATTCCAGTGCAGTATCCTTTTTTTCACTTTGCTTTACTTCCATATCAAATAAAAGGCTGACCTCTTCTACCTGCAAATTTGGAACCGGTACAATTGCTAACAGCGGCAGTTCCACCTTCATTTCATCCAAATTACTAGTGCCGTCTTCATTCCATCTTCTCCTTTGATATTGAAACGCCGCCGTGCGTACTTTGCCGCTTTCATCCAGCCCTACTCTGCTGATAAAATCAGCTGCAGCGTCCGCCAGCTGAATGCCGGCATCTGCGGCGGCGGCTAACGGCGCCCCGATCAGCTGCGACATTTCCAGACCTGCAAACTGCTCAACTACTGCCATAACGATTCTTCCCCCTTTTCTACATGAATCACAAGTCTTTCCAGCCACAGGATATTTTCATCCAGGCGGCTGTTTTGTAATGCTTCCAAAACGATCCTTTCATTCAGCCTGTCCTTTATTTGTTTATCATTCATTTTTATCATCCTGATCTAATCCATATGCAATCTCGAGATCCATCATCTGCTGCTGACAGCGCATCATGCGGTTTGCAATATTCGACTGCACCATCTGATACTTATCTCTGTCATAATCGTATACATTGTCTTCAAAGGCATCCCTGCTGATCTGGTACATTTTTTCCTGCTCCATCATCATTTCCGCAATCTTTTGATACAACTGTTTTAATTTTTTCATCCTTGCTCTCAGATCCGTCATTTTTTGTCTGACCTGTTTTTGACTGTCTGATCCAGGGCTCCCGTCCATATCTATCGGTGTCGTATCCATCTTCCTGACTACCTGATTTGTACTAAGCAGATCCGCAAGCCGCAGGATCCCTTCTGATGCGGGGATCGATATGACCTGCAGCTTATAAGTAGCTCTTGGCAGAAAATCGCTCTCCCTTTGCTCCGGCGAACAGATACGGGCTTGCATCTGATACTCTCCTTCCTGTTTGACGGCCTTCATTTCCGCCGAAAATCCGATTTCCGCCTTATCAATTCCAAGCCCCGAAACCGGTACGACAGAAAGCAGCGGAACCTGAAGCTTTAGATTCTCTACATGGTATCCTTCCTCCGCTTCCTGACGAACTTGATCGTAAGCAATATTCAGATGATTCAGATGCAGAATTTCTTCTTGTCCATTTTGCTGTACAATTCCCATAGACCGTATTGCCTGCACCATATCTTTGCCAAGCTGCCTGTTCGAATTGGCAAGCGCATGGAGCGGTGCATATACAAGGTCATCCAACGGCATAAAATCATCATCTTGATATTCCCCGTCCGAACCGTTTTTACCGCCTGCTCTTTTCTTTCTTCCTAATCCCGGCATTGTTATCTGCCCTTTCTTTTCACAAACTGCCGCGCAATAACTTAAGTAAATTATTTCACGGCAGTTTTACATTTTCACCTATTGTTCATTTTACAGACATTCCTGTCCGCTTCTTCAGCTCAAAAATAGCTCTTGCTCTGCTTTTCTTCTTTTTACAAGCCCATTTAATACCTGACCGCCGCCTTTATGATACAAAAGTATCTTCTGCGCTATTGTCTCCGCATTCCTGCCTGTCACAAGCTGCTGCAGATTGCTTTTTCCGCAATTATAGGCAAAAGACGTCAGCGCATCAAACTGATTTTGATTTAATAAAAAACCAATCTTCCCATTCTCTACACACTCATTGACATAGCCTTCATATATTGCCAAATCTTTTTTCAGCAGTTTTTTTGCCTCTGCTTCTGAGGACAGCCGGTCGCCTGGGTTTACATTTTTCGTATGTCCATATCCGATCGTCCATTTGCCAGCCGGACATTGATATGCCTTTAATTCGCATCCTTCAAACTGCGCAATCATGTTAATGCCTTTGTCTGATATCTTTCTTCTTTTTGTTTTTGGCATTTTAACCTCCCTGATTTATATACTGCTTCCCTCAAATTCCATCGCTATTTCTTCTAAGGTATCAAAGCTGACTGCATCCGGTGTCAGGAGAGAAATGCTCCATTGCGTAAACGGTGTCGGCTGTGCATACCATCCGGCAAATTCTTTGCTGATTCTGCCGTCTTTTTGTATATGCGCACTTCCATCACTTTGCTTTACATACTGGAATTTACGGCGAAACGGTTCCATGGAAAAGTTCCACGTTTTCCCAAGTCTGTCCGCATGATCCCCGGACGTACTGATTTCAAAAATTACCGGAATGCCTTCTTTTTCCGCTCCACGCAGCCATAAACGAACCGTTTCCAAACGTACTCTGGAATGTCCGGCAAATATAGAACTATCCTCCATAATCGGAATCTGCATCTGATGTTTTTCTTTTAAATCTTTTGCAAGCATTTCAAATTCTTTATCCCTTCCCTTTTGAAATGTTACAGACAGCTTTTGAAATTCCTGTGGAGGCGGATTCAAACCTTCCAATACTTTCTGCCAGTTCTCATATACGCTTAACAAATCCTGTTTTAAGCCAGCGGCATCTTTTGATGGTACAATTGGCAGCGGAAACTTCTGCAGTGTCCAGTATTCATATGCCGCACTGTAATTTTCCATAACAATACAAATCCAGTGCTTCATATTCGTCATCTGCTCCGAAAAATACATCTGCAGCTTTTCTGTCTCCATTTCCTCGTCCGTAAGCCGTTCATACTCTTGCATCATACGATGTCCGTTTTCTGCCATTCTACTACTTTCCATCACCAGGCTCCCATACTCCTGGCCTTTTTGAACTGCCGCTTCCTTTGCGCGGAGCGCAGCTTTTCCATAAATCATATATTTCTTATATTCTGTAACCAGATTGTCAATGCCAGGAGCACCCATTTTTTGATACTCGCTTAAATTCAACAAAACATCCTGTTCATAAATATCCCACCAGTATAGTGATTGCTCCCTCGGTTCTGATACATCCGTAAAATCTAATGCATCCGTCATGTCTACATCTGCATTCATATTACTCAGGCAGACAGAATTTTGATACAAACGCTCCAGATGATCTAGACAGTCCGTAAGCTTTTCGAGCGTATCGGTTACCTTCTCCCAGTTTTCTTTTAGTTTTACCTGCTTTGACTGTTCTGGATTGACTGCCTGGTCAACAATCTTTTGAATCTGTTCCAGCAGTTTTTTATGTTCTTGCACTGCATTTGCAGTTCCCGCTCCAGCTGATGCCGTTCCTCCGGCAGCTGCACCTCCGGCCGGGCCAAGCGCCACAACACCGACGACCAGAGTAATCACAGAAATGCCTAAAGAAAAGATTCCTTTTAAAATCTCAACTGCTGCTTCGATCTTTTGCAAACTGCACCAGTAAGAAAATTCAATTTCAAACTGCTTCTGCAAGTAGCTAAGATAATCCTGCTGAAGCTGAAAATTAAATGCCGCCTGCTTATAACTGTCTACTGCCGCCTCATAATCTTCTTTTGCGGTACTAAGCGAAATCTGTGCATAGTTTTTTGCATTTTCCTGCAAATCATACATCAGCTGCACGGACTCTCTGCGTTCCTTTCTATCGGTTGCCCTGTCCTGGAACCGCAAATATGCCGACTCATATTTTTCAAGTATATCCAAATATCCCTCCGCCTGCTTATGATACTGCTCCTTGTCCAGCATTGGCACATAGATATAAGCCTGATTTTTTGCTGACAGCACATTACGGTAAGCATAAGTCTGCACATACAGCTGCTTATGTATATCTGAATTTTTCATTAATACCAGAATCCAATGCAGCAGGTCAATAGCCAGCTCACGCTCCGTATAGGAAATAAGAAAAGCTGCCTCAAGCTGTGCCGCAGCCAAAAGCTCCAGCTTTTCCCTTATCGGCCCGCTGATCTGCGGAACTTCCATGACCATTGTCTCTTGAATGCGCGCATCTTTTATTTGGTATTTGACGCCAACATTATTTTGCTGTTCCTGATGAAGCTGCCTTACTTCTTTCGTTCTATTTCCTTCCTTACGGCCGCTAAAAATAATCTCGGCATTACCTTCTGTTTTCCGGTAATATGCCATAAACGTTGTATGCTGATTCTCTTCATCATCCACAAGAAATCTGCTCTTTTCCTGCATCTGTATCACTCTTGCAAACAAATACAAATAACCTTTTTTGATACGGCATGTATACCCGTAAGGAACAATCAGCACATCTGCAAAAATACGTATTTTTTTGCAAGTCTCAGGGATTCGTTTCATTACGTCTGCCAGATTTACAGCCAGACCGCAAATTTCAGCCTCATCTTTTGTAATTTCTTCATAGCTTTGAAATGGAATGCTATGATCCGTTAAAAGCTTTCTGTAATAAGCCTCCCAGTTTCTACTTTCCATTATTTTCCCCCTCAACCTCTGCAATCACTCGTTCCATATCTTCTTCTGTCATATCATAGGAGATTTCTATGTCTTTATATTCCTCCAGAATTTCTTCTTTCTTTTTCACCTTAATATATGCTGTTTTTCTGTATGCATCCGCAACTCTGGCAATCCCATTCCAGCTCTCTGCCGCAAACTCTATGCCAAGATCGGCAAGGAATATATCTGCTTTTTCAATATCGTTTTCCACAATCCTTTGAAAATTACCCAGATCGTCTTTTAAAGAACCCCAAATTCCCGCAATCTTTCCAAGTGTTTGCTCTGCTCCTTCAGCGCTTTTTACAATCGAATCAATCGCATTCATGGCAAGCCTGCTGTCGTCCAGCAACGCCATCTGCTTTTTATGTTCTTTGCACAGCTTATCTCTTTCTTCCTCTGACTTTTTAATTGCTTCCTTTGCCGCAGTCGCTTTGCTGCCATAAATGCCTGCTACGACCGCGCCCGCAATGGTTCCGATCGGGAATATCCATGCATAGCTTGGAGATGTTGCCGCTGCAATGACTGCTTTATTATAATCTTCATTCAGTTGATCGATTCTTTGACGTAAATCCTCCATGATTTTTTCATAGTTATTAAAATTTGCATTTTTCTCAAATTTATCAGAAAAGCTCGTCTTAATCACTTCCAGATCAGAATTACTCTTTATAATTTGGTCAATAAACTTACGAATTTCTTCTTGCACTGTCTTTGCATGTCCCTCATAGGAAGCAGCATCACTTTTGAGCGTTTTTACAATTCCGCTCATTTTTTTCTTTGCCATCTCTTCGGCATAAATTCCTTCTTCATACCTTTCATATATGCTCATAAGACTGCTTAAATATCTGGCTGCTTTTGTGCCATAATGATAAATATCACTTGCCGTACTGACTGTATTCGGAAATGTAACATCCGAAAAATGCTGTGCGTTTTCCTGAATTTCTATATATTCGAGTCTTAAACTTTCAAATTCTGCCAAGTCTTCTTCTGTGTAATCCTCATCGAGCGTATATCTTTCTTTAATCTCTTCTTTTGTTACCGGAAGGCATTTACCAATCTCCAAATAACTCTGTAAAGCCACCATATCCGTATTTGCTAAAATAAATCCGCCATTTTCGTTTAACAGCACGTTGCCGCTTCCTGCAATCGTTAATTCTTTTTTATCTTCCTTCACCATCTTTGTCTCGCTCATGTTTGTACTCCTTTTTATTCTCATTTTTTTGTTATCTAAGAAACAGCATTACCGTATCCGATGCTTTTTGCCATAATTCTTTTGAATAATCACTATCTAACTCTCGAATAACATTTTCTGCTTTGGGAATATCTTCATCCAAAAGCTTTCCTATCTGAGCCATATCCTCTGCCAACGCCTGCCAGATTCCGCATAACAGCCCGCATTTACTGCACAGCTCATCTAACCATTCTGTCATTTCAGCCACTTTGCACTCTGCAGTTGCAACATATTCCTTAAGTTCATTGCGCCTTTTGTATTCAAATCCAACCAGCTGAATATTTCCCTGCATCGTCCGAATCACTTTGGCATCTGACTGATAAACGGTTTTCAATGCCTTCTTTTCTTTTAAAATCCGATACCATTCCTCAATATTGCGCTCCATATCGTTCAGCGTTTCTTCTTTTATCAGATTTTCTTTCAGATTACAAACAAGCTGATTTAAATCCCCTTTTTCTTTGATACATGCATCTCTTTGTCCGCTTGCAAGTTTTGTAATCTTTTCAGCTGCGTTCTGTTTCCCTCTGGCATCTACAGCCAGCTTTTCCGCTTCCGCTCTTAATCTGACCAGATCTACCGGCTCTTCCATGGCTGCTTCTAGACCTTTGTAATATCCGTCTATATTTCTGCCATACTCTGCCAGCCTTTCCGCTTCTTTTACGCATGGTGCCCATACTGCTTGTTCTAAATTATGAAACAGTTCTTTTAGCTTAGCAAATTCATCAGGTACCTGTCTTAGATATTGCGCCTCTCTGCGCGTAATTAGCCCATCCATATCCCAGTCTTTTTTCATCTGTTCCCAGGAAATCGGCAATCCGCTCAAATCTGCGAAATTCTTTTTTTCATATCTGTTTTCTTCATCTTTGTTTTTTTCTCTGCTGCATAGCTCAGCCAGCAATTTGTTTGATTCCAGGTTTTCCATACTATTTCATTTCTTTCTTCCATTTTCTGTTCAGAGTTGTCCCATAGGAAATGTATTCCGTGGATACCGGCACTTTCATACTATCATTAAATATCGTTGACCATGTGCCAAAAAACACCGCAGCTTCTCCTTTTACACGCAGATCTGAGGACCCTGCTTCAATCGTAATATCCTTACTCTGTCCGACTGGAACACTGGATACTTTTTGCTGTTTTGACGCTCCATTTTTGTCTTTATACCAGACCTGGAACTTTGCCACATAACCACCCTGATTTGTAAAAGTAATAATCGTATCCATCGTTTCATCTTCTACTTCTTTTAAAATATCATCTACATTCATTTTTATCCTCCTTTCATCATTTTTATGGACTTTTAAATGCATGTTCATAATACAATATTATGTGAACCAAATTTTGCACGCTCGAAAGCCTTGCAGCGTGGAACAAGGCTTAGGCAGAGACACCAATTTAAAAATCTGATCTGTTTTAATAAATTTTCTGCTGACAAACAATATCATGTATGACTTTAGTAGCCTCCAAAAATAATTCGTTTACTTTTTTCATATTTTCTACAGATAAAGGTTGACAAACTACACATAATATTGTATTGCGTTAACTTTCACATAATATCCAGCTGTTCGAGCCGCTGCCTTTTTTGCTCAATGGATGCAGTTGTATATATTCTAGTGGTTTCTAAATTGGCATGCCCCAAAATATCGGCAAGTTCAAAGATATTTGAGAATTTTTTCATATAAGATAGAGCAAAGAAATGTCTAAAGCTATGCGGAAATACTTTCTTTTGATCTACGCCCGCCTGATCTGCAAGTTTCCTCAGCATCTTCCAGACCGCATTTCTGCTGATCGGCTGCTTGCTGTTCCCACGGAATATGGCGCCCTCACATATTCCTTCTTTTCGACAATACTCGGTAAGCTGTTCGGTAAGACTTTCCGGGAGATAAATTTCTCTTATTTTCCCTTTATTATTGACTCTGGTATATCCCTTTTCCAAAGCATTCTTAGTGATGCACCTTAATTCGCTTACCCGAATACCTGTTACCGCCATTGTTTTCATAATCAGATAATACTTATCCTGTCCTGCCTGTAGCGCATATTGGAGCAGTTTTTTGTAATCTTCCTCATTGATAATATTATCCAGACTTTTCTGTCTCTGGCATTTCACAGTTTTTATCACAGCCTGTTTTTCTCCGCAGTAACGTACAAACCTGTTAATCGCGATAATATACAAGTTCATGGTACTGCTCTGATATCCCTTTTGCTGAAGATGCTTTTTGTATTCCAGCACGACCTGTTTTTCCAGATTTCTTTCACCCAAAAAATTGTTAAAATCCTTTACAGCCCTCATATAACTGCTGATCGTAGACTCTGATAACTCAGCTTCCCTTAAAAAATTCTCATACTTGTTCATCTTCTGTTTCATTGGTATGCATACCCCTTTCTTTTGCGCAAAAAAAAACGGTATACCGAATCTATTTCGTATTACCGTTCTTTTTATAAAAAGCACATTGTTATGATCGATGGATCAGATATATTATACCACAAACGAAGTTTTACGTACAACGTTATTTCAACTGCCAAAGGAACAGCAGGTATTCATCTTTCTTATGATTCATAAGGTTCAAATACCCTTGCTAAAATATGCGCCCGCCAATACGCAGGAAGTACGAAGCCAAATGTAGGCACTGCCAAAAGCACTATTTTCAGAGGGAAAAACAAATAAAACACGGCAATGCATGCATCTATCAGCAGCAGAAAAACCGTCTGCTTCAAATTGCGCAGCGCCAGACCCCATGCGTTTTTTATAGAATTTATCGGTGTATTTACAAATCTCCCAATCAGCGGATACGTATAATGTGATACCACAAGCCACACAACACCTATCACCGCCAACACCCCGGTAATTACCAAAGAGATCTTATTTCCCTGCACAGGCCAGAAAAGCAGATTAAACAGCAGGATAGCTCCTAATCCAAATAAAATCAAAAACGCTATCGTACCATTTTTTAAATTACGCCTGAACTCTCTCGAATAAGGACGTACTAAATATCCTGCTTCTCCTTTCGTCTCTTTAATCATCACATAGTATAAGGATGCAATAGCCGACCCAATGGTAACTATTGGAAGGCAGGTCAGCAAAAACACAAAATTAAGAACTACAAAATTAAATAATGTATTTATTGTGTCTATGATCGGATTTAACTTTCCTGCATTCATTTATGAATCCTCCTTAACAGCCGTACTCCTTTTTTCTCCAACACAATTTCGTCGTGACAATTACAGCTGCATCCTTCCAGTAAATCTTCATAATCTCCTTCCAATACAACCGTCTTTTTCTCTGTCGTATGATTCAGTAAAAACAGATATGTCCCATTTGCATTTTCTCTGACAGCCGCCTCTACACCAAATGGCGTCTGCTGTACGGACTGCACTCCTGTCTGTAAAAACAGCCTGTCTAAAAATGTCTGATAAAACTCTTCATCCGAATGCGTTCCAATGTAATAAGCTTTTCCTTCCCCATACGGATGCACGGTAAGTGCCGGCATACCTGCATAAAAATCTTCTTCATACATACCTAACGCTTCCGCACCTTCCAGATGCATCAAATCACACAAAATATCTGCCGGATGCCGCCTGCCGCAGTACGAAAAAGCATTTTGTTCTCCTTGCGGAAGCGCATCGTTTTCTTCTACCCAAATGCCAAGCAGCTCCCGCAGCCTGCCCGGATAACCGCCGTCATCCACAAGATCATGCTCATCTACAATGCCGCTGAAATAAGATGTTACAAATGTACCGCCCTTCTTTACATAATCCTGCAGCTTTTGCTCATAGCCTCTTTTTACCATATACAGCAGTGGTGCAATGACTACCTGATAATCATCCAGAGCATCTTTTGTACTGATAATATCTATCGGAACATTTAATGCGAATGCCGCCTGATAAAAGTCCTGCACCGTATCCAAATATTTCATACGCACACTCGGTCCTGCAGAATACTCCACTGCCCACCAGTTATCCCAGTCGAACAAGATCGCAACCCTGGCCGGCGTCTTTCCATCCAAAAACAGTCCGCCAACATTCTGAATCTCTTCCCCCAGCTGTGTCACTTCTCGAAACACCCTTGTGTCTGCCCGGCCTGCATGATCGATGACTGCTCCATGGTATTTTTCACATGCTCCAATGCTCCTGCGTATCTGGAAAAACTGTATCGCATCCGCACCATGCGCTACAGCCTGCCAGCTTAACAGCCGCATCTCACCCGGCCGTTTCAGACGGTTATATGGCTGCCAGTTCGTCACACTTGGAGTCTGTTCCATCAGTACAAACGGCTTTTGTCCATACAGCCCACGCATCAGATCGTGGCGAAACGCTGTCATAGCCGGACTGTCCGATGGCACAGGATAATTATCCCAGGATACAAAATCCATAGATCTCGCCCATTTCTGATAATCCAGCCCTTTATAGGCAGCCATCAGATTCGTTGTAATCGGAAGATCCGGTGTAAACTTTTTAATCGCATCATATTCCAGCTGAAAACACTCTAACATGCTGTCTGAAATAAAACGCATATAATCAAGCGAAATCCCCTGGAACATCGTACGCTCCTGCCCCGTTGCGCCATCGATAAAATGCTCACTCAAGAGGTTCGGCAGTACAATATCCTCCCACTCATAAAATGTATGCCCCCAAAAAGCCGTATCAAAACTGCGGTTTACCTCTTCGATCGAACCGTATGTATCTTTCAGCCATTTCCGAAACGCTTTTTCACAATTTTCACAATAACATTCTCCTCCAAATTCATTGGATATATGCCATGCCACAATATTATCAAAATCCCGATACCGCTCTGCCAGTTTTTCGGCCAGTTTTGGCGCATATTTCCGATAGGTCGGACTATTCGGACAGGAATTATGCCGTCCTCCAAACTTTCGTTTCATCCCGTTCTTTTCTGTTCTGAGGATATCTGGATGTTTTCTTGCCATCCATGCCGGATGCGCTCCTGTAGAAGTCGCCAGACACACTTTCATCCCATTTGCCCGCACCAGTTCCATAATAGCATCCAGTTTCGTAAAATCATAGGTATCCTCATCCGGCTGCAGCGCCGCCCAGCTGAATACATTTACTGTCACGATATTGATATGCGCCTGCGCCATCAGCCGCATATCCTCTTCCCAAACCTCTTTTGGCCACTGTTCCGGATTATAATCCCCTCCATACAACATCCGTTTTTCTTTATAGTAACAACTCATTTTGCTTCTCCTTTCCATTCTCGTTTTTTGCAGCAATGCGAAAACAGACTGCCACGAACTCATTATATCATACGCCGCAATCATTTGTAACTATGCAGCCCTTTCATAAATATCTTATTTGATATCTCATTTAATATTTTATATAAAAAATGCCGAACGGCAGAAACCGTAAAATCTCGATTCCCGCCGCCCGGCTCATAAGGGAAATTAAATAAATATAAGTAACTACAAATATGAGTAATTATAAATATTTAATGGGGAGGCTTTTTATTCACTTTTGCATTAAAATCTTTTACTGTCTGCTTTCTTGACGCCGCTTCATCACTTGCATTTTGCATATCTACAGCTAATACCTGTTCATATCCCAGTCCATTTACCGTATCACGCATATCTTTCAACAGCCTGTCAAACTCTGCTTCATTGTCCGCAAATACCATCTTCCACGAGCGGTCTATAATAACTGCCTTACATTGGCTGCGCAATACTGTAATATCCGAACTTTCTTCCGGCGCTATATAAGAAGTTCCCGGGGCAACCGCCAGCGCATCTTTCGATTTTAAAAATTCTATGCTTGTTTTCGCGCCTTGTGCATATTCCTGCCAGTCTTGATCTATCTGTGTATTATTTTGTTCCAATACTGAAGACCACATTGCAGTCATATAAGGTTCTTTTGTTTTCGGATCGATATCAGCAGGAGAAAGCGCCTTAAAATTCAAAGCCGGCGTTCCATCCCGCCAGGAACCTGTCTCAGCTCCTCCCCACTCTTGCGGAACCGTAATATCTTTGCTCAACGCCTGTACACCAAACTCTGTATATACCGGCCTGCCGTCTTTCAACTCCCATACAAGCCCTTCCGGCCCGCCTGCTCCGGCACACTGCCCTGCAGTTTCCATCCCTTCCGGCGAATAGAGCCAGTCAATAAAATCTGCTAGACGCTGCGGATCTTTTGCCTGACTGCCGATGGCGATTACCAGTCTGGCGTTTCCTTCTGGATAACAGCCGTTGGTATAACACTTCATGTCTTCGATCATGGCTGGATAAAATCCCTTTCCAAGCTCTTTATGCGTCTTTCCCTGTACTGGGTCCGTCTCATAATTGTATAAATCGCGTCCCTGCCAGGACCAAATAGAAGTTAAGATTTGTCCATCACGATATTTTGCTGACAATGCATCATAATTTTGCTGTGTAGACTCAGGATCAACCAACCCCTCTTGATTTGCAGTAAATAAAAATCGTAAAGCTCTTATATATTGGCCCCTCTCATCCAAAATATCCTGTATGTCACTGCCATCTGCCTGAATCAAGGTAAATCCAAGTTCATTATACCCATATAACGAAGCATAATTTTTCGCACACATCATCATATTTCCATCCCAGTCTTTAAACAGTGAAATCGCATATGTCTTTTTTCCACTGTCACTTTCCGGTATAAGTTCCTGCAACTGCTCCATCACTGTAATCCAATCTTCCAATGTCTTCATTTCCGGATATCCCGCCTGCCTATATGCATCCCACCGCACAAACGGTATCACAAGCGGATCTATCCCATCGGTAGATATTTCCGGCGACTGATTAGAAATTTCACTTGGAATCGCATAAATGCCTTCCTGCCCTGCATGGGCATTTGTCTTTGTAATCGCTGTCTCATAATTTTTCAGAACATCTTTTTCTTTTAATAATTCAGTCATATCCACTAACAGTCCGGCTTCTACCATCTTTTTAAACCGTCCGCCTTCCGTACCGGATATAATCAAATCTCCAAGATTGCCTGCTGTAAATCGCGTTTCAAATAAATTCTCCCCTCCTGTCACATTGGGAAAAAATGCTTTCCCTGCCAGGTATCTCTCTCTTGAAATCTTTTTGTAAAAGTATTCAAAACCCGCTTTTTATCCTTACTCCAGTCTGGAGCAATTAGCAGCTTTTTCGGTCCGTCGCCGGTAAGCCGATGTATGACCATCGAAGGTGGCAAATATTCCAAACAGGTGATTGTGAAATCTACATATTCATCCAGAGAAAATATCGGAAACGGTTTTTGTTCATACAGTGTGGCCAGATCGGTTCCTTTCAATATATGAAGCAACTGCAGCTTGATACCATCAATGGCTGGGGAAAAATGTGCCAGATAATTTACGGATTCCAGCATTTGATCGAGAGATTCGCCAGGAAGTCCAAGGATCAAATGTACGATAACGGTAAGACCGGCCGCCTTTAATCGTTGTACTGCGTCTTCAAAACAGGCAAGCGAATAACCGCGTCGAATTAATTCTGCTGATTTCGGATGCATAGTCTGCAGCCCTAACTCTACCCAGACCGGTTTTATTTGGTTCAGCTCATGTAACAGCCAGATTTTTTCCATTTCCAGGCAATCCGGGCGGGTTGCAATGGAAAGCGCTGCAATATCCGGCCGGGTAATTGCCTGTGTAAATAGATTTCTTAATGTGGAAACGGGAGCATAGGTATTGGTAAATGACTGAAAATAGGCAATATAACGTCCGTTCGGCTGCATTTTTTTTGCAACAAGTTGTTTGGCTGCTTCGATTTGTTTTCCGATCTCAATAGGAGCCAGATTGTTTCCGAAATCATTACCGGCAGCAAATTCACCGGAACCTCCTGCACTACAGAAAATGCATCCCCTATGCCCCAGTTTTCCATCGCGGTTTGGACAGCTCATTCCTGCATGAAGGGATAATTTATATACCTTTGTACCAAATGTATGTTTTAACCATGTATTTAGAGAATAATAAGGCAAACCGTTCCAAATAGTTTTTATATGTTCGTTTCTTCCCATAACTCTGCACCAAGCTGCTGCATTTCATTTTGTACATTTTCCATTGCTTTTGCCACTTCTTCAACGGCGTTTGCCTGATGTTCTGTCGAAGCGCTGATTCCATCTGCGGATTTCATAGAAGTTTCTGACATTTCACGTATTTTTTCTATAAATTCCAGCAGATGCTCTTTGATTACCAGAATATTTTCCAGCTCGGTTTCCAATACACCCGATACTTGTACGACTTCTTCAGACGAATCGGCGATGTCATGAAATATACTTACCGTCGCTTTTAGCTGTTCATTTGATTGTTCTACAATATCATTGTTGTGTGCTATGACATGGCTGGTGGCATCGACCGTATCCAGAATATCTTTTAAAATGGTGTCTATATTTTGTGTCGCATCTGCTGATTCAGAAGAAAGTTTGTTGATTTCATCAGCAACGACCGCGAAACCTTTTCCGGCCTCACCGGCTCTGGCAGCCTCAATGGCAGCATTGAGCGCGAGCAGGTTTGTCTGTTGTGCAATTTGGTGTATGCTTTCTACAATTTCGCCAATATGAGCTGATTTTTGAGAGAGTGCACGTACCCCTTCGGATACTTTCTGCGTCGATTTTGTATTCTCGTCAAATTTCTGTGTTAAATCAGCAATCGCAGAAAGGCCGTCATTATTTTTCTCTCGCATATTGTTCATGCTCAAAATTGTGTCATTCACACGACTCTCAGATTGCAAAATTTTTTCATTTAAATCGTTAAAAATATCTATGCTGGAATTGACCTCGTCAATCTGTGCATGTGTATTGCCAGATATCTCTTCGGTAGAAGTCGCAATTTCAGTGGCGCTCTCTTCAAAATGGTGCAGCGATTCATAGATTTTTTCTGATGAATGCTGAATCTCATCAAATGTGCTGCGGACATTATCGAGTATTTTTAGTGTTTCATTTTCTTTCAATTCTACCGCCCGAAACAGTTCACGCGCCCGATTTACAATCATTGCGGCCGCAGCTGCAGCAAGTATATATACCATCCAAATAAAAATCCAGATGGCAAGCGAGTACATTGCAAAAAATTGACTCGGTTTCAGAATCATAGCAATTACATTCGGCACAATTGTCATGATCGTACAAATTCCTATGACAGATAGGTCATAATAAGAAATGGCCAGAAACAATACGAGAAAATATGCTTCTGCCATTGCCCCAAATGTCGCAGGCGTGGAAAAAGACAAAACGACAGCGCCCACAGCAGGCAGCGCAGAAATATAACAATATTTTGCATATTTTCCAAGCGGCTTTTCAAATACTCGAATAAGCAGACTGGTAATGGAGATCAAAAGAGCTATGATATCTTTTGCTGTTCCATGATTAAAGAGCAGTACATAGGTAAATGCAACGATTGGTATAACTGCAAGAAACAGGAACATAATGAGATTTTGCCGTTTTTCTTCGTTTTTCAGAATTTCTAATTCCATAACAATTCTCCCTTTCTTCTCTGATGTTTTCTTCTCTGATGCTTTCTTTTCTAATACTTTCTTCTCTGATACTTTACGATGTTTTCTGATACTTTCATGTGCTTTTTGACGGCCGCCGGTCAGCAATTAAATATATTATAGTTTAAAAAGTAAAAAATTTCAATCAGAGAAGAAAACAGAATACAAAAGCTTCTAATTATATAAAAAAGATTGCATTTCCACTATGATACTAATATCTCCAACATAGGATTAACACAAAAACAGCTGGCAATGCAAATCGGTGTCACCAAATCCGTAATATCTTTTTATGAATTGCAAGAACGCATACCGTCGCCGGCTATCCTGGTAAAACTGGCGGCTGTTTTTCATGTAAGCACAGATTATTTGCTTGGTATTGATCACATTGAAAGATTAGACGTCTCAGGACTGACCAAAGACGATGTGAAACTGGTTTCTCAAATAATAGATTCACTTCGTAGTAAAAATGGAAAATAGCATCTGAAAAATGTGGAATTGCGGTAGCCATTATTTATTATTTTTTATTTCAATCAATGTAAGATATATATACGAAAAGCAGGTATAAAATACCTGCTTTTCAATGTTGTATATGGTGAAGGATAAATCCAAGAAAGCATAAAGTTGCTGTTTGCATCCACCCGCATGATTCTTCTTCTCATTTTTTCATTGTAGCATTAGAGATAAATAAATGCAAGCTATTTCTCACTTTTTTTACATTGTTAACAGGTATCCGGGTTATTGTTCACTCCCCAGTTAAACATTTGCTGTTTTGGCAATTTTTGATGGTACTGTTTTGAATTGCATTTTGTCTGCATACCTTTTTACACTGCCCACAATGAATGCATTCTGCATGGTTTGCCTCCCTTACCGGATCAATCTGCATCTCACATACTTTCCTGCATACGCCGCATTCGGTGCATTTTTCCTGATCCACACGATAGCGGAACACTGCAATCGGGTTGAATATCGAATACACTGCACCCAACGGGCATAGGTATTTACAAAACGGTCGATAGATCATCACTGCCAGCAAGATTGTTATGAGCAACAGCATATTTTTCCACATGTACAGCCATCCCAACGCACTATGCATGGACTGATTCAGCAGCACAAGTGGAATACCGCCTTCTAGTGTCCCAGCCGGACATATCAGTTTACAAAAATATGGCGCTCCCTGACCAAGTATATCTGTCAGACACAACGGCAGCAAAATAACAAACAACAATAAAATTACATATTTCAGTTTTCGCAGCATTCGGTCACTTTTAAAAGTACCTATTTTTTTCGGAAAAGGAATTTTATGCAGTAATTCCTGAATGAAGCCAAACGGACACAGCCATCCGCAGGCAAATCTTCCTGCCAGAGCTCCAATAAATATAAGAAATCCGGCTACATAAAAAGCAAATTTAAAATTCCAGCTTCCAATAACCGCCTGCATTGCTCCAATTGGACAGGAGCCTATCGCCCCCGGACAAGAATAGCAGTTTAATCCGGGCACACATATTTTTTTTAAATTCCCGCGATAAATTTTCCCATGGACAAAACCAGTCAGATAACTATTTGTAAGCAGCGCCCAAAGCAGCTGTATTTTGTGTCGATTCCTCTCTCCTGCTTTTCTTTTCTTATCCAATTCCAATACACTCCATACATATATTGACTGCCTTTTCCAAAACAACTTTCATTTCACCGCGACAGATACCATACCACATCATAAAAAGTCCCGCTACAGCTATACAAATTCCCTGCCAGCAGCCGTCATGTCTCATGACGCATCTCCTTTCAGCCCGTCCAGCTGCGTCTGTACAATCGCTTTCCAATCTTCCAGACTATGGCTTCCCGAATAGGTTTTTCCAACGATCGTTCCATCTTTGTCCACAAAAAAAGTCTCCGGTACTGCTTCAATGCCTTTTAGTCTGCCATTAAGCGCACCTGCGTCCGGTATGAGAAACGGATAGGTTGCGCCTGTTCGTTCTGCCAGCAGCTTTGCCTTTTCGAGTGTTTCTTCGTTTTTATTTCCTGCCTCATCCGTTGCATCTAATACTACTCCTACAACATTGACTCCCTGTTCTTTCATTTCCTGATGCAGCTTCTCCAAATCCGGTATTTCATTAATACATGGTGTACACCATGTTGTAAACACATTAATCATGGTAAGTTTATAATCCTGAAACATCTCATTTGTATATGCCGTTCCTGTAATATCCTCAAGTGAAAATTCACCTAAACTAAGAATATCCGGTGCATCGTTTTCCTTTGTTGTAGATTCCAGAGCCGTATTCGTATCTGAAACTGTCTCAGATTCATTTTTCTGCGTCTTTTCCTGTTTCTGTGCACATCCGCCTGACAAGGCTATACATAATATACCTGTTAAAAAAAACGCACTTGTTTTTTTTAAATTCATATTCGTAAAAGTTCTCCTTTTATCCTTCTATTTGTACTTCTACTATCGTACTTCTACTATCGTTCTTTTTATTATTTTATTTATACTTTTATTAATACTTTTATTAATACTTCTTTCCTTTCTATATCTCATCTGTCCTGTCTGTCGGAAACAGCGATCATTCATAGAACTTTTAACTATAGATACAAGACTACGGATTCAAATCTGTCTCTACCCAAACTGCCGGCCGTACCGCCATCTCTTTTGAATCTGCTGCGTATCCATATTGCATAATCGCGCCTTCTGCGGATACAAATGCTGTGCTGTCTGGCGTCTTCCCTGGCGTTCGCAGCCACCAGGCTTTTTGATTGTCTTTGGACTGAAGCATTTTTTTATAACGTTCTGCCTCTGCCTCGTCCAGCAAAAATACCCGGTCCGTTGTCTGATTTCCGCCGCTTGTGCCATATACGCTGTTTGATGGTGTAATTATATTTGTTGTTAATATGTCTTCCTGTTCATATGTTGAAAAACATGCCTCATAAAAAGTCTGATTTAGCCATGTCCGTATCTTTGAAGTTTCCCATAGTGCAGTCTTACCTGCACTCTGATAAACCGTTTTTGCTTTCATCGGTTTTTTCCGTACCAGCAAAATCTTCTTCTGCGTATCAGCTGTAAGATCTGCCACCAGCCACTTTGTTGTTCCAAAGGTGACCGTATCGCCAACACCAGCCTGAGAGAGCAGCTTCCTTTCAAACTGTGCCTTTTGTTTCACGGCATCTTTATAATTACCGACTTTATCATGCAGTAGCTTAACTGCCTTTTTGTAATCCTGCCTGTGTGCCGCAAGCATTGCTCTTTGGTAATTGCATTCCTGTACACGTTGTTTCGTATCTTTATATCCTTTGCTTTTTGCGAAAATTGTATTTGCGCGCTCATAGTCCTGCATACTCATCAGAAGATTGCCTTCCAGATAAAATGCAGCCGGAGAACACAAAAAAACGACCAGCCCAACGACTGCTGCAAAAATCGCTGCAAAGGTAAGCTTTTTCCAAACATTTTTTATTCGCTCATTTTTTAACGCCTTCTCTCTAAGACGCTTACATTCTTCAATTTGATCCGGTATATCTTTATATTCACGTCTTAAACGGCGAAATTGTGCAATAGCTGCATCGTAATCAGATGAACTTTTTGCCTCTGCTTTCATCTGCATACCAGTTTGATAAACTTCTTCCCGATGTTCCCGACGCGCCAAAGGCAAACGTTTTTTACAGCGTTTCTTACGTGCCTCACTGTCTTCATAATCACCCAGCTGCTCAAACATCTGAATAGCTTCTTTATACATATGAACTCGATCTTCAGGCTGCAGCATTTTTTCAGCGCCTTCCATACGTCTGACAGCTTTTTGATAATCTGCTTCCTGCTGCTGTTCCGGTGTCAGGATCACTTCCTGTTTTTTCTTTTTTTTCGCCATTACAAAACTGTCTCCTTCACTTTCTTTGAAAAAGTCCCGTACAGCTTTTCTCCTTTACTGTTCCATCGGTAAGGCCGTACCCTGACATAATAAGCCTTCCCACTTTTTAAGCCTTCAATCATAAAAGACGATGTCTCAATATCCAGTTTGTCTGCCGAAAGCATTGCGCCATTGGATGCATACTGCACCATATATCCATCACAATCTTCCATTGGAACAAAGCTGACATTCAGCTTACCGGCTTGTTCATTCCCAAGAGTTATATCCCCAACAACTGCATCCGGCGCTGTTATATTGGATTGTATATCTGCAAGATTCGCTGCCTGCGCATCAAACACATCTGTACAAGAAGGAGCTATGCCTGCCCATTCGTCCGAAAGTACATGTTCTTGCAGTTCGGAATCTGCTGCAAGCAGCTCATTATCTGTCACATTTAAAAATGTATCATCCCCACGGCAATCATTCCATGTTGCGTCCACATTATACCAGATATTTCCCATACGTACTTTATTCCATGCATGACCCGGACTTGTAACCGTTACGCATTCAATACCAGCCCGTCCGCACAGCAAAGAAAACAGCTGTGCATATCCGGCACATACCGTTTTTTTCTCAAATAAAACCGCACTGATACAGCTCTGGCTCATCTGCTTATCATCTGGGTCTCCAACTGCCATCTCTTCATTATAAGTTACATAGTCACAGACAATTTTATGAATGAGCAGCTCTTTTTCCACCGGAGTCTGTACTGCATTCACCTGTTCCTCCCAGATTTGCAGCTGTTCTACAAAACGGCGTGTATATTCCGCACGGGTATTTCCATCTGAAAATACCTTATATAATCCAACGGTCATCATATTCGTTGCCTCAGAATAGATCACCGAATTTCTGATAAAATAATACTGTGGATTCTCAAACATAAAGCAGTAAAACACTTTTTTCATCTGTATGGTAGACAGCCCTTCGAAAGATACGAGCGGCAAAATATAAACCGGAACATTTTCTCCGTTCCGATTTACCTCTGTCATCTGAAACTGTTCTGTTCCTGTCAGATATCTGTCTGCCTGCTTTTTCAGATTCAGATATAATTTCTTTTCTTCCGTACTCAATAAGCTGAAATAATAATCACTGCCCTGGTCCGCCCATACACTTTCAGACAGTTGATACGTTTCATCTACCTGAATACTTTTTAATGAAAACTTTCCTGCACGATATGCAAGATCATCCACCTGTATATATTCGGTCTGCATATTTGCCGTAATGGCTGTATATTCGTCTGTTGTCGTGCCTGCCTGCGTCTGTACAGAATTTCCCAAAATGCCGCCTGCCAGCATCAACACTGCCATACCACTGGCGATCAGTTGTTTCGCATTCATTGTTTTAATCCCTTTCTGGTTCCACATACCTTTTTATAAATACTTAATACGAAACTAAAGCAAATTTTTTTGGAATAATGTTCTGCTTAATTCAATTTCTTCCTCCGTTGCCAGACTGTTTTCAAATTTTACACTCCCGCTGCCCGTATGTGCTGACAATAAGCCTGCTTCCCCCAGCCTTCTGCGCATCTCTCTCGCCGTACCGTTCCCGCCGTCAAAAATACGAACCCGCTCTCCTGCAATTTCCTGTATCAGCCTGCGTACAAACGGATAATGCGTACATCCAAGCACAATGGAATCAATCTCCCGCAAATATGGCGCCAGCAGATTTTCCAGAAAAACTTTCAAATCTTCCCCTTCCGTATTGCCTGTCTCGACAAATTCCATCAATCCCGGACATGGCAGACCTATAATATCCGCCTTCTGTTCATACCGCATCATCAGATTTCGATACTTATCCCCCTGAATCGTCATTGGTGTGGCCATTACAAGTATCGTAGGATGTCCCGGCTGCAGAGCTGCCGGTTTTATCGCCGGTTCGATACCGACTAATGGAACATCCGGATACATTCCACGCAAAATGCGTACTGCCGCTGCCGTAGCCGTATTACAGGCGACAACAATCCCTTTGGCGCCCTGTTCCAGCAATAATTCCACATTTGCAATGGTCAGCCTGCGAATTTCTTCCAGCGGCCTGGTTCCATAAGGTGCATTTTTAGAGTCTCCAAAATAAATATACTGCTCCTGCGGCATAATTTTATACAGTTCTTTTAAAACACTGATTCCGCCCATACCAGAATCAAATACTCCAATGGGACGGTCACATTTTGCAATTTCCATCTGTTATCCCCTATGCCAGAATACATTTCAGCTGATTTTCTTTTCAGCTAATTCTCATATTCTACATTTACATCTACTGACACCAGCTCACCAGTATCTTTTGTAATCCCATCTACCTGTGAATTGGAACCATTGTACTGTCCGCTGTTATACTGCCAGTATTTGATATTTCCAGTTCCCTGATATCCGGTACCTAATGAAACATTTCGATAACGCGCTACCCAAAGGTCAATACCGTCCAGCTTTGTGCGATCTAAATAGGAATTTAAAAAGGTTACATAACTGTACAGCACAAATCGATAACCAGCATCTTCCACAACCTGTTTAAATGCCTCTATCATCTGATGCAAGGTTTCTTTTTTCATCGTTTTTGATTTGTGCACCGCATCTTCCAGATCAAATGCAATTGGATAATCCAGCTTTCGCCCATTTAAAATTTCCAGCACAATTCGTGCTTCTTCCTTAGCTTCCTCTACCGTTTTCGCACGGCTGTAACAGTAGACTCCCATCGGCATCCCTACGGAAAACGCATTCTGATACTTGGTCTCAAATGTATAATCCGCCAGATTATGGTTACTGATGCGCAAAAAAGCAAACTCCACACCGGAGTTTTTCACACGGCACCAGTCAATATCTTCCTGCCATCTGGATACATCAATTCCGTTTTTATTTCCCGGCGTTACAGATATAATAGCCGATGCACTCTGCCCATCTACCTCAGCTATGACAGTTGTTGTTCCGTATGCAATACCTGTCACATTCCCTTCATCATCTACCTGGGCAATGTCTGTATTCGCAGACGACCATTCTACCTCACCTTCCAAAAACGTAGATGCTTTCAGTGGCTTAGTCGCTCCCACACATAATTTTAGCGTCCGTGTATTCATCGAAATACCGCCTACCGTATAACTGACTGCATGACACCTGATACCTTCACCGGCTGCACCGACAGCAGATACCCGATAATAATAAGTCCTGCCATCCCTCAGGCCAGAGTCAGCATACGTAGTATCGGTAAGTCCCTGTGCGATACAGCTGTATTCTTTATCAGGTGCATCGGCACGGTACAAACGATAACTGGATGCTCCAATGGTCAGATTCCAGTTTATCTGCAGCGTATCTTCTCCGGTCTGTGTAATCGTAAGGCCAATTGGCGCACACGGCGTAACATTTCCTTCCAGAGAACTGCTCGGACTGCTCAGTCCTTTATATGCTCCATTCACATAAATCCCTTTGATTCGATAATAATAAGTCCCGCCCGGTATTACAGAACGGTCTTCATAGCCTACAAATGTCCCGCTGTCTAAATCTTTGATCTTGGCAAATCCTTTATCTGGATAAACGCTGCGATATATCCGATAGCCAGAAACATTTGCTGATTTTTTCCATTCCAGTGACAGGCTTCTGTTACCGATATTTGTATTCACGCTTACAAGCTGTGGCCCGTCTGCCTGTGTCTGTGCCTGTACAGCCTGCGACTGGTCGCCGGTAACGATCGACTGCCCCTTTTTAGAATATGTACATATTTTATAAAAAAATTTTTTACCAGGTACGATCTTGGAATCCGTATAGCTCAATATTTGATTCCCGTTGATCGTTTTAATCTTCCGATAAGTCCCATTTTCTTTCACACTGCGATAAATATAATAGCCGGATGCAGCCGGATCCTGTTGCCAGGTCAGCTTTACCGAACGGTAATTCACCGCTTCACAGCTTTCAAATTGCATTGCTGCCGAAGACAACTGCACTGTCGCTGGTTCTGAAAATTTGGCCTGTGCAGTCTTTCCATTCTCATCCCGAATTGCACGTACCTGATAAGAATAGCTTTCACCGGCTGTAACGGCTTCATCCGTATAAACGGTTTCGGCTGTAACGGCAAGAAGTTCATACGCTTCCTGCTTTGCCGTCTTACGATACAGCTCATAGTTCATCGCTCCGGCTACCTTTTTCCATTCCAACAAAACTTTCTTCATTTGCGGTGTTGCAACATTCGTAAACTTGGTTTTCTTTAAATATGGCAACACCTCGACAGAGGCATTATTTCCTGCATTTCCGTTTTCATCCAGAGCGCAGACGCGAAACTCATACTGCGTTCCTGTCGCAAGACCCTTGCATTGATAGGACAACACATCTGCCGTTGTCGTGCCTGCAACCGTATACTCCCCATCCTCCTTTTTCGCATATGAAATCTGATACCCAAAAGCATTCTGTACACTATCCCATTGAATCGTCACGGAATTGTAGGTGATTTTCTCCTGTGTTACTGAGCCAGGGGCTGGCAGATCTGCCGTTTCCCCTATACGAACATAACTGGACAGTTCCTTCATATCTTGGATACTTTGCATACTATCTATAGACGTTACTTCTTCTGCTGCAGCCTGCTGCGTAAGTCCAATAGAAATACTCACGCACATTGTAGAAACTGCAAGCAGCCTTTTTATAATCTGTGACATTTCCCCTCCACTCCTAATCTAACGGACACTTTTCTATTCGCTTAATATTGCAGTCCTGAACTCGTCCTGCATTGCAATATACCAAACCTTTTAAATAACAAAACGCCTGTTTCTCATTTTCTTTCTTATTTTCTTTTTTACTGCGTTTTTGTCTGCTTTTTTCAACTGATTTTTCTTCGTCTAATGGACAAGTTACTATCCGCTTATTATTGCAGTCCTGAATTCTTCCTGAATCACACTCTACAATCCCCTTTAAATAACAAAATTTATTTTCCATAGTTCCAGTTCCTCTTTAATGTCTGTTTAATATTTTTCACTTATCTGCTTGTTCTTTCCATATTTGTGGATCATTTCATCCTGAATTGCTGTCTGCTACAACTGCTGTTTTTTCCATGCAGATCTAAACTCCTTTACTTTCAAAGCTCTGCCTGAAAAATTTGCCCAGCCCTTTCAAACATGCTCTGATACTATTGCTATTATTATTACAAATTTTGCTGCATATCGCAAGTAATTTTGGTAAAAATACTCCAAAATATTTTTCAAATTGTTCCAAATTATTCCATAATTAATACTTCACATTTCACCTGTTTTTTGTTAAGATGATGATACAGGTTTTTACACAGATAGAATGATAGTTCGACAAGTCTGCAGCCATTCATATGATGGTCTTGCAGACTGCAGAAGTGGGGTATGGAATGACGCATGTAGAAAAAGCAGAACAGTTGCTTCATCAGCAATATCATTGTTCTCAGGCATTATTTGGGGCATTTGCAGAAGATTTAGGGCTAGATCTTAAGACTGCATTTAAAATCAGTACTTGTTTTGGGGCAGGGATGCGGCAGGGAAATATTTGCGGATGTATTACAGCATCGCTAATGGTGCTTGGGATGGCGCTTGGTTTTTACGATTCTCAAGATCGGGAGCTGGAAGTATATGGCAATCAAAAAACAGATGAATTTATTCAGGCGTTCAGGCAGAAAATGAACGGTGATATGAATTGCCGGGATATTTTAGGGAAAGACGTATCAAAGCCTGTAGAGATGGCCGTCATCCGCAAAGAAGGGCTGATACTTCAAAAATGTCCAAGAGCGCTGCATGCTGCGATTGGGATTTTAGAGCAAATGCTGGCAGATTATTTAAAGGATATCCGAGAAAGCAGTATCGAGCTGGCAGATATTCCGGATAATGAAATGCAAAGTGTAATCAAAAGAATGGGCAGAGTACGTGCATTTCGCAGACAGGTCAGTGAGCTTATTTTTTCAACTTCCCGGGAAATAGCATTTATTCAGTTTGACATTCGCAAATTTAAAATTATCAATGATCTGTACGGTGAAAAATTCGGGGATGAAATTCTGGATTTTGTCATACGTACATTAAGAGAAACTTGTCTGGAACATCAATTTTTTGTCAATTTGCGCAGTGACGTGTTTATGGTTGTGATGGAATTTGACAAAGACGATGAGCTGACCTCATGGATTCATAGTTTGGATGCCAAAATCAGCAATTATAAAAATATCAAGCTTCAGATGTCCTATGGCGTATATGTCGTTGAAGACAAGGCAATGGAGCTGCGCCAAATGGAAGACCGGGCGGCAATGGCAAGAAAAGCCGTCAAGAAAAATATACTGACAAATATTACATTTTATAAAGAGCAGTATAAAGAGTCTCTGTATAACCGCAAGTTTATCGAAGAAAATATGCAGACGGCTATTACGGAGCGACAGTTTATGATGTATTTGCAGCCGAAATACAGCATTGCAAAAAATGAGATCATCGGTGCAGAAGCATTAGTGCGCTGGAAAAACCCGGAACGCGGCATGATTTATCCGGATCAGTTTATCCCAATTATAGAGGAAAACGGATTTATTAAAAAAGTAGATTATTACATATGGGAAGAAGCCTGCCGTTTTTTAAAAAAATGTGCACAGGCAGGATTTCAATCCTGCCCGATATCCGTAAATGTATCTAGAGTACACTTATTAGATAATGAGTGCATCGGGGTATTGGACAGGCTAATTGAAAAATATGCGATTCCAAAAGGAATGCTGGAACTGGAAATTACGGAATCTGCAGATACGCAGCAGATCAGCATGAAAGTACTGCAGTTAAAAGAAGAAGGATTTACCTTGCTGATGGATGATTTTGGCAGCGGATATTCTTCCCTGAACATTCTTTTGGAAACACCGTTTGATGTCATTAAGCTGGATAAGAAATTCATGGAAAATATGATGGTTTCCGGCAAAGGACGTCTGATTTTAGAACAGGTAGCCGGAATGGTGAACAAGCTGGATTTAGGTCTTCTGGCAGAAGGTGTTGAGACAAAAGAGCAGATTGAACTATTAAAAAGCATCGGCTGCGATCAGGTACAGGGGTATTTTTACGCAAAACCCATGCCACAGGAAGAATTTTTTGAATTATTAAAAAAACAGAATATAGGATAATAACAGCTATTCAGGATTTATAAAACCCATATCAGACATTGGCATATGACGGATATGGGAGTGGATTTTTCAGGATTTTTTCATAGCCTTTATTATTATAGAAACAATCTTTTTTTCGCCACATATTTGTACAGAACGTAGAAGTTCGTAAAAGCAGACTTTATATGTTCCGTACAGGTATGTGGTTTTATTATGCACAAAAAGGAACATTCTAATATTACAATGAAAAACAGGAGGAATACAATGGAACAGACATTTATGAAAGAGAGAAAAATATTGCCGCTTGTATTATCGATGGCGCTGCCAATGGTATTATCGATGGCAGTAAATTCCCTGTACAATATTGTTGACAGCTATTTTGTCGCGCAGTACAGTGAAGACGCAATGACCGCGCTAGCACTGGTATTTCCAGTACAAAATTTGATTAATGCAGTAACCATCGGATTTGGAATTGGCATTAATGCAGTAACCGCTTTTTACCTTGGTGCACAGCAAAAAGAAAAAGCATACAGAGCGGCGACACAAGGTGTGTGTTTAAATCTGATACATGGAATTGTACTGGCAGTCATCTGTATTGCGGCAATGCCAATGTTTTTACGCGCATTTACGCCAGTGGAAGAGATTATACAACAGGCATTGATTTATTCAAACCGGGCGTTTTTATTTGCACCAATGATTGCGCTGAGCTTGTCTTTTGAAAAAATTTTTCAGGCTGTTGGCAGCATGAAGATAACAATGTTTTGCATGATGTGCGGATTTATTACGAATATTATTTTAGATCCTCTGATGATATTTGGGATCGGATTTTTTCCGGTTATGGGCGCTGCAGGCGCAGCATATGCAACCGGCATCGGACAATGCGTGACTGTGGCAGTATATGTGCTTCTTTATATCTTCCGGCCGATTCCTGTAAAACTTGCAAAGGAATACCTTTGTGCAGATAAAGAAGTAACGACAAAGCTATATGCAGTCGGTGTTCCAGCTATGCTGAATCTGGCGCTGCCATCTCTTTTGATCTCTGCATTAAATGGTATCCTGGCTGCTTTTTCAGAAAAATATGTACTTGTACTGGGAGCTTATTATAAGCTGCAGACATTTATTTATCTGACTGCAAATGGAATTATTCAGGGAATCCGACCATTAGTTGGCTATAATTATGGAGCAGGAGAATTTAAGCGTGTAACACAGATTTTCCAAACGACTTTAAAACTGACAATGGGTGTCATGCTCATAGGAACGGCATTATCCTGGATCATACCAAAGCAATTAATCGAGCTGTTTACTTCTAGTCCGCAAACTGTTGAAATGGGCGTAACAGCGCTGCATATTATTAGTTTTGGATTTATTGTTTCAGCCGTATCCGTTACCTGTTCCGGCGTGCTGGAAGGGCTTGGAAAAGGAGCTCCTTCTTTGTATATATCATTGGCACGATATGTAGTTGTCATTATTCCGGCCGCATTTTTATTCAGTCGCTTTTTGCAGGCAGACGGGGTATGGTACGCATTTTGCTTTACCGAGATCGTATCTGCAGCATTTGCCTATTTTATATACCGCAAATCGTTTCATAGTTGTTTTATTGATGTTATTGATGTTATTGATGCTGGTGATTCTTCCAATGAGGTTTGATGTTCATATTTTTTGAACAGATCGTCAATGAAATCATAATGCGCCATAACAGCAGTTGTACAGGCCGGCAGATTTCGGGTTCGCAGACTTTCATAAATCGTTACATGGCAGCTAAGAAGCTCTTCCCAATCTCTGGCTGATATGTCTGCCAAAATTTCATGAATAGAACTTTCAAACAATTGGGATAACGTTTCGTTTAACAGCATAAGCAGCCGATTACCGCACATTTGAATGATCGTATCATGAAAATGTTTATCCAACTGCGCCCGCTCTTGCATACGGCTGTCTGCCATTTTGGATAAAACCTGAATCCGTGAAACTCAGTTGTTTTTTACAGGAATTGCTTAGAATAGAT
>CAJTZX010000011.1 GCA_910584345.1 uncultured Eubacterium sp. | reverse complement strand
CAGGATCATTGACGTTTCCTCCTTGGGAACCAGCCCCACGGCTGGTGAAGCCTCTTAGAAAGTCTATCAGTACATTCGGTGGTGATTTATGTTTCGGCTGGTTGGGAATCCCCAGGCTATATCTGTATAAGCCGCTAGGTTATGTATCCACCTTTTGGAAATGGATGCCTACCGGAAAGGATAAAACTATGAAATACCAAAAAGCTCTTATGATGCTAGAAAGTATCCCTTATCTCTCAGTCGGGCTTGATGTCGGCGCAGACTTCACATGGATGTCCATCATGCTCCCTAATGGCATACTCACTGGAAAACCATTCAAGATCATCCACTTAGATCCCTGTTCCCGTGATCTTATTGTCAGTAAAATAAAGGAAACGCAAGAGATGTATTCCCTCGAAAGCCGCTGCTTCCTTGAGTCTACTGGGATCTATCACACCCCGCTCCTGTGCTTCCTGCGTGATAAGGGTTTTGACTGCTCCGTCATTAATCCTATCATTACTAAGAATAGCACAAACATGAACGTAAGGAAACTGCATAATGATAAATTTGATTCTAAAAAAGCTGCAAAAGTCGGCCTGGATGCTTCCATCAAGGCTTCTATTGTCCCGGATGACGCGGTGATTGACCTGCGCAACCTTGTACGTGACTGCTATTATTTCAAGGATCTGCCGTCCGCCGTTGTGTTAAAGCTTAATGCGTCCTTCCCCGCATATCTGAATGTATTCAGTAAAGTCACGGCCCAGACATCCTTAAAGCTTCTGGAAGCGTAAGAAGTATAATCCTATTATGCACTTTTATTCTCTACTTTTTAATATATTGTTTAATCCACCATTACAACAAGAGGTACAAACATCTCATCCTCTGACAATGCACCATGCTCAAACAAATAATTCGGCCCGGTGGACGGAAAATTACTCTGATATCCAATTGCAATATAGTCTCCAATTCTATTTAATCCATTTGCATTAACTTTAATAAGACCTGCATTAATTATTTCCTCCTTTGTGAATATCTTTCCACTATCTCCAATTTTATCACACAACCATTTATAAATTTTTTGCTTCATTTCCGGTTTAGGAAAAACATAAATAATACGTCCCGCTCCTCCTGTATTACAGCATAATTCTTTATTTGATTCACTCTCTTTCAAAATGTCAACCATAACATTATTTTGTGGTATCTGCCCATGATCCGCAATAAATAAAAAAGCTCTGTCCTCAGAAAAATAATCATCCCAAAAATCAAACAACTTCTCCCATTCCATAATTTTTGTCAATAATTTATAGCCATGGTGATGAATAAAATTGTCTGTATCAATATATGACCAAATAAGTTTTTTTTCATTACTATAATCTAATATTTCCTTTATTTCATCTAGAGAGTACATCAACAGTTCATTAGGTTTTTCTATTAAATCAAAATATTTTTTTCTGCTTTTTATTCTGATTGCCCCTTTTGTAATATTATCCAATAAAGGATTACTTGGATTATCTTCGAAATAATGTCCTATATCATATGTCAGTATATTTTTTTTCAGCAAAAACTGAAAAATATTACCTTTTGATAAAACAAGCCTAAACTTACTGCTCTTACATTGATTTGGAATAATCCGATTCCCATGACAGAAGTAATTTCTATGCCAAACATAATTCATATTTGCGCCTTCAAGTTTAAATGATGTGCCATAAATAGCGTGCTCAGAAGGAAGCGAATTCGTGAGCACTGAAGTCCAACATGTAGCAGATGTTGTTGGAAATACCGACGTTATAGCACTTGCATATTTCTTCTTCATATTTTTTATTTTAGGCATTATATCAGAATAAAAATAATTAAATGAGAGTGCATCTAAAGCAAACACTATAACTTCTTTCTTTTTCTCAAAAAGGTGAGTAATTATATCGTAAATATTACTGATATTATTATAAGCCGCTGGACAATAACCATTCAGGTAAGTAGAATAGCATTCTTTCACTAAAGTATTGTATTGCTCTGCTAATAATTGTATATGGTTTATATTCACTAACCCAAAATCTTTAAATACCTTTTCCATCTCTTCTCCTTAAACCATTTTTCATCTGTAATTTTTAATTATTTATCTCATTATAATGGTACATCATTGCGTAAATAACCGAGTAAACTATACTACTAATGGCACTTCCTTGTAAGTTCATTTAAAAGGAATTTATGTAACATTCCATTGTTTAATGAGGTTCAGAATACTTTCTTCCAATCGCTGTACATATTGGCAGCTTTTCCGCTTTAGCATCCTGCGGTTTACGATTCCAAACCATACTCAATCTGGTTCATCCATGAGCAATTTGGGGCTGATATACAAACGTAACCGCGGCACTGCTCCGTAACAAAACGTACCAGACTTTCTGATCTATATGTATAAATGCAACGATCCTTTCCTTAACAACCACACTCGCAATCCGATTAAGACTCCAATGACTGGTTTCATATCCGTATTCTTCCGGGTTGCGACAAGCGATTTCAAGGATCCTCTGATAATCAATTCGTCCATATAGGTTGGAGACTATCCGTAGCGGACATAATCCGAAAGGAGAGAGATTATTTTATTTACCAATTCCGTAGGATTTTCCCTCTATCGCTTGCAATAATGGAAGACGGTTTCTGAAACGGGTATGCCATTTACTGATAGTGAAAGAAATCAAATTTGCACTCAGCGGACAAATCCTACAGCAGGTATTTTATACTATTTTCGAGAAAATCATCGAAAGCAACATCAAATCAAATACAAAAATCAATACTTTAAAACAGCTAATCCAACAGAAAGAATATCGTCTGTAAAAATTATAAAGCCATGTACTGTAAAGATTTAATAAATATATAAACCATTTTTTATATTTGTTTCTAAATAATTTGATAGTTTTTCTATCGACTGATATCTTAGTAATAAAGTAATATCTATTTGCGTTGAAACCTCTTTTCTTAATCGACTACACACTGTAACTAAAGAAAGAGAGTCAGCTCCTATCTCAAAAAAATTTTTATGTATATCTATATCATCATTTCCCAAAACTTCTGACCAAATTTTATACACAAGATCTCCCATAGATTTGATTTTTCCTCTCTGCATCATTTTAAATTTTTTCTTCAACTTCGAAAAGAAAATTTTCCCATTAAAATTCATCGGTATTTCTTCTAATTTAATAATATATTGCGGTAACATATAATCTGCTAATTTATCCTGTAAATAAGCTCTTACTTCTTTGTCACTCAAGTTGGATACATAATATAATACAATTTTCTTACAACTCTCCCACTCACAAACTACTACAATACAATCTTTTACTGCTTTGTTTTCTAAAAGTATCTTCTCAATCTCGTCCAATTCTATCCGAAAACCACGTACTTTTACCTGACGATCTTTACGGCCACAAAAATGTATATTGTACTTATTATCAAAATATCCATAATCACCAGTTTTATAAATTCGATCATTAGCAATAATGTCGGAACTAAATACCTTATCTGTCAACTCTAAATTATTAATATAACCTTTAGCAATTCCACATCCACCAACTAAAATTTGACCAACTACATATTGCGGAACTCTATTATTTTCCGGATCAACAATATAAACAGATGAATTGTCTATTGGCTTACCTATTGAAATATCGCTATTCTCATAATCTATTTCATCTACCACATAATAAGTAGAAAAAGTAGTATTTTCTGTTGGCCCATAAACATGTACCAGTGAAATCTCAGGATTCTTTTTCTTAAATGTTTGAAAACGATCTTTAATTGCAACATCACCCCCTGTCAAAACAAAATGTAAATTCTTAAAAACAGCTGCATCAATATCAACAATTTTGTTAAATAATGATGATGTGATAAACATCCCCGTAATTCCACATCTTTTAATAACATCTTTTATACCATCTATAGAAAGCAATTTTTCTCTTGATATAACAACAATTCTCCCACCATTTAACAACGTTGACCATACTTCAAATGTTGTAGCATCAAAAGATGTCGAAGAAGAATGTAATATCACATCATCACTGTCAATCTTAAACCCCTTTTGATTTAATGCCAGCCTTAAAACCCCTTCATGAGTAATAGCAACTCCTTTAGGCTGTCCTGTCGACCCTGAAGTATAATTTGCATATGCACATGACTTTTTCGTTGTATGCATATCTTTTGGCGGTGTCTTTGATAATAAATCATAGACTTTATCTATTCTCAATACATTCTCTAAATATACATCTGGAATCATATCCATAAACTCACTTTTTGTTATAATAATAGGAATATCTGCATTCTTCAATACATATTCCAATCTCATTTCTTTATTAATAGGCTCAAATGGAATATAACAATGCCCAGATTTAATAACGCTTAAAAAAACAACAACTTGTTCTATAGAACGATTTAACAATATGCATACATTCTTTTGCGATGACTGCCCTATATATGTTTGTATTATATTTGCTATAGCATTACTCTTTTCATCCAGTTCTTGATAAGATAAAGAAACGCCCAAGTCTTCAACCGCAATTTTGCCACTATAACATGATACAACTTCAGTAAAACGCTCCTGAATATTGTTATAGCCTATTCCATTTATTGAATTATTCAGCTGATTCATTTCTTGTTCTATTTTGGGTGTTACGAAACTTAGCATAGTTAATGAATCATCACATAACTGCACTAATATATGTTTAAAACTCTGAAGAAATGAATCAATATACATATCACTAAAATACTTAGAATCATATATTGTTTCTATCTCACAACAATTACTGTGGATTTTCAGATTAATTACAAAATCTTTATAATCAGTATTTACATCTATAACTTCTTCATCTTTTACTAAACGTAAAATAACACATTGCTTAATTGTTTCGTCACTTATGTCGATATCGATTATTTTTTTATAAAGGTTCATAACCTCATTTTTTTTATTAGAAACGAATCTTGTACCGTCAAAAAGAATCCTTTTTGATTTAGTATGTATAATTTTATTATAGTAATTTGTTTCCAGTATAAACTTTTGAGTTCGCCAAAATAAAGTAGCTGTACAAATAAACGATGAAACAATTAATTCATCAAAGAAATCCTTTTTATCTTCCCCACATTCAAAACTTATTCTTTTAAGCTTAAAATAAGATTCTATGTTATTGCTATTTCTGTTATTTTCTTTTATCATCTACAACTCCTAAAAAAAACTATATTTTTCTCTAATGCAAATGTATTCATCAGATGAAATATCACTTATTAAGGTCTCCTTATCACACCAAAAATCGTATCCAAATCGTTGTAACTGCATTTCTATTCCATTTTGCAATTTTTCAATATTTTTAATCGAAGGATCATTAAAAACCTGTAACAATAAATACTTAAACGCTTGCTCCTCATCCACTAAATATTGGAAATTCTGTGCAGTCCAATATATTATAGGCGGCCACTGTTTTTGGATAAGAAAAAACATTTTCGAAGCAATAATAGCCAATTGAGAAGAAGTTAATCTTAAATTCAACTCTTCTCCAGTATCCAATATTCTTCTTATTTTTGATTTTAACATAATAAATTCAAAATATGTCAATTTAATCCTATGAGACAAATCATTTTCCATTTTCGATATTTTCTTTATTGCATTACTAATGGATCCATTCTTATCATATAAAATTTTTCCTTTAACATAAGGCCAATGATTAATATCAAGGACACTATTAATCTTTGATTCAAAATTTAAAAATGATAAAAACAATACTTCTAATTTTGTTTTATGATCACGTATTATTAATTTCTTATTTTTTATCTGCTTATAATATTCATTATTGACAATTATCTCTATATCATAATCTGAATTTGAGTCTTTATAATAGTGTGAACTTGAACCAACTAAAATTACACCAAAAACATTGTCATCTGAATAATATTTTTCTAATTGTTTATCAAATTCTGATTTATTCAACATAACATATACCTTCCTACCTTATATTGTTATTTTTGACCCATTTGGACAAGAATTCTTACATATAAATCAACTATTTCCTTTAGCACATTCTTCGTAAAACAATTCTCTTTACACTCTACACAAATCATAATACCTTCTCTTTTTTCCTTCACTGACAAATATAAATCATGATTTGTAATTCCCTTGGTTTCAATTATGGAACTAACAAATTTAATTTCATTTGACTTTTTATTATTGGAGTCACCATAGCAAGAATTTTCATAAGAAAAGCAAATATTACACAGATTATTTATAGGATACAATTCATGCTCTTTGTATTCTATCATCTGTTCATGTAACAAATTAAATAACTGCTGAATATCCATAATTTCTGAAATTTCAATATAATATGGAAGAATATTCGAATAGTAACCTAAAATATAATCTCCGCTATGTTGCCACGTATTCGTAACCATTCCTATAGTTACTTTCGTTTCATTAAGTAATCGTTTACAAACTAAAAAATATGGAGCAAAAAAAATCAAACTGCGCGGAACGCTAAATTGTTTTATTATATCTCTTACTTTTTTTTCTTGATTTGCATTTAAAAAACAATAATAATTAAAATTATTTACATTTTTATATGCATTCAACTTCTCAAAATCGTATCTTGTCTTCAATCCATGTATTTTATTTGACCAAAATTCCCTATCACAACTATTATTTACAGATCTCATTTCTTCTATGATATAATCTTTAAATTTATAATTACTCTCTTTGGGAGTAATTTCAGTTCCATCTACTAACAAAGAATAGCACTTGAATACAGAATTCACAAATACTCGGTAGCTGATTCCATCCATAATACTAAAATGATGAAAGGTAATAAAATCATACAAATTATCTTTTAATTTTATTATTTTACATTTTAACAAAGTCTCATTTAAAAAATCAAAACCTTGTTCCATTATCTGATCCGAAATTTTATCCAAGCTCACTATCTGTTGATTTTCAGATTGTCCCGAAAAATCTAAATATGTAATATTCGTTTTTACAGATCTAAAAATAACTTGATATTGCAATCTCCCTTTATAAATACATCTTAAAATTTCGTTATTATCAACTACAATATTAATCGATCTGATGAATTTTAACAGATCAAAGTTTGAAATTTGAAATGTAATGTGATTTAATTTTACAAACAAACCTTTCGTTTTTAATGCTAAACTCCAACTTAATAACGCTCTTTGCTTATAAGATAAAGGTATAATATCTTCCACATCAAGTGAATACTGATCTAAGATTCTTTGACTTATATGAACTAAATCAAAATCATGTTTTTTCCAATAATTTTTGCCCTCATTAATGTACAAATAAACTAAATCAGACATAATACAATGCTCAATGTCCAATTCACATGAAATAATTTGATGTATAAACAAAACTACGCAAAAAGAATCTCTTTGAAGCAATACGACCACATTAAACAAAGGGAAATCTCGATAATCTATTCCGCTTTGTATTGCATCTATGTTCTCTGCTAAAGAAATACTAATTTGATTTTCGATCAATTTATCTTTAATAATCAGACTAAGGCCTTTTTGCTTCTCAACAATAGCTATCCTGAGTTTGGAATATCTCACACTTAATGCTAAAATGCATTTTTTTAATAAAACTTCATTATAACGTTTTTTAATACTTATTTCGAATCTTTCAATCATTATGCAATCCCCTATTAATCTTTAACAGCAACTCAGCCTGTTTTACTGTTTGAGGAATCTCATTATGTATTTTAACCTTTTCCTTCATTTTATGAGATAAACTCTTAATTGTTGGATTTCTAAAGAAATCTTTAAAATCAATAGAATAACCCAAATCCTCCATTTTTGCAATTGCCTGCATGGCTTTCATTGATTCTCCACCTAATGAAAAGAAATTATCCAAAACACTAATTCTCGAAATCTGTAAAACTTCTGCAAAAACCTTATAAATCAAAATCTCAAGTTCCGTTTTTGGTAAAATATACTCATTTGTAGTAGTTCCGGCTGTTATAGGAGGTAACCGTTTCACATCAATTTTACCACTAATGGTCATAGGAAACTCATCAATAATCACAAAATGAGAAGGAATCATATATTCTGGCAAAATATCAGAAATATCATCTTTAATATCTTCACCGCTAACTTCTTCAATATTATTTTTCCTAATATATTCAATATTTAACTTTATATAGGCAATCAGAATTATTTCATCATTTTCATTCTTATGATAAACTACCTTCGCTTGCTTAACATACTCTTTTCTTTCAATGTTAATTTCAATTTCATCTATTTCTACCCTATTTCCACGAATCTTAATCTGATTATCCTTCCTACCAATAAAAATGATTGATCCCTCTTCATCCCATTTCCCTATGTCACCTGTTCTGTACATCCTTACATTTAAATTAAACGGATCATCTGTAAACACCTCTTTTGTAATTTGCGGATTACCATAATATCCACTTGAAACACTTTTACCGGAAATACAAATTTGTCCGGGAATGCCAACAGGTACAACCCTATCATTATCATCTAAAATGTAAACGTTATAACCTCTTATTGGTTTACCAACAGTTATAGTCCTATCTAACGATACATTTCTACATACAGTACTATATAAACAAGTTTCTGTAGGCCCGTAAATATTAAGTATTTCTCCTGAATAACCCATATCCTGTAACAAATACAGCATTTTTCTTCTCAATGGTTCTGCGCCAAAAGCAATTCCTTTAACAGATTTTAACAAATCAAAATCTGCGCCACGAAAGATTAATTCAGCTTTTGTAGGTGTTATATGCAAAAAATCAACATTATTCTTAACTATTATTTTCCGTATTTTGCTAATATCATAATATGCCTCATCAGGTACAATAGTAACCATCTTTCCACATAATAAAGGAATTATTATTTCCAACACATGTGGATCAAACGAAAGTGAACAAGCATATAGCCAGTTAGAATACACATCTACATCGATAGCTTCTATAATTCCTTTATAAAACTCGTACACATTTTCTTCTGTTGCCATAATTCCTTTTGGCATGCCTGTTGTTCCAGATGTATAACATATATATGCTATCGTTTCCTTATCCTCATTACACTCATTACAGATTTCACACACCTCGCCAAGCCCTTCTCTTAAGTCAATAATATTCTTTTTATCAATACATTCATAATCACATTCGCTGTCAATAATAATATACTCAATACCTGCATTATCAATATAATATCGCATTCTCTTAGTAGGAATATTATTTTCTAATGGAACATACGTCACACCTATTTTTCTAACGGCGAACAATGTTGCAACCAATAATGGACTTCGTGTAAGTAATAATCCAATAGTCTTACCTTTTCTTATATTCTTACTCCACAAATAATTGGCTATATGATCAACAAGCGACAATAACTGCTTATATGTCACAGTTTGATCACTATATCTAACAGCTATCCTTCCCCCCTGTTTTTGACAATTCTCTTTTAATATAGAGTAAAAATTTTTATAAGGTATATTTAATGATTCTTTATTAAAATTTTCGATAATATATCTCTTTGCTTTTTCTGAAACAATTTCACAATCTTCAATATTCATGTCAATATCTTTTATACACTGTTCAAACAAATATAAATAATGTTGTCCCATTCTTTTAATAAACTTTTGATCGAATGAGCTTTTACTATATTGCATTTTTACCACAAAATTATTTACATACTTAACAATTTCAATGTATAAAGCATACATAGAATCTTTGCTTGGTACATCTAAAACTTTTACTTGTATATCTCCATCCACTATATATTCTTTAAATGGGCTACTCAAATAGCTTAATGCATTCTGAAATAAGGGAGACTCTTGCTCATTTCGATTCATTTTTAAGATCTCATATAATCTCATAATAGGATAATCATAATGTTCCATTACAGACAAAACATTATTCTTAACGCGATACAAAATTTCACGAAATGATGGATTACCCCACAATTCCACTTTTACCACTACAGTGTTAATAAAGCAGCCTATCTGATCTTTAATTCTGTTATTATCCCTTGTTGTAACAGGAACACCAATTAACAGTTCTTGCTTATTTGTATATTTATATAAAAGAACACTGTATAAACTAATAAACAAAATAAACGCAGAGATCGCATTTTCCTTACAGAACTTATGTATTTTGTCTGATAATTCACTGGTGAAAAACAACTCATGCTGACTCGCCCCATGTTCTTTTTCACACAGCATTTCATTTTTAGGAAGCACTAGAGATTTGTCCGCACTCACAAGCTGATTTTTCCAAAACAAATCACTTTCTTGGAAATATTTCGAATCCATATGATTCTCTCGATTTATTATTGTACAATTGATCTGAAATTCGTTTCTTTTGACTTTATTGTTAATTCGGACGCCGCTCATGATAAGTGAATATTTTTCTATCAATTGATCAACAAAAATTCCTACAGATGGCCCATCAAAAATAATATGATGAAAGTTAAAATGAATAATTGTTTCCCTCTCTCTAATATTAATAATTTTAACTTTAAAAAGTGGAGCAATGCTTAGATCAAATTGAATAATGTCCTTATCAACGATCTTTTTAACTATATCTGCAATACTATACAAATCATTATGATAATCAAAATAATCTATATTTGGTTCCACATTAATATTTGTCTTTCGATATAATTCTCCATCAATAAAATGAAAAGAACTTCTCAATAACATATTAGCTTGGATAACTTCATTTAACGCATATTTAAAAATTTCAATATTAAAATTTTTATTAAAACACACTGCAAAATGAATATTATATATACTCATGTTATTCTTAATCATTGATGATGTCCACATCATTTTTTCTGAATAAGATGCTGGAAATAAAAAATCAGAAGGTATAACATCCTTACATTCACTTTCAGGACACTGCTCCAGCAACCTCTCCATTAACTCATCATAGTTCTTAAAAGACCCTACTTCCAATATATGTTCTTTAATTCTAATTTTCATTATATATACCTGTATACTATATGTTTCCTACTTCGCAATCATACAACGTCATAAAGTATTTGAACTAACACAATGCTTTGTGATTCATTCTTCCACAAATAAAATATACTTTTCCTTTACTGATTATTTTTTTCGCTTATTAATTTCATGCAAAGATCCTTCAGTGCCCGTGGAGTATTATTATTAAAAGCTTCCTTCCAAGGAATCTGAATTTCAAAAATACTTTCACATTCAAGAATAATTTCAGTATAGTCCATAGAATCCATTCCCATTTCATAAAAATCAATTTCCCATTGAAAATCTCGTTCAGAAGACCCTTTTACAAATTCTCTTCTTATAACCTCTTCTATTTCTTTTTCTGTTATCGTAATACTAATATTTTTATTATTTACTTGGTTTATTTTTGGTACACTTTTTTTATTATCAGTATTTTCAACCTGATATGCTGAATGAACATACGTTAAGTAGCGTAGAGGGTAAGTAGGTAAATTAATTCTGTTACCACCCTTTTTTAGATAAAACTTGCGCACTTGATCTATACTTTCTCCATTCAGCCATAGGTTCAACATATCAATATACAATCTATCAGATCTATTTTTAATTTCCATAATTATAGCCCCTCTACCTGACAATGCATCATATACCTCTTGATATGTATAGAAAAAACATCCCCAACGAGTTTTAAATTGTCTTCTTCCAATATTCATAGTATATGCAAGATCATGAATATTTATCTCAGGTTGCTTTTTCAATACCATTAAAATACTATTTCTAATTGCCAACATTTCTGCTTCATCTCTTGCTGATATCAGCAGAATTTCCGGTTCATTCTCTGTGCGTCTCTCTTGAGCATTACAATATTCTTCTACAATCAAATGTACATTAGTTCCTCCAAATCCAAATGAACTAATTCCCGCAATACGTGAATGTCCTCTATTATTCCATACAACAGGCTTTGTATTTATTTTAAAGCAACTTTTCTCTAATTCTAAATCTGGATTTGCCTTTATATGATTTGCCATTGGCGGTATAACATGATTATTCAATACTAATACTGTTTTTATCAGACCTGAAATACCTGATGCCCTGATTGTATGACCAATGTTCCCTTTTACTGATCCAAGATAAATATCTGTTTTTACCCCTTTAAAATTATCTTTCAACGCTTCAATCTCAATTAAATCTCCTAAAATAGTTCCTGTACCATGAGTTTCTATATAACCGATATCTGTCGGCATTACATTTGCGTCCTCCATCGCCTTTTGTATTACATCTTTTTGCCCTGTAATGCTTGGCGCTGTATATCCCAATTTGTCATTTCCGTCATTATTCATGGCTCCACCACGTATTACAGCTAGAATATTATCTCCATCTTTAACTGCCTCATTCAATCTCTTTAACAAAACAACTCCAACAGCATTACTCTCAACCATGCCTGACGCTTTCTCATCAAATGGCCTGCAAACACCATCCTCCGCATACATCAATCCCTTTTGGAATAAATATCCTTTCTCTTGAGGCAACAAAATATTTGCACCACCTGCAATTGCCATATCACACTGATAATTATTGAGACTTTGACATGCAAGATAAACAGCTGTCAAAGATGATGAACATGCTGTCTGAACATTTAAACTTTCCCCTTTAAAATCCAATTTATATGAGATTTTAGATGCAAAAAAATCCTGACTATTTTCAAGATAACAATTCATTCTTTCAACCGGTGTATTAAAAGCATCTTGATAAAGATATGTACTTGGAGCACTCGAAGCATATACCGAAACCTTCTCTGGCAATTCATCCCAATCATATCCTGAACTTTCAAAAGCTTTCCATACACACTCAAGAAATTGTCTATTTTGAGGATCTGATAACCGCACATCCTTTTCAGATATATTAAAAAATTCCGCATCATAATCAAATACATTTCTTATACAACCTCGCGCATTGACCCTTTTAATAGTATTACGACATAATACTTCTTTACTATTTTTACGTGTAATACAATCCTTTCCCAACTGTATATTGCTCCAAAATTCTTCAACACAATCTGCTTGTGGAAATTTACCTGCCATTCCAACAATTGCTACTCTATCCATATTCCTATTCTCCCCTCTGCGCTCAAAGCATTTTTAACCTGTATGTTTATTATATATTTCCCATTATCCCATAAGTGCAAACAAATATAGTCATTTATTTAAACTCCTTTAGATACACTTAATAAAAATAATATGAAACGCTCCGTTTCTCATAAACAATATAATATTAGGCATTAGTTGTCATCTTGGTATTGAAGACATACAAAAAACACCCTATTTTTCTTTTTCATTCTAACTTGTTTACTACATATTTACGCTAAACAAATTAGAACTCTCATATCTTTTCAATCCAATATAAAACAAGCTAACACCGATAAAGCTAATCATAAAAGTAAAAGCTATTAAAAATACAAAATATATTAAATTCCCATCTTGTATTATATGTAATGGAATATTCCCTAAATATCCTGAAGGAATTATTGTCAATAACACTATTTTTATTACACCTTTATATATATTGTTTGGATATAACGAGAAAGTTACTATTGCTTCCGATATGACTCTGGATAGCTGATCCACATTACCAAGCCAAAATGACAGACTTCCTAAAATCACATTGAGCATTACAATGATAATAGCTCCAGTAATTACACAAAATAACCATGGCAACAGCGTTCTGATATTCGGTTGCAAATAAAACAAAATCAAAACACCAAATATAAAATCACCCATAGAAGATAAATAAAACTTAGCTGTAACCAGATATAGTAAGATATTCCTTGGAAAAAGCATGTAATAATCCAACTCCCCATTAATTACAATACCAGCAATTCCAGAACTATTCCCAAAAAAAACATACGCGATTCCAAATGCTGCTGTAACAATAGAAAACTGCATCAACATGTCATTCAATGAATATGTCTCAACAGATATAATCTTTGAAAAAAAAACAAGCCAAAAAATAAAATAAATAGAATTATTTACTACTGTCGCTCCAGCTTGTATAATAAAATTAACTCTGTAAACAAGCACTGATTTCATACTATATTTCCATAGTAGAGATATGAATTTTAAATTTGATTTCATGTTAACCTCCATTTACAGAAAGATACTTGATATTATGTTTATAGGAAACAATTAAAACTATTGACATTATCAACGACCAAGTAAGTTGTATCTTATACACATTTATTATATTATCCAAATTAAAATTAATATATAATTCTGCAGGAAGACTATAAATTGATGAGAAAGGTAGTATCTGTGCGATTGTTCTCATCCAATTAGGTAAGAAATTTAACGGAATAAATAAACCACCAAAAATTTGATTTATTTTTTGATATATCATATTAATTCCAGAAACATCCTCAAATCGAAAGGATAATATCCCTATAAGTACAGAAAAACAAAAATCAACAAATATTGATAATATTATAGAAAAAAAAACAAAAAACAAATTCAGAATTGATGTAGCAACCGTTCCCACTGTCAGTATAATCATTAAGTACCCAGCACAAAAATTAATTACCAACTTAGGCAAACATATTCCCATTTCATTGAAAAATTGATACATGATATAGTTATATGGTTTATTAAGCAGATATACCACTAATCCTCCCTTAACTTCATCAGAAACTTTTTTTGAAATTTCGTTCATTTTGCTCAATGCAACAGTTTCAGTTATTAATAAATAAAGCACTATTTGACTATATGAATAATCACATATTTTATCTTTTTCACCATAGCCGGCTCTCCATAAACAAATGAATATGTACATTATCATCAACATAAAAAAACTTCTTCCAACAACCTCTTGACGATATTTTAAGTTACTTTTTAAACTTGCTTTCATTACTATAAAATATTTCCTCACAACAAAATCCCCCGCATGTTTAATTACATACTTTTAAGATAGATATTTTTAATAATTTCTTCCAAAGGCATCTCATCCAAAAATATATCTACTATTTTTCCCATCTTAGCAACGTTGTATAGCACATTGGACAAATTCTCTTCGTATGTTCGTGTATCCATTTTTATCATTATTGTGTTATCATCAATTAGTTCCAATCCGTTTGTTCCATTAACTATCAATTCATCGCAAATTGTCTCTTTAAAACGCACCCGAATATTTTTTTCCTTTATATATTGACTTTTTATGTGTTCCAAATTATCATCTATTATTTTAACGCCATTATTAATTATTATTGCTCTCTTACATATATTGTCAATGTCTCCTGTATCGTGGCTAGTTAATACTACAGTTGTTCCCCAAATTTTATTAATTTGAATCAGCACATCTCTAACTATCTGTTTTGATATCAAGTCTAAACCAATAGTTGGTTCATCCAAAAAAAGCAATTTAGGATTATGTATTAGAGCAGCTACAATTTCACATTTCATTCTTTCACCCAAACTCAATTTTCTTATCGGTTTTGTTGATAATTCACTAATATTAAATGTGTCTATTAAAAATTCTCTATTTTTTTTAAAATTAACATGTGGAATTTCATAAATGGCCTCAAGTACATTTAAAGAATCAATTAAATCCAAATGAAACCACAGCTGTGATTTCTGTCCAAAAACTGTTCCAATATCTTTTGCTATTTTCTTTCGATTTTCCCAAGGTATTTTTCCAACAACCTCGATTTCACCAACATTCGGATAAAGTATACCTGTCAAAATTTTAATTAGTGTAGATTTTCCCGCTCCATTTGGTCCAATCAATCCAACCATTTCTCCCTGTTTTATGTTAAAACTAATATTCTTCAACGCACGCACACTATTATAATGTGGACTGAATATATCTTTTATATGCCCTATGGAACCTTTTCTTTTTTCTATCACCTTAAACTCTTTACATATTCCCTTAACCTTAATCATTACCATAAATTCCACCTATAATAAAATTGAAAAGACCGATTTCTTATCATAATATGAATAACTCTATTGTTAAAATAACACACACCTAACAGTTATATTTAGTTCAGTGACAATCCACCATCAATTTTGATAACTTCACCTGTAATAAATGACGCTTTATCAGAAGCCAAAAACACCACTAATTCTGCGATATCATTAGGTCTTCCAATGCGTTTTAGTAACGTACAATCAATAATCTCTTTTTTTCTTTCCGCACTCAATTCCTTTGGCATATCTGTATCAATATACCCAGGCGCAATAGCATTACACGTTACACCATATTTTCCATATTCTTTTGCAATTGTCTTTGTAAATCCTATGACTGCTGCTTTGGATGCTGCATAATTTGACTGCCCTTCTATTCCTACAATTCCAGAAATAGACGATATGTTAATTAATCTTCCTGCCTTTGATTCTTTTATAAAAGGCATACATAGCTTTGTCAAATGAAATACCCCTTTTATATTTACATCTATAACTTGTTTGAACTGATTCTCAGTCATTAACACTAGTGGAGCATCTTCCACAATTCCTGCATTATTTACCAAAATGTCCACTTGACCAAAGTCTTTTTTTACATTGCAGATAAAATTTTTACATTGTTCTATATCACTTACATCACAACAATATGCTCTAACTTTCACGCCGAATGAACGCAACTCGTACACCACTTTTTCAGCAAGCTCACGGTTATCTCTATAACAAATTACTATATCTTTCCTTTCTTTGGCAAATGCTTTCGCTATCGCTTTTCCAATTCCTCGAGAACCTCCGCTAATCAATACCACCAAAATTAATCACTCCTTTTACTATAGCATCCCCCATTCACGCAAAAAAATAATGGAAGCTTCTAACTCAACACCCCTTGTTTCAATTGCTAAAATCGAATTTGGAGCATACATATTTAAATACTCCAATACCTTAACATACTGTATATTTCCGTTCGAAATTGCATTATGTTCATCATAAATCCCATAGTTATTATGCATATGAACATAACCTATTCTTTGATTCAGCCCTTTTATCCATTCCAGAACATTTTTCTCTGAAAAACAATGAGCATGTCCTATATCCAAACATATTCTCATTTTTTTATTATCTATTGAATCAATCAGTTCCCTGAGAATTCCGTAGTCTCTATCCAACATATTCTCAATGCAAATTCTGGGAGCTTTTTGAAATCTTCCTATATTTTGATTCCAAAATTTTATGCTTCTTTTTAACCATTTATTTGGAGGACTAGTATTGGGTACATATCCATGATGAATAATCACATCTGTAAATCCATATTTTTCTGCTTGCCGATATGCATTAGTAACACGTTTTAAAAATACCTCTCTCAATAATGGATCAACACTTCCAAATGACAAATCACCAAAGGGAGCATGTAATGAACGATTTCGAACATTTTCACATAATTTCTTATACTTAAATTCTTCATAATTAAATTTCGGATCTTTAAAGTACTGTATTTCAACTCCTAACTCATATTTTCTGCTTAACTTTAAGACTCTTAAAGCATCATCTCTCATGCACAATCTAATATCACGCATCCATATCTCCCTTAACATACTTCTTTATTTTTTGAATATTACTCTCAATTTCTGTAAAATCACACTGATAATCCCTATAGCTAGGAACTTCTACAGTAATATAATCGCAAATCACTTTAGCATTAATTACATCAAACAATCGCTTAAAATCAACTATTCCTTTCCCAATATTTTTAATCTGGTTTAGTTTGCTCCACTCCTTTTTTCCACCGCAATAATCACTCACATGTATATGATGAATACGATCTAAAATTGATTTATTATAGAAATAATCAAACTGCATAGAATGAAACGCTGCAAATCTGGTATCATAAGTAAATAAAACATCTTTATATCTTTCATATAACATTTCAAAATATATTAGTGGATCAGATATAATACACGGAACATTTTCAATCATTAATTTTATATTGTTCCGCTTTGAAATTTGTTCCAATTCAGCATACATGTTCAAATTATACTTTATACTTTTATCTGAATAGCTTCCTCCCCAAAGGTGTAAAACTACTGCATTCGCTCGTACACAATTGGCAAATCGACAGTTCTTATCAAATATTGATAACGCTTTATGACTCGTTTTTGGCGTCCTCGTACTTAAGAATTCACCTATTCTTTTGTCTGCATGTATAACTGGACAAAAAATATTCTTTTTAATTATAAACTCTGCCACTTCAAAACAATCATACCCCTCAAATGGAAGTAACACTTCAAACCCTTTGCAACTCAATACTTTTTCAGCTTTTTCCAACAAATGAAAATCATATCCATTTCGATATCCAATAAAATTTCCTGTTGAACATAATATTTCCATAACTTTTAATTACTTATCCTTTTCTGACAAGAAATCACTAATAAGACGCACTCCCTTAACTAGTTTTGAATATTCACCAGAAATTGTTATTCTAATCCAACACCCCTTATCTAGTCCAGAACATATCCCAGGAAATATTGCAACACCTTTACTTTGAATTAACTCCTCATAAAACTGATAACTTGTCTTATCATAATCTATCAAGACAAACACATTAACACCTGTTTTAGGCTTTATTATTTTTTTTACTCGTGGTGTTTTTGCTAATATAATACAACAAATTTCTCTTTGCATTTCTATAATACGATGGTTAAATTCAAGACTGTTTACATAATTCTCATATGATGCTTGCAACCATTCTACGTTTAAGTCATATGTATCCTCATAATATAAAATGTCTTCCTCTGTAATTTTTTCTTTTCCTTCAAGATAATAGGCTGTAAACATCGAATCAAATTCCAGCAACAAATAAAAAAATGATATTGGACCTCCATAATAAGTTGATGCATATTCATAAAAATCATCTATAAATTCTTTTTCTGCAAGAAAATAACCTATCTTCATTCCAGGAACAGATATTTTTTTTGACATACTCTCCATGATAATTGCTTTCTCATGTATCTGGAAAGCTTCATAATCATTTAATCCATTTTTGCGACCTGCACGATCATAAATAAAATAAACAGATTGTTCCAAACACACTTTACTTATTTTTTCCAAATCCTCTCCACTGATTGTTTTTCCTATTGGATTTAAATCACCTGTCAGCAGCAATACGTCAATATTACTATTTATTGCACTTATTATCCGATCAACATCTATTCCATCTTCGTCCATCGAAAAGTACTTAACATCGCCACACTCTTCACAAGTTGCAATAAACGGAGCATAGCTTGGAATATGGGTCAATGTAACCAATTTACCTTTATTTTTTTTCTTTTTAATAAAATGCATTACATCTGCCAGACCTGACGTAACACCAAGTATAACGCAAACATTATCCTTTGTATAAAATTTTTGTTTTTGTAAAACAGTATTTTCTAATAAAGCTATACTTCTTTTTGCAGAATCACGCCCTGTACATGATGAATACCCATACCAATTTTTTGCCATAGCATACTCTATCGTATACTTTAATGAATCAAATAAAGGAAACTGATTTTCATCTAATGCCCCAGTACTCAGCAAAATATTATCTTCTCTCCAATATTTATTATAAGTATCCTCTTTAAAAAACTTATTGAAATATAATTTATAGTAAGAAGGCTGATAATAACTTGTAAATCTTCCCAACTCCAAGCCTTCGTTTATTTTATAATTGTCGTCTTCTTCCCATACATTTTGCAATTCAATGTTCTTGATGAAGCCTTTCTGATATTCAGAACTTTTTTTATAGTTCTTATAATATCTGTTTCGTAGTTCTACTATTTCTAATTTCATACTCTAACCATCCCATAATAGCTCTCCAATAACTTTTAAATAAGTTCAATATATTGTTCTCTACAAGGTCAACACCAGATTTTAAAATCAGATACTAATATTCCCCACACTTTCTATGATTGCAATCCATCACGCCCTTGACCCCAAAACACATTTTTTGATTTGAAACATGTTTCTTCTCTTTTAAAATGAGCATCCAAGCATAATTTGCTCTCTTTCGTACAATCTTATTATTTATGTAAGTTAATAGACACTCATAATCCAAACACATTTTTGATTTTCTTTTATTCCAAAAATTTTTGATTACATATCTTCGATAATTCTTCAATCAATAATTCCATTACATACTCTTCCATTAAATTTATACTATCTATTCTTTTCATCATACTATCCAATAATTTATTATCAGACGTAATGCAAAACTTAATCCATAAACTATTTAATATTTGTGCATCTTTATAAATTTCTATAAAATCCTCTTCTAAACATTCTATCTGTAAAAGATGTTTTTCTTGCCTTAGGTATTTTATTCTTTCTACCATAATCTTTTTATGTTCCATTAAAACGCAAAAAGGGCGCATATCTTTTTTCATCCGTCCATATTTGATATCTTCAAGAAATTTTTTTAGGCAACCATAAATATTTATACCATAAATATCCTTACCTTCTTTCCATTGTTCTGATGGTATCCTGAACCATTGAAGCACTGTAACCTCTGCCTTAAGATAATCATTTATTTGATCTTTTATAAGATGTAAATCAATTTTATATGTGTGTTCAAACCCATAGTACTTATTTTTATACTGCAAGCGAATCATCTCTACTCCATTAAGCCAATCATAAAGATTTCTTTTTTCGATTGATTCATATCCGTTTTTAATTTGATCTATTGAAACTATTTCATGGCAATATTTTCCAAATTTAAAATTATCAGCAACATAAAAAACTTTATTTTCTATGTCAAAGCCATACACAAATATATCATGAACTATATGATTATTTAAATACGTGTCATATGCCTCCACATAGTATGTATCAATCACAAAACGGCAATAAAAACCAGAATCTATACTCATTACAAGAAATTGTACGATATCCTGCCAGTTTTTATCTACAAATAATCTGATCAGCTTCTGATAGCTCACAAACGGACACGTTTCCCATAATAAAGAAGTATAGAAATCTAATCTGGCGCCATCCTTCTCTGCATAAATTGGATAATTTAATTGTATAAAATTATTATATAACCAGCATTCATATCCATCTTCTTTTGAAATTACTGAAAGCAGATTTGCAAAATATGGATAGGATTTAATGTCTGGCTCATTCATATTCAAAATCACTTTATTTGACTCTTTTATTCTCATACTATCTAATACCTTTCCCAACAAAACACATCAAATTTGCACGAAATGCGATTTTTCTCAAGTTACACAAAACTACGACTTTTTTGCTTCTTCCAAAAGAAATTTGCCTTCGTCCATCCAATTTTCTTTTGCAGGTTCTCCCATAAAACCAAAATTCCTATCAAAGCCAATATAATTACAATTGTATCATTCTGTCCAATACCAGTCTGGTTCAAAAAACAGCCAGTTCAATCTCTTCTCCGAACACCAATTAATAAAATTATTGAGAATGTGGCCAAACAATAATTACTCAATGCCCTCTACAGAAAGCATTTCACATGTATCAAGAGCAGGCTTAATTACAATTATTTATAGAAACATGCGCGCCATTTCAACTATAATCATCCGCAAAATGCTTTCCGCACAGTCATTCTTGTCCCGTTCGGTTACACCCCTTTAAAATACACATATGAGCTGTCCGGAATCTATTTTTAATAATCCGCCTAAATTCTTACAAGTATAATTTTTCTTCTCCCTTTTTTCTAATGATTAATTCAGGCAGTTGCCAAATCTGAAAAAACTTGTCTCTTTTATCGTTCATTTACTATCTATAAGACTTATTCAACCCTATACACCGAATAATCTCTGCTTTATGGTCTTTAAACCTGTGTTTTAAACTATTACCACTCCTCTCCCTTCTCATCGCTTTTAACAATTCCTCTTAAACACGATTGTCACCAAAAACCCTATTTTCATAGTTAATTGTATCATAATATTGTTTTGTAGTCAAACTATATTTTTTAAAACAATTTCTACGTCAGAGATCATTTATATCAAAAAAATCCTCTTACACAAACCTTCGTTTCATGCAAGAGGATTTCTCTATCGAATTTTCTTTTGCAACTGATTCCCATAAGACAAAAAGATCCACATCAAAACTAAACTAATTGCCGCTGCACCATGCTGCCGGATGCCGGTCTGATTCAAAAAATCCAACCAGTCCGTCTCTTCCCAGAGCACAGATACAAGATTTGCCGCCATATGCGCAGCAATGGCCGTAAATAAGCTTCCTGTCTTAGATACAATATGCGCCAGCAAAAGTCCCAGAACAAACGCATACACAAACTGCACCAGATTAAAATGCATCGCCCCAAACAGCAACGCAGACCATACGGCCGCTTTTGTCTCACTGGCGCTTTCCCGCAGTCTTTGATAAACAAACCCCCGGTATACAAGCTCCTCCACAAACGGCCCAAGGATACACAAAGCTACGATTTCCAACAACAAATTCTGTTTATAAAAATTCTGAGCCACTCTCCAATAATCCGAAGAAAACTTCCTGACAACAGACATCAAAATGGAAAACAGATAATTGTTCACAACCCCGCACATTACGACAGCGACCACATAACAAAACGAAGCCGGATAGCGATAAATTCCCTTTTTCCGGCTTCTGATCTTAAGATGAGTCCGAACCGCATACCAGCAAAAAAACAACAGGCTGACAAACACTGACATTGCCTGCAACAAAATCCTTGAATCTGAAAAACCAAGAAAGACAAAAAACACGTGCGCCGCATTTAGAATCACCATATAAAACAGCGCAGGCGCCGCAGCATATAACAGTTCCTTCCACGTAAGCTTTTTTGCCGCATTGCCTGCCCTGTTGTTATAACCAGTCATCGTCTTTCACCAGCTGGTCGAAAAGCTGCTGTACCGTTTTATGCAATACCGGATGCTGATACCAGGGCGCAATTTCACAAAGCGGTTCTAACACAAAGCTGCGGTTATGCATATCGGCATGAGGAATCGTAAGCTGGGGCGTATTCACCGTAATGTGATCGTAAAATAAAATGTCCAAATCCAAAGTGCGCGGACCCCAATGAATATCTCTTGTTCTGTTTGCATTCGCTTCTATTGCATGCAGCGCTTCTAAAAGCTGCTGCGGGTTTAAAACCGTCTCGATGCGAACGACGCAGTTTAAAAATTTATCCTGCGGCACATCTCCGTAAGGCTCTGTCTCTATCACTTTCGACTGCTCACATACTTTACAGGAATCCAATGCATCCAGCTCCTTGATTGCCTGCTGCAGATATGCCTGCCTGTCACCAAGATTGGAACCGAGCGAAAGATAAACATTATGGCGCGTCCGGTCTACGGATACACAGACATTTTTAATCGGAAGTCCAATCGGCGCCCACGGTTTTTTCACTTTGATCCGAACCTTTTTCATCTGTTCGTATTTTAGCAAAAGCTCTTCTGCCAAATGCTCTGCCGCTGCTTCAATCAGTTTAAATGTATGAGACTGCATATAATTCGTGACAAAATGACAGATCTTTCCATAATCAATCGTATGCTGCAGATCATCCGTCTGTCCGGCCCTGGACAAGTCCAAATCTATATAGACAGATACTAAAAACTGCTGTCCTAAAATGTTTTCTTCCATGTAAACACCATGTTTTGCGTAGATGCTTAAATCCTGAATAATAATCTGATCCATAAGTCTCTCTCCCTCGTATTTCTAAAATTTCTTCCAACCTTTTCCTAAGGAACTGTTCCTAAAGTCAAACGATAAACTAATACAAAATTGCCTCAGCCATGCGCACCGCACGCACATTTTCTTTCACATCATGCACCCGCACAAACGAACATTGCTTTATCACTGCAAATACAGTCGTAACAAGCGTTCCTTCCAAACGGCTCGTAACCGGCAAATCCAAAGTCAGTCCGATGACAGATTTGCGCGAAGCTCCTAAAAGAATTGGAAAACCAAGCTGTCTGCACTGATCCAGACATCGAATCGCTTCCAGATTATTTTCATAACTTTTCGCAAATCCTACGCCTGGGTCCAATATGATTTTATCTTCTTTGATTCCTGCATTTTTTGCAGTCTGTACCGTTTCCCGCAAATCCATCAGCAGATCTTCCATAAAATTCTCGTAAGGATGCTCCTGTATCTGACTGCGGTTATGCATCAGACAGCAGGCCACACCGGCATCTGCAATCACTCCCGCAAGACTGGCATCGTATTTTAATCCCCAGATATCATTGACCAGGTCAGCCCCCGCTGCAATTGCCGCTTTTGCAACCGTACTTTTATACGTGTCAATGGAAATCGGGATATCAAAATGCTGCCTGATTTTTTCAATGACAGGTATCACACGCTCGATTTCTTCTTCGGCTAAGACCGGCTCATAGCCCGGCCTTGTAGATTCTCCGCCTATATCAATGATATCGGCCCCTTCCTGAATCATCTGCTCCGTGTGCTTTAACGCTGCATCCTGTCTGTTCCATTTGCCGCCGTCCGAAAAAGAATCCGGCGTAACGTTTAAAATTCCCATAATGTATGTTTTGTGTTCCAAATGAAATTCTTTTGTTCCTATTTTCATATATTCATCCTGTTCATCATCTGAAAAAAACGATTCTGTAAAGAATCATCTTGTTGAAATACCCCTCTTGCCGCATAGGTCACTGTCTTACTGCCCGGTTTTTTGATCCCCCGCATCGTCATGCACATATGTTCCGCTTCCACCATCACCATCACACCCAACGGCGCTAAATGCTGCATCACCGCATCCGCAATCTGCGCCGTCATACGCTCCTGCAGCTGAAGCCTGCGGGCAAATATTTCCACCGTACGGGCCAGTTTGCTAAGACCTGCAACTTTGCCATTTGGAATATATGCCACATGCGCTTTTCCATAAAACGGCAGCAGATGATGCTCACACGTAGAATAAAACATAATATCCTTCTCAAGCACCATATCTGTATGCTGCGTATGAAATGTTTTAGCCAGCGGCTCACCGGCGTTTTGCGTCATTCCTGCAAAAATCTCCTGATACATCCTTGCAATCCGCTGAGGCGTCTCTATCAGCCCTTCCCTTGCAGGGTCTTCCCCGATTCCCTCCAGCAGCAACCGAACTCCTTGTATAATTTTATCTTCATCCATCATTTCTGCCTGCTTTCTTAGTCTTTTTCCATCCTGCTTTTAACTCGCCCAAATAAGAAAACGATCCAAATGCCAGCACGACTCCTGTCCTGCCGGCTGCTTTCGCCGCCAACTCTGCCGCCTGCATGATATCCGGCACAAAAGTAACAGAAGAATGCATTTTTTTTGCCGTCTGCGCAAGCTTTTTTCCGTCTAATGCCCTTTCATGGCGCGGCGTTACCGTAAATACCTGGGCCGCATACGGAAGCATGATCTGCAGCAGCTTTTCGTATTCTTTATCTGCAAACACACCGATCATATAAACGACTCTGCGGCCTGCAAAACATCGGATGACCGTTTCCTGCAAACTGCGTGCAGCGCCTTCATTATGTGCACCATCGATGTAAAAATCCGGCTTATCTGAAATCTTTTCAAAACGTCCTGGCAGACGCACATGCAAAAGCCCTTCCAGCACAGCTTCCCGGGTAATCCGCATGTTCTGCTCTTTCAAAAGGCGGATCACTTCCAACACACAAGACAGATTTTCTTTCTGACATGCGCCAGACAGGGCAAGCGTTCCGCAAAGACAGCTGTCAATCCAACCGGTATCTGCTTCAAATCTGCTTTTTTCACCATCAAAGGAAAAACTGCGGATACACGAATTGTCTGCGATACGAAGCTCACTTCCAATTTCCGCCGCTGCTTTTTTTAATACGGCTGTCACTTCCGGCGGCTGTTCCGATGATACACAGGGACATCCCGGTTTCATAATTCCCGCCTTTGCGGCTGCGATTTCTTCTAATGTCTGTCCAAGAAGCGCCATATGATCCATGCTAATCGAAGATAACACACTGCACAACGGATGCGAAATCAGATTTGTCGCATCCATAGCGCCTCCAAGCCCGGTTTCCAGAAGCACCAGATCGCAATCCTCCTTTTTAAAAAAGCAAAAAGCGATTGCTGTCTCCACCTCAAAAACTGTTGGATGCGGCAACCCCTCTTTCTGCATATCCACACATGCTGCCTGCACCTTCTGTACAAGCTCTGTAAATACTTCCTTTGAGATATATTTCCCGTTAACTCTCATGATTTCTTCCGGTTCAAATACTGCAGGAGACGCATACACACCCGTCCGGTATCCGGCTGCCTGCAGGATGCTTGCAAGCATCGCACATATCGACCCTTTGCCATTCGTTCCCGCGACATGAATGACCGTCAGCTGTTCCTGCACATTTCCTAAACGTGCCATCAGGCTGCGGATACTCTCAAGGCCGTATACGCTCCCATATGCGCTGATCTCTTTTAAAAATGCTCTTGCCTGCCTGTCATCCATATGCTTACTCCTCCCAGGCAAGTTCGTCATGTTCCACTTTTTTATCCCTGGTCATCAATTCGTATACTGCATCCTTTACCGGCTTATTTTCAAACAATGCCGCATTGACCTGTCCGATAATCGGCAGATCCACACCATATTTTTGTGCCAGGCCCATAGCTGCCTTTGCAGAATAAACGCCCTCTACGACCATCTTTACTTCATCCATCGCCTGCTGCATACTGTATCCTTTACCCATCAGTATTCCGGCCCTTCGGTTGCGGCTATGCATACTCGCACATGTTACAATCAAATCTCCAATACCGGTCAGCCCGCTTAACGTTTCGTATTTCGCGCCCATTGCAAGTCCCAGGCGCCCAATCTCATTGATTCCTCTTGTGATAAGCGCAGCTTTCGTATTATCTCCATATCCAAGGCCATCTGCCATTCCTGCCGCCAGCGCAATTACATTTTTTAAGGAAGCTCCGATTTCCATGCCCAGCACATCCGGACTCGTATAGACACGAAACGCCTCATTCATAAAATAATGCTGTACACGTTCCGCTGTATCTCTTCTCTTCGCACCGGCTACAAGCGCAGACGGCATTCCACGCCCGACTTCCTCCGCATGGGACGGCCCGCATAAAACAGCAGGAACTGACTGTGGAATTTCCTGTTTTATAATCTGCGACAGCGTCATCAGTGTATCTTCCTCGATTCCCTTCGCCACACTTACAATCAGCTGACCGTCTGATACATACTGTGCCATACGTCCAGCTGTCTGTCTCGCATACATAGACGGAACAGCCAGTACAAGCGCATCCATGCCAACTACTGCCTCCTGCAGCTGTACGGTATAGCGGATGTTATCTGCCAGCTTAATACCAGGCAGCTTTTCTTTATGCTCATGATGCTCTTGAAACATCTGAATCTCCGCTTCTATTGCAGACCAGATCACAACGTCATGTCCATTCTTTTCCAATACAACAGCCAGCGCCGTTCCCCAGCTTCCTGCACCTATAATTCCTAATTTCGCCATTAATTTCCTTCTTTCTGAATCGTTCCTTTTATTTTCGATTTGATTCAAATGATGATTTCCTTCTGATTTGATTTCCTTCTCATTTTTAGTCTTCTGCGGCAGATGTTTATGATTTTCTTTGCTCTTCCTGTACGAAAACTTTATTTTCCGTACCGCTTAACAGCCGCTTAATATTGGACTGATGGCGGATTACCCCAAGCAGACATACCAGTCCGACAACAATATATATTTCTGTCAAAGCCCATTGCGGCGCACCCAATACCCCGCTGTTCCCAAACAAAACTGTCTGTACAAAAAATCCCAAGCATACTAGCAGAGAACCTACCGAAACATACTTTTTCACAAAAATGCTGAGTGTAAACAACACCAGGCATACCGGAACCGCCCACGGACAAAACGCCAGCATCATACCGGCAGTCGTTGCAATTCCTTTGCCGCCTTTTAGCTTTAAATGAATGGGAAAATTATGGCCAAGAACCGCTCCAAGCCCCGCATAAGCTTCCAGTATTTTAATTCCGCCGACATATTGGTTATGAAAGAGCAGCCACACAAGCAGTACTGCAAACACCCCTTTGAAACCATCGCCTAAAAACACTATCACACCCGCTTTTTTCCCAAGCGTACGAAACGTATTGGTCGTCCCGATATTACCGCTGCCCATGCTGCGGATATCTACGTGCATATGCTTTGCATAAAAATAACCAGTGGTAAACAATCCGAACAGATAACCAATAAAAATCGAAAGGATACGTGCTATCATCATTTTCCGCCCTCCTTCCGCTCACGGATCAAAAACTTAAGCGCCGTTCCGCGAAATCCAAATGCATCCCGAATCCGGTTTTCCAAATATCTCGTATAAGAAAAATGCATCAGCTCTTTATCGTTTACAAATATCACAAATGTCGGCGGTTTTACCGATACTTGCGTAATATAATACAGCTTTAAGCGCTTTCCTTTATCATACGGCGGCTGCTGGAGCGCAACTGCTTCCGTCATAATCTCATTCAACACACCCGTCGCTACGCGCATACTGTTATTTTGTATGACAAGGTCGATCATGGAAAACAATTTGTGCAAACGCTGCCCAGTTTTCGCAGAAATAAACATAATCTCCGCATATGCCATAAAGCTGAGCACCTGGCGGATTCTTTCTGTCTGACGATAAATCGTTTTATCATCCTTTTCCACAATATCCCACTTATTCACTGCAATAATGATGCCTTTTCCTCTCTCATGTGCAATTCCTGCAATTTTCGCATCCTGCTCCGTCACACCTTCCACACCGTCGATCATAAGAATTACCACGTCTGCACGTTCCACAGCCGTAACCGCACGAATAATGCTGTAGCGTTCAATCTCTTCTTTAATTTTACTCTTGCGCCGGATGCCTGCCGTATCGATAAATACATATTCCTGCCCATGATATGTTACCTCCGTATCGATCGCATCCCGTGTCGTTCCCGCAATATCAGATACAATAACACGATCTTTGCCGCACAGCTTATTTACCAGCGAGGACTTCCCTGTATTTGGCTTTCCTACAATGGCAATCTTTGGACGTTCATCTTCCTTTTCTTCCTGTCCGTTTGCAGAAAAATACTGAACCGTTTCATCCAGCAGTTCTCCTAATCCAAGTCTTGAAGCCGCTGAAATCGGCACCGGTTCCCCAAGCCCCAAATTATAAAACTCATACACGTCCATCATAAATTTGTCAAAATTATCAACTTTATTAACCGCTAAAATTACCGGTTTATGAGAACGGCGCAGCATATCGGCCACTTTTGCGTCTGCGTCCACAAGCCCCTGGCGTACATCCGTAATCATAATGATTACATCTGCGGTATCGATTGCAATCTGCGCCTGCTCCCGCATCTGTGACAAAATAATATCTTTGCTGTCCGGCTCAATCCCTCCGGTATCAATCATTGTAAAATCATGATCCGTCCACGATATATCTGCATAAATACGATCTCTGGTAACCCCCGGCGTATCTTTTACGATCGAAATCCGGGAACCGGCCAGCGCATTAAACAAGGTAGACTTCCCAACATTTGGACGTCCTACGATAGCTACAATTGGTTTGCTCATTTTTATCTCCTATTCTAATAACGCATCATATAAATCCTGTCCGTTAGAGTTTACAATAACTATTTTAACTTGTAAAGCCTTTTTCAGCTCCTCAAGCGTCATATCATCCAAAAAAATTTCCTCGCCACTGCGCAAAAGGCTGCACGGAAGCAGCAAGCGATCTCCCAAATCCTCATTCTGCAGCTGTTTGAAAAGATCCTGCCCCGTTAAAAGTCCTGATACTGTAATCTGCTCGCCAAAAAAATCATTGCGGATTGCAAATACACGAATACCCTTTTGCGGATAACGCTGCATAAACTGCTGCGACAGCTGTTCTATAAACGGCGCAGCCAGCTTTCCAGTTGCAATCGATATTTTTTCTGCTTTGCAGGCAACATGCTGCAGACACCCTTTTTGTTCTTCCATACGTAACGCTTCCTGAAATTCCTCCAACAGCAGCCGCAGCATCCCAACTCCGTTTTCCAATTGAAGATATCCGTCATACGTCTCTTCCCGTGGTAGCTCCATATCCGCCAGCAGATACCATTCATCCGAAGCATGTACAAAATGCATGCCGAAGCGCTCCATACACCACCTCTGCCATCTGTGTATCATCTCCAATACTTCGATAGCCTCCTGCTTCGTAAACAGTTCCAGCGGATAGAGCCCTTCCCTGTATTTGGTCAATCCTGCCGGTACAACCGACACGCTGCGCATATGAGGAATATATTCTATCAGCCCGCGAATACTGCGTTCCAGTTCCTCCTTGTCATTGACTCCTTTGCAGAGCACAATCTGCCCATTCATTTCAATGCCTGCTTCATATAATCGCCGCATTTTTTTTAAAGCTTCTCCTGCAAACCGGTTGCCAAGCATCTTACATCGCAGCTGCGGATTCATCGCCTGCACAGAAATATTAATCGGCGCTAATTTATAAGTAATAATGCGCTCAATATCCGTATCCCGCATATTCGTAAGCGTAACATAATTGCCCTGTAAAAACGAAAGCCTGGAATCATCATCTTTAAAATACAGCGTTTCACGCATACCCGGAGGCATCTGATCGATAAAGCAAAAAATACAATGATTAGAGCAGGAACGGTACTCATCCATCAGGCCATTTTCAAATTCGATGCCAAGGTCCTCTTCATATTCTTTTTCAATCTCATATTCCCACTCTTCACCGTCCGATTTACGAATGGCTACCGTCACATATTCTTCATTTAACTGGTAATGATAATCAAATACATCTTTTATTTCCGTATCATTCACTGACAGCAGCACATCGCCTGGCTCTATTTCCAGCTCTTGCGCAATACTGCCCGCAAGAATGCGGGATATTTTATGTTCTTTTTTTTGCATCGTCTTTTTTCCTTACTAATTTTCCATAAGTATAAATAACATCCGGCAAAAAATCAAGATGTGAATCCCTTATTCTTTTTGTCTGTCATGACACAAACAATATTTCCGGGTAACAAGTTCAAATAACCCATAGAACTGCTACATTTCCGGTACCGCTGACCTACGACACTGCAAACGGAGAACACAACCACTTTGCCGCTTGTTTTGCCCATCACATGGCAGAATGCGTATCCGATGCCGTGACACAATCCGGCGGACATACAAAGCGAAGCTTCGCAAACACTCCTGCTGCCAAAGCAGCGCGTTGGTTTATCGATCACTACCCGCTGCTTGGCGGACTTGCTGCACATTTTCGCCTGATCGAAGACTACCGTCAATGTTATCAGCAGGAAATCCGGGTTGCGGCTATTGATATCTATGAGCAGGTATGTAGAACCGACGACTGGCATCTGTGCAATTCCAAAATATTTATTGATTCCGTCAAGTGCTGCTGTGGTTCCAATTGTTTTGGCTATGGAAATATGAAATCAAACTTTTTCCGCACCGACGATTGAAACTTATTTCCGCCCATTGTTACGTGAATTTTTATAAAGAAAAGAGCGGCAGCAAGTCCCGCTCTGTCTCTGTTATTCGTCTTTTTTCTGTTCTTCCGTTTCTTCTTTGAATCCTGTCGAATGCTTGCGGATTTCTTTATTCATTTCTCTTACTTCATCCATTGTCTGGCACTTGTCCGTTGCTGTTGTAATCAGCCATGCTATGAATTGCATTTGTTTGTCTGTCATAACCTCTACCATATCCTTTCCTCCGTTCTTTACCAGATTTACTTGCCTCATCTGATAATATCATTATATTATATGTCCGCTATATTTGTAAACATTGCCGATTGGATGTATGCCCGCCACATATTATGATTCTATAATAATGCCTGCGTGTCTTTCTTTCAATTCCGGGCTATTCTGTGCGCCCTTTAGGCCATTTCCCCCTCATCCGGCATCCACATAGCCAACGAATGCTTTTATGCTTTCTTAGCAGCATCCAGAAGCGTACGAATTTTAAACTTCGTTCCATATAACAGCACGCCGACCCTGTAGATTTTTGCGGAAATCACACCAATACCAACGACTGAGACAATTAAAATCACGATGGAAGCTGCTATTTCGTAAAACGATACTGTGCTCATTGCCAGACGTGTAAACATCGCCATCGGAGATGTAAACGGCACATAAGAGCATATTTTCATTAGAACACTGTCTACCGTGCCATTTGCAAGCGCCATCATAGTAATAAAAAATGCAGCGATAAACAGCATGGTAATTGGCATAACTGCGCTGTTAATATCTTCCAGCTTCGATACTGTGGAACCGATGGCGCCGTATAAAAATGCGTAAATTAAAAATCCAAGCACAAAGAATATGAGCATATATACAAGCAGCCAGACCGGCATATCAAAGATCGATGAAATCAGCTGATTATCGTTCCAATATTCCTGATTTATACGGAAAAAAAGAAGTCCCGAGCCAAAGACGGCAATCAGCTGTACGAATCCGGCCAGGCAAGACGCTATGACTTTGCCAAACATCATGCTGACAGGTTTTGCGCTTGTAATTAAAAGCTCCATCGCCCGGGAACTTTTTTCCATCGCCACGTTTGTCGCGATCATCTGGCCATATAGCAGAATAACCATATACAATGCAAAAATCATAATATAAGTATAAAAGAAATTCTGAACCTGGTCTTTTCCAAGATTGACGATTTCATGCTCTACCTGAGCAGATAACGCCGCTGACGCATCCTGTGCCGTCATACCCGCACGTACCATTGCACTTACACTGTAAACATTCCCCAGTAATTCATCTGCAATTGCGGTATTGTTATCCTGCATGGAAAAATCTTTAACATAATAGTCATAAGATGTCAGGCCATCCATTACAAATGCGCATTCTGCTTCTTCTGCAAGGATTTGTTCCTGTATTTCATCCATGTTTTGTTCTGTCAGCATCACACGATAGTTCGCAAATGCTGCTGTAAAATTTTCCAATATAAGCTGGCCATTTTCTGGTGTATCACTATATATTAGCATAATTGGCGCATCGCTGTCGGATGCTTCAACAGACGATTTCTCAGATTTGCCACCCCCGTCTATCGTCTGTCGTATTCGTGGAAAAAATGTTACGGCTGCAATGATGACAATTAAAATTACTGTAAAAATAATATTTGCCTTATTCATCAGACAGCCTTTCAGCTCGAAATTAAGAATCGTTCCAAACTGTCTCATACCGGAATCTGTCATTGCTTCCTGTTTATTGTTTTCTGTCATTTTATTTGTTTCCTTTCTGATCTTGCATAACCGGGCTATACCTGCTGTTCGGTATATTCTACGAAAATATCATTTAATGATGGTTCAAAAACTTTGATTTCATCTATATCATAAGTTTCCGCAAGCTGTCGCATGATCCGCTGTTTTGCTTCCGGCTTTGGAAGTGTAAGAAGCAATGTGCCGTCCTCGCATTCCACACATGCATTGCCAAAAGCTTCTGCAATCTGCATATTTTGTTCCGAGCGAACGACAAGTCTGTTTCGCGGATAATTATGCTTAATGTCATGCAAATCACCGGAGAGTACCACTTTACCACCGTTTAATATCGCTATCTGATCGCAAAATTCCTCAATATAGTTCATCTGATGACTGGAAAACAAAACTATTTTTCCTTTTGCAATTTCTTCTTTTACAACATCCTTAAGCAGCATCGCATTGACCGGATCCAGTCCAGAAAACGGTTCATCCAGTATAATCACCTGTGGATTATGTGCCAACGCTGTAATCAGCTGGATTTTCTGCTGGTTCCCTTTTGAAAGCGTGTCCAGCCGCTTATTTCGATGCTGCTGCATATCCAGCCGCTTCAGCCAGTAATCCGCAGCCTGAACAGCGCTGCGCTGCTCCATCCCCTTTAGCTTTGCAAAATAGACTAACTGGTCTATAATTTTCTTTTTAGGATACAGACCGCGTTCTTCCGGGAGATAGCCAAACTGCACATGCTGTCTGTTGATCTGCGCATTAGAAAATAAAATTTCTCCGCTGTCGGGCGGAAATACATCCATCAAAATACGGATAGAAGTCGTTTTTCCCGCACCGTTTCTGCCAAGCAGTCCAAAAGCTTTGCCGCCCTCAGCATGAAAAGAGATGCCCTTTAAGACTTCCTTTTCTCCAAAACTTTTTCGGACTTGTCTCATTTCAAGTTCCATTCATTGTTGTCCTTTCATTGTTGTGATACTTTGTTACCGTACTATTATAACAGGACACCGTATAAAATGAAAGAAAAAATTAACGGCCGCTCTTTTCCAACGGAAATGTCACCCTCCATGTTCCATCTGTTTTCTTTCCTGTCGTCACAAAGGTACCATACAGTCCGTAATCCTCCAGCTCTTGCTATTTCAGACTCTCTTCCTGCAGCTTATCAAACTTTGCCATACACGCATCCACTGAAGCGCCGTTCAAAAGTTCCCGCACGATCAAGCATGTATTTCCCCACTGCTCCACCTTCAGATTTGCATTTGCTCCAAGTACATAAACTCCCTCATTGATCCTGTCATTCAGCGGTTTTAATGCTTCTTTACAATCCACCTCCAGATTTTTAGAAGGAGAAATCACCTGGTTTTTCTCCATATACAACGAAAGCGCTTCATCAGAAATCATCTTATCTAAAACTTTTTTTGTATCTTCCAAATGATCTGATTTTGCATAAATGCCATACCCCGTCATAGATACGACCGGCATCGGCCCAAGATTCGTTGGAAAACCAATCACCTGCATATGAAAATCCACCTTGCCATAGGAAGATTCCGCATTAGCCGCACCCCAATATGCCATAACAATCGGCGTTTTCTGTGCTTTAAAATCAGGCCCTTCCCCATCAATTGCCTCATATGTGTAAGCTGCTTTTGCATCAATATATCCTTTGTCAATCATCTCCTGCAGATATTCAAAACCGGGACGCATATAATCACTCAGTTTTGCCTTGCCGCTGTTAATCGCTTCTATTTCTTCCTCTGTATTGTCGCCATTGTATAATTCTGCAAATCCCTGTGACAATACAAAGTTTTCCAGCCACCAGCGGTTTGCGCCAATCGGGGTTTCAAATCCATTTTCTTTAAAAACTCTGCAGCATTCCAAAAGTTCTTCTGGTTTTTCCGGCAATTCCAACTGGTATTTATCAAATAAATCCTTATTTACAAACAGTCCATATGCAACGATTTCCTGCGGAATTGCTACCAGCTTTCCATCTATCGTATTTGCCGTTTTTACTACTTCCCGCAAATTTTTTGCAGATTCCAGCCCGGATAAGTCTGCCAGAGCTCCTTGCATACCAAGCATTTTAATAACATCTGGATTTAATAAATAAAAATCATCCATACCGCTGCGTACACGTTCTACACATACTTCATCGTATGTTTTTTCCTGATAATCCTCCGCCGTATACGTATTAAAATCAACTGCAATCCCTAAAGCTTCTTCTGCCATTATAATTGTCTGTTCCTGTGCAGTACGAAGCGTATTCTCTGCATCAGCATCCGCTTTTCCCATTGGGCTAAACAAAGCAACGGATTTTTTTTCTTTTGTTTCATTGTTTATCAGATTTTCTCCCGGGTTTGGTTTTTCTTCCCTTCCGCAGGCCGAAACAGAGCATAAAAGAACTCCTGTTAATACCAGCGCAGCCAGTTTTTTCATCTTCCCTTTCATATCATTCCCTTTCTTTTATAAATATTTACTCAAGGTGTTACGGATTACCTCCATATCTACCGGCTTTGCTATATGGTCATCCATACCTGCATCCCTGGCGTCTTTCACATCCTCTGCAAAAGCATTTGCCGTCATAGCAATCACAGGTATTGTTTTTGCATCCTCACGGTCCAGCGCACGGATCTGTCTCGTTGCTTCATACCCATTGAGTATTGGCATCTGCACATCCATCAAAATCGCATCAAAACGCCCAGGTTCTGCAGCCCGAAAGCGCTCTACTGCCAACTGACCATTTTCTGCCACTTCACCATCTGCTCCATCGATATGCAGCAGCTCAAGAAGAATTTCTGAATTAATCTCATTGTCTTCTGCAATCAAGAAATAACGGCCTTCCAGACTGCTTACCATTTCCTCTTTCTTTTGTACCTGTTGTCTGCTGCCACGCTTTGTTTGAATTTGTTGAATTTTTTCTTTTAATGCCGATACGAAAAACGGCTTAGCCAAAAATCCGTCAATCCCTGCTGCAATCGCCTCTTCCTCTATTTCATCCCAGTCGCAGGCTGTCAAAAATAAAATCGGTATCTGCTGATGTATCACCGTCCGAATCTGTCTGGCTGTTTCAATACCGTCCATTCCTGGCATTTTCCAGTCTAACAAAATAACATCATACCGGCTGTTCTGTGTCTGCATATGTTTGACCTTTTCTACTGCTGCTTCTCCCCCATACACAAAATCTGTCTGCACACCAACATCTTTCATAAGCATTTCTATATTTCTGCATGTATCTTCATCATCATCCACGGCAAGAATGCGTACAATCCCGTTTTCCTGCCAGAACTGTTCTTCTGACATTTTATCTGGAATACGCAGCTCCAGCTCAGCGGTAAATATCGTACCATGGTCTACCTCACTGGCAACCTCTATCGTGCCGCCCATTAATTCTATAATATTTTTCGTAATCGCCATCCCAAGCCCGGTCCCTTGCACTTTGTTTGTCGTACTGTTTTCCGCTCTGGTAAATGCGTCAAAAATGACTTCCAAATATTCAGGCGTCATACCATACCCATTATCTTCTACCTCTATACGAATATGTTCATACTGTCTGGAATGCTGCTTTAGACCCATCAGGCGCAGCCAGATCATTCCTCCCTCCTGTGTGTACTTCACAGAATTAGACAACAGATTAATAAGCACCTGATTCAGCCTCGTCTCATCCCCAATCAGACATTCATGTCGGATTCCTGTTACAACAATATCAAATTTTTGTCCTTTTGCCTTTGCCATCGGACGTATAATTGCATCTACCGAAGAAATCATACTGTTTAACGTAAACTCTCCCAGGGAAAGCACTACTTTACCGCTCTCAATCTTGGAAACATCCAAAACATCATTAATCAGGCTGAGCAGATGACGGCCAGAAGATGTTATTTTTTTCGTATATTCCCGCACTTTTTCGGGATATTCCGCATCTTTTGCAAGCAGAATCGTAAAGCCTAAAATTGCATTCATCGGCGTACGGATATCGTGAGACATATTTGATAAAAACATCGTTTTGGACTTACTTGCAATCTGTGCTGCTAATAGTGCATCTGTCAGCTGTTTGTTATGAATCTCCCGCTCTTTTTCCTGTTCTGCGTGTATTCGATTCTTAAGCCTTTGACTAAAATAATACAGCGTACAGCAAATCACAAACGCTGCCAGTGTCACAAAGATAACAATAAAAATATTTTGATTAACCGCATCCCCTTCCTTTTGGATTTCTGCAACCGGTACATATCCAATCAGGTATATCGATGCATGATTGACAGACCACATGTAAATAAGTGAATCCTTTCCAAGGACATCATGGTAAAACATCAGATCCTTTCCGGCCTGAATCCCCGCTGCAATTTCCCTTTGAATTTTAGGTTCCATAATACGGTTTGCACGATAAAAATCCTGCAGATTCAAGCTCCCTGCCTCTCTGTCGCCCACACCCTTTGGCTTTAACACGAACCGCTCACTTTTAGAATCCATAATATACAATAATGCATTGCTGTTATAAAACTTATCCGGCAGCGCTTCGTCAAACGTATCATATATATATTCTACATATAAGGTCGCCAATTCCCTGCCCTTTTTGATTACCGGACATTTCATCGTATATGCCCACGTACCCATACCATTTACATATGCTTCGGATATCGGAAGTCCTTCCACCTGATTTCCCGCAGAAAAATCAAGACTGTCTTCCCGAAATTCCTCTCCTGTACTGGAAATTCCCTTTGACTCTCCTTTTGGTATCAGCGACAGCTTGACCATCGTCTTATGATTATGCTCAGAACGAATAAATTCTTCCTGCTGGTCCATCAAAGCAATCTCATCCGCCAACATGCTCTGAAATTCAGCTTCCTTATTTAAGATTGCCTGTATCGTGCCTTTGAGCAATTCCAAATTTTCACTTAAATTTTCGATTGCCGCTTCTGACATCTGTAAAGAAATCGTTCTCTCTACCGAGTATACAACCCCTCCTAAAACACAAAAAACTATTAATATCGTAATAATAAAACCCGCGCTGCCACTGAATTTTATATCTTTTCTCTCTTTTTTTAATACCATTTATTTCATACCTTTTTGACAAATGATCGATCCTATCAGAACCTCTGCTTGTATACTGCCCGGAATTAACGTCCGACTGCAGCTAAACGAAATGTTCTTATTACTATTAGTATGACATCACCTTGTCCAGTGTTGCAAGCAGAACTTCTACATCGATTGGCTTTGCCAAATGCCCGTTCATACCACAATCTATTGCCTGCTGTTTATCTTCTTCAAATGCATTTGCCGTCATTGCCAAAATCGGTATGGATGCATGTTCTTTATTTTTCAGATTCCGAATCATTTTCGTCGCTTCATAACCGTCCATTACCGGCATCTGCACATCCATCAGCACAATCTTATAATACCCTGGAACGGATTTTTTCAGCATATCTACCGCAATCTGTCCATTCCCTGCTATTTCTACCGTAAACCCTGCATCTTTCAAAATAGCTGCTGCAATTTCTTGATTAATTTCATTATCTTCCGCCAGCAAGATACATCCGGTATGATGTGCTGCCTGTTCTTCTTCGTTATCTTTTTTCTCTGTTTCTTCTATATCTACGATGGAATGCAGACATCCTCGAAGCTCAGATAAAAACAGCGGCTTACTGCAAAATGCCGAAATACCGGCCTCTTTTGCCTCATCCTCAATATCCGACCAGTCATAAGCCGTCAGCAAAATAATCGGCACCTCATCACCCATTTCCTTACGGATTCTGCGGGTAACTTCAATCCCGTTCATATCCGGCAGCATCCAGTCTATCACATAAACCGTATAGTTATCGCCTCTTGTAACCGCCTGATGTGTACGCAGCAGCGCTTCTTTTCCGGAAAGTGTCCACTCTGCCCGCATTCCAATCTGGCTCAACATATAAGTCACACTGTCACAGGTATTAAAATCGTCATCAACTACAAGCGCGCGGCAATTTTTCAGCTTTGGAATATCCGGTGGCAGCTTCTCTCCGTCATGCAGACGAAACGTAAAGCAAACGGTTACTTCTGTTCCTTTGCCCAGCTCGCTGGATACGGCGATCGTACCGTTCATCAGATCAACAATATTTTTCGTAATTGCCATCCCAAGGCCGGTTCCCTGAATGCCACTGATCGTGCTGTTTTTTTCACGTTCAAACGGTTCAAAAATATGCGCCACAAATTCTTCGCTCATCCCAAATCCAGTGTCTCGAATTGTAAATTCATAATTTGTATATCCATTCTCAGATCCTGGTTTTTCCGTTATCCGCATACTTATCATGCCGCCTGCACCTGTATATTTCACCGCATTGCCCAAAAGATTTAATAGTACTTGATTCAGCCGCAGCTTATCACAATAGATCTCTTCATGTACAATATCTACCGCATCCATATACAAATCCAGCCGTTTTGCATGAATATCTGCCTGCAAAATATTTCGCAGGCCATGCAGAATATCCGGCAAACAACACGGCTTTTCATCCAGATGCATCCGGCCGCTTTCTATACGGCTCATATCCAGCACATCATTAATCAGACTCAGCAAATGATTGCCGGAGGTCATTATCTTTTTCAAATATTCCTCTACCTGTTCGCGCTGGTCAATATGCGCGATTGCAAGCGCTGTAAAACCAACAATCGCATTCATTGGCGTACGGATATCATGAGACATATTTGATAAAAAGACACTCTTTGCCTTGTTCGCCCGGTTTGCCTGCATCAATGCAGTTTCCAGCAGATTTTTCTGTTCCATCTCCTTACGGATTTCCACATCTACGCTGCGCAGACCGATGACAATGCCGCACTGTCTGTTCCAGCTTCCGGTACGCACCGCTTTCAGCTGATAATAAAGTACATCACCGCCAATCACCGCACGATAATTGGCATGCCCGACGCCCCGTTCTGACAGTTTTTCCCGTAAATCATCAGCATTGCAAAATTGTCTCATCTTTTCTCTGTCTTCTTGATGAACGATCGTCTGTATGTACTGTTCCATGCCCTGCTGAAAGTAAATGTTTCCGTTATCATCTGCGGTAAACGCACCGCCATCCCGATCATCACTGCGTATTGGAACACCTTTGCCGGTATTTAAATTGAAAAAACAAACAATATTGTAATCGACGGTCAATGCCTGTGCCAATTCTGTCTGGCGTTTTTCCTTTTTCTTTTCCTGAAGCTTTTGCGCTGTGCAGTCCAGTAAAAACCGTTGGTAAAACAGCTCTCCGTTTTCCATAAGCAGCTTCACATTTCCCATAATATGCAGAATTTCTCCGTTTTTATGTCTGACACGGTATTCTGTACTGACGCTGTCTCCTTCCTTTTCCAGACTTTCAATACATTCTGTAAATCGTGCCCTGTCTTCCTCTAAAATCGATCCGGCAACGGTCTGAAATCCGTCCGCTTCCATCTCTTCCTGTGAATCATATCCAAGAATTTTAAGCGCTGCACGGTTAATGCTTAGTACACGATTGCCATCTGACGTATGCCTGATAACGCCGCAGTCTATTGTCGTAAAGATCTTCTCCAAAGTTTGATTCTTTTGTACAATCTCCTGTTCATACACTCTTTCCTGCGTTACGTCTATGGCAACGCCGACCGTCCCCATCACACTGCCGTCCAGGTCATAAAGCGGGGACTTATAAGTCATCAGTGTACGTACGCCTGCACCTGTCTGTACCAGCTCCTCCGAAACAAATGTTCTGCGGTGATTCATCACTTCCCGCTCTGATTCTATACATGCCGGATCATCATGCTCCACATCCCAAATATAAGCATGTCCCTGCCCTTCCACCTCCTGTTTTGTCTTTCCAACCGTCCGGCAAAAACTATCATTCACCTTTTCATGAATACCATTTTGATCCTTATACCAAACCAGATTTGGTACATTATTAATCGTTGTCTCCAAAAAATGTTCAGCCTGCCAGAAATCTTTACTCATTTTGTAATCCTGCCGCCACCGCTCATAACGGAACCGGAACTCTTCTTCCGACATCGGCATGACCCACATATCTTTGATGTTATCAAAATGGTCCACAATAAAATCTATCTGACCTTTTTCCAACATCAAAATCAGCTCTGCTTCAGCACGCTTTGCACCAAGAAGCAACTGAACTTCATCTTTCGTTTCATCAGCTTCCAATCCTTCCAGATTCGCCAGTATCACATCCGCTGCAGCTGCGGCAGAAGGTTCCAAACTTTTACTCCACGTATACTGATGCGTGAAATTTTTGTACGGGGTAATTTCCTTTATCAAATCAAATGCTCTGCACGTTACGCCTGATAAATAAAAATGTATCTGACAATGGTACATGAACTTTTTTCCTCCTTGCGTCTATATTCACGATTCTAAGATGTTTAAATTATACTTCATTCAATCTGTTAACACAAGTGAATTATAATACTATGTAGATAGTTGCAAATGTCTGTTTCTTTTCACACAAAAGGAAATCTCTGCAATTACCGCAGAGATTTCCTTTTGTTCAAGAAAAAGATCCTTTTATCTTATGCAGATTTTCAACTTAACTAAAATCACGAATCACAGCAAGCGCTGGCAGCGCATGTCCGTCATAATCAAACAACGCCTGATTCGCCCATTCATTTCCTCCTTTGCCCGGTTCACCAATATACTCTCTTGCCGCTTCTGTCGCCCATTCAGAGCCATGTCTTGGCAGCCACGCCGGTTCCCAGTAGAAAAATCCTTTGCCCCTGTTTTTTGGTACCTTTTGTATGCGAGACATAAAATCCTGCATAAAATCCGCCTGTCCTTCTTTCGTCATCGGATAATCCAATCCGGATACCAGCTCCGGTTTTGTCGCATAGCCTTTACGCTCCTCATCACTTAACTGCTCATATTGCTTATAGTCTTCCATTGTAAAGCCCATAGAAACTTCTGCTGCTATTAAGTCTTTTTGATAACGCTGCGCAATATCATGCATATTTGCTTCCAAAGCAGCCAGATTCCCATGCCAGAACGGATAATAAGATAATCCGATATATTCGAAGTCTTCTCCTTTGTTCTCAAAGTAGTTATCAAACCAGCTTCGATACAGCTCATTATTGCCGCCGTTGTCCAAATGAACCATGATAGGCAATGTCTGATCCACACTTCGAACAGCCCGAATACCCGCACTCACAAATTTTGCAATCGCTTCATAATGCGGCACCTTTCCGTACGGCCACAACAATCCATTGCTCAGCTCGTTGCCAACAGCAATCATAGTCGGCATAGCGTCCGCTGCGCGTAAATCCTCTAATGTCTTTTTTGTAAAATCATATACAGCCTGCTTAAGCTCTTCCTCATGGAAGCCCCGCCATGCTTTTGGAATTGTCTGCTTACCCGGATCTGCCCAAAAATCACTGTAATGAAAATCGAGCAAAACGCCAAAACCATGTGCCAGTGCACGCCGCGTCAGCTTTAGCGTCGCCGGAAAGTCACTGCATCCGGCTCCATACGGCCTGCCGTCTTCTGCATATGGGTCGTTCCAAAGCCTGAGCCTGATGTAATTAGTTCCATAAGATTTTAAGATTTCCATAAGGTCTTTTTCCTCACCCTTATCATAAAATCTGCCGCCGCACTGTTCTACTTCCAACAGAGAGGAAATATCCATTCCTTTTATCATTTCTCACCGCCTAAAAACTAAAATCTTCAAACTCTGTAATCCGTCTGTCTATAAACTTATACCTCGTACGTATTTCTTCATTCATTTTCAAAATATCCTCTTCCTTCGCCACATACTGGCACCGGATACAATGATATTCTTTTGTATCTTTATCATAAAACATATCAATGTCCAGATCTCTGAAAAAACAAGATGGGCATCTGTAATTTAGTTTGCCTTTTCCAAGCTGAGCCATGTTGAAAATACCTCCTTATCACGAATTTCGGTCTTATAACCTAAGGTAAACATTGGCGAAAATGCATACCCTTCTTTCATATATCCTGTCGCGTCCGCACGGTCGCAGGACATAGATACTTTTGTTTCAATCGGAGGAATGACTGCTGATACACAGTCCGCTCCATCCATATATTCTTCTCTGCACTTGTATTCATACGCAAGTGTCACCGTATTTGTTCCCTTTACAGCCGATAATGTAACCGCAGACATATCTTCGGTATATTCCGTCGTACCGTAGCATGCGACGATATATTCGTTTAATTCCACTTTTGCATCCGGTTTGCTCATTTCCAGAATCTTTCGCTCGATGCGGATATTCGCACTGCCTTCTTCAAACAATAGACGTGTCTGAAGTTTTACCGTAAGATCTGCAAATACAATTTCAACCGGATCCAGCGTTAAAATACGGGTATTTTCTTCTTGTGAAAAATGAGCATGTGTCGGGCAAAGACATAAGTCTACTTCTTCTCCCTTATAGGTCAGTTTCGCGCTTCGAATCGTTCCTTCCCCTGCATAATGTGTAAAATAACCTGCCCGATATTTTTCCTGAATTAAAAACGGATAGGAAGCGTCCTGAATATGATCTGTTCCAATGCCGACTTTCCAATCTAATTTTGCTACGTACGGACGCAAATCTACAATCGCGCCGCCCTGGTCCATATTCACGCAGGCACGTAAAAACGGATCACAGTACCAAAACAGCTGCTTTTTGGAACCATATAAAATATCTCTCCACAATGCGCATTCCGGCTCTGTATACGACTTCTTTTCTCTGTAATAATCAGCAAATTCAGCCATCGTCATATCGATACACTTGCCTTCTTTTTTCAGCTGACCGTAATAAGCACAGCCATCTTCGTATGATTTTAGCAGCAGCTCATACGGAGCTTCCCAGCGCCCCATTTTATTCATCCAGCCCGGGCCGACAAACATCATATTATAGGCATAGCCATTGTTAAATTTTGCCAGATAACGATACTGGTCGATCAGATTATACAAATATGGATATTCCCATGTCTTACTGTCATATATCATGCCACGCAGTACATTTTGCGGATGCGTGCCAAAGTTAGAGCCATTTCCGTCGTAACATGCAATCAGGTCTCTGGATAAATGCGGGATCGCCACAATACCGCTGTCCTCTTCCTTATTTGCAGCCGGAGCATGGGTATTTGTTTTGGACGGAATCCATGGAGCCCATGGGCCGCCATCCATAAATGTATACCAGGAATTGTTGCATGTATGATACGCTTTTGGCCCTTCCTCCCAACAGGTAGCAACTGCGCACTTAACCGATGGATATTTTTCCTTAATATAGTTAATTAAGTCAGCATCCATATAATAAGACCCTGTCGACTCCGGATAAAATCCAAATGTATCATGAAACTTTTCAAACACATCATTCACAATCGACTTCTTATCCTCCATCGAAAACATCCAGATGCAGAAATCTTTCGTCTTGTATTTTTCGCGGAACTCTTTGCAAGGCAAGCCGAGCAAAGTCAGTCCGATTTCATCCCCATACGTTTCATGATGCTCCTTCGCGAGTGCAACTGCCTCTTCGTTAAACAGGCTTGCATACGTCATCTCGATCGTTGTCTTTAAGCCGTTTTTGTGCGCACATTCTTGTTGTGTTTTAAAAATATCCAAAGATTCGGTAAGCAGCGCTTTTCTTCCGATATCTTCTGTCTTTCCCTGTCCGGTTACTTTTTCCGCATATTCCGGCACCATTTCCGGGCGATGGATAATATTTACAATAAACTGGTCCATATCTTTCCTCCTGCAAAATTTTTATTTGCTTTTGCAGTTTTTCCTTTCTTTTTATTTTTTAGTTCCTTTAACCTTTGACAGATCCACCTGTAATTCCTTCTACATAGAACTTCTGCATCAGTACAAACAGGGCAGAGATTGGAATCGCTACCATCACGCCGCCGGCACAGAATTTTGCAAAATAACTGTTTACCAGCGTTTTATTCAGCATGTTATACAATCCGATCGCTACCGTCCAATCCTGCGAGATTCCTGAGTTTAAAATAATCTTCGCAAAAATAAAGTCCGTCCATGGCACTAAAAACGAGCTTATCACCGTATATACAATAATCGGATTTGACAACGGCAGTACAATCGTAAAAAACACCCTTGCCTCGGAAACTCCTTCCAAATAGGCTGCTTCACGCAATGCTTTCGGCAGCGTATCAAAAAATCCTTTCGCAATTAAATACCCAAGCCCCGCACTTCCGGAATATACTAAAATCATGCCAAAATGACTGTTCGTAAGCCCTACTGTCCTTAAAATAAAGTATATCGCAATCATAGACAAAAATCCATGGAATAATGTTAAAATTACCGCGAAATTCATCAACCCTTTTCTGGCCGGAAAGCGCATACAGCTCATCGCATAACTTACCATCAGTACAAAACAGGTGGAAATCAGACAATTAAATACCGCAATAAAAAGTGTATTTCCAAACCATGCCGGAAACTGAGCAACCGAATCCGGCTCAAACAGCATAGCCTTATAATTTGCAAGGCTCCACTGTTCCGGGAAAAAATGGCTGATATTCACACCCTGGTATGCGCTAAACGAATTGCATATGAGCCATAAAATCGGAATCAGCCAGAATACTGCAAGGAGATGTATAATCCAGTGTAATTTTCTTTCCGTTATCTGCCGCTATCTTCATCATCTGATCCAGACTTTTGATATCATCCTCGGTAAAATATTCTTTGTTATAAAACATAAAATACCCATTATCCGCCGTTTCCGGATAAGCATACAATTTACCGTCAATCGTAGCAGCTTTTACAGCTCCGGCATCCGCTCCGCCGTTTGCTTCAATGACTCCTTCAGCATTTAACGTAGTATTCTTCTTTAAACGCATCGTTCATCTCCTGCAGCATCGCCTGATCTTCTTCTGCTCCCCACATCGTAAGCGACACATTTTCAAGCTCTCCGGTACTTCCATCCGAAGCATCCGCCTGGTCACCTGCACCATCTGTTTCACTTCCCGCAGCGGCATCATCGCCTTTATTACCATTCGAAGAATTGCCACAGCCTGCGGTCATTGCTGTTATCATCGCTGCTGCAAGCAGCATGGAAATGACTTTCTTTTTCATTCTGTTGTCCTCCCTTTTTTTGTATTTAAGAATTTCGGCTTATTTTTCGCCGATTCATTTGCGCAACCGGTTGTTTAAATAAAAGATAACAATCTTTTTTTCGTTTGTCAATACTTTTTTATATTTTTTTTATTATTTTAAATATCGGGGTAACTGCGACTAAGACGCTCCGCAAAGTCTGATTATGAAAAGATGAAGTTCATGACATTGTATCACGCACAAAAAAACAGCCTTCCTCTAAAGAAAGGCTGTTTTATAAAAATGGCTGACTTGAAGTTATTTTGTAGATTCCCGCATCGCAACTTCATACGATAATTTTGTTATACGCGTTACTTCTTCCCCACAGATCTGACGCAGCAGTACTTTACACGCTTCCCTGCCCAGCTCTTCCGTATTGAATTTTATTGCTGTTATGCTTGTTTTTGCAGATTTTAGCAGCTGACTGTCATGAAACGATGCAAGCCGCATTTCTTCCGGTATTCGAATCTCTTCTTCTTCCAGCTTTTTTAATATCAGGCTGGTAATCAAATCATCTGCGCCTATCATACAATTTACGTTGCGCATCAATATTCTGTCAACGGCTCTGGCCACAAACATCTCGGAATCCACATCGGTAAATACGAGTGACTCATCATAAGGAATTCCCAAATCCTGATGCGCCTGATAAAATCCTTCCAGCCGCTTTCGGTTAATGACATGATTCATATCGCCGGATACAACCGCGATCTTTTTCAATCCTTTTAACAGCAAAATACTCGTCAGCTCCCGACAGGCATCGACATGATCGTTATCGACCTGATATATCCCAAGATCATCTGAAAGCCCCATCGTTACAAACGGAATATCACTTTTTTTCAGCATTTCCGCAGGCTTGTCATCCTGCAGCGTGCGCATCAGTATCAAACCATCTACCTTATGATTTTCAATCACGCGCACAAGCCTGGAAAGGTCATTTGTATCAACAAGTGTCATAATTACATCATATTCTTCTTTTGCCGCCACTTCACTGATTCCTTTTAACGCTTTTGGAAAAAACGGCAGGTCTGAGGAAAGCAAGTCCGCCTGCAGAACCATCCCAATATTATACGTGCGGTTATTGGCAAGCCCCTTAGCCATCACATTTGGCTTATAATTATGCTGTGCTATGTACTCAAGCACCCGCTGCCTTGTCTGCTCACCAATGCGCCCTTTTCCTGATACAGCTCTGGATACGGTTGTCTTTGACACACCAAGCTCCTTCGCCACATCATCCATTGTCAGCTTTTTCCCTTCCTGTACCTGCATATATACTCACTCCAATTCGCTCTGGACTTTTGGTTGCATTTATGTTACAATTCATTTTAAGCGCAACCGTTTGTTCTTAACATTTTACACAAAACGCTGAAAAGCGTCAAGGGATCCTTTCGGTATTATACAGAAAATTTGCACCCCTATCGTCCCAATTATATCATTCTGCATAACGATTCGCAACATAAAATTGCGACTGATAAGGTGCAACAAATATCGTCAGGTTATTGCACACACCTATGGTGCACACAGTAACGCAATCCAGTACATAAAAAAGCAGCATATTTTCGATTCATACCTGCTGCGCAGGCACACAGTAAAGGAGGTGTTCCTGTTATCGTAAGCGGCACGATACGCTCCCGGTAACAAAATGTTATGACACAATGGTTTCTGCAGGATATCAGTATTGGAGAAAATCTGCGCAGGCTTAGAGAGAATGCAGGATACTCTCAGGCTCAGCTGACAGCAAAATTACGTTTGACAGGCAGCAATATGTCACGCAGCACCTATTCCAAAATCGAAACCGGTTCACGTAATATCCGTATCAGTGACCTGATTGCCTTAAAGCTGATTTATGAGGTGGACTTTTCTGAATTTTTTATAGGTCTTATACCAGATGAAAATTAGGAGGTTTTTAATGATTCAAACAAAAAAATTGTATTATGGAGCAGCTTACTATGACGAATATCTGCCGTATGACAGACTGCAGGCAGATATGGAAATGATGAAAAAAGCCGGTATCAATCTGATTCGTATTGCGGAGTCTACATGGAGTACCTGGGAGCCTGAAGATGGGGTATTTGATTTTTCGCATCTTCACCGGATGCTGCACGCTTCCAAAAATGCAGGAATTGATGTAATCGTAGGCACTCCGACTTATGCGATTCCACCATGGCTTGCCCGGAAATATCCAGATATTTTGGCGGATACCCATCATGGCCAGGAGCGATATGGCCATCGCCAAAATATGGATATCACACATCCTGGGTATCTGTTTCACGCACAGCGGATCATCCGCCGTCTCTTAAAAGAAGTACAGCAATATCCGCATGTGATTGGTTTTCAGATTGACAACGAAACAAAACCTTATGATACATGCTGCCCGCGCGTACAGCAAAGGTTTACGCAATATCTAAAAAAACAATATCCCGATATCAATGACTTTAATCAGGAGTTCGGCCTGAATTACTGGTCGAACCGCGTACAGGACTGGGCGGATATGCCAGATGTCAGAGGTACGATCAACGGCAGTCTCGCTGCAGAATTTGAACACTTCCAGCGAAATCTGGTTACAGAGTTTTTCTGTTGGCAGGCGTCGATAATCCGGGAATATCTAAGACCGGAGCAATTTATCACACACAATTTTGACTTTAGCTGGCGCAATTATTCTTATGGATATCAGCCGGATGTCAATCAGTACGATGCCGCACAACATTTGGACATTGCAGGTTCCGATATTTACCACCCAAGCGAGGACCATTTGACTGGAGCTGAAATTGCTTTTGGAGGCGACCTGACACGTTCCTTAAAGCAAAACAATTATCTTATTCTGGAAACACAAGCACAGGGTAATCACGGCTGGCTTGCCTATCCCGGACAACTGCGCCTACAGGCATTTTCTCATCTGGCCTCTGGGGCTGACTGCGTAGAATACTGGCACTGGCATTCTATTCATAACGCCATCGAAAGTTACTGGAAAGGCATTTTAAGCCATAACTTAAAAGAAAATGCTACGTACCGTGAATGTATGACAATCGGAGCGGATATGAAACGGCTGACGAATGACCTGCTTCATTTAAAAAAGCACAACAAAATTGCCATGCTGATGAGTAACCGCTCCAATACTGCCTTCCGTTATTTTCCTGCCGGAAGTATCAACGACCAGAATACCATCGTACGCTGGCTGTATGACGCGTTTTATCGAATGAATCTGGAAATGGATATGATAAGCGATACGCAGGCAGATCCGGCAAGGCTTGCAGATTATGACCTGATCGTACTGCCTTCTGTGTATTCCATGCCAAAAATACTGACAGAACATCCCCAGCATATGTAAAGAACGGCGGGCATCTGCTTGCTGCGCTGCGAAGTGCATTTGCAGACGAACATTTAAAAATTTATGCAGACGATCAGCCGTACGGTCTGACGGAATGCTTTGGAATGACTTATGACCAGTTTACAGAACCAGGCCGCACATCGCTGTCAGGCACAGCTGTTTCTTTTGCAGAAAAACCATCCCTATCGGACTGGACGGAATTGCTGATTCCAAAGGACAGCCAGACTGAAGTCATTGCACGGTATGACCATCCGTATTGGAACGAGTATGCAGCAGTCACGCATCATACCTACGGCAAAGGTTCTGCTGCTTATATTGGGTGTTATTTTGACTCTGCTTCCCTGGAATCTGTTTTAAATGTACTTATGGAACGATTTGAAATCACTGTTCCAAAAGAGCATTTTCCGCTCATTCGAAAAGAAGGCCGGAATCAAAACGAAACAGCCATTACCTATTTCTTTAATTATTCCAGTGACAGTATGGACTATACAGTGCCTTATGACGGAACAGAACTAATTGGAAATTCACCCGTTTGCAAACAGGATACCATCAGGCTTAAGCCCTGGGAATTTCACATTCTAAAACAAGCATCCGGTCACTTTACTGCAAACGAATGATGTTCTTTCAGCCATCCAATTACATCTTCTAGTGAAGATAGCTTTGCGGCAGCCATTTTACAAAATTCCCTGCCCGGCTCTTTCATATCAGGAATACAGATCACATCAATACCTGCATCATATGCGGCCTGTATTCCTGCTTCACTGTCTTCCAGTACCAGACAGAAGCAAAGCAGCTGTCAGACACAGACGACTCTATGATTATCATTGCACTGAACTGCGGTTTTTCAAATCCCGCTTATTTTTCCAGACAATTTAAAGAATGTATGGGCAGTACACCGAGCGAATATCGTGCCGCAGTAAAAGAAAGCAGGAAATCATGCTCAGCGAAGCAACAGGGTATTTAATGGTTGTTGTGTACGATGACTGGAAACTGTTGCAAAATCACTTACACAACAGCTTCTACAATAACTTTGTCACCAAGTACCACTTCCCGGACTCCCGGCTCCTTCCTTTTGTTAAAGCAAAAGCTGAGCAGATATCCTTTTTTCAAATGATAGTATTCCAGATAATCCAACAACTGCCGCTCCCCCTTTGTATGATATGCATTGCCACGCCAGATTTTCAATTCTATAACGTATTGCTCTCCATGGTAATCTACAATAACATCAGTCCGTTCTCTGTCCCGTGTTTCCGCCTCGATATAATAATTTCCCGTTCCATTGATAATTGGGCGCAGATACAGCAAAAAATACCTTCTTCCATCTTCTTCATAAAACTGTTCTGAACGGTCACCATACAAATCATGAAAATGTACTACAAACTTTTCCAATATCAGACGCATATTCAGATGTCCATCATCCACAAATTGGTTCTGGCTGTATACAGCTGCCTGGTACAAACTATTTTCTTGCACCTGCGGCACTGAAAGAAATAAATTATACAGACGTACTTCAAAAATACGGTTTGCAATGCTGACAAAACTGCCATCTGTCTTTACAAACCCAAACATCAGCGCCATTCCAACCGCCTCGTCATCCGGATTGTATGCTATGGTCTTTCCTTGAAACAGCAATGCTTCGATCATCTGTTTCAGCAATGGATACGCAGATAACTTTTCCGTCAGTGAATCAAACAATGTGTTTCTTTCACCGAGTAATATTCTGACCGCTTCTAAAAGTCCTTCTTTTGTCCATGCCCGGCCTTTATCTGGGAGCTCATCCATCAGTCTGCATAATCTGGATACAAGATATGGGTATCCTCCAGTATAATTCCAAAGAATTCGGCTAATTTTACAAATATCCATCCCTGTATGAAAATCACATTCGTATTCCTGCAGCATTCCGGCAATATCTTTTGCGGAAAAGCTCAAATCCACCTTAAAATCTTCCGTAATATTCCAAGGGCTGTTGTATTTATGCTGTTCCTGCGGACGAATTTTTATTTTCAGATTTTTTATATCATATACTCCTGTAAGTATGACAGACTGAAACGTCCGAATATACCTGCGGCGCAGATACATGCTCCTTAAAATTGCAAGAAAATCTAAAAAAATCTGATTATTACATGCCTGATCCACTTCATCGATCATCAGCACTAACGCTCTATCTGCCTGCATACACATATCCGTGATAAAATCTTTCAGCATTGGAAATCCAAAGACCTCTTGCTGCATACACGCATCCATTCGTTCGAAAACAGCCTTTGGTATTCCTTCCGTCATACCATATGCAATCTGCGTTTTCAACAGACGCAGGAATGTTTTACAAAATTGATATTCATCCAAAAAAGCCGCGCTTCCCATATCTTCAAAGCTTAAAAAGAAAACACCATAGTCCTTGTTTAGTTTTTGATAGAGCGCATCCAAAATCGTCGTCTTTCCATACTGGCGCGCCCGGTTAATTGTAAAATATTTATGTTGTAAAATCAGTTGTTGAATAATCTGGTCTGCCCGACTGCTTACATCTACCATATAATGGATGTCAGGAAAACAAGCTCCGCTTGTATTAAAACTCTTCGCCATAAGCAAACCTCTCTTTATTCCTTTTCCAGCAATTTTCTGCCCATCAGCACACCCATCGCAGACGCCATCATCAATCCCCTCGTCCATCCGCTGGAATCTCCCAGACAATATAAGCCCTTTACATTTGTATCCAGATTTTCATTCATCCTGACCTTATTGCTGTAAAATTTCAGTTCCGGCGAATACAGCAATGTCTCTGTACTTGCAAATCCTGGCACAACCTGATCCATTGCCTGAATAAAATTAATAATGTTCACCATTGCCCGGTACGGCATTGCCGCGGTAATATCGCCCGCTACTGCATCCGGCAGCGTCGGACGCACATTGGACTGTGCCAGTTCTTTCTGCCAGGTCCGCTTGCCATCCAAAATATCTCCATAACGCTGCACCATAATCTGGCCTGCCCCGAGCATATTTGTCAGTTCTCCAACCTTCTGTGCATAAGCGATCGGCTGGTTAAACGGTTCCGTAAAGTTGTGGGAACAAAGAATCGCCAGATTTGTGTTGTCTGATTTTAAGTCCTTGTACGAATGCCCATTGACAACAGCCAAATCATTGTCATAATTTTCCTGGCTGACAAATCCGCCCGGATTTTGACAGAACGTGCGCACTTTATTTTTAAACGGCCTCGGATAACCAATCAGCTTGGATTCATACAATACTTTGTTGACTTCTTCCATAATTTCATTGCGTACTTCTACACGGACGCCAATGTCTACCGTTCCCGGCTTGTGCGCAATCTCATATTTTGCACAAAGTGCCTGCAGCCAATCCGCTCCCCGTCTTCCTGCGGCCACTACCACATGCTGCGCTTCATAGCAAATCTGCTGCGTATCTCCCTCTTTCGAAAGCACAACACCTTTGCATACGTCCTCTTCCATCATCAAATCGCTGCAGTGATAGCCAAACATCATCTCTACACCTTTTTCCTGCAGATATTTTTCAATCGCACCATAAATATGCTGTGCCTTTTCTGTCCCAAGATGCCGGATCGGACAATCTACCAGCTTTAATCCCGCATGAATCGCACGTTTGCGGATCTCACGTACTTTTAAAGGTTCACTGACCCCTTCAATTCTTGTATCTGCTCCAAATTCCAAATAAATCTGATCGGTATAATGAATTAATTCCTGTGCTGTTTCTGCCCCAACAAGCTGTGGAAAATCTCCGCCCACTTCATAGCTCAACGACAGCTTTCCATCTGAAAATGCACCTGCTCCGGAAAATCCGGTAGTAATATTACACGGCTTACAGCCGACACACTTTCTTGTCTGGCTCTTCGGACATTTTCGGTCTTCGATCGACTTTCCCTTTTCTACCATCAGGATTTTTTTTGTACTGTTATTTTTTACGAGTTCCATCGCTGTAAATATCCCTGCGGGACCTGCTCCCACAATAATGACGTCATATTTCATATCAAATTCCTTCCTTAAACTATCCTCACGCATTCTTTCTGTTTTAATTTTTATCCTTACGTAACTTTACCCTAGGGTATGATCCTTAGAAACTGTTCCTACCTATTTTAATTTACTAATATCCTTATCATCCATAAACTGTGCACTGTTATATAAAATCAGAATATCATCTGCCGGATATACCCGAAGAAGCTTGCTGACCGGAAGATTGACATAACGCAAGTCGACAACAATGGTACGGGCATAATGCGCTGCCGCAAAAGGCGCAAAACAATTGCCAAAAGAATCTTTTATTATAAGAAGTGTCTTGCCGTTTGTTGTTTCCTCCTCTGTCCGAATATCCACCATCGCCTGATTTCCGCCAAAAAATACGCCGTAAGGATCCTCGCTTTCCGGTTTCGTCAGATCATAAAAACTATCAGACTGAAATTCACCCATATTATAATCAAGTGTATACTTAGGCCCATCGATACGCTCATAAAGAAAAATCGTATCCGCAAGACCTCCTGAGCGTACTTTTGCATACGTTGTCCCCAAAAAACGATTCGTTACAGGTATAGTCCGATACTGTTCCTTCGTGATCGGAGTCAGACCCATGCTTTTTGCCCATGCTTCATACGCATAATAAGCCCCCAACGTCGTCCAATGATGATCGGTCCGATAATAGATATATTCTGACTTGTGCGTTTTTAACACATCTGTCACGAAAATCTGCTGTTGCTTTGGAACATGCTGTGCAATCAGTTCAAAGAGACGTTCTTCTCCTTCGTTCTGCGCAAACATCGGCAATTTATCTGACAATACACTGCTTTTCACAGGTACAAACATCACTTTTGCATTCGGATATTTTTTTGCAAAAGAAGCTGTCCGTTTGACATTCTTTTTGACTTGTTTCCATTCAAAATCCTGCATCCGATACCGCTCTAACAGATAATCATCCTTTCCAAAATAAACGCCGTTTGCTTCTTTTTCACCAAGCAGACGTGATAAACCTGTCCGCATCGTAACAAAATGTGACCGTCCCGGAAACTGTTCGCTCAAATAAGTTTCATACTTTTGCTGAAATTTTCCGCTTATTACATTCTTCTTTGTAAGTTTTGGCCTTTTCCCAAGCATGCGCCGCTCTTCAGAGGAATAAGTACGATCCGGCGTCAGATGTATATACAGACTACATGCTGACAACAACAAAATCACGGCTCCTATAAAACATAGGAACCGGATTTTGCCCGCAGTGAAATCTGCTCTTTTCTTTTTCTGATCTGCGAAATATTTCATATCACCTTTCTTAACATACCGTTCAAATAGCCCACTGAATTGTTATTTTTGATTACTTTTGTTGTCATATAATTATAAACATATTTGCTATAAAAAACTACCTGCAAAAAAGACTATTTCAATTTCTTTTTCACTGCATTCACCGCTTTTTTATTCAGCTGTTGATAAGCTTTGATAATTTCTTCCTCACTGCCATTTTCTTCCAGACTTTTGTCAACAGTCCCTCCTAACATAAAGAAGCAAACATATTTTCCATTGGAATATACTTTGGAACCCTGAATCTTTAAACGGTTCATTGGATACTGCATCGTATCGTTCTTTAAATCTTTCTGATATTTTTTAACTGCGCTTAAAATTTTCTTTTTGGAAGCAGTATTTTTTGCTTTAAAAATAACAAGCTGGTCTACGTGTGCACTAATCATTGGAACTTCTGCATATGCAGACGAATACCAGGATGAAGATACCCCATATTTATCTTTGATTTCATTTTTATCCAATTGATAATCCGGCCAGTAGTTTTCTCCGTATGCTTTTTTTACCGCGCTTGCAAGGCTGGACGCCGATGGTTTTGCGGCCGCCTGCACCGTCATTACAGAGGAATCCATGTGCTCTGTTCCTAAAGATAATGCTGTTCCTGTTATCTGCATAGAAAAAGCGCCTATCCCAACTGCTGCGGTTAATAAAAACGTTGTTATTTTCTTATTTTTCATTTTTATATTCTTTTTACAGTTCATCTTTCCCTCCCAATTTTTCTTATTTCCAGACCTTCCTGCATGTTTCAGACTCTATTTTAACATATCCGATCAAAAAATGAAACATTTATTATGCAAAAATCAACAATACCGGAACTGTCAGTACGCATAGTACGGTCGTCAATATAATCGCTGCGCTGCAAGATGTTACATCCATTCCTTTTTGATTTCCAAGAATCAGCGGCATATTTCCAACCGGCATTCCAAACATTACCATACAAACGGCAAGCAAATCAGATTCTCCTATAATAAGCCGCAGCAGAGGAAGCATCAGCAAAGGAAGCGCAAGCAGCTTGACAAACGAAAACAAATAAAGCCGCAGCTGGCCAAATATTTTTTTCAAATCGGATTCAGCCAGTGCAAATCCTACTGCCACAAGCGCCATTGGGGACGTTACATTTCCAAGGTAAGTCACTGCTGTTTTTAAAAAATCCGGCAATCGGATATCAAAAATAATAATTGCCATCGCAAGCAGTCCTGATACTGTGCCCGGATTTATCATCGCCCGCAAAGAAGCTGCCGTCAGCTTTCCATCCATCAGTGCAATTCCATACGTATAAAATACAAGCGTATACACAAGCATAAATTCTGTCACATAAACGACATACTCTGTCCCAAAAATGCTGGAAATGACCGGAATACCAATAAATCCTACGTTTGAAAACACGAACATCAGCTGAAAAATCTTTCTCTGTTCCTTATCTTTTTCAAACAATGGCGCTAACATGCTTCCTGCAAGAATAAACACCAAAAACATACCAGCGGCAATACCACCCGCCAACTTTATCGCATCCAAAGAAATCTGTCCAACCGAACTAGCGGCGCTTGCCAAAACAAGCAGTGGATTAAAAATGTGAACAATCATATCTGACATCTGATTGTTTGTATGCTCGTCCAGCATTCCTTTTTTCGTTACCAAATATCCTGCGCCAATCATCAAAAGCAGCGCCAGCATTTGAAAAAATACGGTAAAAAATGTCATTACAATTTATCTCCACCTACTCTTTTTTACAAAATGTATAGAAATCCCTTTCCTTAGTATTCCAAATATGTTTTAAATGATTCCCTGTTTTCCTTTTATTGTATTTTACACACATCCACCCATCCCTCATATCCAGAATACTCTTCCAGCTGCCCGATGGTAAGCTCAATCGCACTATTGGAACTGCCACAGGCCGGAAAAACCGTATCAAAGCGTTTCAACGATTGATCCAGATAGATTTTCACGCCATCCTTTACCGCAAACGGGCATACGCCGCCTACCGCATGGCCTACAAGCGTTTCCGCCTCCTGCGGCGGCACCATCTTCGCCTTTGTGCCAAACTGTGCCTTATATTTTGGATTGTCAATCTTCGTATCTCCGGCTGCTACCACAAGTATTGCATATCCGTTCACCAGAAAAGACAGCGTCTTGGCAATCCTGCATGGCTCACAGTGCAATGCTGCAGCAGCAAGCTCCACTGTGGCACTGGATACGTCAAATTCCAGAATCTTTCCTTCCACACCAAAGGTTTTCAAATATTCTTTCACTCTTTCAATTGCCATCTTTTTTCCTCCAATAAGTGTACGTTAATTCCATGTTCTTTTTCTGATTTTAAGATAAGTGTTCGTTTCTTCCATGTTTCTTTTTCTGATTTTAAGGCAGGTACATCCCTGAAGATTCTCGTACCATCAAGTGGCAGGGCAATTCCATACGCACACACGCCTGATGCCCTCCCTGCAGACGGTCTTTTAGCGTCAGCACCGCAAGATGTGCCATATCTCCTTTTGGAATTTGAATCGTCGTCAGCATCGGCGAAAAACGTACCGCCTCTTCGATATCATCAATCGAAATAACTGCCGGACGGTATACTTGTTTTCTGCGCCGGCCATTTCCATCCTTCATAGCCTGCAAAAATCCAAGAGCTGTTACATCATTCGCACAAAAAACAGCAGTTGGCGGCTTGTGCAGCGTTTTCAGACGATGAAAAGCCTGATACCCTTCCTGCCTTGTCTGATTCGTCGGTACAATATATTCATAAATCAAAGAAATTTTATGATTCAGCAAGCACTCATAATAGCCGCTGTATCTTGCCTCCATCGTGCAGTCGCCGACATAGGCGATATCCGTATGTCCAAGTTCCAGCAAATATTCAACCGCCATCCCGGCAGCGTGCGCACCGTTACATGTAATTTCATCCATCCGGTAATCCATCGGATTGCGGTCAATGGCTACGACGCCATGATATTTGCGCAAAATAATATCTGCCGCAGTCTGCGGACACTTTCCAAGCACGAGCATCCCATCCGCCCGCAAACGGTTTTCGGCGCCTAATATAGAAATATCCGGAACATGCAAAATCTGTCCCGGAATGCAGTTTAATTGATAACATTCTGTTTCGATATAGCGGTACAACTCCTCAAAAAATGGGTCTTCCGCAAGCGAATGAAACCTTGCCAACAGAATATCTATCTTAAATGGCTTCTCTTTTGGCATATTTTTGCAGCTACCTATTTTCAGTTGTCTGGCATTTTGATTCGGTACATAGTCAAGCTCTCTTGCAGCTTGACGAATACGCTCTGTAAGTTTCTTATCCTGACACTGATAATCTGGATGATTCAGCACCCTGGACACGGTTGCCACGGATGCACCCGTCATTTGCGCGATTTTTTTCAGAGACATTGCGGCGATTTCCCTTCTTTATCGTAATTGATTGCTACTTTAATCCCCGCTTTTTCAACAGATCATTCTCCACTGTAGAAAAAACTCCTTTATCAATCACAATCCCAATCAAAATAATGACAAGCATGACAGTCATTACCTGATTAATATCGGCCAGATCTCGTCCGATCATTAGCGTGTAACCAAGACCTACCGATGCAGACATTACTTCACCGGACATCAACGCTCTCCATGCAAACGACCATGCCTGTTTCAGCCCTGCTACAAACGATGGCAGCGCTGCCGGAAAAATGACCTTTGTATACATTTTACCGGACGATACCCCCATCGTCTTTGCAGCCTTTATATAAATTGGCGGCACCTCTTTAATCCCGCTCTCTACCGCAAGAGAAATACTAAATACCGAGCCCATAACAACTACAAAAATAATTGCGCTTTCATTTAAGCCAAACCACAGAATGGCAAACGGAACCCAACAGATACTTGGCAACGTCTGAACCCCAAGCAAAAGTGGCTTTAAATTTCTGGAAAAATACTCTGATTGAATAATCAATATACCAAACAATACGCCAACAACGACCGATATCACAAATCCGATCAGTACACGAAGCATACTCTTTCCAACTGCTGCAAATAATGTACCATTTACAAGCAGCGTCTTAGCGCTCTCTACGACTCCTGCCGGATGCGGAACCGCATATGGCTTTGCCCATGCAAACCAGTCCGTAGCCGCCACATATAACAGCTGCCAGAGAGCAATCAATCCGATAAAAAACAAAACGCTTCCTATTATTTTGCGTGTTTTCATGCCTGCTTCACCTCCGAACTGTCGAATTCATCTGCTACGCTTTTTCTTGCACTGAGACTTACCTGACTTAAAATCTGCTTTCGAAGCGCTGTAAACTCTGGTGATTCAATATTTCTTGGACGCTCAAAACGAATTGGTATGATCTGTTTGATCTGTCCCGGATTTTCAGCCATCACAACAACACGGTCTGCAAAATAAATCGCCTCTTCCACACTGTGCGTAACATACAAAATCGTCTTTTTCGTCTTTTCCCATATTTCTTCCAGTTCTGCACGTAAAATATTGATTGTCTGCTTATCGAGTGCAGAAAACGGCTCATCCATCAACAGCAGCTTACTGTCCAAAGCCAATGCACGTGCCAAAGCCGTACGCTGTTTCATACCTCCGGATATCTGATGAATCGGATAATCTTTATAATGCCATAGCTGCACCATTTTTAAGTACTTCTTTGCGATCTCCTGCTGCTTTGCCTTTGGATACCCGGCCGCATCCAACCCGAACATCACATTTTCCATCACATTCAGCCATGGATACAAGGCGGCTTCCTGAAACATAACCACACGGTCTGCCCCCGGACCTGTTACCGGCTGTCCATCCAGATAGATGGAGCCGGCGGTAGGCGTATCCAGTCCTGCTACAAGATTCAGCAAGGTAGATTTGCCGCATCCTGAAGGTCCTACAATACAAATAAATTCCCCTTTTTCTACTTCCAAAGAAATATCCTGCAGCGTTTCTTTTTTTGTTTCTTTAAAAATTTTACTAATTGAATTCAGTTGTAAATACATCACTTTCCTCCGGTACTTTGCTGATAAATCCTTCATTTTTACTGATCTCGGCAAACTTCATAATCGCCTCTTTATTTAGTGTGGTATCTACTGTCATTCTTGTAAATGCATTTTTAATGACTTCCTCATCAATTGCTTTTCCTGTCGTTTGTTTAATTTCCGTATTTACAATGCTGCGGGCTTCATCCATATTTTCATTGATATATAAGGTTGCATCTTCATGCGCCTCAATAAACTGCTTTACCAGATCCGGATGTTTTTCTATAAAATCCTGGCTAGCAACAACAACTGCCGTTGGATAATTTCCTTCTAAAAATACTTCATTATAATCCAGTAAAATTTCTGCATTTCCGTTATTTTCAATTGTCGTTCCCCAAGGCTCCGGAACGAGCGCTGCATCAACACTTCCATTATCGATCAGATTCAATATGTCCGCATTTGAGCTGGCATTGACGGTTACATCCCCTCCGGCATCTACCGTCTTTAATCCCTGATCGGTTAAAAGACTTAACAGACACAGATGTTGTGTATTTCCCATCTGTGGAACCGCAATTTTTTTACCAGAAAGATCCGCAAGTGATGTAATGCCGGAATCTTTGCGTTTTAATAATACGGCCCCGGCGTTCGTTGTATTAGAAATAATCTTCACGTCTCCGTCTGATTTCACATTCGCACTGAGCGCCGGAACCGGCCCGATATATCCCAGATCAATTTCTCCCGCAAAGATTGCTTCCATTTCTGCAGGGCCAGCATTAAAAGAAGTCCATGATACATTACAGTTGTCTTTCCATTTTTCTTCCAGCGTTTTTTTATTTTTCATAACAAGCGCCTGTGTATGCGTAATATTTGGAAAATACGCAATGCGCACATCCGTCTTGCCGGACGACTGACTGCTTTCTTTCTCATTCGCCCCACATGCAGCCATACATGCGCAAATGCTGGTGATAAGAATACCTGTTACAATTTTTTTGCATAAATTTTTCATGATAGGGAAACCTCCTAATGATCTTTCATATTCAATGTTTGCATTTTATCATAGAAACATACACTTTTCTTTATCTTTTTTGAGAACGTTTTCAACAAAATCTTCTATTCCAAAACATATTATTCTCAGGCATCCAATTTCCTTTTTTTCAGAAATCATACGTCTCATTTAACATAATCTACACACATTCATCAATTCAACGTTCTGATTTGAAAACGTTTTCAAATTGACTCAAAAAAAGAGAGAAACATATATTACTGTTCACTCTCCATTTTTGCATCTATCGTTTATGATTCCCGTACATCTTTCATCTTCTGCAGCCCGAGTATAACCGCTCCTCCGATTACAAAAAACAAAATATGAAATGTTCCAAATGTCAGTGCTGCCTTTGGCGTATCCAAAGTTTCCGGTCCTTTGATTACTGCATAAATAGAACCGAGCATCAAACCGATAATCAGATAAATCGTTTGCGGCCGGAACCGTTCCAACGCTTTGCGGATCAGTTTCACAACACTGAAAATACCCACTAAAATCCCGCATCCAAAAATAAATACCGTAGGAAATGCTTTAAAATCAAAATGCAGAATATCCTTGATCGCAGTAATGACAGGCAAATACAATCCCATAATCAAAAGCAGCGTAGACCCCGAGATTCCCGGAAGTACCATGGCTGAAATAGCAATCGCTCCGGCTAAAAATATATATACACCAAGCCGCACGTTCAAATGTTCCAAATTCATACTGCTTCCCGCGGACACCGGATTAAAATAAGTAATGGCAATGACAATCAACGCCCCGATAAAAGCAAACAATGCTGCCCCTGGCTTTGCCTTAAGCGCTTCTTTTTCTTCTGTAATGACAACCGGTATGGCAAATAAAATAAATCCGATAAACATCGAACTGATTGCATATATATTTTCTTCAAACACACGAGTCAGTACGAGAACTGCCAAAATCATTCCACATGCCCAGCCGATGCCCAGTTTCACTAAAAAAAGCAATGCTTTCTTTTTCTTATTGAGATTTCCGCGCAGCAAATCATCCATCGAACCGATAAACTGGTCATAAAAACCGAGCAAAAACGCAATAGTCCCTCCTGATACACCCGGCACACTATCCGCGAGTGCCATACAGAAACCTCTGATAAATTGAACGATATACATATTTTACCTCTCTTTCAGACTAATTTACTATCCATCCTGTTTCATTCAGCCCACTTTTATGATCTGCAATTTTTTAAATAGCTTTTTAAATAATCTATGAGAATATCCATCTGTTCATCTGTACCAATCGTAATCCGTAAATAATTGTCTATTCTTGGCTTATTAAAATAACGTACGTAAATATGTTCGCTTTTTAATGTCTCAAACAGTTCTTTTGCAGATACCTTCGGATGTGTTACAAACAAAAAGTTGCTCTGGCTGTCACCAAAAACAAAACCCAGTTTGCGAAACTCTTCTTTTACGCGCTCTCTTGTTGTTATGATCTTATGAACCGTTTTCTTAAAATATGTCTCATCTTCCAGAGCAGCAGCTCCAGCTGTTAATGTCAGCTGATTCATCGTATAGGAATTAAAAGAATATTTTACATCATTTAAATATTTTATCAATGTCTGTGAACCAAACGCATAGCCAATACGCATCCCCGCCAATGATCTGGATTTTGAAAATGTCTGTATAATTAATAGATTTTCGTACTGATCCAGCAGTTTTAATGCCGATGTTCCGCCAAAATCAATATATGCCTCATCTACAATGACGATCACATCCTGATTCTGCTGCAGGATATGTTCGATATGCTCCAGGCTTTCCAGCTCTCCGGTCGGCGCATTCGGATTTGGAAATATGACGCCGCCGTTTGGGATATCATAATCACCCGCATCCATCCGAAACTCTGCATTAAGCGGTATCGTTTGATATGGAATCCGAAACAGCTCCGCCCACACATCATAAAACGAATACGTAATATCAGGAAACAAGATCGGCTTTTTCGAATTAAAAAAAGTCAGAAACGCCATTGCCAGTACATCATCAGAGCCTACGCCTGTAAATACCTGTTCTGGACTGACCCGATATCGTCTGGCAATCGCATGAACGAGCGTCTTAGCTTCCGGATCCGGATATAAACGCAATCTGTCCGTATCAAATGCATACAGGCTTTCCATTACCCCCGGCGCAGGAGGGTATGGATTTTCATTCGTATTCAATTTGATGACACGCAGCTGATCCGGCTGTTCCCCCGGCACATAAGGCACAACCTTTCGTATATTCGCTTCCCATAACTTCATATTTTATATCATCCTCTTTTCTAACATAAAAATGTAGTAATCTAATGTCGATCTAACATAGATTACTACATTTTAACCAGAATGTAAACCAGCAATTGCAGATTATGCTGAAATGTGGGATATTGCATGTAACAGATCATTATCTGCATACTGGCCTCTCGGACATCGGATGATAGGGAACTGCGCTGGCTTCTTGTTCCTGTTCCAGAATGCAACAAGCACTAAGCATTCTGGAATGGACACAGGCAGACCAGACAAACTCCCTCTCTCAGCGTCCGGGAATCCATAATATGCAACACACGATCTGAACGGCTGCTATTGCATTATTGTTCACATTTCATGTCATCTACTGAACGGATCCCCGAACGGCTCTGTATCTGGTGGAATGATTTTGTTATGCATTTACTTCCTGCACAAATTTTAAAAATGCGTCTCTGCCATCTTTTGTGCATTTGTACACGCCGGCATCTTCCAATACCTGTTTAAATACTAGACCGATTTCCGTATCAATGATGGTGTCAATATTTGTCGCATCGATCTGATGATATTTGGTCTGGAATTGTTCTACCCAGTCTGCATGTTTCTCAAGCGTTTCGTCTGCACGAATATTTGTACCGGACAGCATTGCCTCTTTTAGCTGGGCCATTTCATCTTTGAGTCTGGCTGGCAGTACGGCAAGACCCATAACTTCTATTAAGCCGATATTTTCTTTTTTAATATGATGCAGATTCGCATGTGGATGATATACGCCGAGCGGGTGCTCCTTTGTTGTAATATTGTTGCGCAATACCAGATCCAGTTCATATTTACCGTCTCTTTTTCTGGCAATCGGTGTAATCGTATTATGCGGTTCGCCGTCTGTCTCAGCAAAAATAAATGCTGCTTCATCTGTATATCCGCGCCATTTTAACAAAATTTTATCTGCAAGGTCTATTAATCGTTCTTTTTTATCTGCCCGGATACGGATCACTGACATCGGCCATTTTACAATTCCTGCAGATACATCCTCAAAACCTGCAAACGAAATTTCCTGCTCAACCGGCGCTTTTGCCATTGCAAACTCATAGTGCCCGCCCTGGAAGTGGTCATGGCTTAAGATAGAGCCGCCTACAATCGGCAAATCTGCGTTGGAACCTACAAAATAATGTGGGAACTGTTCTACAAAATCCAACAGCTTTCCAAATGCGGCACGCTCAATCTTCATAGGTGTATGCAGCGAGTTAAACACAATACAGTGTTCATTGTAATACACATATGGCGAATACTGGAAATACCAGTCGCTCTCATTAATTGTAATCGGGATAATTCTGTGGTTTTGCCTTGCCGGATGATTGACACGTCCTGCGTATCCTTCATTTTCCTTACACAGCAGGCACTTTGGATATCCGCTTTGTTTCGCTAACTTTGCTGCGGCGATTGCTTTTGGATCTTTTTCCGGCTTGGACAGATTGATTGTAATATCCAGTTCGCCAAATTCTGTAGCTGCTGTCCATTTTAAATCTTTTTTAATCCGATATCTGCGAATGTAATTCGTATCACAGCTTAATTTATAAAAATAATCTGTTGCTTTTTGCGGATCTTCCTGATAGAGCTGACGAAAACGGCCAATCACTTCGCTCGGTCTTGGAACAAGCAGGCTCATAATCTTTGTGTCAAATAAATCACGGTACACAATGCTGTCTTCCTGCAAGATTCCATGTTCATGCGCATAGTCCATCATATCGTTTAGGACTTCTTCCAATGCTTCCTCTGCGGTCTCCTGTGTCAGGGCAGGCTGTTTTTCATATGCTGCTACTGCCGCATCCTCCAATTCATCCAGCTGAAATAATTCTAACAGACGATTGATCGTATACTGCTTATCCTCCGGCTGAATCAAGCCCGTTGCAAGTCCATAATCTGTCAGCTTTAATATTTTTTCCTGAATCATGTTTTTCCACCTTTCTTTTATTTCAGGCCAGTCTTACAGGGCCGTCGCCAATTTCCACTACATAAAAATCACCTGCGTAACCGATCTTTTCCTGATAAGCTTTCCCTACTTTTTCAATAAAAGCATCTACTGCTTCATCTTTTACAATGCTTACCGTACATCCGCCAAATCCGGCGCCTGTCATACGCGAACCAATGACTCCTTCAACTTTCCATGCTTCTTCTACCATAGTATCCAGTTCCACACCGGTCACTTCATAATCATCCCGCAAGGATACATGAGAAGCGTTCATAAGCTCTCCAAACAGCTTCAAATCATTATTTTTCAACGCCTCTACTGCTTTTAACGTTCTTTGATTCTCATATACTGCATGTTTTGCACGCTTCACGCGAATCTCATCTTTAATAGCGCTTTGATATTGCTCAAACTGCGCTTCATCCAGATCGCCAAGCGACTGAATGCCAACGACTTCCTGAATTTCTGCCAGCGCTGTCTCACACTCGCTGCGTCGTTCATTATATTTGGAATCTCCAAGTCCGCGCTTCTTATTGGTACAGGAAATTACAATCTTTGCTCCTTCCAATCTAATCGGAGCATATTCATAATGCAGCGTCGCCGTATCTAAAAAGATCGCATGATCTGCCTTGCCCATTGCGATTGCAAACTGATCCATAATTCCACAATTTACACCGTTAAAATTGTTCTCAGAATACTGTCCGATCAAAGCCAAATCCTGATTGGTTACATCAAATCCAAACAGGTCTTTTAATATATATCCGGTCAGCACTTCTACCGATGCAGAAGAAGAAAGTCCGGAACCATTTGGAATGTTACCAAACAGCAGCAAATCCATGCCTTGCTCTACTTTCATCCCGCGTTCGTTAAACGCCCACATCACTCCCTTTGGATAGTTCGTCCAGTCCGCCTTCTTTTCTACTTTTAATCCTTCTACCGAAGACTCAATAACACCTAAATGCTCAAAATTCATAGAATAAAACCGCAGCGTCTGGTCATCCCTTTTTCTTGCTACGCCATATGTACCGATCGTCAATGCACATGGAAATACATGCCCGCCATTATAATCCGTATGCTCTCCAATCAGATTCACGCGCCCTGGTGCAAAATAAACCCGGATATCCCCGTCTGCTCCAAAAATCTCCTTGAATTTTTCAACTAGTTGTGCTTGCATTGCATTACCCTCTCTTTCTTATTTTTTATATGTTTTAGATATATTTTCTTTGCTTTTCATTTGCAGCAGCTTTGCCTATTTGATCTGCCGCCTGCCTTTCACTGTTTTTATTATAAGCAATATGCTCAAATAATGCAATTTCCTTTTTCGTTTTTACAACAATATTCCGAAAATGTGCAACAAAAAGACATCTTTTGGAAATGCGCAAAAGCCTACAGAATTTTAAAAATGCACAAAAGAAAATAGTTTCCGTGAATGTTTTTTTATTTTTTCCATAAACTTTATTAAAACTCTCTGAATTTAAAATTACCCACTTGTATGCTGAAAATGCATGTGCTATAATCCGCATTATAACAGATGTTAATGAACCGATGTATTTCATATTTCGCAATATAAAGAAGGTTGAAAAATGCAGCGCCCCGAAATAAAAAACAACATCCAACAAAGCAATGGAACACATGGTATTACAAACTATAGTAATACAAAATATGGTGATACAAAATATCATAATGCAAAATATCATAATCTAAAAAATTATAATGCAGAATATAGTTCCATGAAACAAAAGGACATACCACGCAGCTACACACAAGAACATACTTTAAAAAGCAGCGCTATTGCAACCTGCCCTGTCACACCGTTGAAATCACTGCTGCTTCGGTATCGACATGCATGGATACTGCTTTATGGAATTTTTTATCTTGCATGTTTTGCCTACCTGGAAAATACCGTTACCAAAAAATTCCACATCATTACAATGCCGGTTGATCTTAAAATCCCATTTTGTGAATATTTTATTATTCCTTATTTGCTGTGGTTTGCTTACATTACATTCGGGGTTATGTATTTCTTCTTTCATCAAAAGGAAGACTACTATAAAATATGTGTATTCCTTTTTACCGGAATGACAGTATTTTTAATTGTGTCAGCCATTTACCCGAATGGACACTATTTACGCCCGCTGACTTTTGAACGTGAAAACTTTTGTACCGATCTGGTACGCTGGCTGTATCAGACAGATACTCCTACAAATCTGTTTCCAAGCATTCACGTATATAATTCACTTGGGGTTCACATTGCACTGACACACAGCGCATGTTTCAAAGACAAAAAAGCCGTTTCAAGGACATCGTTTGTATTGTGTGTATTGATTATTCTATCCACGATGTTTTTAAAACAGCATTCCGTTTTTGACGTATTCACAGCCTTTGGTATGGCTGCCATTATGTATTATATTGTATACCGCGAAGCATACAAAAAAGTATTGTCTCTACTGCGTGCAGGCAAATCCGAGAAAAGTCCGGCGCTTCATGATCTAAGGCTTTAAACAGAATTACGAAAAAACGACGACGTATTTTAAAAAGAGCAGGTTCCGTAACAGAACCTGCTCTTTGTCATAGGAATCTTTCTACTTCATCCATCCAAATTCGCATACTCGCATCACTCGGCATACGTAAGTCTCCTCGCGGCGACATTGCCACTGTTCCTACTTTCGGCCCATCCGGCAGACATGAGCGCTTAAACTGCTGCGAGAAAAACCTGCGGTAAAATGTCTTTAACCATTTGCATATCGTCTCGTCGTCATACTCTCCGGCAAATGCAGTCTGTGAAAGACGAAAGACTTTTTCCGGCTCAAACCCGAATCGTAAAATATAATATAAAAAGAAATCATGCAGCTCATAAGGGCCTACAATGTCTTCTGTCTTTTGCGAAATCCGCCCTTCGGTCGGCGGCAGCAGTTCCGGGCTAACCGGTGTATCCAGTATGTCAAATAGCACTTCTGAAAGCCCTTCATCCCCGCATGTATCTGCAAAATACCGCACCAAATGCCTTACAAGCGTTTTTGGTACTGAAGCATTCACCCCATACATCGACATATGATCGCCATTGTAAGTCGCCCATCCGAGCGCCAGTTCTGACATATCACCTGTCCCAATCACCATCCCGTTATACATATTGGCAATATCCATCAAAATCTGTGTACGCTCTCTCGCCTGACTGTTTTCATACGTGACATCATGCATATGCGGATCCTGACGGATATCATGGAAATGCACATGTACCGCATCACAAATGCTGATTTCCCTTAAATCAGCTCCAAGCTTTTGAATCAAATGAACCGCATTTTCATATGTCCGGTCTGTCGTACCAAATCCCGGCATCGTGACCGCCAAAATCTGTTCCCGCGGAATATGCAAAAGATCAAACGCACGCATTGTCACCAGCAATGCCAGAGTAGAATCCAGTCCGCCGGAAATACCCACAACCGCACACTTACATCCGGTATGTTCCAGTCGCTTTTTTAATCCCATCGCCTGGATTGCGAGAATTTCCTCACAGCGCTTGTCTCTATCCGTCTTCGTGCCTGGTACAAATGGTGTCGGATCCACAAAACGAGTCAGCTGCGTTTGTACCTCTTTCAGTGAAAAATGTATGATCGTATAATCCGCTGCATCCTCCGGCTCAAACGTAGATATTCTGCGCCGTTCCCCTTCCATCTTACGCACATCAATCTCAGAATATATGGATTCATTAGTAAATCGCTCCGCTTCCTTTAAAACAATGCCATTTTCAGCAATCAAGCTATGGCCGGAATATACTACATCCTGTGTCGATTCTCCATCTGACGCATTTGCATAAATATACCCGCATACAAGCCTCGCCGACTGTCCCGCAATCAAATCTCTGCGGTATATGTCTTTTCCCGTTACTTCATCTGAGGCTGACAGATTCACAATCAAATTTGCTCCTGCCAGTGCATGTCCAATACTCGGCGGATTTGGCGCCCAGACATCCTCACAGAGCTCCACGGCAATCCGAAGCTGCGGTATTTGATCGCATACAAAGATCTGGTTTGTCCCCATCGGTACTGTTACCCCATCCCGCAAAGTTACAGGCACCGTCTTTTCCATTCCTCTTGTAAAATGTCTTGCCTCGTAAAACTCCGCATAATTCGGCAAAAACGTCTTTGGCACAATTCCAAGTATTTTTCCGCGATGCAAAACTGCTGCAGTATTGTATAATTTTCCCATATATGCAAGCGGAAGCCCAACAAAAATCACCGCATTCACCTGGACTGTCTGCTCTGCAATGCAAAACAGCTGATTTTTAGCCTCTTCCAGCAAAAGTTCCTGCAAAAACAAATCTCCGCAGCTATATCCGGTCACACCCAATTCTGGAAATACTATTACAGACGCTTCCTGTTCTGCCGCTTCTTTGATATGCCGAATGATAACGTCTCCGTTGTATTTTGGATCTGCAACTTTAATTTTGGGAGACAAAGCCGCCACTTTTATATATCCATGCTTCATATATTCTTCTCCTTATATTTCATGAAGTGTCACAGTTCCGACCACCCATGGAACTGTGACATAGATGTTCTTATTTTAGATTCCGTCAGCAATTTTCAGACACGTTCCAGCATTTTTTTCAGCTCTTCCACATCAAACGTATACGCAGTATTGCAAAACTGACATTTCACCTCAATCGGCTCCCCATCGTCCACCATGCTTTTCATATCACTTTTGGATATGCTGGCAAGCGCATTTTGTACACGCTCCTTAGAACAGTTGCACACAAAATTTACCGGAACAGAATCAATTACCTCCATCTCCAGCCCTTTTAACAACTCTTCCAGCATGTCCTCTGGTGTCAGTCCCCGTTCCAGCATATCCGTTACCGGACTTATTTCTGAAATATTTTTCTCCAACTGTGCGATCACCTCATCGTCAGCCTGCGGCATAAGCTGAAGAATAAAACCTCCCGCCTGCCGTATCGAACAGTCCGTATCCACTAACACACCCAGCCCAACTGAAGACGGCACCTGTTCGGATGATGCAAAATAATATGTCAGATCCTCAGCAATCTCTCCTGTCTGAAGCTGCGTCGTTCCAACATATGGTTCTTTTAATCCAAGATCTCTTATTACACGCAAGATACCACTGCCTACAGCGCCGCCCACATCCAGCTTGCCAAGCGCATTCGCCGGCAGCTCTACATCTGCAGCCTGTGGATACCCTTTGACATTGCCTGCCGCATCCGCCGTAACTACAAGACCTTTCGCCGGGCCATCACTTATAATCTGTAACGTCAAAAGATCTTCGCTGCCTTTCATCATCACTCCCATCATCGCCCCTGCTGCCAAAAGCCTTCCTAAAGCTGCGGATATCACCGGACTCATATTATGATATACTCTGGCTCGTTCCGTAAGATTCCTGGAAGAAACCGCAAACGCCCGCACAGCGCCTTCTGCTGCAGTCGCCCTTACGATATAATCCTTTGCTCCATGCCCTGTTTCCTGTTTCATATTGTATTATTTCACCTTTCTTTATTTATTATTTTTATTTTTACGTTTAATCCTCCTCCATGACAAGCAGCTGTTTCAAATATCATACCATACTTCCATGTATATTTACACCCGAATCTTTTTGCCATGCTGTCTTGCTAAGACATAAATACGTTCACTGTCTTCACGTACCGGACCATGATCTTCGCCGTCACAGGCACTTACAAATTCCATACCTGCCTGCTTTAGAAGACGCATAATTTCCGACAGTTCATAGCATCGCTCATAATGAATTTCTTCATATTTACGATAAAGGCCGCTCTTTTGCCGTAAAAAGATCGTCAGTGCGTATTCATTGATCTTTTCTTCCTCGTCATAATAATTATCCCAGATCAGACTCCCCTCTTCACGATGCTCGCTAAATGTCTGCGTTCCCATCCGTTCGCGAAATTTATAATCCATATTCAAATCAAATATAAAAATACCATCCGGATCCAGATAATTATTCACAAGCCGAAACACCTGCTCTAACTCCGCTTCCTCCAGCAAATAGTTCATAGAATCGCAGATGCTGACGACAGCCCGTACTGTCCCATACAGCTCAAACTGACGCATATCCTGCGCAAGATATAAAATCCCTTCGCTTTCCTGTTCTCTTGCAATACTTAGCATCTCCTGAGAAACATCAATCCCAATCATATCATAACCACTTTGCGCCAACAATCTGGTCATTTTTCCTGTACCGCAGCCAAGCTCACAAACCAACCCTTCCATAATTCCCTGTTTTTGCAGCATTTCTACCAAAAACTCTTTCCATACTTCATATGGCACATCTTCCATAAATAAATCATAAACTTCAGCAAAACCCGTATATGCTTCCATGATCCTTCCTTCCCTGCAGCAAAAAATACGATCCATACGATCCATTACTACCATACTTTTTATCATTGCTTAGCTTTTGGATTTGCTGCTAACGGCAGCTGTGCAAAAATTACAGCTCCAAAAATAAGTACACATCCTAAAATTTCCCTTCCCTGCAGCGCTTCCCCCAAAATCACCCAACCGGCTAACACAGAAAACACCGATTCCAGACTTAAGAGCAGCGAGGCTACCGTAGGATTCATTCCCTGCTGTCCGATAATCTGAAGCGTATAACCGGCTCCGCAAGACAATACGCCGGCATATAAAATTGCAATCCACGCATCCAGGCTCATCAGCGCCTCTGCCCATACTGCAATCCCTCCTGATACATACGCTTGTCTGATATCTATGAGACACATTGGAACAGCCGAAACCAGTCCGCATACAAGAAACTGAATGCAGGACATACGCACTCCATCTACCTGTACGGCAAAATAATCAATCACTAAAATATGTATCGCAAATACCAATGCACACAGCAGCAGCAGAAAATCCGAAAATTGTATCCGAAAATCTCCTCGGATACATAAAAGATACAGTCCGATCACAGCCGCAACAATGCCTGCCCACACATTCCAGCTGCATTTCTTATGGAAAAACAATCCCAATACCGGCACAAGGAGCATATAGCACGCTGTAAGAAACCCTGCTTTTCCTGCAGAAGAGCCATAATAAAGCCCCATCTGCTGTAAATTACTGCCAGCTGCCAACGCTATCCCACAAGCAGCGCCTCCAATCAGCAGCGTGCGCCAGTCTTCCCGCCTGACAGGCCGATGCTTTGTCAGCTGCAAATGGTCTGACCATCGAATAACCGGCAGCAACACAACTGCCCCTATAAGCGAACGAATACAATTAAATGTGTATGGGCCCGCCAAATCTCCTCCTGCACTCTGTGCTGTAAATGCAGTCCCCCAAATCAATGCTGTAAGCACAAGCAGCAGAGAGTGAAGTCTCGTTTTGTTTTTTGATTTCACAATGTTCCTCCTGATATTTCGCCATTATTTCAAGCTTGCTAAAATATTGATTCTGACATATAATAATAACACAAAATACCAGTCGTGCACATAGGCAGAAAACAGAATTTTTATAAAATCAATAGAATCTTTCAAGAACCTGGAATTTTTTGAATCAAATAGAATGGTGACGAAGAACGAACCATGAATCATATCACAGATCATCAAAGAAAACAATTAAACGAAAAAGAATGGAACCGCAATCATAAATATTTTCAGGAAGCGCTGTCTGACTTCATGTATGACGCCGCAAGCGGAAGAGCCATCCGCCATCTTTGTGATAGCGGATATACAGCCGCTCAGATTGCACATCAGTTAAACTATCCGACTTCTTTTGCCAAAATACGCCAAACGATCACAAGGCGCTTAAAAGAAACCGGCATTCTCTTAGACGAACTGCCTGCGTCCTGCAAAAATATTCAGACAGTGACGTTAAAACAAATGACGCCTGAAAAGCTTTTTTCTTTCCTTGCAGAGCATGTACGTCAAAATGGAGAGGAACATTGTTTTGTGGCATGTCCTTTTGGAACAGGCGTTCCATGGACGGATGCCAACCGTCAGAAATATTCCATGCTCACAATGCGGGAGTATGAATATCTGGAAAGCATCGTATGGGATGCAAAGATCATGTATCACATGCTGAACCGGAGAATGCTGGAAATCAGCGTACAGATTGCTGCGTATTCTGAAACCGTCCGTTTTTATTTTTTAAAAAACAGACAATGCTATGAAAGCAGGCCATATGCAAAACCGTAAGGAAATAACCTGTGACAGGTTCGGAACCGATCAGGCAGGTCTGCAAATTAGGAACCGAACATATACAAGCGTCACTTAAAAATCAGGCGCATACCCTCGCTTTGCTGGGTTATGCAACTAATTTTTAAGTGACGCTCTCGGAGAAAAAGACAAGCAATATGTTATGTTATTGCGGAACAGTACTTTAGTTTGTATCCGGAATAAATTCAATCTCCAATTCATCTTTTACCGAAATGGGATTCTCATGATCTAACTCGCATTGTTCTGGTATTTCTTCCGCTTCATCAAACAGAGCATTCTCATTGGCATATGCAGCTCCTCCTGCAGCGAAAACAAAAATTGCTCCGATGAAAAGCAGATACAACAACCGTTTTTTATTTTTATGCATAAAAGATATCCCCCATTCTTTTAATAGCTATAAGAACCCGTATAAGTCATACTATGACCAGAAGCATTTTTGATTGCAAACGACAGTAAAGCATCTCTGCCATGTGTGACCATGGTTCCTTTACATTCACGTGTCTCCCTTTTTACCCACAAATAATTAGAAGTTTCTCTGTCATATACTCCTATATATGTAATTCCTGCTCTGGAAAAATTAAGATCCACATGAATTGGAGACTCTGCAAGAATACTAAATTCTCTTGATGAACATTTTACAGAAGTTGCATCGATTGTCCAATTAACATTATGACGACTTCTTGGCATCACGGCCGAACCATCATCTTCTATAAACGTTAGTAAAAGAGTTCCATTCGAATTTTTTAATTCATATACTCCATCCTCAGTTTCTTCAAATGTTCCTGTTTCACCTTCCAAAAAATTATCTGCAGATGCCTGTATCGGATATCCTAATACTATAACCATAGATAAAATTAAAGATAATAATTTTTTTCTCATAAAATTCGTTCCTCCAGCTTCTTAACTTACAGTCAAATTTTTGTTATTGTCTTTACTTTTCATGAAACCAAAATACTATTGACGCCTCCTCTTCAATTTAATATTTTATATAGTTAATTTACAGCTGAAATTATACTATATTTATATATTAATGTCAATAACATTTTTCAAATTACTGGAATTCTTCTTAATCAGAAGCCTTTATAAATCCAGAAAAAAAGACAGCCCATGAAACTGTCCACGGCCGTCTTTTCTTAATATCTATCTAATTTAATCCCTATCTTCAAAATTGCTTAACTTCATCGCCTGATCTGCCGCAATGCAGGCGTCTATAATTTCCTGAATGTCTCCGTTCAGAATGCGGTCCAGCTTATATAACGTCAGATTAATCCGATGGTCTGTTACCCTTCCCTGCGGGAAATTATACGTACGTATTTTCTCTGAGCGGTCGCCCGTTCCGATCTGGCTGCGGCGCGCTTCTGACTCTGCATCCTGCTTCTTTTGCAGTTCCAGATCATATAATTTGGCGCGCAGCAGGGCAAATGCCTTTTCCTTATTTTGCAGCTGTGATTTTTCTGTCTGGCTGTAAATGACAATGCCTGTCGGATAATGTGTCAGTCGTACTGCAGAATCTGTCGTATTGACACACTGGCCGCCGTTTCCGGATGCACGCATAACATCGATACGGATATCTTTTTCATCAATTTGAACATCCACTTCCTCTGCTTCCGGCATAACGGCTACGGTAATCGTAGACGTATGGATCCGTCCTTGTGACTCCGTTTCCGGCACACGCTGTACACGGTGAACACCGGATTCAAATTTTAGCTTTGAGTACGCCCCTTGTCCAGATACCATAAAATTCACAGACTTCATACCGCCGATACCGATTTCCTCGATTTCCAGCGTTTCAATTTTCCAATGACAGCTTTCTGCGTAGTGGACGTACATACGGTATATTTCCGCCGCAAATAAAGCCGCTTCGTCACCGCCCGCACCCGCACGGATTTCTACGATCACGTTTTTATCATCGTTCGGATCTTTTGGAAGCAGCAATATTTTCAGCTTGTTTTCCAGATCAGACACTTCTGCTTTGGAATCGTTTAGTTCTTCTTTGGCAAGCTCACGCAGTTCTTCATCGGATTCCTCCTCCAGCATGGACAGGCTGTCCTCAATATTTTGCTTTGCCTTTTTATATGCTTCATAAGTCTCTACAATTGGCGACAGATTGCTCTGTTCTTTCATAAGATTACGAAAACGGTTCGTATCGTTTGCCACATCCGGCTCACTAAGCTGATTCATGACTTCTTCATAGCGGAGCAGCAGGTCTTCTAATTTATCAAACATATTTTTCCTCCAAATTCTCTCTGTATTACCGTTCGCTAATGTACTGACTCGTTGCTATTCAGTATAATTCCTCAGGATTTTTTTCTGAGAGTATACAGCAAAAACAACTAAATGCGTCCTTTTACAACTCTTTCATGATGTGCCAGATCTTTAATCACGGCAACTTCCCGATAACCGGCTGCACACATCATATTTGTCACTGCAGGCCCCTGGTCATATCCGATCTCCAAATATAAATATCCGTCCTGATTCAAATGATCTTTGCTCTGTGCAACGATCTGGCGATAAAAATCCAGACCATCCACACCACCGTCCAACGCACCTACCGGTTCAAAATCGCGTACTTCCGGCATTAGTTCTAATAAATCTGCCTGTGCAATATAAGGTGGATTTGATACGATCAAATCAAAACGCCCGCTGATATTTTCATACAGATTGCTCCGAATCCAATCAATATCTACTTCATGCAGCTTTCCATTTTCTTTTGCTACAAGCAACGCCTGTTTGGAAATATCACTGCCAACCGCCGTCATCCCATGTGCATTTTTCATCAAACTGATAATCACACATCCAGAGCCTGTGCCCAAGTCCAGTAACCTCATTCCAGGCTGACAGATTTTTAACGTTTCTTCCACCAATGTCTCTGTATCCTGTCTTGGAATCAGCACATTAGAATTCACTTTAAAATTTAATCCCATAAACTCCTGCTCGCCTGTAATATACTGCAGAGGAATTCTCTCCGCACGCTTACGGATTGCGATCTCATATTCTGACTGCTGTTCTAATGTCATAGGATCTTCCGTATGAGAATAATAAAATGTCAGATTTATCTTACAAACTGTTTCTAACAGCAGCCAGGCGTCTAATTTCGCATCGGCAACTCCCGCCTGAGCCAATACTGTACTTCCCCAACCAATCGCCTCTTTATATATCATGCCATTTTTCCATCCTTCCATCCTTTGTCATGGCAGTTCTTCCTTTTCCTTAATATATGCTTTCCAGTCAAATACCGCCTCAACGGATGCAATACCGACTTCGATCATAGAATCATCTGGTTCTTTTGTCGTCAGCTTTTGCAGTGCCATCCCTGGTTTGCTGATCAGATTGACAATCATATGTTCACTTCTTCCTGCAAATCTGATAAATTCATACGCACACCCGGCAATGACCGGAACAAGCAGCAGCCGAATCACAATCCGCATCAGACCGGAATCTGTGTGGATAAACAAAAAGAATATAATACTGATACATACGACCAAAAATAAAAAGCTGGTTCCACACCGTTTATGCAAACGTGAACTATTCCGCACATTTTCGACATTCAGTTCCATGCCGTGTTCAATACAGTTAATGCACTTATGTTCCGCACCGTGATACATAAACACCCTTTGAATATCTTCCAACCTTGATATTAACAAGATATACCCAAAAAAGATCGCCATACGCAGTGCCCCTTCTAAAACCGCCAATACTGCCTGCGATGAAATCCATCTGCGAAACAACGCAGAAATCAGGTACGGAATCAGCATAAAAATAACAATCGCAGCTGCTATGGAACCTGTCATGGTAATGCCCATCATAACAGACTCTTTTTTCTGCTTCTTCTGCTCTTCTTCCTGGCTTATATTTTTATCCGTCTCCTCTTCTTCATAAAAAGAAGCGGAATACATCAACGTTTTCATCCCCAACGCCAATGACTCAATAAAATTTAGGACTCCTCTGACATAAGGAATCTTTTTTAATTTCGTATTGGCTAAAATGCCCTTATATTCGTTTGTATCTATAATGATCTCCCCGTCAGGCTTGCGTACTGCAACTGCGTAATGATCTCCGTTTTTCATCATTACGCCTTCCATAACTGCCTGTCCGCCTATTCCAGAATATTTCATTTATGTTCCTATCTATCACTCTAATTATGATTCATGAGTAACCGTATGGTCCTTATTTTCGTTCCTTAACTGAAATAATTTCTAAAAAATTCAACAAAAAGGTTGAGATTTCACAACCTCAACCTTGTCTGCCTCATTTTATGTTCTATTTCATGCCATATTTCTTATTGAACTGCTCAATACGTCCACGAGCCTGACTAGCCTTCTGCTGGCCTGTGTAGAACGGATGACACTTGGAACAAATTTCAACGTGAAGCTCCTTTTTTGTCGAACCTGTCACAAATGTGTTGCCACAGTTACATGTAACGGTCGCCTGATAGTATTCCGGCTGAATATCTGTTTTCATTATTTTCACCTCGCATGTATCATAATCAATAAATCTCGCTCGAAAAATTAACAGCGATATTATAGTAGCATATTCGCATTTTATATGCAAGAGGTTTTTCATATTTAAGTAGATTTTTATTAAAAGCTTATAAAACTAATCGTTAGACTCTGCGTTTTTTCACAAGCTGTATAAAATCACGGTTCGTACTTGTATGTGAGAACATATTTAAAATATTTTCTACCGCTTCATCTGTTTTCATACCGTTAATGCCTTTACGCATAATATCTACCGCTTCTCTTTCTTCCCGGTCAAGCAATAAATCTTCTCTGCGGGTACCGGATTTTACGATATCAATCGCTGGAAATACCCTTCGCTCAGATAGTTTACGGTCTAAAACGAGTTCCATATTACCGGTTCCTTTAAATTCCTCATAAATAACGTCATCCATCTTGCTTCCGGTATCTACCAAAGCAGAGGCAAGCACCGTAAGACTGCCGCCCTCCCGCATATTTCTGGCAGCTCCAAAAAAGCGCTTAGGCATATGAAGAGCTGCAGGGTCCAAACCACCAGAAAGCGTCCGCCCGCTTGGCGGAACCGTCAAATTATAGGCTCTTGCAAGACGTGTAATACTGTCCAACAAAATCAGCACATCCTGCTTATGTTCCACAAGACGTTTTGCACGCTCGATTACCATTTCTGATACTCGCTTATGATGCTCTGGAAGTTCATCAAAGGTTGAATAAATGACTTCTACATTATTCCCTTCTATCGCTTCCTTAATATCCGTAACTTCCTCCGGCCGCTCATCAATCAGTAAGATAATCAGATGAATTTCTGGATTGTTTACTTTGACTGCCTGCGCAATCTGCTTTAACAGTGTGGTTTTACCTGCTTTTGGGGGTGATACAATCATACCTCGCTGCCCTTTACCAATTGGAGATACGAGATCTACGATTCGCATAGATGTTGTTGTCCGGTTTGTTTCCAGGCGAAGTCTTTCATTTGGAAAAATCGGCGTTAAATCTTCAAAATTTCTTCTTTGAACAACTACAGAAGGATGATATCCATTGATTGTTGTAATATACAGCAGAGCGCTAAATTTCTCGCCTTGCGTTTTCACTCTTGTATTACCGCGTACAATATCCCCGGTCTTTAGTCCAAAACGGCGAATTTGCGACGGAGAGACATACACATCATGTTCTCCCGGAAGATAGTTCTCACATCTGATAAAACCATAACCATCCGGCATCACCTCCAAAATACCATCTGCCGTCACGCCGCTATCTAACTCTGGATTGATGTCTTCCTTATTATCCTCTTGTCTGCGTGGCCTTTGTTCTCTTGTAGTATTCTGGTTCGGCCGCTCTGCTTTATTTACTTTTTCCATTCTGGCCGTAGGCTCTGATCGCTCCGTCTCTGCCTGTTCAGCTTTCGGCTTGTCCGTCTTTTCAGCTTCATCCCCTACACTTTTTCGCTCTTCTGCTTTTTTTTCTGCAGACACTGGTTCCGTCTCAGATTCTATCTGGCCCTTAAGCTTTTCATCTTCTGCTACCATCCGATCTATTAAATCTAATTTCTTTAATCCACTAACGCCTTTTAATCCGCGCGCTTTTGCAAGCTCCCTTAACACGGCCAAAGACAATGTTTCATATTTTTCCCTCATTAAAATTCTCCTTAATCTTTGTAATATTGGGATTATTTAATCCGAACGCCTAAAAAATTGCTGAAGTCTGTTTGAACAAAACTATGAATCCAATCTGACTGTAGATACGTGATTTTTTATATTATACACTATTATTTGGAAAATAGGAAGTCTTTTCTTAAAAATAATATGGCACTTGGAAGATTTACGGTTACTTTTCATGGGGTGGGGCAAGTAATAAAGCAACAGTTTAGACAAAGTGTTGCTTTTGGGCCTTCCGGACGCTGGATGAGGGAATCGGCCCTGTCTCATTGTTCCGGTTTCCAGAACGT
>CAJTZX010000010.1 GCA_910584345.1 uncultured Eubacterium sp. | reverse complement strand
AGTCTGGGGCATGAGACGGTAATTACGAAAATGCCGTCAGAAACGACTCATTTGGCAGAAACGACTGATTTGAAAGAAATGGCTTATTTGAAAGAAACGACTGATTTGAAAGAAACGGCTAATTTGATAAAAACGGCTGATTTGAAAGAAGCGGCTGATTTGATAAAAACGGCTGATTCAATAAAAACGACAGATCTGATAAAAACGCCGGTTTTTGGACTGGATATTTTGGATAAAGACGCCTTATCTGCACGATTGGAACAAATAAAACCGGACGTTATCTTTCATTTGGCGGCACAAAGTTCTGTAGCGGTATCATGGAAACGTCCGGATTTGACCATCGATGTAAATATCAAAGGAAGTATGCATGTGCTGGAAGCTGTGCGAAGGCAGGAGAAACAGATTCGCATCGTGCTGATTGGCTCTGGGGAAGAGTATGGAAAAATCCTTGAGGATGAAATACCGGTTAGCGAAGGCCAGTGTTTAAGACCCGGCAATATCTATGCAGCTACGAAAGCTTGCCAAAATATGATTGGCAGTATTTATGCGCAGGCTTATGGCATGGATGTCGTGATGGTGCGTCCTTTTAATCATATCGGATCGATGCAGGCTCCGCTGTTTGCGGTATCAGATTTTTGCAAGCAGGCTGCAGAGATTGAAGCAGGTAAAAGAGAACCGGTGATAAAAACCGGAAATCTGGATGTAAAACGTGACTTTACAGACGTACGGGATGTGGTATGCGCTTATGCAATGCTTGCAGAAAAAGGAAAAGCAGGAGAGACATACAACGTCGGAAGCGGTCATGCAGTCAGCATCAGGGAGATTCTTAAGATCGTATTAGAGTATTCCACGGCGAACATACATATAGAAACAGATCCGGAAAAATATCGTCCGTCTGATGTACCGGTAATGGAAGCAGACATTCATAAAATACAAAAACTTACCGGATGGGCGCCCAAAATTCCTCTGTATCAGTCTGTACGGGAAACTTTGGACAGCTGGAGAAGCGCTGTGTGTTGACACATCTGTATGATAATGCAGAAATTATCGGAAACTTTTAAAATACAGAAGCAGATTTCTATAGAATCATAAACAAAAAGAAAAACAACCCTGACAGAATGGAAGGATACTGTCAGGGTTATTATTTTTAGCTTCGTGAATACAAAATAACGATATGATAAAATAGAGTTGAGGTTTTATGGAAGTAAGTATATAATAAGCTCATGCATAACAAATGCACAAAATGAAGAGCAGGATGTGAAAAAATGAGTGGTTTAAAGCGTAAAGAAGAAGAAATAGGTCTGATTGATTTGGATGCAGATAAGGCGGATGACAGCCGGAAAGAACAGGTATCAAAGCAAAAGGCAAGAGAACAGAGAGCGAAAGCTGTGCGAATGGCGTTTGCAGGTATGGTTGCAGGCGGCCTGGCGCTGATGCTGCTTGGAACGATGGTATTTCAAATATCATTGATAACTGTAGGATTCGTTGTCGTGATTGAAGCAGTTATTGCATCTGCATTAAACAATTCGCCTTTCTGGGTTCATATTGGCATTATGGCTTTACAGGTTGTTATGGGATTTTTTATGAATCAAATTCTGTTTCTTGTACTGGCGGCCGCATATTATTTTTTACTGCTGTTAGCAGTCAAGTTATTGGAGGTTGATGGCTAATGAAGGTTGTTAGAGCTTGTTTGAAAAAAACAAAAATTTTTTAAAAGAATGCAAGGATTTTGTATGCTGAATCGTATGATATACAAAAGATCATCATTCACATTAAATTTTTAAGGAGGGTTTTCAAATGAACATTTTAAAAAACTGGAAAAAGGCAGCAGCAGCGTTAACAGCAGCGGTTATGCTGGCAGGTAGCTTTACGGTACCCGTAATGGCTCATGGACATGGGAGCAGTCATCACAGATCAGGAACTTATTGTACTTATCATGGTACAACACATAGAACAAAAAGCAGCTGCTCGAAATACTGTACGATACACAAAACAACCCATAGAAATGGGACGCGGCACCATTAATTTACAGGGCACGCAAAAAAATCCCGATATGTTATTTTATGGCAGGTACAGAAGGAATAATGCTTTACACAGATGATACAATCCGCTATAATAGTTATTGATTTTGAAAAAGCTATGAGGAAAGAGAGAAAGCATTATGAATAAACAAATACCTTATAAAATTTACTTAGAAGAGCAGGAAATGCCTAGACAGTGGTACAATGTCCGCGCTGATATGAAACAAAAGCCGGCTCCGTTGTTAAACCCAGCTACCTTACAGCCGATGACACAAGAAGAGCTTTCTGGCGTTTTCTGCAGCGAGTTAGCGAAACAGGAATTGGATGATACAACTCCTTATTTTGATATTCCAAATGAAATCCGGGATTTTTATAAAATGTATCGGCCGTCGCCATTGGTAAGAGCATATTGTCTGGAAGAAAAGCTCGGAACACCTGCACATATCTATTATAAATTTGAAGGCAACAATACATCTGGAAGCCACAAGCTGAATTCTGCGATTGCACAGGCTTATTATGCAAAACAGCAAGGATTGAAAGGTGTAACAACGGAAACGGGTGCGGGCCAGTGGGGAACAGCGCTCTCCATGGCATGTGCTTATCTGGATCTGGATTGTCAGGTATATATGGTAAAATGTTCCTATGAGCAAAAACCGTTCCGGCGGGAGGTAATGCGTACGTATGGGGCAACAGTCACGCCTTCTCCATCTATGAACACAAATGTGGGACGAAAGATTAATGAAGAATTTCCGGGAACGACAGGAAGCCTTGGATGCGCGATATCCGAAGCAGTAGAGGCGGCAACCAGTCAGGAAGGATACCGTTATGTGCTTGGCTCTGTATTATCACAGGTATTGCTGCATCAGTCTATTATCGGACTCGAGACGAAAGCGGCGCTGGATAAATATGGAATACAGGCAGATGTCATTATTGGATGTGCAGGGGGAGGTTCTAATCTGGGAGGTTTGATTTCTCCGTTTGCAGGAGAAATATTAAGAAAAGAAGCAGATTATCAGATCATTGCAGTTGAACCTGCGTCATGCCCAAGCTTGACAAGAGGAACCTATGCGTATGATTTTTGTGATACCGGAAAAGTGTGTCCGCTTGCTAAAATGTATACACTGGGAAGTGGCTTTATACCATCTGCCAACCATGCGGGAGGACTGCGTTACCATGGCATGAGTTCTACGGTATCTGAATTGTATGCACAGGGATTGTTAGAAGCAAGAAGTGTGGAACAGACAGAGGTATTTCAGGCGGCAGAAACATTTGCAAGGGTAGAAGGAATCCTGCCTGCTCCGGAAAGCAGCCATGCAATTAAAGTAGCGATCGATGAAGCAATGAAATGCAAAGAGAGCGGTGAAGAAAAAAATATTGTATTCGGGCTGACTGGCACAGGCTATTTTGATATGTATGCATATCAAAAATTTAACGACGGCCAGATGAGCGATTATATTCCAACAGATGCGGAACTTGCGCAATCAATGGCAAAGCTTCCGAAAATATAAGCATAATTTTATAAGCATATATTTATAAGCACATGACTTTTAGAACGGTCATGTGCTTATTTTCATTTATGAGCCAAAGGCAAAACTTTTCTTGTGGAACAGGAGGATGAGTACGTTTATATGTTTTGTAACCAGTCTTGTTGTTTTTCATATCATATAGAAAACCTTTTTTAAAGGTTCCATATGCAGGCAGCATTTACATTTATATATCTGGCATTAAATAATCGCCATTTATATATACATAATTATTGTGGAGGAAACTATATGAATCATCTGCTGGAATTTGAACATGTATCGTATTCCTATCATTCTGTCAGCGGGGAGACGCTTGCTTTATCTGATATCAGTTTTACACTTGCGGCTGGAGAATTTCTTGCAATTGTCGGGCCGAGCGGATGCGGAAAATCTACATTGTTAAATATGATTTGTCATCTGATCGAACCGGAACAGGGAGAAATTTTGTTTCAGGGAGCGTCGCTGTCTAAAGAGGCAGTCTGCTCGATTGGCTATATGCTGCAAAAAGATCATTTATTTGACTGGCGCAGTATTGAAAGAAATGTTTATCTTGGCCTGGAAATACAAAAAAAGCTGACACCGCAGACAAAACAATATGCGGCGCATTTGCTTCAAAAATACGGATTATATGAGTTTAGACATAAAAAACCGTCCGAGCTGTCCGGCGGCATGCGTCAGCGTGCGGCACTGATTCGTACGCTTGTATTAAAGCCGATGCTCTTGCTGTTGGATGAACCTTTTTCTGCATTAGACTATCAGACAAGATTAAATACAGCAAACGATATCGGTTCGATTATTCGTGAAGAACAAAAAAGCGCTGTTTTGGTTACACACGATTTGTCAGAAGCGGTTAGCCTTGCAGATCGCATTTTAGTGCTGAGTTCCCGTCCGGGCAGGTTAAAGCGCATTCTTACGATATCATTTCCAAAGGAGTTGACAGCGCTTGAGAGACGGGGGACAAATGAATTTAAAGATTATTTTAATATGCTCTGGAAGGAGATGAATGAAGATGAAGAAAGCACTTACTGCGCAGGAATTGTATCTTAAGTCTGTGAAACGAACGAATGATAAAGTCAGATTTTGGCGGGTAAGCTTATGCGTGATACTGATTGCGGCATGGGAATTTTGCGCACGTTATGAAATGATAAATTCATTTATTTTCAGCAGTCCTTCCAAGCTTGTAAGGTGTTTTTGGAAAATGTTTTCAGAAGAAGATCTGCTTGGGCATATCGGTATCACTTTGTTTGAAACATTAGCGAGCTTCTTGCTTGTCATTGCGGTTAGCCTTATTGTTGCTATTTTACTTTGGAAGAGCAGGACGCTGTCCAGAGTCCTGGAGCCATATATGGTCATGCTGAACAGCTTACCGAAATCTGCACTGGCCCCATTGCTGATCGTGTGGCTTGGAGCAAATTATAAGACAATTATATTAACTGGTATGTCTGTGGCAGTATTTGGCTCTTGTTTAAATATTTATACAGGATTTATGGAAGTGGATGCAGAAAAGATTAAGCTGATTTATACGCTGACAGGTACAGAAAAAGACGCTTTGTATAAAGTGATTCTGCCAGCGAATATTCCGAATTTGTTTAGCATTATGAAAGTGAATATAGGGCTGTGTCTCGTTGGAGTCATTATTGGAGAGTTTATTGCGGCAAGACGCGGGCTGGGGTATTTGATTATATATGGGAGCCAGGTGTTTAAAATGGACTGGGTGATATTATCCATATTGATTCTATGTATCATTGCAATGGGACTTTACCTGATACTGGGGCTGTTTGAAAAATTATATCAGAAAAAATCTTTGTCCTAGAGCGTGTTTGATATGGAATATAAATGTCATTTACTTTAGGGAAATTCAGTTTTTTAAGCAGAAATTTCTTTAAGTAAATGACATTGGTCCCATGGGTTATCTGAACTGTTGCCACAGGACGATACAGAATAAAAATTATCTGCCTGGACATGTTGTAAATCCAATTCAAAAGTGGTAAAATATAACAATCATATTTACAGGTAAAGAAGGAGGGCAACAATGTCTCAAAAGATTTTGAAAGAACTGGCGTTATTTTTAGCAGTTGTGATGATTCTCACAGGTATGCCGATCTCGGTGCAGGCCGCGGCAGACCCGGCGTTTCAGACGACTTACTCGACCTTTTATGAAAATCGTGCCAATCAGGGCATTTATGATATCCAGGTCAATAATGTGCAGAAAGGCTACATATTAAAATGGCACATCACAGGAAAAGGTAAAAAATGGGCATCTTTTGATACGAAAAAGGTGATTGCCAAAGGTACTACAGCGACAAATAAGCTGACAATTGACAGTAATGGAGAATCAGCTTATGCGGCAGGTGAACGGATTCGTATTACGGTGAATGTTTATACGGCAAAGTGGAAGCTGGTAAATAAGCTGACTTTTGCAGGAAAGCTTCAGAGTAAAGCGAAGGCAATTAATATTGATACGACAGGCATTAACGATTTAAAACAGTTAAAGTCCGGTGAGACTTATAAGCTGCGTGCGGTTATGACGCCGTTAAATGCGACGAGCAAGGTATACTGGGAAGTTAAGGATGCCAAGGGCACAGACTGTTCTTCGCAGATTACGCAGGATGGCGCGTGGACGCCAACACAGTCCGGAGAGTATACGATTACGGCAACAGCAAGAAATTCTGCAAAGGGCGCAGCGCTTTGTACGAAGCAGATACAGGCGACGGTCGGTACGTTTATAGAAAACATTGAGCAGACGGCATCCAACGGATTTAAAGTTACGTTTGGGACAGCTCCGGCGGTAAAGCTGAAAGAAGCAGATTTTTCCATCAAGTCCGGTGAGACGACTGTGGTTGTTAAGAAAGTAAGCTATGCAGAAGACGAAAAGACAGTTTATGTAACGACGGCTACCAGTTTTATGGACGGCAAAGTCTATACGGTTTCCTGTGCAGGTTATACGAAAGATTTTACTGCCAGCGTCGGTAAGCCGGCAAAGCTGACGATTACGACGACGACTGCACAGGCAGGTAAGTATACGACGATTGAATATGCGTTTCATGACGCAAAAAATATTGATGTAACAGAAAATGTAAAGAGTGGTACGTTCCGTTATTCTGCGAATGTGACGAACGGACTGCTGGATCAGCAGACAAATAAGCTGTTTATGACGACGATTGGAAGTATTGCGAATGTAACGCTGGAATATACGGCAATTGATGGTACGCGTCTGACAGATACGAAGACGATTGTCTGTGTGGAGCAGATGGCGGAAGAAGCTTCTGAAGCTAAGTTTACATTGACGAAAAGTGTACAGACACCAACGTTCCGTGATCCGGAAGTGCGTGAGGTAGCAATTGGCGATACGATGTATGCACATTTTGCTGCATATAATAAAAATGGAACAGCAATCGCTTATGACAGAATTACTTATTCCTCATCAGATCCGGATAGTCTGATCGTCAGTGCAGAAGGAAAACTGACGCCGATAAAGGCAGGAACGGTTACGGTTGTTGTTACGGCAATGCAGGGGACGATTCCGGTTACATATTCTTATGAAGTAACGGTAAAGGCAGGCCGTTATTTGGCGTCGATCCAGATGAAAGAGACTGCGATTGCGATGTCTAACGTACCTGTAGAAGATTATCAGAAAATAGTACCGATTACGGCAAAAGACCAGTATGGGGAGAATCTTGCGTTGACCAACGCAACAGGAACGGTGACAGAATCTTATGGCCGTACAATTGCAAAATATGAACCGTCTCTGAACAGCGTTGTAGTAACGGCACATTCAGCTGCAGCGGGAATCTATAACTGCATTCTGTCACTTACATCAGGCGGTGTTACATTAAATCAGAACTTTACTGTAATTGTGTCTGCTCCTCCGACAACGGGTGTACTTACCTATCAGGCAGAAGTAAGCACTCCGTCACTGGATATGGTGATTAATGAAAATACAGATATGTCAAATCTGCCAAAGATTACTGTGCGTCTGGCGCAATATCGCGGAGGTGTATTTGAAAAATATATTCCTTTTGAGTCTGCATTGATTCAAAAAGGAAACTCCAAATATGATACGAGAATGACAGTTACTTCTGACAGTGCCATCAAATCCGGCAGTAAATTGGAGCTGAGTCCGATTTATATAGGTTCGATTGGAAATAACGGCGGTATCTTCTGTACGAAGGCAGAGAAGGGCATTTATACGGTTACACTGAAATATTATCAGCAGTCTTCTTATCAGGGACAATGGAGAAATGAAGAAAAGGCGGTAACTGCAAATGTTGAGCTGACAGATACACAGGCAATACCGGATTACAGTATTCGAAGCCTGACTACGAGTACGTCTGTACAGACTGCTTATCAGATGGCTTTGGATTGTATTCAGCTTGCAAAAGACGACCAGCTTATGGATTGTACGGTAACAGGTTCGAGTCAGCCGGGTTCTTCGGTGCTGGTAAGCAGCGGCGAGCAGGTTCATATTAATACAATTACGATTCGCTCCGTTGTTACAATTAAAGGACAGCTGAAAGTAAATGTAGATTATACGATTCCAGTTGGTAGGACATTTACAAATCGTTAAATAGCAGCCATAAAAACAGATACTCCAGAGTATGTTTGAATGAATGACATCTTACAAAACAGATTTTCAAACACGCTCTGAAAGTGGGTATCTGTTTTTTTGCTTTAAAGTTGAACAAAATTCATTTTTAAAGTGAAAAATTCTCACACTTTCACTTTACAAAAGAAGGGCATGTGATTATAATAGAATTCGTTGAGAAAACGAAAGCAGGTATTCAGATTGTTTACTTACAGTTTCTAAGATCATGAATAAAGGAGATTATAAAAATGAACAATGGAATTGAGATCAGATGGCATGGAAGAGGCGGCCAGGGCGCCAAGACAGCAGCGTTATTACTGGCTGACGCAGCATTTCAGACAGGACAGTATGTACAGGGATTTCCGGAGTATGGCCCGGAGCGTATGGGTGCGCCGATTACTGCTTATAACAGAATTGGTAAAGAACCGATTCGCGTGCATTCCAATATTTATACGCCAGATCTCGTTCTTGTTGTAGACGAGACACTGCTGCATTCGGTTGATGTAACAGCTGGACTTAAAAAAGAGGGAGCTTTGATTATTAACACTCCAAAAACGAGAAAAGAAATCTTGCCGTTCTTAAATGGATATCAGGGGAATGTGTATACGGTAGACGCAAGAAAAATTTCAGAGGAAACGCTTGGAAAGAATTTTCCAAATTCCCCGATGCTTGCAGCAGCAGTTGCGGTCAGCGGTGTGATGGAAAAAGATGCGTTTTTAAAGGAGATGCGCGCTTTGTATGGACACAAATTTTCGAAAAAACCAGAAGTGATAGAAGGAAATATGCAGGCGTTATATAAGACATTTGAAGTGCTGGAAGTAGTGTTAAAACAGGATGTAAGAAAAAGCGCCTAAATCTGGCACATATCAAAATAACAAAAGACTGATAATTAAATTGAGGATAAATATTTATGAGAACAGATGTACATAAAATAAATGAGCAGACAAGGCATCAGGATTTGACCGAAGGCCTGATGATGTTTGCTCCAGGGACTTCGAAATATTTTCAAACGGGTGAATGGAGGACAAGCACGCCTGTTTTTCATGCGGATTTGTGCAGACAGTGTATGCTCTGTGTCCCGGTTTGCCCGGATTCGAGCATACCGGTCACGGACGGGGTGCGGGGAGACTTTGATTTCGATCACTGCAAAGGCTGCGGGATTTGTGCCAATGTCTGTCCGTTTCACGCAATAACGATGAAGGAGGGAAGGTAACGATGGCAATCAAAGATCGTATGTCCGGCAATGAGGCCGTCTCTTATGCAATCCGCCAGATCAATCCCGACGTTATGCCGGCGTTTCCGATTACACCTTCTACAGAGATTCCGCAGATGGTGTCTTCTTATATTGCAAACGGTGAGATCGATACGGAGTTTATTCCGGTAGAAAGCGAGCATTCTTCCATGAGTGCAGCGATTGGAGCGGAAGCGGCAGGCGCCAGAAGCCTTACTGCCACTTCTTCGGCAGGACTTGCGCTCATGTGGGAAGAACTGCTGCTGGCAGCTTCTAACCGGATGCCGGTGGTGCTTGCGCTTGTAAATCGTACGTTATCCGGGCCTATTAATATCAATTGCGACCATACAGACGGGATGGGTGCCAGAGATACCGGATGGATTCAGATTTACGCAGAAAATAATCAGGAAGCTTATGATAACTTTATTCAGGCATATCCGATTGCAGAGCATAAAGATGTACATTTGCCGGTGATGATTTGTCAGGATGGATTTATTACAAGCCATGCGGTAGAAAACATAGAGCTGCTCGACGACCAGACGGTAAAAACATTTGTCGGTGAATACGAACCGGAGGAATATTTGCTCAATCCCGGAAAGCCAGTGGCGGTCGGCCCGTATTCCGCATCTGCTTATGTGATGGAAGCAAGAAAGAATCAGGCGCTTGCAATGGAACATGCCAAAGAAGTAATTTTAGAGGTAGCAAAGCGGTTTCAGAAAATATCAGGCAGAAGCTATGGCTTTTTTGAAGAGTACCGGACGAAAGATGCCGATTATATTATGGTGCTGATCGGTTCTGCTGCGGGTACCGCAAAACAGGCTGTGGATGATTTGCGTGCCAAAGGCAAAAAAGTTGGTGTGATAAAACTAAGAGTCTTTCGTCCGTTTCCTGCGAAAGAGCTGGCAGAGGCGCTTAAGTGCTGCAAAATGGCAGCTGTGTTGGATCGATGTGAAAGCTATAATGGAAATGGCGGGCCTTTGGGCTGTGAGACAGATGCAGCATTGTTTCGGAATAAAATCAGGATAGAAACAGTGAATTACATTTATGGATTAGGCGGACGTGATTTTACGGTAAAGGAAGCTTATGAGGTGTTTCGGCAGCTGGAAGATGCTGTATTGCATGGAAGAAGGCCGGAGCAATATCAGTATATAGGGTTACGGAAGTAGGAGGAAACAGTGGAGAATCAGACAGAACAAAAAACAGGAGTCCAGGGTGAGGCGCAAACCACCGGTATGGAAAAAGGCGGATACCGTCTGAAAGATTGGGTAAATCAGCCGGAACGTCTGGCGCCGGGGCATCGGATGTGTGCCGGCTGCGGAGCTACGATCGGTGTGCGTGCGGTATTGCGTGCGTTGCACAAAGAGGATCGTGCAGTGATCGGAAATGCGACCGGATGTCTGGAAGTGTCTTCTTACATGTACCCGTATACGGCATGGGAAGACAGTTATATTCACAATGCATTTGAAAATGCAGGAGCTACGTTAAGCGGTGTGGAAACAGCTTATAAAGCATTAAAAAAACGTGGAAAGCTGCCAGAAAATGAAAACTTTAAATTTATTACATTTGGTGGTGACGGCGGTACGTACGATATTGGATTTCAGTCATTGTCGGGGGCGATGGAGCGCGGACATGATATGGTCTATGTCTGCTATGACAATGGAGCTTATATGAACACAGGCATCCAGCGTTCATCAGCAACACCGATGTATGCGGATACGACAACGACACCTGTTGGCAGTGCATCCGACGGAAAAATGCAGAACCGCAAAGATTTGTCTGCAATTATTGCAGATCATGAGGTACCATATGTGGCGCAGACGACATTGACACAGGATTTTAAAGATCTGCATGTAAAGGCGGAAAAAGCAATTTATACGCAAGGCGCATGTTTTTTAAATATTTTGACACCATGTCCAAGGGGGTGGCGTTACGATACGCCGGAAATTATGAAAATCTGCAAACTGGCGGTTGAGACATGTTATTGGCCGTTATTTGAAGTCGATCATGGAACATGGCGCTTATCTTATGAGCCGAAAAAGAAGCTTCCGATTGAAGATTTCTTAAGGCCGCAGGGTAGATTTAAGCATTTGTTCCAGAAAGGCAATGAGCATTTGCTCGCACAGTTCCAGGCAGAAGTGGACAGGCGCTGGGAAGACCTGCAGTACAAATGTGCGCGTTAGGAGAAGAAAATGACATTATTGACTTATCAGGTATTTCAAACCGCAGCAAATATCGGCAGCTTTCATAAAGCTGCCGATATTCTTGGGTTAACACCGTCCGCAATCAGCCATACGATCTCTTCGATGGAACGTGAGCTTGGCTTTAACGTATTGACTCGGAGCAAATCTGGCATTACTTTGACAAATTATGGGGAGCATCTGCTGCCGTATGTCAATGCGGTATTAAACAGCGAGGAAAGTTTGCAGCAGGCAATCGCGGAGTTTAACGGATTAAAACAGGGAAAAGTAAAAATTGCCGTCTTTTCGAGTGTATGTACGAATTGGCTGCCGGATATCCTGCGGTCTTTTGAAAAACAGTTTTCTAAGATTACGATCGAAGTGTTTCAGGGGACGTATGACGATGTGTATTACTGGATAAAAAACGGTGTGGCGGATCTTGGGTTTTTGTCTGTATCCAGCGCAAAAGATATTCCGATTGAACCGCTGTACAAAGACCCGCTGTTATGCGTCCTGCCCAAGGGAGCGCGAAAAGACGCCGACAGACCTTATATGGATATCGAAGAGATGCGGGCGCATCAGTTTGTAACACAGCGTGAATGTACCGACGCGGATATTCAAAATTTTTTAAAAGAAAATTCACTGCGTATCCAGTCTAACTATCATGTGGTCGACGATCTGTCGACGATTGCGCTGGTGGCAAAAGGTTTTGGGATTTGCCTGATGCCGGAGTTAGTCATGCGCGACATTCCATATCAGGTAGATTGTTATCCGGTATATCCCCAGACGTGCCGTATTATTGGGATTGCCGCGCTGCATCCAGAGTTTATGGCGCCGGCAGTCCGGACATTTTATAATCATATTTTGGAAAAGTATAAAAGTGTTTAAGCATTTGACTTAGAATAAGACAAGGAAACAGAGTAGAGCGGTATACAGCCGCTCTTTTCATTTGCGTTGAAATATATTTGCCTTTGATATTTAAATATAGTTTTTTCATTTGCGTTGAAATACACTTGTGTCTGATATTTTATGCCATTCTTTTATATACAGGTATAAAATCGGATGGCAGAACAAAGTCATTTATGCTTCTGGTTTTTGCCAGGCGCTCTCAGAACTTTACACGCAACATATTTTACAAATTATTTCACGATAGTTCCTTAGGAGGAGAAAAATTAGCCTTTGAAAACGCTTCCTGTAAATTAGTAATGTTACAGGAAACACAAACTATTTAAAAAACGGTGAAATTATGATATGATGAACAAAAGATATCAACACAAAGGAAGAAGGGGATGGGTTATGTATGATGTGATTGTTGTTGGAGCAGGGCCGGCGGGCAGTACGGCGGCAAAAATATTATCGGAAAAAGGGCACAGTGTTTTGCTGATCGAAAAGTTCAAAATTCCCCGTTATAAATCATGCTCTGGTATTCTTATTAAAAAAACGATGGAGTTGACAGAGCTGTATTTTGGCGAAAGCGTACCGGAATCTGTTATGTGTGAGCCTGTACAAAGCAGAGGGATGATTTTTACCAATGATCTTGGAAAAGAATATCGTTTTGAACAGGAAGGACGCAATATCTGGCGCAGCACGTTTGATTACTGGCTCGCAAAAAAGGCAAAGGAAAGCGGAGCCAATGTTAGGGATGATACGATTGCTCTTTCCTGTGAAGAAAAAGGAAATTTTGTAAGTGTTACACTGCATGGGAAAGCGGCGGATACAAAAACAGGTACGAAAACTTATACGGAGGAAGCAAGATATCTTTTGGATTGCGAAGGTGTGGCGCGGACGTTAAAACAAAGGATTATGAAATGCGCGCCTTCCTATATTACGACCTATCAGACGTTTTATCAGGGTAGCATCGATCTGGACCCACACTATTTTTATGCTTATTTACAGCCCGAACTATCGGAGTATGACGCATGGTTTAATGTGAAAGACGGCTTGCTTGTATTGGGTGTGGCCGTAAAGGATACGGGAAAAATGCGGTATTTTTACGATACATTTTTTGCGTATATGGAAAAACATTACCATTTGCAGACAGAGGAGCGGATAAAGTCGGAAAAATGGCTGATGCCGTATATTCGCCCGGGCTGTTATATTGATTATGGGATGCATCATGTCTTGTTTGCTGGCGAAGCGGCAGGATTTTTAAATCCTATGGGAGAGGGCATATCGGCAGCGATAGAAAGCGGCTATCAGGCGGCTTGTGCTGTTGCGCAGCATTTTGAAAATATGGAACAGATTTATGTGGCTTACCGTGAAAGTACGGAACCTTTAAAGTCTTATATGCAAAGACAATGGAGTCTGGTTGGGGATATGGCGCGAACGTTTCAGGAAATGAGGTAAACCATATCAAAAAATTAACGGTTGTCACAAGGCAGATTTTTTGCTACAATCTATTGGTGTGTAAAAAACAAATGACAGCGAAGAGAGACGCGTTCAAAAGAAAGGGGCATTTTTGATGGCTGACACATCAGAAACTAAGCCAAAAAAGCATATCTGTATCGGCCTGCTTGCCCATGTGGATGCGGGAAAGACGACTTTATCCGAAGGGATGTTGTATATTAGCGGCAGTATTCGTGAACAGGGGCGTGTGGACAAACAGAACACGTTTCTGGATACGTATGAATTGGAGCGTGCCAGAGGTATTACTATTTTTTCCAAACAGGCAGTTCTCAATTGGAAGGATGTACATATTACATTATTAGATACACCGGGACATGTAGATTTTTCTGCTGAGATGGAGCGTACCTTACAAGTATTAGATTATGCGGTTTTAATTATCAGTATGACGGATGGTGTGCAGGGACATACGCAGACGTTGTGGAGATTGTTAAAGCAATATCAGATCCCGGTCTTTGTATTTGTAAATAAAACAGATCAGATTTCAGAACAGGAATTGAACCAGATCCAAAAACCTGCGCTGCTTGCACAGCTTCAATCGCGGTTGGATGGCAGTTGTGTGGATTTTTCCAGTCTGGATGGGGAGCAGTTTTTTGATGCGCTTGCGATGTGCAGCGAAACAGCGATGGAGCAGTTTTTGGAACAAGATCGGATACAGACAGATTGTATTCGGGATATGATTGCAAAACGCGAAGTATTTCCGTGTTTTTTTGGTTCGGCATTGCGACTGATCGGTGTAGAGGAATTTTTGGATGGATTTGTCAAATATATCAAAGAGCCGCGGTATCCGAAAGAATTTGCGGCAAAAGTGTTTAAAATTACAAGAGATGAGCAGGGGAACCGATTGACGTATTTAAAAATAACCGGTGGTTCGCTCAAAGTACGCACAGTTTTAAAACAAGAAGATCGATGGGAAGAAAAGGTCAATCAGATTCGGATTTACTCCGGGGTCAAATATGAAGCAGTGGGTGAAGTGCATGCAGGGACAGTATGTGCAGTCACAGGGCTGACGCAGACAAAGCCTGGTGAAGGGCTTGGCGCAGAACCGGATTCCATGGTTCCGCTGCTGGAGCCGGTACTGACGTATCAGATTATATTGCCGCAAGGCTGTGATGCGGCGGTTATGCTGCCAAAGCTTCGTCAGCTGGAGGAAGAAGAACCGCAGCTTCATATTTTGTTTCATGATAAGCTGCAGGAAATTCAGGCACAGCTGATGGGGGAGGTACAGCTTGAAATATTGACAAATATGATCGAAGAACGTTTTGGTGTGACGGTAGCGTTTGGCCCTGGAAATATTGTATATAAAGAAACGATTGCAGATCGGGTGGAAGGAGTCGGACATTTTGAACCTTTGCGTCATTACGCAGAGGTACATTTGTTGTTAGAGCCAGGAGAAGCAGGCAGCGGGATGCAATTTGCGACAGACTGCAGTGAGGATATTTTAGATAGAAACTGGCAACGGTTAGTGCTGACGCACCTGGAAGAGCGGGAGCACAAAGGAGTGCTGACCGGATCGGCGCTGACGGACATGAAGATTACGCTTGTGACCGGACGGGCGCATCTTAAGCATACCGAAGGCGGGGATTTTAGGCAGGCGACGTATCGTGCGGTACGTCAAGGACTGATGCAGGCGCAGTCGGTACTGTTGGAGCCTTATTATGATTTTCGTCTGGAACTGCCGGATGGGATGGTTGGCAAGGCGATGACGGATATTGAACATATGCATGGACAGCCGGGATTGCCGCAGATGGAGAATGGAATGGCTGTACTGACCGGAAGCGCACCTGTAGTAACGATGCGCGGTTATCAAAAAGAGGTCACGCAATATACGAAGGGACTTGGAAGACTGCAATGTACGTTGAAAGGATATGCACCCTGCCACAATACAAACGAGGTGCTGGAGCGGTTTGCGTATGATCCGCTCAGTGATCTGGAACATCCGTCATCTTCTGTTTTTTGTGCGCATGGGGCCGGATTTGTTGTAGAGTGGTATGAAGTAAAAGATTACATGCATCTGGAAAGTGCATGTCTGGCGCCCAGATCTGAAGAGATTCGTTTGCTGGAAGAATCGGAAAAATTAAGAAAACATGCGCCGTCGGTTCGGAGTGAAAGCATTGGCACCGATGAAGTAGACAGGATCATCGCAAATACGTATCAGGCGAATCAGCGCGGAAAAGACCGGACGGGAAAATATAAGAGTGGTTATCATAAGAATGAATATCATAAAAAACAAAAGAAAATCGTATATGATACATCTGCCGAAGAGCTTTCCGCTCAGGCTCAAAGCATGGTGCACAGGCAGCAAAAGACGAAAAACCGCACGCAGTATTTTTTGGTAGATGGATACAATATTATTTTTGCGTGGAAAGAGCTGAGTGAGATTGCAAAGGATAATATTGACGGCGCCAGAGGACGTCTTTTGGATATTATGTGTAATTATCAGGCGGTAAAAAAATACTGTCTGATTGTAGTATTTGATGCGTACCGCGTGGAAGGACATCAGACCGAATATTATGATTACCATAATATTCATGTTGTGTATACAAAAGAAGCGGAGACTGCAGATCAGTACATTGAGCGTTTTGCGCATGAAAATGGCAGAAAGTATCAGGTGACTGTAGCCACTTCCGATGGACTTGAGCAGATTATTATCCGGGGACAGGGGTGCCGGCTTGTATCAGCAAAAGAATTAGAAGAAGAAGTGTGGATGGAAAATAAAAAGATGTATACGGAATATTTATCAAAACAGCCGCAGGGAGGCAATATGCCGTTTGAGGATGCGCTTTTGAAAAGCTTGAAAAGCAAAAGTAATATAAAAAATATGAAATAATAAATAAAAAGAAATAAAATTATAAAAACATAAAAAGCCGGACTGGTCTTGACTGACCGGATCGGCTTTTTATGTTTTATAAATGAAAATTATTTAGAACAGCTCTATGTTTATTTCAACGGCTGCATTTATTTTGCAAGCAGCATCATAATTTCATTGCTTCGTGCAATAAATTTTGTCATAGCTTCTGGTGCAAGCGGCTGGTTGCTAATCATAGCAAGGTCATATAACTGCTGGCAGAAAGTCGGTACATGTTCGGAATCTTTGTTTTCGAAGATATATTTTACAAGTGCGTGGTTTGCATTTAAAGTAAGGGAAACATCTCCGCCAAACATGGAGCTGTCCATGCCGCCCATGCCGCCCATCGCGTACATCTTCATCATTTCCTGCATACGTCTGCCTTCCTCAGATAAAGTAATAATGGAAGAGACATTTTCGTTTTTCAGCTTTTCTACTTTTACAGTAAGCTTGTCGTTGCCAATCGCTTTGCGGAAGGTTTCCGTCAGCGCATCTGTTTCTTCTTTCAATTCTTCCTCAGAAGATTCTTCTTTTAAGGATTCTGTTACATCAGCATCGATACGCATAAATTTGAATTTTTCGTTGCGCCGCTCTAACTGTGTGATAAAAGAAGAGTCGATATTATGGTCTAAAATTACGGCGTCCATGCCTTGTTCTTTAAACATATTAATATACTGGCTCTGCTGCTGTTCGTCCGTTACGTAATAAACGATCTTGCGAGTATCTTTTTCTTCTTCCGGTTCTTCGGTATCGCTTCCGGTTGCAGATGTTCCGTCTGCGTTTTCTACTTCTACAGTATTTTCAGAACTTTCTACATGTTCAGAATTTTCCGCATTTTCAGAACCTTCTGTCTGTTGTGCGTCTTTTTCCGCTTCTTCTTCGTCAGCCTTTAAACATTCTGGAAGTGTCAGATATTTGTGCTCGAGGTTTTTAAATAAAATGTAGTCATTCATCTTATCGCAGAACTTGTCGTCTCTTAAGCAGCCATATTTGATAAATGGGCTGATATCGTCCCAGTATTTTTCGTAGTTTTCTTTTTCTGTTTTACACATGCCGGTGAGCTTGTCTGCGACTTTTTTCGTAATGTATTCAGAAATTTTCTTTACGAAGCCGTCATTTTGCAGTGCGCTTCTGGATACATTCAACGGAAGATCCGGACAGTCAATGACACCCTTTAACAGCATTAAAAATTCAGGGATGACTTCTTTAATGTTATCTGCAATAAATACCTGGTTGTTATACAGCTTAATCGTACCTTCAATCGAGTCGTATTCCGTATTAATTTTCGGGAAGTATAAAATACCCTTTAAATTAAATGGATAGTCCATATTTAAGTGAATCCAAAACAGCGGCTCTTTGTAATCATGAAAGACTTTGCGGTAAAACTCTTTGTATTCTTCATCGGTACAGTCTTTTGGGGTCTTCGCCCACAGAGGGTTTGTATCGTTTAAGGAAACCGGACGTTTTACAATCTTTAGCTTTTCTGTACGCGGAGACACTTCTACGATTTCTTTTTCGCCATTCTCGTTTTCTTTTTCTTCGGTTTTTGCTTCTTCGATGACCGTTTCAATAACCGTATCATCTTCACGTTTATCGGCTGGGTCAATCGTTTCATATTCCGGTTCGGCATTTGCCTTGTTTAAATAGATTGGAATCGGCATGAAAGAGCAGTACTTTTCAATGACTTCTCTTGCACGGTATTCGTTGGCAAATTCCAGGCAGTCTTCATTTAAATACAGCGTCATCGTAGTGCCAACACTGTCTTTTGTGCCTTCTTTCATATCAAATTCTGTGCCGCCATCACAAGACCAGTGGACCGGATGCGCGCCTTCCTGATAAGAGAGCGTATCAATCGTTACCTGGTCTGCGACCATAAAGGCAGAGTAAAAGCCAAGGCCAAAATGGCCAATAATCTGGTCTTCATTTGCTTTGTCTTTGTATTTTTCCAGGAAATCAGCCGCGCCGGAAAAAGCGATCTGGTTAATGTATTCTTCGACTTCTTCGGCAGTCATGCCAAGGCCGTTATCTGTGACAGTCAAAGTCTTTTCATCTGGGTTGACCGTTACCTGAATCTGCGGTTTATAATTATCCGGCAGAGAATACTCGCCCATCATATCCAGCTTTTTTAATTTTGTAATGGCATCACAGCCATTGGAAATTAATTCACGGTAGAAAATATCGTGATCTGAATACAGCCATTTTTTAATAATAGGGAAGATGTTTTCGCTGTTAATAGAAAGATTTCCGTGTTTGTTTTCCATGAAAATGAACTCCTTTTCTTTGATTTTATTTTTATTAAAATGTAATAAGATTACGTTTTGATCTATGTGAAATAGTAATACGAAGAAAGAAAAAAGTCAATAGAAAATCAGCACTCTTTTCAAGTGAGTGCTAACAATTCGAAGAAAGTGCTGATTTTTCAAGGGTTTGGGAAATTCTTAAAAATTTATAAAATGTTTGTATGGAGGGTAGAACATGATTTTGCGTAACAAAATATTTGACTCAGCAAAACCATCATGGTAAGATTATGAAAATATGAAAAAGTTTATGCACAGGTAAATTATTTCAAAAGGAGGAGACATACGATGGATAATGTATTTTTGATGGACCATCCGCTCATTCAGCATAAGATTTCCATGCTGCGGGATAAAAGGACGGGGACAAATGAATTTCGCAAGCTGGTGGAGGAAATTGCGGTCTTAATGGGGTATGAGGCGTTTCGGGATCTGCCGGTAGAGCCGGTCGAAGTGGAAACACCGATAGAATCCTGCATGACACCGATGATTGCAGGCAAAAAGCTGGCGATTGTTCCGATTTTGCGTGCAGGACTTGGGATGGTAAACGGGATATTGACACTCGTGCCAAGTGCAAAAGTCGGACATATCGGGCTTTGCCGCAATCATGAAACACATGAACCGGAAGAGTATTATTGTAAACTGCCCAGTCCGATCGAGGAGCGTACGATTGCAGCGCTTGACCCGATGCTGGCAACCGGAGGTTCCGCCGTGGCGGCAGTAGATTTTATCAAGGCGCATGGCGGGAAGCATATTAAATTTTTATGTATTATCGCAGCTCCGGAAGGTGTGGAACGTCTGCATCGGGCACATCCGGATGTCCAGCTTTATTGCGGCTGTCTGGACCGTTGTCTGAATGAAGATGCGTATATTTGTCCGGGGCTTGGAGATGCGGGCGACCGTATTTTTGGTACAAAATAAGCAGTTATGCAAAATATGAATTATTATTATGATTTTTCGGGACAAAAATTTGGTTATCCGTTAAGTCTTAGTATCAATGGATTTTCATAAAAAGCATGTATCGATTTCGGTTGCATCGGTAGGACGCATTACTGAGCCATGACTGGCGGAAGAGCTGATCGCAAACGGCAGGACAGATATTTGTATGATCGAACGTGCAAATTTATTTGACCCTTGTTTTGTACAAAAGGCAGAAGCGGGCAAAGAGGAGGAAATACGGCTTTGTATCGGCTGTCTGCGCTGTTTGAATGGGATTATGTTTGGCAAGCGTATTGCATGTACGGTCAATCCATCACTGGAACCGGAAAATGAAGATACGGTAGCCCTCGGCTCTGGAAAAGAAGCGGATTCTTGTAATCGGCGGAGGGCCTGCAGGTATGGAAGCTGCTTATATTGCGGCAAAAGAGGCCATCATGTCGTATTGTGTGAAAAAGAAGAAGAGCCTGGCGGGCTGCTTCGTATCGCTGCTGTGCCGATTGCAAAGCAGGATTTAACAAAAGTAGTAAAGTATATGATGGGAAAGCTGCGGGCGTATGGTGTGGAAATACGTGGAAACTGTCAGGTAACTCTGGCGCCGCTTGTAGATGATACCAGTTTTTATCTGCTGCTATTCCTGGTTTTCATAGTTTGGTCATAAATATCTTTTACGCCCCAGCTAAGTTGACTGGTTTTCTCTCCTTAAATGTAGTTTTCTGATAAATTTTCTGTTAAGTAAATGACATTGGGTGTTAACAGTAACCGTAAAGAAAGTAAGCGTATGAAAACAAAATTTTTTATAGTTGACATTCTGGGTTTTGCGGAATATAATTTCAGTACAGCTGAATAGACAGTTCGGCCCGATTGTTCGAGCGTACCATCCTGTCGTTAAACAAAACTAGGGAACCCGATTTTATTGAATCCTGCGTTTTGCGGGATTTTTTTGCTTTTTGTATGGCTGAATTGTGATTGGAGGAAAATGTATGAAAGTACTGGTGTTGTCAAGCGGCGGCATTGACTCGACAGTCTGCCTGGCGCTTGCCGTAGAGAAGTATGGCTATGAGAATGTGCTGAGCCTGTCTGTTTCTTATGGGCAGAAGCACAGCAATGAACTGAAAGCGGCGCGGAGGATTGCGCAGCATTATCATGTGAGACATAAGGAACTGGATATGGGGATGATATTTGCGGGTTCAGACTGTACATTACTGGAGGGAAGGGGAGAAATTCCCAAGGGCACGTATGCATCCCAGCTTCAGGAGAGTACTGGAAAACCGGTTTCTACCTATGTTCCGTTTCGGAACGGGCTGTTTCTGGCGGCAGCGGCGTCTGTTGCGCTAGCGGATGGATGTGAGAAGATCTATTATGGGGCGCATGCGGATGACAGCGCGGGAAATGCGTACCCGGATACTTCAGAAGCATTTCATGAAGCAATCAGCCGGGCAGTGTATGAAGGAAGCGGAAAGCAGTTGGAAATCGAGGCTCCATTTCTGTACAGCCATAAGGCAGATATCGTCCGGACGGGGATGGGGCTTCAGGCGCCCTTTGCATTTACCTGGTCCTGTTACGAGGGTGGAGAAAAGCCGTGTGGAAAATGCGCCACCTGTATGGACAGGAGGAAAGCGTTTGAACTAAACGAAATCCAGGATCCGGCGGAATATGAGGAGGAGAAGAAATGACAAATTCTGTTTTGTTTATTCTTTCAATTGGTTTTTATCTTTTTTCTGTAGTGATTGCCTACAAAATGTTTGGAAAGACAGGGCTGTATGTGTTTACGGCAATTTCAGCGATTCTTGCCAATATACAGGTGTGTAAAAATGTGGATATTTTTGGGCTTTCGACCACTGCGGGGAATACGCTTTATGCGGCAAGTTTTCTGGTGACGGATATCCTGTCTGAAAAGTATGGAAAGAAAGCGGCGCAGAAAGCAGTCTACATTGGTCTGTTTACAACCGTTATTTTCCTGGTGGGAACACAGGGGCTGCTCAGGTTTGTCCCGAATGCAAACGATATCATGAATGAGCCGATTACGATGCTGTTCGGTTTTGTACCGAGGGTGGTTTTAGGAAGCACACTGGGATATATCTGCTCACAGACGATAGATGTTACGCTTTATCATTTCATCTGGAAAAAAACGGGTGACAATGAGGGAAGGTTATGGCTTCGGAACTGTGGTTCGACGCTGACTTCCCAGGCTGTGGATACGCTGGTGTTTACGTTTGCCGCTTTCTGGGGTGTGTATGACACGGAGGTGTTTGTGAGTATTCTGCTTACAACGTATCTGTTTAAGGCAATTGTTGCTTTCTGCGATACGCCTTTCGTATATCTGGCAAGAAAGCTTAAAGTGAAGGAGGAACATTAAATGTCTGAGTTACATGCACTTGGAAAACAGACAAAATACCAAATGGATTATGCGCCAGAGGTACTTGAAAGTTTTGAAAATAAACATATGGACAATGACTATTTCGTGAAATTCAATTGTCCGGAGTTTACATCTCTCTGTCCGATTACGGGACAGCCGGATTTTGCGACGATCTACATATCTTATGTCCCGGATAGAAAAATGGTTGAGAGCAAATCCCTAAAACTGTATCTCTTTTCTTACAGAAATCATGGAGATTTTCATGAGGACTGCTGCAATAAGATTATGAAAGATTTGATAAATCTTATGGAACCGAAGTATATTGAAGTCTGGGGGAAATTCCTTCCAAGAGGAGGGATTTCGATTGATCCGTACTGTAATTACGGAAAGAAAGGAACAAAATGGGAGGAGATGGCTTATGACCGTCTCGCCCATCATGACATGTATCCCGAAAAAGTAGATAACCGATAACAGATTTGGATGCCCCGTGGTCTTACGGGGCATCTGGCGTATCCGAAAATTTATTATAAGACACCACTTTACAACTTTAAAAAAAATAAAATAACGCACAAGGCACTTTCTAATGTATAATAAGTTTGCCTACAAAACTTAAAACAGCTAATCCAACGGCAAGGGTATCATCTATAAAAGTTGTAAAATCGTGTATATTGAGTATAAAATGAGAATTACAAATTGTAAATTGCCTGTATCTGATATAGAGAGAAGTTTATCTGGAAAAAGAAAATTTAATTCATTTTCAATCCAAATAATGAAAAGAATTGTTGCATATTATTTGACATACTATCAATATGACAGCAAAGATAAAGAACGGGTATGTAATCTTTTGCAATTTGATTATAAGAAATTATTTATTGAAGATCAAAAAATAAAGGCAGTCGAAATAGAATAATCAAGTGTCTAGTATAACCCAATTTAAATACCTTGCTGTTTCATTGAGAATGATTTTTCGAGAGTGCATGTCAAAAACCGGAGGCGTAGTGGTTCCTACGCTGAGGATTTTTGACATATACTATCGGAAAATCAGGCCAGTGAAACAGTAAGGTATTAAGATTGGGTTATACTAGACACTGAACTTTTGACAGAAAGGATCATACACAGCTATGAACAAGCGCAATTATCAAAAAGAACTGGAAGAAAAAATCAGCTTTCACGTCAGCCGCGGCGAAGTTCCATCATTATTGCTGCATAGCTGCTGCGCACCTTGCAGCAGCTATGTGCTCGAATATTTGTCACAGTATTTTCAAATTACAGTCTTATATTATAATCCCAATATTTATCCAAAAGAAGAATATGCGCACCGTGTTTTAGAGCAGCAGCGTTTTATTCAAATGTTTCCGATGAAACATCCGGCAGCTTTTATAGAAGGAAACTATGATACAGATCGTTTTTATGAAATGGCCAAAGGGATGGAACATTTACCGGAAGGCGGCGCACGTTGTGCAGCCTGTTATGAGCTTCGGCTTCGGGAAGCGGCGGAGTATGCCAGGCGGTTGGAGATTTCTTATTTTACAACAACTCTGTCGATCAGTCCTATGAAAAATGCGCAAAAGCTGAATGAAATCGGTGAGCGGCTTGCAGAAGAATATGGCGTTGCTTATTTGTGTTCAGATTTTAAGAAGAAAAATGGATATTTGAGATCTACACAAATTTCGAAAGAGTATGAGATGTACAGGCAGGACTATTGCGGGTGTGTTTTTTCTATGAGAAATAATGATATGAAATAATAAAACAAAAAAATTAATTGCTATATTTAAATATTAATGCTGCAGTTCAGTTCATAGCGCTGCGTATTGGTTTTCCGGACGCTGGGAAAGGAGAGTTGTCCAAGAATCCATAATATCCAACCCATGATCCGAACTGTTACATACATATTATAAAATCAGAAAGAAATCCATTCAAAAGTTGTAAAATAGAAAAGAGTATGATATATTAATTATTATTTCCAGGCAAAGATAAAACAGCAAAGGAACAGACAGACGTTCACACAGGCAGGCAAACACGCTCTAGGAACTGTAAATAAATAACTTTATAAAAGCGCTTGTTATATATAGAAAGAGAGGAATTATCCAATGGCACAATTATGGGGCGGACGCTTTACAAAAGAAACGGATCAGCTTGTTTATAATTTTAACGCATCCATTTCTTTTGATCGGAAATTTTATAAACAGGATATGGAAGGCAGCATTGCACACGTGAAAATGCTTGGCAAACAGGGAATTTTGACAGAGCAGGAGGCGGCACAGATCGTTGCGGAGCTGAAAAAGATACTGGCAGAGACAGAAGCAGGGACACTTGAGATATCTTCAGAATATGAAGATATTCACAGCTTTGTAGAAGCAGTACTGATCGAGCGGTTGGGCGACACCGGCAAAAAGCTGCATACCGGAAGGAGCCGAAACGACCAGGTAGCTCTTGACATGCGAATGTATATCCGCATGGAGGTGGTGCAGACAGATGCATTGTTGAAAGATTTGCTGCAGACGATTTTAGACATGATGAAAGCGCATACAGCAACGATTATGCCGGGTTTTACGCATCTGCAGAAGGCGCAGCCGGTAACATTGGCTCATCATATGGGCGCGTATTTTGAAATGTTTAAGCGTGACCGTCTCAGGATGCGGGATATATACGAGCGCATGAACTATTGTCCGCTTGGAAGCGGCGCGCTGGCAGGTACGACTTATCCGCTGGATCGTGAAGCTACGGCAAAGATGTTAGGATTTTATGGCCCATGCTATAATAGTATGGACGGTGTATCCGACAGAGATTATGTCATCGAGTTTTTGTCGGCATTGTCTACGGTTATGATGCATTTAAGCCGTTTCAGTGAAGAGATTATTATTTGGAATTCGAACGAGTATCAGTTTGTAGAGATTGATGATGCATACAGTACAGGAAGCAGCATTATGCCGCAGAAAAAAAACCCGGATATAGCGGAGCTGGTGCGTGGTAAGACGGGGCGCGTTTACGGAGCGCTTATTTCACTGCTGACAACAATGAAGGGCATCCCGCTTGCTTATAATAAAGATATGCAGGAAGATAAAGAACTGACTTTTGATGCTATCGATACGGCAAAAGGATGTCTGGTGCTGTTTAAGGGGATGCTTGCGACGATGAAGTTTCGGAAAGAAAATATGCGAAAAAGTGCGGCGCTTGGATTTACAAATGCGACAGACGCAGCAGATTATTTGGTGAACCATGGTGTTCCGTTTCGGGATGCGCATGGGATTATCGGCAGACTTGTGTTATACTGTATTGAAAAAAACAGTTCGATTGATGATTTATCGTTAGAAGAACTAAAGGCAATCAGTCCGATATTTGAAGCGGATATTTATGATGCTGTTTCTATGGAAACATGTGTAAATAAGCGGCTGACAATAGGGGCGCCTGGGAAAGAGGCCATGGAGCAGGTCATTGCATTGGAAGAAACATATTTGGCGGAATGTAAGCCGTTTGAAGAAAATTGGGAAAAGGAGCTGCTTTCATAAAATTATTTGGTAAATGAGAACTAAGCCTTGCGTTTTTTGAATTCCTGTATTAATATAATAAAATCAACGATTGCGGAGGAGAGTAGTCATGAGTGAAAAATTAAAAGTTGGTATTCTTGGTGGAACAGGTATGGTAGGACAAAGATTTATAGCGCTTTTGGAAAACCATCCATGGTTTGAAGTAACTACAATTGCAGCAAGTCCGCGCAGTGCAGGGCAGACGTATGAGGCAGCCGTAGACGGGCGATGGAAAATGGATACTCCGATGCCGGAAGCCGTAAAAAATATAGTTGTTAAAAATGTAAATGAAATCGAACAGACAGCGGCAGAAGTAGATTTTGTATTTTCAGCCGTAGACATGTCTAAGGAAGAGATTAAAAAGATTGAAGAAGCTTATGCAAAGACCGAAACGCCGGTAGTTTCCAATAACAGTGCGCATCGCTGGACGCCGGATGTACCGATGGTAGTGCCGGAGATTAATCCGCAGCATATGGAGCTGATTCCATATCAGAGAAAACGGCTGGGAACGACACGCGGCTTTGTAACGGTAAAGCCAAACTGCTCGATACAGTCTTATGCGCCGGTACTGACAGCATGGATGGAGTTTGAACCTTATGAGGTAATCGTTTCCACATATCAGGCAATTTCGGGTGCGGGCAAGACGTTTGCGGACTGGCCGCAGATGGAAGGCAACATTATTCCGTTTATCAGCGGAGAAGAGGAAAAGTCTGAAAAGGAACCGCTGCGTATCTGGGGAGAGATGAAAGATGGTATGATTGAGCCGGCAAAGGAACCTCTGATTACAAGCCAGTGTATTCGTGTGCCGGTGTTAAATGGACATACGGCATCTGTATTTGTTAAGTTTAAAAATAAATCTGTGGAAAAAGAACAGCTGATTGAAAAATTGGAAAGCTATAGCGGGATGCCGCAGCAGCTTGCGCTTCCAAGCGCTCCAAAACAGTTTCTTCAGTATTTGGAAGACGATAGCCGTCCGCAGATTACGATGGACGTAGATTTTGAGCATGGGATGGGAATCAGTGTCGGACGTCTTCGCAAAGATACGGTTTATGATTGGAAATTTGTAGGTTTGTCACATAATACAGTACGCGGAGCGGCAGGGGGAGCCATTTTGTGTGCAGAATTATTAAAAGCGCAGGGATATATTACGAAAAAGTAGTAAAAAGGCGTCGTTTCCATGGCTGAATGGTTACGTAAAAACCAGAGATTTGGGGGAACATATGTGTATGTAAGTGATTATAAAACAAACAGAGTCAGAAAGATTATGCAGCGGCAGGGATATTTGCTGCCGGATTTTAGTAATTGGATGACGAGAATTGTATTTGGCAGTACTTTTCAGCTATGTGTATTTCCGGATCTGCTGGAAAAATAACAGATAAAAAAAGCGGAATGGTAATCGGTTACAGTCATGCAGTGAAATTTATAAAAGATCATAAGAGTCATGCAATTATTACATTGTAACTAATATGTAACAATAGTTCAATGGGCTATCTGAATGGTTTCACGAATGGATATATAATTTCATGCATTTTCTTCCAGACTCTTGAAAAGAAAGTTAAAATGTGATATGATTTTGATACAGTTTCTTATATATTTCGGAACAAGATAAAAGCACAGTATATACGCAATAGGAGAAGGCAATGGTAATACGACATACGGAATTAAAAAAGCTGGAACAACAGTATGAAAAAAACGGTAATCAGTTCGTTGTGTTATATGGCAGGGAAGGCTGCGATAAAGAGGCTCTGATTCGGATTTTCTGTAAAGGGAAAAAGTTTTTTTATTATCGTGCACGCAAAGCATCTGCGCAGGAACAGTGTATGCAATTTGGGCATGAGATTGAAAAACAATATGATCTGAGTCTTGCCAAATATCAATATTCTGAATTTTTTAATCGTATCCGAAGCGGGGATGCCAGTAAACTCGTCGTTATTATTGATGAATTTCAAAATATTGCAAAGCGTGATGAAGAATTTTTTAAGGCAGTGTTAAAGCTTAAGGCCAAAAAACTGTATCCAGGGCCGGTTATGATCGTATTGGCGAGTTCTTCAGTTGCGTGGGTGGAGCAGGAATTGGAGGGGCTTCTTGGAGACGGGACGAAAAAGGTTGACAGCATGATAAAGCTGGATGACTTGAAATTTATCGATATGGTTCGTTCATATCCAGAATATTCGGTAAGCGATTGTGTAAAAGCATATGGGATTTTGGGCGGTGTGTCTTCTTATATGAATCGCTGGAATTCTAAGAAGGATATTCGCAGTAATATTTGTAAACATATTTTATCTCCCAATGGATTTTTGTTTGAAGAAGCAGAGCGATTTATCGGCAGCGAGCTGCGGGAACTTGCTATTTATGATACGATTCTGGCAGCGATTGCAGCAGGATATCGCAAGCTGAATGACCTGTTTAACCAGACAGGGTTTTCTAGAGCAAAAATCAGTGTGTACATGAAAAATCTGGCAGCTTTTGAAGTTGTAGAAAAAGTAAGTTCGTTTGAGACCGGCGGCTGGGAGAACGCGCAGAAAGGTATTTACCAGATTCGCAGCAATTATGTGAATTTCTGGTTCCGCTTTGTTTATCCGCATCTGTCTGATTTGTATATGATGACACCGGAGAAGTTTTATGATACGTATATTGAAAAGGAGCTGGATGATTATATGAACCGATATTTTGTACAGGTCTGTATGGAATATCTGGAGCTTCTAAATATGGTGGAAAAGCTTCCAATCCGTATACACAAAGCTGGAACATGGGTTGGCAAGACCGGAAATATTGATATTATTGCGCAAGACAGCGCTAGAAATAATCTGATTGGGCTATGTAACTGGTCTAGGCCGCAGCTTACGTATAAAATGTGTGAAAAGCTGTTTGATACGATGAAAAAGGCAAAATTAAAATCAGACCATTACTATCTGTTTTCCGCAAAGAGCTTTGACGAAGAGCTGCTTGCGAAAGCAAAGGAAGATACAAGGCTTGTTCTTGTAGATATGACACAGTTATAATATAAAAATAGTGATAAAGTTATAGCCGGTATCGAGAATGAGAATCGTAACGAAAAGCTGTAATAATACAAACAATGAGATTGCAGGAAAGCAGACTGTTTTCGGTAATCTCATTGTTTATGTTTGTTAGCAGCCAAAAGCAGTTTGAATTAGGAGTAATTATGCCAAAAGCGTTATACATAGCAGAAAAGCCTTCGGTAGCCCAGGAATTTGCAAAGGCTTTAAAAATGGATATGAAAAGATATGACGGGTATCAGGAAGGTGCGGATGCCGTTGTAACATGGTGTGTGGGGCATCTCGTTACTATGAGTTATCCAGAGGTATATGATCCGAAATATAAAAAATGGAGCCTTTCCACGCTTCCGTTTCTTCCGCAGGAGTTTAAGTATGAGGTGATTCCAAGCGCAGCGAAGCAGTATCGAATCGTTGCGTCTTTACTCAATCGCAAAGATATCAAACTTATTTATGTATGCACAGACTCCGGACGGGAAGGAGAATACATATACCGGCTTGTGGAACAGCTTGCCGGCGTAACAGGCAAACAGAGAAAGAGAGTTTGGATAGATTCTCAGACCGAAGAGGAAATTTTGCGTGGCATTCGGGAAGCAAAAGACTTGTCAGAATATGATAATTTAGCTTCGAGTGCGTATTTGCGCGCAAAAGAAGACTATCTGATGGGGATTAATTTTTCCAGGCTGTTATCTTTAAAATATGGAGATGCCGTTGCGGCCTATCTGCATGAAAAATATGTTGTGATATCTGTAGGGCGCGTAATGACCTGTGTGCTTGGCATGGTGGTGCGCAGAGAGCGCGAAATCCGATCGTTTGTAAAAACACCGTTTTACCGGGTATTGTCGGGGATAGCTGTCACAGATCATAAGATAGAATGTGAGTGGAAAGCAGTGGAAGGTTCCGCTTACTATCAGTCGCCAAAGCTATATAAGGAAAATGGTTTTAAGGAAAAAGAAGATGCAAAACGGCTGATCACACACTTGTCAGAGCATCCGCCTGTTCCAGCGACCGTATATTCAATCGAAAAGAAAAAAGAAACGAAAAATGCGCCGCTGTTGTTTAATCTTGCGGAGCTGCAAAATACCTGTTCCAAATTTTTCAAAATCAGTCCAGATCAGACATTAGGAATTGTTCAGGAATTGTATGAAAAGAAGTTGGTTACTTATCCGCGTACGGATGCCCGTGTGCTTTCCAGTGCAGCAGCAAAGGAAATACGAAAAAACATTAGCGGCCTATGTAAAATTCCCGGAGTCCAAACGTTTGCGGAAACGATCCTGCAAAATAAGAGCTATGAAAAAATAGGAAAGACACGTTATACAAATGATAAACAGATTACCGATCATTATGCAATCATTCCTACCGGACAGGGATTGGGAGCTCTTAAGACGCTGCATGCTACAGCTGCAAAAGTGTATGAGACAATTGTACGTCGTTTTCTTGCTATTTTCTATCCGCCTGCTGTTTATTGGAAATATAACATTGTGTTTCAAATAAAAGAAGAAAAATTTTTTGCTGGCTTTAAAGTACTGAAAGATCAAGGATACCTGCCAGTTATGGAGTATTCGTTTTTTAAAAAGAAAGAAGCAGGCAGCAAACATACAGAGACAAAGGATACCGGAAGCGGAAATGAGACAGCGGATGACCACGAGAAAGAATTAGATGCCGGACTGTTGGAAGCAGTCGCATCATTGAAAAAAGGCATGACTTTTTATGCAGATCAATTTTGGATTCGAGAAGGCGAGACTTCACCTCCAAAGCGGTATAATTCCGGCTCTATGATACTTGCGATGGAAAATGCCGGCCAGCTGATTGAAGATGAAGAGCTGCGGGCGTCGATCAAAGGAAGCGGGATTGGAACAAGCGCTACCAGGGCGGAGATTCTGGCAAAACTGGTCAGAAATAAATATCTGTCTTTAAATAAAAAAACACAGGTTATCACGCCTACGCTGCTTGGAGAGATGATCTTTGACGTCGTAAATGCCTCGATCAAGTCGCTGCTAAACCCAGAGCTTACTGCAAGCTGGGAAAAGGGGCTTACTTATGTGGCACAGGGGTCTATTACGACAGAGGAATATATGGTAAAATTGGAGCATTTTATTCAAAGCCGTACAAACGGTGTACTAAATTTAAATAACCAAAATATGCTTCGCAGTTTTTTTGACCAGGCTGGGTCATATTATAAAAAGAAAGATACAGGTGCTAAAAATCAGTCATGAAATATGTATTTTGTGATTGCCTTTCTATACATGGTCTATATATGATAAGCATTCAATGAGAAAGCGTTGGCATAGAATCGGTATAGAACATAAAATGAGTAAAAATGAACCAGATGCAAAAAAATAAAAAACAAGATAACAGGAAAAGAAAGTAAATATACATTATGAAAATAAGAAAGGAATTAAAAGAAGAAAAGAATTAAAAAAGAAATTAAAATAAGAAAGGAATTAAAAATGGAACAGTGTTTAGTAAAAAATATGTATGATTTAAATGAAACAATTGCCGCACAACTATTTGCCGGTGCAGATTATCCATGGGAAGTGTTAGGAAAGATTTCGGATTTTATTATAAATCTTGGAAATAGTTTTGACAGCAGCCGGTATGAAAATCGCGGTGAAAACATCTGGATTGCAAAATCGGCAAAAGTTGCTCCAACGGCTTGTCTGAACGGGCCGCTTATTATTGATGAAGAAGCAGAAATCAGACATTGTGCATTTATTCGCGGCAGCGCAATTGTGGGAAAAGGAGCGGTAGTTGGAAATTCTACGGAGCTGAAAAATGTAGTTGTTTTTAACAGTGTTCAGGTGCCGCATTATAATTATGTCGGAGATTCGATTCTTGGCTATAAATCGCATATGGGCGCTGGTTCTATTACATCTAATGTGAAATCAGATAAGACGCTCGTTACGGTGAAAAATGGGAGTGAGGTTATAGAAACCGGACTGAAAAAATTTGGTGCAATGATTGGCGATTATGTAGAAGTTGGCTGCAATAGTGTATTAAACCCTGGTACTGTGGTAGGAAGGCATACGAATATTTACCCTTTGTCAATGGTGCGTGGCGTCATACCTTCAAATTCCATTTATAAAAACAAAAATGAAATAGTTGAAAAACAGTAACAGTTTTAGTAAGGAGTAACAAAAAGGAGTGCCAATGAATCTTTATGAAAACGCAGATGAATTATGGGATATCTATACAATGGACAGGGAAAAGACCGGAAAACTGCATCCACGCAGGGAGCCGCTGCCAACGGGCAGTTATCATCTCGCTGTCCATGTATGCATCTTTAACAGTAAAAACCAGTTATTAATCCAACAACGCCAGCCTTTTAAAAAAGGATGGCCGAATATGTGGGATATATCTGTGGGCGGTTCCGCGATAGCAGGTGATAACAGCAGGCAGGCAGCACAGCGGGAAGTTTTGGAAGAGCTTGGCATTTACCTAGATTTTTCGAAGGAACGTCCGTTTTTGACAATGAATTTTTCCGGCGGGTTTGACGATTTTTATATTATCGAGCAGGATATTGACCTTGGAAAACTGCATCTGCAACAAGAAGAAGTGCGTCAGGTGCGTTGGGCAGATAAAGAAGATGTCATAAAAATGCAGGCACAAGGCATCATGATTCCTTACTGGTTTATTGACAGACTGTTTGATATCCGGGACAGCTACGATCGGCAGGGTGAGCGGATTCATAAGATTCGTACAGGATTTGCCGGATTTTCTCATTTGGAATCCTGGCTGAATCTGGCAGAAATAATCAAACATGATTTCCCAGGTATGGAATCCCATGCTGCATGGAATAGTTACTGTGATACTGTGATTCAGCATATGAAACAAGGTACGGCTATTTATGCCGCAGACGGCCGTATGCTCGTTGGAGTATTGCTTTTTTCAAAGGAACAAAATAAGATTCAATGTCTGGCTGTCCATCCAGAGTACCGCAGACAAAAAATAGCATTCAGGATGATACAGCTAATGCTTACTAAACTGGAACCGGGAACAGATATTTTTGTTGAAACGTTTTGCGAAGGTGATAAAAAGGGGCAGGCGGCAAGAAAATTTTACGGTTCCCTTGGGTTTGTTCCCGACAAGCTGACGGTATATGAAAACTATCCGGCGCAGCTGTTTGTGTGGAGACGAACTATTTAGTTCGCCCTGGCTAAACGCCAGCAGCTAAAGGTGCCGCTTGGCTTCGCCCCTGATTTATCGAGCAAATTATCTAAACTGTTACAAGTGATAATATTTCTAAATACATTTTGTGGAAAAGGACTAGACGAATCTGACAAAATATGCGAAAATATATGCAGTATGTTGAGCAACATTCGTCCAACATGTTACCAATTCAGCAGAAGCGTTGGCGCTTCCTGCTGGCATCATTTATCTAATTGAAAGGAGTCTTAAAATGATTTACACACACGAAGTTCAAAACATGTGTCCGGTAGCTAAGGGTGCAAAGCACGAGCCGGCTCCAATCCCGGAAGAAGGAAAATGGGTACATTCTAAAAAAATTGAAGATATCTCCGGTTTTACACACGGTGTAGGCTGGTGTGCACCACAGCAGGGCGCCTGCAAGCTGACTTTGAATGTAAAGAACGGCATTATCGAAGAGGCTCTCATCGAGACGCTTGGATGTTCTGGTATGACGCATTCTGCAGCGATGGCCGCAGAAATTTTACAAGGTAAAACGATATTGGAAGCGTTGAATACAGACCTTGTATGTGATGCGATTAATACGGCAATGAGAGAGTTGTTCTTACAGATCGTTTATGGACGTACGCAGAGCGCGTTTTCTGATGACGGCCTTGCAATTGGTGCAGGACTGGAAGATCTTGGGAAGGGGCTTCGTTCCCAGGTTGGTACTATGTTTGCAACAAAAGAAAAAGGTGTCCGCTATTTGGAGATGGCAGAAGGTTATGTAACCGGCATTGCTTTGGACGAAAACGATGAAGTAATCGGATATCAGTTCGTTTCTCTTGGCAAAATGACTGACTTTATTAAAAAAGGTGATGATCCTAACACAGCCTGGGAAAAGGCGAAAGGACAGTACGGACGTGTAGCAGATGCTGCGAAGATTATTGATCCGAGAGTAGAGTAAGGAAGGGAGAACGAAGAATCATGGCATTATTTGAATCATATGAAAGAAGAATTGACCAGATTAACGCCGTATTAAACAACTACGGTATCAGCTCTATCGAGGAAGCTGAGAAAATTACGAAAGATGCTGGGCTTGACGTATACGATCAGGTAAAGAAGATCCAGCCGATTTGTTTTGAAAATGCATGCTGGGCATACACAGTAGGCGCTGCAATTGCAATTAAAAAAGGCTGCAGAAAAGCAGCAGACGCTGCGGCTGCTATCGGGGAAGGCTTACAGGCATTTTGTATCCCAGGTTCGGTTGCGGATCACAGAAAAGTAGGTCTTGGACATGGTAACTTAGGTAAGATGTTACTGGAAGAAGAGACAGAATGTTTCTGCTTTTTAGCAGGTCATGAATCCTTTGCCGCTGCAGAAGGAGCAATTGGCATTGCCGAAAAAGCGAATAAAGTACGTAAACAGCCATTGCGCGTTATCTTAAACGGTCTTGGAAAAGATGCTGCACAGATCATTTCCCGTATTAACGGCTTTACATTTGTTGAGACAAAGTATGATTATAAAGAAGCAAAGTTGAACGTAGTATATGAAAAACCATATTCTGAAGGGCTTCGTGCTTCAGTGAAGTGCTATGGTGCAGATGATGTGCAAGAAGGTGTTGCTATCATGCATCATGAAAATGTTGGTGTATCAATTACAGGTAATTCTACAAACCCAACTCGTTTCCAGCATCCGGTAGCTGGTACATACAAAAAAGAGTGTACCGAACAGGGTAAGAAATACTTCTCCGTAGCATCCGGCGGTGGTACAGGACGTACGCTTCATCCGGATAATATGGCTGCAGGACCGGCTTCCTATGGTATGACTGACACGATGGGACGTATGCATTCAGATGCACAGTTTGCCGGCTCTTCCTCTGTACCGGCTCATGTTGAAATGATGGGGCTAATTGGAATGGGCAATAACCCGATGGTTGGCGCTACTGTTGCAGTTGCAGTTTCCGTAGAGGAAGCAGCGAATGCTGGGAAGTTCTAAACAGGATTTGTAAAGGAATATGCTGAAAGGCTTGAAAATACCGCAATCTTGAGGGGTTGCGGTATTTTTTATGCTAGGAATTAAGAAACAGACATTTGGTGTGGAATGCTGTGAAAAGTGGAAAAATTGGCTCCGTAGGCAACGGGTAGGCTACACGTAGGCTGCAAGGGGAAGGTGACAAAATTTTGGGATATGCAAACACGGAAAAAGCCGCAGCGACAAGGCTTACGTCATCTTTTCCAGTTCGGCTCTAAACCACTCAATATCCCGTTCTGTATAGGTTCTTTCTGTTATGTCCGTGATGCGGTGGCCGATCAGCCGTTTTATTACGTATTCGTAGGGTGTAGGTTCTGTTATGCCTGTGAGCCGCCAAAACGGATGCTATTTGATACGGCATTGTTAAAATCACTGTTAGGCAGGGACAGCATTACAGCAAGGCATCTGTACCAAAGAGAAACAACATTTATTCCCAAATTTAGACTTCTTTTGTTATGGTCGGGTTGCCCCAGTAAGTTTCATTATAATCGGATTCCAGTGAATTTCCAAGGTTCCAACCTGCTTTCATATCCTTTGTGATTTCAAAAGCGGTCATACCTCGCATCTCACTGGCATAGGCGCTTTCCGGTGTTCCATTTGCAGCAAAAACACTTTGTTTGGCTGTTAGGAGAGCTGCGCAGCAGGCAAAAATACCAAGCGCTGATGCTAACAGTTTAAAATGGAGCTTTGCTTTTTACATCGTAGTTCCTCCTTTAAATATGATTTGTTTTCCGGCCGGAAACATGTTTAGTACGTACTATATTTATAACACAAAAAGAAAATAACTATACATATCATTCTAGAGATTTATTACAGTCATTTTTTGATGTGTATGTGGAAAATACCACTTGACAAATGATATTATATAACGTATAGTATTAAACAACAACTAATATCAAACATCAAATAATATATTGATACAAGGAGTGATGGCATGGTTTTTAATACAGGCGCTGCACTTTTAGATGCAATCGTACTGGCAGTTGTGTCCAAAGACGAAGAAGGTACTTATGGATACAAGATCACGCAGGATGTGCGCAAAACGATCGAAGTGTCAGAATCTACGCTTTATCCGGTGCTGCGCCGTCTGCAGAAAGATGATTGCCTGCAGGTATATGACCGGGAATGCGGCGGCAGAAACCGCAGATATTATAAGCTGACACCGGCAGGTGAAGCACAGCTTCGTCTGTATAGTGATGAGTGGAAGAGTTATTCAAGAAAAATTAGTGCATTGTTTTCGGGAGAGGAGTTAACATGAACAAAGAGTTATTTTTGGAACAGTTAGAACGCCTGTTATATGAGATTCCCAAAGAGGAACGGGATGAGGCGATGGATTATTACCGGAGCTATTTTGACGATGCCGGAGTGGAAAATGAAGCGATTGTTTTGGAAGAACTGGAATCTCCGAAAATCATTGCAGACAGCATCAAAGAGGCATTGAACAGTACCGGAGATATGACAGGTGCATTAAAAAATCCCCCACAGGTACGGGAGGGACAGACGTCTGGAAAGTATGGATATGGCAAAAACCAGTCTGGACGCGGTTATAAGAGTATTTTTTCCGGCAGTGATTTTCGCAAAAATGAAGAGCAGACATCATCTTCTGACAAGCATACACAGTCAGATGGTACTGACCAATATCAATCCCAGGGAGGGACAGATTATAGGAGATATGACCAATACGAAAGAAGATCGGGTCAGAATGACACTAGGGCAGACAGACGCACGAAGCTGATTTTATTTATTATATTGGCAGTGTTTACATCCCCGGTCTGGGGAACGGTATTGTCAGGAGCGCTTGGGATTGTAGGCATTTTGTTTGCAATTATTGTGGCGCTTGGCGTTTGTTCGATTGGTGGGGTGATTGGAGGTATTGCCTGCACGGTTGTAGCTATCGTTAAATTGTGCTCATTGTCTTTCGTGAAAGGGCTGTTTATACTTGGAATTGGTATGCTTTTGATTGCAGGAAGCGGACTTAGCATGATTCTTGTGATGCTTGTCTGTGGCAGATTTCTGCCGTGGATATTTCGCCAGATTGTACATCTGTTTCAAAGAGTTTTGCAGTGGGGAAGGAGTGCGGCATGAACAGATTGATTCGAATGATTCTGTATATTACAGCAGGCTGTGTCGGTATTGGCTGCGCGGCGTTGATTTTAAGCTTTGCGCTGAGCGGCGGTCATCTGGCATGGGAAAATGATGATATATTTGGAAGGGCAAAAGACAGGGTGCATGAGATCGCATCCATTGCCAAAGAGAAAGTAGATACGAAGGGGATAGCAGTGGGAGAAGAATCAGATGATACGAAGGAGTTGGCAGCAGTAGAAGCTTTAGATGATTCTGACTCTTCGCAGGAGGATCCATCCTATGCTCTATATGAAGGTGATGCCATGGGCCTTTTGACCATAGATTCTTCTGCTGTTCAAAATTTGTCCGTCAATCTGCAGTATGGTAATTTATTGATCGAAGAATCGGAGGACAGCCGCATTCAGGTATCCTATTTGTCTGAGTCCGATTCGTCGGATGAGATTATGGCAGTATGTGACGCAGGTGAAATAACGATTCAGGATACCAGACAGGGAAAGAAGAGCAGAAAAGACGTAACGGTCTATTTGGAAATTCCAGGTAATTTTAAATTTGAAAATGCTGAGATTGAGATCAAAGCCGGAGAAGTGGATGCAGATTGTGGATTTTCGGCAGATCAGCTTACTGTAAATACAGATGCCGGATTGATTTCGTTAGAGAGCATGGAAGCGCAAATATTTTCTGTGGCTGTTGGCGCAGGTGAGATTGATATTGAAGACAGCGTTTTTAAAATGGTTTATTTGGACTGCGGCGTCGGGACAATGGATATCGAAGCAGACATTACGGAATATGCCAAGATTGACTGTGGCATGGGTACAGTTGATCTGGACCTTGCCAAAGGAGTCGACAGCGCAAATTATATGCTGAGCTGTGGAGTAGGCAGCATTGAGATTGGAGATAATAGTTACACCGGACTGTCAAGAGAAAAACGGATAGAAAATGGTGCATCGGCAGAATTTGAATTGAACTGCGGTATGGGTACTATTTCTATTGACAATTTTTAAGTATAAACGGAGGAAGAAATCATGGAAACGAAAAAACTTGTAAAATCAAATCAGAACCGGATTATTTGTGGCGTATGCGGTGGTATTGCACAGTATTTTAATATTGATGCAACGGTAATCCGGCTTGTATGGGTATTATTCTGCCTGGCTGGCGGCAGTGGTATTTTGGCTTACATTGTAGCTGCGATTATTATGCCACCGGAATATTAAATCGGAAGTTTCAACGCTTATTGTAACAGTTTAGACAGGAAGGGGCAGCATAAAAGTTCTGCTTTGCTGTCTAAACTGTTTTGCGCTGTGAAAAGGAGCGTTAAATTTTGTTTTCTGCTATTGATTTTAATGCTAAAACTGCTATAATGAAAAAATAAGAAAACGGAAAACAAAACACGAAAGAGACAACAATGATGTACTTGATAGCGCTTTGTGATGATGAGAAAAAGGAACTGGATAAAACAGAGAATATGCTGACAGCTTACCAAAAGGAGCATCCAGGATGTGTATTTTCGATTGAAAGGTTTGAAAATGCACAGGAATTGCTGCAGATGGTAAGAGAAAAAGATTACACGCCGGATTTGCTGCTGCTGGATATCTATATGCCAAAGAAAACAGGAATGCTTGCGGCACAGGAACTACGGGATATGGGCAGCGAGGGAAGGATTATTTTTTTAACATCATCTGTCGACCATGCATTGGAGGCGTTTGGTGTAGATGCCTCGCAGTATTTGGTAAAACCAGTGACCCAAAGGCAGCTGTTTTCAGCATTAGATAAATTTTTGAGTGAGATAGAAGAAAGGCAGAAGAGATATTTGCTGCTGCGGATTGATGGCAGAATTCGCAGAGTGGCAATAGAACAAATATTATCTTGTGAAGCCCAGGGCAAGCGTCAGTGCTTGTATCTGATGGATGGCACACAGGCTATATTGCGTATGACAATTGCCGAGTTGTATAAAATGTTAGAGCAGTATGAGGAATTTGTGAAAGTCGGAGCTTCTTATATTGTAAACCTGTCACATATTGACAGTTTGAATGCTCATGAGCTCTGTCTGGACAATGGGAAAAGTATTTTTTTGCCAAGAGGCGCGTATCAGCCGCTTCGGGAACGATATTTTTGTTATTATTGTGGGGGGGGGTAAATGAGAGTTGGTCATGATAGGATGCAAAGAAAACGGTTTGAAAATATACAGTGTAAGATGATAGATCATGGCATAATCAGGGATAAGAAGCGCAGATGGTCATGTAAAGAGTGCGGAGATAAGGTTCTGGGCTCTTTTTGTTTGTGATTATTAGAAAAAACACTTGAAAGAATTGTCCATTACGATTAAAATATAGAAACACGATGAACGACAATACATAGGCAAAGGAGAATGGAATGCTAAAACAGAAGAATATTCATGAAATGACCCGTAGGGAGTATTGCAGCTATGTACAGCGCCATTATAGCAACGATCCAAAGTGGGTACGCACCAGACTGATTTCGAAATGGGATCAGGACCATGAAAAAAAGAAAAGTGAGGGCATGAACCAGTGAGTAGGAGCGCACAGGTAAAACGTGATACGAAAGAAACGCAGATTGCTGTTCAGCTGGAGCTAGATGGGACCGGGAAAAGCAGCCTGGATACCGGAATCAAATTTTTTGACCATATGCTGGATGGATTTGCAAGACATGGGCTGTTTGATCTTAAGGTGGTCTGCAAAGGGGATATACAAGTAGATTGCCATCATAGTATTGAAGATACCGGAATTGTCTTAGGCAATGCGATCAAAGAAGCAGTTGGAGATAAAAAGGGGATACGCCGTTATGGGTATTTTATTTTGCCGATGGATGAAGCGCTCGTATTATGTGCGCTGGATTTATCAGGCAGGCCGTATTTTGTGTACGACGCACAGTTTATAGGTGATCGATGCGGAGAAATGGATACGCAGATGACAAAAGAGTTTTTTTATGCGGTCAGCTATGCGGCGGGTATGAATCTTCATATCAAAGTGCTGTATGGGGAAAATGACCATCATATGATGGAAGCGATGTTTAAAGCTTTTGGGAAGGCGTTGGATATGGCAGTCAGTGTAGATAAACGTATTACAGACGTACTTTCTACAAAGGGAGTTTTATAGTTTTTGAAACAGTTCGTTACAATAGGATGAATCCGCAGGTTTGGGTTCATCTTTTTTGCAAATACACAATATCTTGTGGAATATTTTGTATGATTTTATGAAAAATACATAGATATAGTATAGGGCATTGACAATGAACCCTTGTTCGGATACAATATCATTCATAAGCATGTGAGAAAAAGGAGCAGAGTAAAATGAAGATTATTAAACGAAGTGGTTCGGAGATGACATTTGACATCGATAAAATCAGCCAGGCAGTGAGCAGAGCGAATCTGAGTGTAGCGGAGAGTGCGCGGTTGAATGAGCTGCAGGTCACCTTGATCTCAGAAAATGTGAGGAAAATTTGTGAACGGATGGGACGTGCACTGAATGTGGAGGAAATTCAGGATCTTGTAGAAAATGAGATTATGAACCAGCGTGCGTTTGATGTTGCCAGAAATTATATTACATACCGCTATAAGCGTGCATTAGTCCGCAAATCCAATTCTACGGATGAGCAGATTTTAAGTTTGATTGAATGCAACAACGAGGAAGTCAAACAGGAAAATTCTAACAAAAATCCGACGGTCAACAGTGTGCAAAGAGATTATATGGCAGGCGAGGTCAGCAAAGATATTACGAAACGGTTTTTGCTTCCGGAGGATATTGTAGAAGCGCATGAAGAAGGGATCATTCATTTTCATGATGCAGATTATTTTGCCCAGCATATGCACAATTGCTGTCTCGTAAATTTGGAAGATATGCTTCAAAACGGGACTGTAATCAGTGAGACGATGATTGAGCCGCCAAAGAGCTTTGCAACTGCCTGCAATATTGCAACACAGAGTATCGCGCAGATTGCAAGTGCACAGTATGGCGGACAGAGTATCACGCTGTCGCATTTAGCGCCGTTTGTCCAGGTCAGCCGGGAAAAATTTCGCAGAAGAGTGCGTGAAGAATTTGAAGCGGAAGATTTGGAACTGGACGAGATCAAGATTAATGAGATTGCAGAGAAACGAGTTCGAGATGAGATTAAACAAGGGGTGCAGATGATTCAGTACCAAGTCATTTCTTTAATGACGACAAATGGACAGGCGCCTTTTGTAACGGTGTTTATGTATTTGAATGAAGTAGAAGAAGGGCAGACAAGAGATGATCTTGCCATTTGTATCGAAGAGATGCTGCGTCAGCGTATCAAAGGTGTAATGAATGAGCAGGGAATCTATATTACGCCGGCGTTTCCGAAGCTTATTTACGTACTGGAAGAGGATAATGTACATGAAGACAGCAAATACTATTATCTGACTAAAATTGCTGCGCAATGTACGGCAAAGCGTATGGTGCCGGATTATATTTCAGAAAAGATGATGAAAAAGCTGAAACAGGGAAATTGCTATACATGCATGGGCTGCCGTTCTTTCTTAACAGTATACAAAGATAAGAATGATAAGTTTAAATTTTACGGAAGATTTAATCAAGGTGTTGTAACATTGAACCTGGTAGATATTGCCTGCTCGTCTGGCGGCGATATGGATCAGTTTTGGAAGATTTTTGATGAGCGTCTGGCACTGTGCAAGCGGGCGCTGATGTGCCGCCACAACCGTTTGAAAGGAACGCCTTCCGATGTGGCGCCGATCTTGTGGCAGCATGGGGCGCTGGCAAGGCTGAAAAAAGGGGAAACCATCGATCCTTTATTATATGGGGGTTATTCTACGATATCGCTTGGATATGCGGGATTATATGAGTGTACCAGATATATGACAGGCAAGTCTCATACGGATGCAGAGGCAAAGCCTTTTGCGCTGGCGGTGATGCAGCATATGAACGACGCCTGCGCAAAGTGGAAGGCAGAGGAAAATATTGATTTTTCTGTGTATGGGACGCCATTAGAGTCTACCACATATAAATTTGCGAAGTGTCTGCAGAAGCGATTTGACAAAATTCCAGGGGTGACTGATAAAAATTATATTACAAACAGCTATCATGTACATGTTATGGAGCAGATTGACGCGTTTACCAAGCTGAAATTTGAAGCTGAGTTTCAGATGCTATCGCCAGGCGGTGCAATCAGTTATGTAGAAGTGCCGGATATGAAGACGAATCTGGAAGCAGTACTGTCTGTGATGCGATATATTTATGATAATATTATGTATGCAGAGCTCAATACGAAGAGCGATTACTGTCAGGAGTGTGGATTTGATGGGGAAATCGATATTATTAATGATGGTCACGGTAAGTTGATCTGGAAGTGTCCGCGCTGCGGCAACACTGATCAGAATAAGATGAATGTGGCCAGACGGACATGCGGCTATATAGGGACACAATTTTGGAATCAGGGACGGACACAGGAGATTAAGGATCGGGTACTTCATTTATAAATGATAAAAAGAAGTAATCAAAAGAAGTGATAAAAAGAGACGGATGGAATAGGATCGTTTTTCCATCCGTCTTTTTTGACATGAAATCAAATAGCAGCGTGTGCGTCTTATTTTTTAGCTGTTTTCGATTTTTTGGATTCCGCTTCATAGTTTACAGCTTCCTTGCCGTCATGAGAAAGTGCAGTGAGCGTATAACGGATGACGGTTCCTTTTTTTAAATAACACCAGGAATAACCGTCAACTGCATCACATGTATAGATGCCTGTAAAAGCAGGCTTTGCGTCCGGCTCTTCTAAAAGCTGTGTGCCGCGCAGCTGATATTGTACGCCGTTTTCTGCATAAAAGGCATAAGCGGCATGGAGATAATTCGCTGTATTTTCATCTGTTGTGCGAAACGTTTCTTCTTTCATTTGGTATTCTGCAGCCAGTTCAGAGGCAAGTATCTGCGTTCCTTGCATGGAAGTAAATACATAGAGGGCGGCAGAAACCAGTATGCCAAGCAGGATGACAGAAAATATAATTAGGCCGTTTTCTTTTCCTGCCAAAAACTTTCGGAAAAATAAGATGATGACAAATAAAAGTGTAATAGCTGCTATTATTGTAATCCATGAATAAACGCTCATAAAGCAGAAAACTCCTTTGGTAAATGAAATAAAGGCGAGTGAGCCCTGAAAAGTATTATAATATATTTTTCAGCAGTTGAAAAGGGAAAATTTAGGAAAATTTGATAAATCAGTATACCTTTCTAGTAAGCTTTTAGCGCTTCCCACAGTTCTGTATAGTAATTGGTAGTAATTTCGTCCAAAGGCTGAAAAAATTCACAGTTGTCTAAGGTTTCTTTACTTGGAAAGATGGTTTCGTCTTGCTGCAATTCAGGATCTAATTGTTGAAAAACAGCTTTGTTAGGTGTTGCATAATAGACATAATCAAAGTTTGTCATTGCGACATCTGAACGGCATAAATAATTCAAAAACAGTTCTGCATTTTTTTTGTTTCTGCATGTTTTTGGAATAAACCAAGCGTCCACCCACATATTGGAACCTTCTTTTGGAACCGTAAAGGCCAGATCTTCATTTAAGCTTTCTGCGTAAGCAGCTTCACCGGAATAGACTTCTGCCAGAGCAGCGTTGCCTGCAGCCATCCAGTCAGCAGTTTCATCGCTTAAATAAGAATAGACGAGCGGTTTTTGCTCCAGCAGCAAGTCCAGCGAACGGTCTAAAATATTCCGGTCTGTCGTATTGCAGGATGCACCCAGCAGTTTTTCAGCGACCATATAAGTATCACGTACGCTGTTTTCCATAATGATCTGACCTGCATATTTTTTGTCCCAGAGTACGTTCCATGTATTTGTTTCGGCGGGATCTACCATGGTTTTATTATATAAAATGCCAACCGTTCCAAAAAAATATGGGATCGTGCGGCTGTTGTCCGGGTCAAAGTTTCTGCAGTAAGCCAGATATGTTTCATCAATATTTGAAAACTCCGGGATCTTTTCAAAATCAATAGGAATCGTTTCATCTTCCTGAATCAGTTTTTGAATAATATAATCTGAGGTACACGCCACGTCATAGTGGATAGAACCTGCTTTGTATTTCGCATACATTTCTTCAGGACTTTCGTATTCTTCATATTTGACAGTAATGCCTGTTTCTTTTTCAAATTGATCTAAAAGCGTTGGCTCAAAATACTTCCCGTAGTTTAATACGGTAACGGTATTTGGATCATTTTCATTGCCACAGCCGGACAACAGGATGAGACAGCAGGAAATAGTAAGTGCAGCCATCCATTTTTTCATGGTTTTCATAACAGGGACTCCTTTCATATGCGCTGTTCTGCCTGTTTTCTGGCACGGTTTGAACGAAAATTGATAACAAGCAGCAATGCAAACGCTATAAAAAACAAAATTGTCGAAAGCGCATACATCTGCGGCACAATTCCTTTGCGAAGCTCGGTGTAGATCATTGTCGAAAGAGTATTGACACCAGCTCCTTTTGTAAAATAAGTAATGCTGAAATCGTCCAGCGACATCGTAACGGACATTAAAAAACCGGAAAGCACACCCGGACTGATCTGTGGCCAGATAATTTTAAAAAATGCATAAACGGGCTTTGCACCGAGGTCTAAAGCGGCCTCATAGGTCGATTTGCTTGTCTGGTTCAGCTTTGGAAGCACATTTAATATCACATAGGGAATATCAAAGGTAATATGTGCAATTAGAACAGTATGCAGACCGAGACTTGTAAATCGGACAAAAATGAGCATCATTGAAATACCAGTAACGATATCGGCATTGAGCAATGGGATATTTGTCGCACCAAGCATTATGGCACGATTGTTTTTTTTCATTGCGTGAATGCCGATAGCGGCCATCGTGCCCAGTAATGTGGCAATCACAGATGCTAAGATTGTTACGATAATAGTCGTTTTAAAGGCGTCCATAATCATACTGCTGGCAAATAATTCCTGATACCATTTCAGAGTAAATCCACCCCAGAATACTCTGGATTTTGAATGATTAAAAGACAGAATTATCAGCACAGCGATTGGAAGATAAAGAAATAAAAAAATCAGTGCGAGATAACACCGTTCTATGCTTTTTTTCAACATACGTAGTACCTCCGTATTTTAGCGTTCCATGTTCGCCTGATCTACCAGACAGCAGTTCCGCCGGCATCGTCAGAATGTTTATTCATAATGGCCATGCTTGCAATGACGAAAATCATCAGTACAAGTGAGAGTCCGGCACCCAGATTCCAATTAAAAAACTGCATAAAATCAGCTTCAATAATGTTGCCGATTAACAGTACCTTGCCGCCGCCAAGCAGATTTGAGATGGCAAAGGAGGTCAGCGCAGGAACAAAAACCATAATGATGCCGCTCATAACGCCAGATAGTGTCAGCGGAAAAATAATTCGAATAAAAATGACATAGTTTTTTGCACCAAGATCCTGAGCGGCTTCAATAATATCTTTGCGGATTCTGGACATCGCATTATAAACAGGTAAGATCATATAGGGCAAAAAATCATATACCATACCGAACACGACTGCCGTTGGAGTGTTTAAAATATTTATATTTGGCAGATGAAAAAAGTCCAAAACCGCATTGATAATTCCGTTATTGGATAAAAGCAGCTGCCAGGCCAGGATACGCAGTAGAAAATTCATCCACATCGGAAGGATAAAAATAAATACAATAAAATTCTGATGTTTCATATGAATTTTGTTTAATATCATTGCCAGCGGGTAGGCGAGTGCCAGACAGATGACTGTGCACTGGAGTGCAATTTTTATGGATAAGCCTAAAGATTTCATATGGACTCTATGAAAAATAGAGCTTATATTTGCAAGCGTAAAGTCTCCGGCAGAGTTTGTAAATGCATAATATACAACCAGCAGCAGCGGCAGCAAAATAAAGCCGATCATCCAGACAAGGTAAGGGCCTGCCAATAATTGTTTTCCAAATCTACGCATCTGTCTCCACCACCTTTTCATCACTGGATTCAGGTTTGTTCATAATTTGGATGTTAAATGGAATAACCCGCAGTCCGACTTCTTTTCCAGGTTCATGGTATTCTGTCGTATGGATCAGCCAGTCATATCCGTTTGCAGTAACCTCGATTTCATAATGAACGCCTTTAAAAATAACAGACGTAATACATCCATGATAAAATCCATCGAAAGGATCGGTAATGATAAGGTCTTCAGGACGGATAACGACGTCTACCGGCCGATTGCTGCCAAAGCCGGTATCTACGCATTCTAAATCTACATCCAGGACACGCACCAGCTTGTCACGTACCATCATACCATCTATAATATTGCTTTCTCCGATAAAATCTGCTACAAAGGCGTTGACCGGCTCATTATAAATATCTTCCGGTGCGCCGATTTGCTGGATGTAGCCCTGGTTCATAACAACAATCGTATCTGACATCGTAAGCGCTTCTTCCTGGTCATGGGTAACATAAATAAATGTAATGCCAAGCTCATTTTTCAGCCGAATCAGCTCATACTGCATATCCTGCCGCATTTTCAAATCCAGAGCGCCGAGAGGTTCGTCTAAAAGCAGGACTTTTGGTTCGTTTACGATCGCACGAGCAATGGCAATCCGCTGTTGCTGTCCGCCGCTTAAAGAATCGACACTGCGCTGCTCAAATCCATCTAAATTTACCAGCTTTAGTGCATATTTAATTTTATCCTGAATATAGGCTTTGCTTTTTTTGCTGATTTTCAGACCAAAAGCGATATTTTCTGCAATAGACATATGGCTGAACAGTGCATATTTTTGAAATACGGTATTCAGCTTACGTTCATTTGGCGGAAGCAAAGTAATGTCTGTTCCGTCAAAAATAATCTTGCCTGCATCAGGCGTTTCAAATCCTCCAATGAGCCGCAAAGTAGTCGTTTTCCCACAGCCTGACGGACCTAACAAGGTTACAAATTCATTTTCATGTATCGTCAGGTCTAAATCATCTAAAATAAGATCTCCATCAAAGGATTTTGAAATATGCGACAGTTCAATCAATTCTTTTTCCATAAGTAACCTCCCAAATGAATTTCAAATCAGAAGCAGGGCGGGGTGCTGACCCAGATCAGCTTCGCTTCTTCCTGATACGCTTCGATATAATGTTTTTTGCCGGCGTTAAAATAAAAAGATTCTCCTGCACGGACAATGTAAATTCTCGTACCATAATGCAGTCGAATGGCGCCGCTTAACACATAGCCAAATTCCTCGCTTTCCTGCGGAGAAAGCGTTTCTGATTTTCCTCCGGGGGCGAGTGTGAGCAAAACAGGTTCCATTGCATTTTTTTGTGCATTTGGAATGAGCCATTCAACGTGGCAGCTTCGCTTTTTATAATCCTTTTCAAAATAGTCTTCCGGTGAAAAAACAATTTGTTCCGGTTCGTCATCGGTAAAAAATTCGGCCGGAGTCGTGCCCAAGCATTGGATAATATCCAGCAAAGTTCCAATCGATGGGGTGGTCAGTCCACGTTCCAGCTGAGAAATAAAGCCTTTGGATAACTCGGAGCGGTCTGCCAGTTCCTGCTGTGTAAGTCCGTATTGGATGCGGAGTTCTTTCATACGGTGTCCGATATCCATAAAGTGCCTCCTTGTGTAAATGTAATAATGAATTTTGTGTTTACTGTTAATAAACAAGTCGAAGACTATTATGTAAGATAAACAGAGAAATGTCAATATGTTTTTTTAAAAAAATTCGCTGGATTCTTTTTTTGTCGAAATGAACCTTTTCAAAAAATAAAAAAATACAATTTAAATATATAGTTCAATATCACGATAGACTTTGTGTTCTCATTATGCTATAGTATAGATAGTTCATAAATCTTTATGTGAGAGGTGTAATAACGCCAAATACCGATTTAGAAATTACGTAAAAAACAATGGAGAACTTTAAAAAGTTATAGAAACTGTAAAAGAAAATATATTATTTTTGTTTGATAGAAAGGGAGTTGTAAAATGGATGAACGACACGAACAGTCCCTTCTGCATGCGTTGGATATTTTGAAAAAATGGTATTTTGCTATGGAGTCGAAAATAACCTATATAGAAAAATAGAGACATACAGTTGTAGAAGCTGTATGCCTTTAGAGGGCGACAACTTAAAATGCTGACGCCTTTTTTAAATATCAGCAGGTAGCTGTTTATTCATAAGGATCAAAAACTTTAAAGGTTACATGTCCGTCTTTTTTCTTAGAACTATCTAGCATAAGCAGCCACAATTGATGAAAGCGGTCAAGCAAAACTGCATCCGCATCTACAATGTATGGGGAGAGAATGCCGACATCAAAATAACGTACGTTTAAAGGCGGCATGAAAATCAAATTGTCTGATCGTACCTGATCTTTATATTGTTTGATATGTTCATAAGTAATCATCAAATAATCTTTGCCGTGAAATTTGCAATAAAAGGAAATAAAGCATTCATCTACAATCCATTCTTTTTCGTCTTCTGTGATGCGGTGCTTTAGAGATGGCGCAAGACCGTCTGTGGATTGAAGCTCGATTAGCCAGTTGAGGTGGCCTTTTTTTGTTTCCTGAATCATTTCTTCCAGAGTTTTTGCAAGTGTTGCAGGTTTCATAACAACTTCCTCCGTAATAAAATAAATGAATCCGAACAACGGATTCACAAAAAAGAAAAGCCAATAGGGGGACTCGAACCCCCGACCCACGCATTACGAATGCGTTGCTCTACCAACTGAGCCATATTGGCATTATACAAATAAATCAGACGCTTATTACCTGCGACTTGTATAGTCTAGCATAAACAGGAAAAAAATACAAGTCTTTTTTAAAAATTTTTTTATCTGTAACGGTTGTATATATATGATAAACATTTAAGAAGTGATAACTATTGACAAAGCAGAAAAATAACAATATATTAAAAAGGGGTAGTATCCTGAATTTTCCAAAATAAAATAAGGGGGTTGTACAATTGAAAAAACGAATTCTTTCAGTTACTTTAGCGTTGTGCCTGTGCGTTTCTTCTCAGTCAGTGGCATACGCATTGCAGGAAGAAACTACTCAGGAAGAAACTTCTCAGGAGAAACTTGCTGGGGGAGAACCGGCAGGAGAGAGCCCTTCCGGGGAAGAGCAGCCGGGAGAGAATCCATCTGAGAAAGATTCAACAGGAGAGAATCCATCTGAGAAAGATCCGGCAGGAGAAAGTCCATCTGAAAAAGATCCGACAGAAGCTAATCCATCTGAGAAAGATCCAACAGAAGCTAATCCGTCTGAAGGAGAACCGTCTGGGGGAGATTCCACGTCCGGAACGGTCACAAACAATAGCTTGATTCCTACTCCGACGCAAGTCTATGACGCTATGATCGCACTGAAGGATCAGGATGAATATAAGGAGGGAGAGGATTGGACAAATAAAGTACCGTATCCAGATATAAAAGGAGATGATTACCATTGGAAAGGTGGACCTCTTGACGGTGCGAATATCAGCGCAGTGGGCTGTGTTGCTTTTGCTTTTAGACTCAGCGATGAGGCGTTTGGCAGTTTGCCAGCCAGGATGTATGCAGCAGGCGGGTTTACATATGAGGATATCAAGCCTGGAGATATTTTGCGGGTCAATGGTGATGTTCATACCGTGATTGTGCTTGAGGTGAGCGAGGCTGGTGTGATTGTTGCCGAGGGAAATATCAGCAGCGGAGATCATAAAGGCAAAGTTCACTGGGGACGTGGAATTTCTAAGGAAGAGGTAATGAGTCAGACCAGCCACTATATTACCCGTTACCCAGAAGGATATGTTTCACCGGAGGATCCGGATGCCAATACTTCAATCGGAGCAGGAGTTTTGGAAGGGGGACTTAATTGGAATTTGACGAAAGCGGGCATCATGACGATTTCTGGCAGCGGAGCGATGCCGGATTTTAGCAGTGCAAGCGAACAGCCTTGGAATGATAAAAGCGCAAAAATCCGAAAAGTTGTTATTGAGGAAGGTGTTACCAGTATTGGTTCCTGCGCCTTTTGGGACTGTGGGGTTCTTAGTGCAGAGATTTCATCTAGTGTGACAGCGATCGGCAACAGCGCTTTTCGCGGATCTTCGATTCTTGCCGTGACAATTCCTGGCAATGTGAAAACGATCGGTGACAACGCTTTTCAGGAATGTCCAAATCTTAAATCAGCAGTTATTTCAGAAGGGGTGGAAACAATCTGCCAAAGTGCCTTCCAAGCTTGCAAAAATCTTACCTCTATAGCATTACCTGCCAGTATTTTAGAGGTGGGCGCGGCAGCATTTTTCCAATGCCAGGAAATGACAAATGCGACATTTGCTGCAGGCAGCAATCAGGTAAAGCTGGGTGATAATTTGTTTATGCAATGCTATAAGCTGACAAGTGTAACATTACCTCAAAATATAGACCGTATTGGTGATGGCATGTTTTGGAATTGTATGATGCTTGCGAAAGTAGAAATTCCAAAAGGTGCACAAAGCATAGGAGCACAGGCGTTTGCTTCCTGCAGTGGATTGACAGAGCTCATTATTCCGGATAGTGTGACAACAATCGGTATAGCTGCATTTTCAAATAGTGCGCTGAAAGATATATACTATACCGGCACCGAAGATCAGTGGAACAGCATACAAAAATTGGGAGATACGGCAACACAAGTGTCAAAAGTGAATGTACATTACAATTACAGTCCAACTACTCCGCCGGATACAGATAATGGCGGTGACAACAACAATGGAGACAGCTCTGGCAGCGGCGGCAGTTCTGGTGGAAATAGCTCTGGAGGAAACAATAGTTCTGGCGGCAGTAACAGTTCCGGCGGTGGCAGTTCCAGCGGCAGCAATTATGGTGGCGGTAATTATGGTGGCAGTAATTATTTCGGCGGTAACAATTCCGGCAGCGGCAATCATTCCGCAAGCGGCGATAAAACCGAAAATAATGACAAAACGCAAGAGGATGATAAAACAGAAAGCAACGTTGATACGGAAATTCCAAAACCGGAAGAACCAAAACCGCAAGAGCCAAAGCCTGAAGAACCAAAACCGGAGATATCCATTACCTGTAAGAAAACGATGTATAAGGTTGCATACGGCGCAAAGTCATTTAAAATCGATGTGGCATCTGAGGGCAAGGTAACTTTTACCAGTTCTAATCCGAAAATTGCCACTGTGAATAAAAAAACGGGTAAGGTAACGATGAAAGGTACCGGAGTTGTTACGATAACGATCAGGGCCGGAGACGTATCTAAGAAGGTGACTGTAAAAGTAAGTCCAAAGAAGCAGTCGGTAGAGACAGTAAAGGACGCGACAGGCAAAAAGCTGAAAGTGAAATGGACAAAGGATAAGATGGCGTCGGGGTATCAGGTTCAAATCAGCACGGATAAGAAATTTAAGAAAAATGTGAAAACTAAGAAGCTGACAGATACTTCCTATACGTTTAAAAAGCTAAAATCAGGCAAAAAGTATTATGTAAGGGTGCGCAGCTATAAGAAATCAGGCAATCAAACTTTGTATGGTACATGGAGCAGCTAAACGGATTCAACCGTCCGGTGGAAACACCGGGCGGTTTTTTTGCGCTGTGTCAGGTGCAGAGCTGTTCGAAAATTTGTTAAGGAACTGTGCCAAAATAAATGATATTGGTTCAATGGGTTATTTGAACTGTTACGCATCTGACTGTTGCATGATGAAAGTTTACACAAAAGAAGGTAGTATTTCAGCATAAAATCTGTTATTCTATTACATAGGGATAAGTATGAAAGGGAAATGTTACAAACGGGAAAATTAAAATGGGAAAGAGGAGAGTGTGTATGAAACAGAGATTTGGATTTATGCTGGCAATTTCTGTGCTTGCATCCGCTTATCTTGCAGGATGCGGAAAAAAATCTGCAGATGAGACACAGAAAACAGCGGATGCCAGTCAAACAGAGACAGACAGCGAAGGCGGAGAAACAACCGGTACTGACAGTAACAATGGAAATGTAAATCTGCGGTTCTGGTGTGATGAGGAGGAGATGGCGCTGTTTCAGGAGCAGATCGATGCGTTTGTAAGCGATCATAAAAGCGAAGTAACTATGAAAGTGGAATGTGAACCGATTGCGGCATCCGAATGTAAGGATGTGTTTTTAGCGGATGTAAATAACGGTGCGGATGTATTTTGCCTGCCGGACGACCAACTGCTGACAATGGTATCGTCGGGAGTGCTGGAAGAGGTTACGAATGCGGATACGATTGCCGCTGCGAATTTAGAAGGAGCAGTAGAAGCAGCTTCAGTGGATGGGAAGATGTATGCATATCCACTTACTGCTGACAATGGATATTTTTTGTATTATGATAAAGCATATTTTACCAAACAGGATGTGCAGACATTAGATCGGATTTTGGAAATCTGTGCGCAAAATGGCAAGAAATTTGCAATGGACTGGTCTAGCGGCTGGTATTTATATTCATTTTTTGGAAATACGGGATTGACGCTTCAATTAAATGAAGACGGTCTGACGAATCTTTGCGATTGGAATCAGGCGGAAGGTGAAATTACCGGACTGGATGTAGCTAAAGGGATGCTTTCTGTTGCCAGAAATCCGGGATTTTTGAATACATCGGCTGTGGCTTTGGCAGTAAAAGATGGTACGGCCATTGCGGCGGTCAGCGGTGTATGGGACATTGCTACGGTGAAGCAGGCGTTTGGGGAAGATTATGGCGCTTGTAAAATGCCGACGTATACGTGTGCCGGCAAACAGGTGCAGATGTCGTCTTTTACCGGGTATCGTCTGCTCGGGGTGAATGCTTATTCCAAACAGAAAGTTTGGGCCGAAAAGCTGGCGGAATATTTGTCTAGTGAGGAAAGCCAGAAATTACGTTTCGAACGGGCAGAGCGGGGGCCTTCGAATAAAAATGCTTCGGCTTCGGATGAAATTTCAAAAAACGCGGCAATATCAGCAGCATTAGAGCAGGCAGAGTTTGGTGTCTTGCAAAAGGTCGGGCAAAAGTATTGGGAACCAATTACAGAGTTTGGGAATACCATGGCTGCTGGCAATCCAAACCGCATGCCGCTGCAGGATTTGTTGGATCAGATGGTCGGAAAAATTACGGAGTAGAACGGGCAGGAATAGGAGGAACGCATAGATGGATAAAAAACAAAAAAGGCGGGGAAGCATTAAAGTACGTATCATGCTTCCAGTCTTGATTCTTGGTATCGTAGCGATTGTTTCAAATGTTACCGCAATGTCTAATATCCAAAAGGTAAATAAAAATGCGGAACGGATTGCAGATCATTATATGACAAGCCTTACCGAACTAAGCTCTATGAAAGAACAGGTGCAGCAGTTACATAATTTAGGACTGTCACATGCAGTGGCAATCAATTCTGCGAAAATGATTGATACAGTCAATACGATTAAGCAGAATGAAGTGGTACTGGCGGAAAGCCTGAAAAATTATGAGACATATTTAGATGAAGGGGATAAGCAGTTTTATCAGGAAATGACAGCGCAGTTTGAAGAGCTGACGTTGGCGCTGCGGCGGGTATGTGCATTCAGCGCTAATTTACAGAGATCTTTGGCAAATACGGCAGCGAGTACAGAAGTTGCGCCATGTGTAGAGAAAATTTTAAATGATATCAATGTCATCGAAGGAAATGCAAAACAGGCTGCGCAGGATGCCAGAGCGCAGCTTGCAGATGTATATACGTTCAGCCGTATTACAAACAGCGTTACAATTATCGTCAGTCTGCTTGCCATTTTATATGCAATATATAGTTCTAATCGGCACGTACTTCACCCGATTGTAAAAGCAGAGCATGAGCTGACAGATATTATCCAGGGAATCGATCATAAGCAGGGAGATTTGACGAGACGTGTCAGTATTCTGTCAAATGATGAAATTGCAGCTCTTTCAGACGGAATCAATATCTTTTTGGAAAAATTGCAAAATATTTTCCGAATTATTACAGACAATTCACAGAAAATGGATGCGGTTGTATCAGAGGTTATGGATAATGTAACGACTTCGAATAATAGCGTTTCTGAAATGTCAGCGCTGACCGAAGAATTATCTGCCACGATGGAAGCAGTATCCAACAATGCGCAGACGATCAGTGAAAATGCAGAGTCTGTGAATGAAGAAGTCATCAGCATTGCAGAACGTACGAGTGAGATCAACGATTATTCCAAGAAGATGAAAGGACATGCCGAGACAATGGCGGGTAAGGCGCGCAGCAATATGGAGACGACGAGTGTAAAGATCAGTGAAATATTAGCAGTGTTAAATCAGGCCATTGAGAATAGCAAAAGTGTAGATCAGGTCAATACATTAACGAGTGATATTTTAAATGTAGCAAGTCAGACAAATCTGCTGGCGTTAAACGCTTCGATAGAAGCTGCCAGAGCAGGTGAAGCGGGAAAAGGGTTTGCTGTAGTTGCAGCAGAGATTAGTCAGCTGGCGGCGGCAACGAGAGAATCCGCAAATAATATTCAGCGTATTAATGTCATTGTGACAGAGGCAGTACGTAATCTGGCAGAACATGCAAGAAGTCTTGTCACTTATATGAATGAGTCAATTCTTCCTGAATTTGAAGCATTTGTAGCCGCAGGGGATGAATATAAACAAAATGCCACTTATATAGAAGAAGTCATGCAGGAATTTGATGTAAAAACAGATACGCTGAAAATATCAGTAGCTGAGATTGCAGATTCGATTCATACAATTAGCGTTGCAATAGATGAAGGTGTAAGCGGCGTAAGCGGTACGGCTGAAAATATGCAGGTGCTTGTGGCCGATATGGACAATATTAATGTGCAGATGAGTGAAAATAAAGGAATCGCTACGAAGCTAAAACACGAGACAGAGATTTTTACCAAACTGTAGAGGGTGACAGCGGAATAGGTGTTTAGCGGTAAGCTAATCGACGGATGACAAAGGATAGGGGATGCGCTTCAAAAGTAAATGGATTTTGGAGCGCTTTCTTGCTGATAAGTATCAATCATTACTATTTATATAGAAAAGGAGCAAATAATGTCGCTGCAATTTATTTTTGGAAATTCCGGCAGTGGAAAGTCTGCCTGGCTTTATGAGCATGTTCTGGAACAGGCGCAGAAGTATCCGAAGAAAGATTTTTTATTTTTAGTACCGGAACAATTTACGATGCAGACACAGAAAGAATTTGTAGACAGGCATCCGGCACATGCGATTTTAAACATTGACGTGCTGAGTTTTCAAAGGCTTGCTTACCGGGTATTTGACGATCTGGGCATGATGGATTTTGTTGTATTGGAAGAAACGGGAAAGAATCTGGTGCTGCGCAATGTGGCATCCGCAAAAGAACAACAGCTTCACTTGCTGAGCGGGAATATGCGAAAGATCGGTTATGTCAGTGAGATGAAATCGCTGATTTCAGAACTGACGCAGTATCATGTTTCGTTAGATGAATTAGAGCAGGTGAGGGATGCTCTGGAGCAAAAACACGTACTTTGGCACAAGTTAAATGATATTGTGACGTTGTATCGCGGATATTTGGAGTTTTTAGAAGGACGGTATGTGACAGCGGATGAGATCATCAATTTGCTGACGAAGGCAGCTCCTCAGTCACAGATGTTGCGGGGCAGTGTTGTTGTTTTGGATGGCTATACTGGATTTACGCCGGTACAGAATGAGTTTTTGGAGGAATTGCTCGTACTGGCAGAGAGTGTGCAGGTTGCGGTGACAATGGATATGCGGGAGCCTTTGTATGGGAAACCGGACATCCAGGATTTGTTTTATCTGAGTAAAAAAACGGTGTATTCGTTATGTGAGCTTGCAAAATGCCATGGGGTAGAATTGCTGGAACCGGTCATGCTGGGACATGGGCGCAGCAGGCGATATCAAAATGCCCCTGCCATTTTTCATCTGGAACAGAATTTGTTTCGTAAATGTCCCGCAAAATATGAGAAAGAGCAGCAGGAGATTCAAATCTGCAGTCTGTTTCAGCCGAAAAATGAACTTCGGTTTGTGGCAGGAGAGATTCGAAAACTCGTGTCGCAGGAGCAGTACCGTTATATTGATATTGCGGTTGTAACCGGAGATGTGCCGTCTTATGCTAACTATGCGGAGGAAATTTTTGAGCTTTACGGCATACCGATATTTGTCGATCAGAAAAAAAATATTATGTTTCATCCGATGATAGAGCTTGTTCGTGCGGTTTTGGAGATGGAGACGTCAGATTATTCGTATGAGAGCGTGATGCGGTTTTTAAAAAGCGGGTTAAGCGGGATAGACACGGATATCATGGATCTGCTCGAAAATTATTTGCTGGCATTTGGAATCCGGGGCTGGAACCGTTGGAAAAAAAGCTGGGTGCGTCCGGCTGCATGGCTGGAAGAGGCTGAACTGGAGGAACTAAATGAAGCAAGAGAAGCGTTTTTGGACTGCTTTTTACCATTCCATGAAACATTTCATCAAAAAGGCGTGACTGTGCGGGAGATGACAGTGGCGTTGTATGAACTGCTTGTCCGGCTGCATATGCAGGAGCAGGTAGCAATGCAAAAGGAGCAGTTTGAGGCAGAAGGAATGCTGGCGCAGGCAAAGGAGAATGAGCAGATATATGGCATTGTGATGGAGCTGTTTGACCAGATGGTAAAGCTGCTGGGAGAGGAGCTGGTGTCTGGAAAAGAGTTTGCACAGATTTTAGATGCCGGGTTTGAGGCTTCTAAAGTAGGTATTATTCCTCCAGGATTTGACCGGGTGCTGTTTGGCGATATTGAAAGAACGCGTTTGGAGCATATAAAAATACTGTTTTTTATTGGGGTAAACGACGGAATTATACCGAAAAATGAGACTGACAGCGGAATACTTTCACAGTTCGAGCGGGAAAAGCTGACAAGCTATGATCTGACGCTTGCGCCTACGGCCAGAGAAAAAGCGTTTATTCAAAAATTTTATTTGTATCTGAATTTGACAAAACCGTCAGACCGTCTATATCTTACCTGTTCCCAGGCAGGACAGGATGGGGATACGAGACGCCGATCTTATTTGATCGGAGCAATCTTAAAAATGTTTCCAAAGCTTATGCTCTTAACGCCAAAAGAAGATATGGCGGCGACACCGGAAAGCAGTATGCAGTATTTTTTAAGCGGGCTGGCGCAGGCGAAACACAAGGAAGCTTCCAGAGAATGGAAAGCATTGTATGCCTGGTATATGCAGCAGGAGCGGTGGGCGGATGTTGTACCAAAGTATATAAAGGCAGCTTTTTTTGTCCACAAAGATACGCAGCTAAGTGCACAAATCTGTCGCCAGCTTTATGGGACAGTTTTAGAACATTCGGTTACGAGGCTGGAACGGTTTGCAGGATGCGCGTTTGCACATTTTTTGCAGTATGGCCTAAAGCTGGCAAAGCGGCAGCTCAATGAATTTGAACCGGTAGATTTTGGAAGCATTTTACATGATGCGTTGGAGCGTTTTGCAAGGCGGATGCAGGAAGCCGGGGACGATTGGTTTCGTATGACGATGGAGCATCAGAAACAGTATGCGAAAGAAGCAATCGACCAGGCGATTGCAGCTTGCCGCAATACTGCTTTGGCAGAAGGGGAACGTAATGTTTATCTTGTACGCCGAATGGAAAAAGTGCTGAACCGTACCGTGGATGTGCTTGGCCGGCAGATACGAAGCGGCAGCTTTATACCTGAGAATTATGAAGTAACGTTTCAGTATGTGAATGAGCTTGACGCCATTCATTTTAAGCTCAGTGAAGAAGAAAAGATGCGCCTTAGGGGAAGAATCGATCGTATGGATATTTGGGAGAAGGAAAAAGAGGTCTATGTAAGAGTGATAGACTATAAATCCGGAAATACAAGTTTTCAGCTGTTATCACTGTATCATGGTCTGCAGCTGCAGCTGGTCGTATATTTGAACGCTGCTATGGAGCTGATGCGTAAGAAGCATCCGAACAAAGAAGTGAAACCGGCAGGAATTTTTTATTATCATATTGATGACCCGCTGTTGGATATGGAACAAGAGCAGTCTGAAGAAGAGATACGGGAGCAGATCTTTGCAAAGTTAAAGCTGGATGGGTATGTGAATGCAGACCCGGAAGTTTATCATGCGATGGATCATACGATGCAGTCGTCTTCCAATATCTTGCCGGTGACGGAAAATAAGGATGGAACACTGCGTAAAAATTCGAAAGCCGCGACACACAAGCAGTTTGGTGTGATTTCTGATTATGTGAATCGTAAGATTATGGAACTCGGAGTGCGCATGATGCGTGGAGAGATAGCGGTCAATCCGTATGAGCTTGGAGACCGCACGTCATGCGGGTATTGTCCGTATCGAAGCGTGTGCGGATTTGATGAAAGGATCGATGGATTTGATTACCGCAGGTTAAAAAAATTCGATCAGGCATCAGAGGTGATAAAACAAATGGAAGAAGGGCAGGCAGAAAAGTGATGGGTGTGACATGGACGAAACAGCAGCAGCAGGTCATTGCATTGCGTGATCGTAACTTGCTCGTTTCAGCAGCGGCAGGTTCCGGTAAAACGGCAGTGTTAGTGGAGCGTATTGTGCAAAAGGTGCTGGATGCAAAACATCCGGTGGATATTGACCGGATGTTAATCGTAACCTTTACAAAAGCGGCCGCTGCTGAAATGCGGGAGCGTGTCAGTCAGGCGATTGAAAAGAGGCTGGAAGCGGATCCGGAAAGCAGCAGGCTGCAGCGGCAGGCGACACTTGTGCATAATGCGCAGATTACAACGATTGACAGCTTTTGTCTGTATGTCGTACGTAATTATTTTCAAACCATTGATTTGGAACCGTCTTTTCGGATTGCAGATCCGGGCGAGCTGCAGTTATTAAAAGCAGATGTGGCGCAGGAAGTGATGGAACAGTGTTATCAGCAAAAGTCCGAAGGTTTTTTGCGTCTGGCAGACCGTTATGCCACAGCAAAAAGTGATGCGGCGCTTGTGGAGTTTATGATGCGGCTGTATGATTTTTCACAGAGCTATCCATGGCCGGAAGAATGGCTTTCGTCGCTGCCGCAAGGCTACTGTTTATCGGACAAACTGAATGAACAGGGATGGATGCAGGGGCTTGTACGGTATCTTGGGTTTATGATGGCAGATTTAAAGAGGCAGATGGAGGATGCAAAGGAGTTGTGTTTACAGCCGGACGGGCCGCAGATGTATCTGGCTGCCGTAGAGGATGATTTGTGTCAGTTGGAACAGCTGTGCGCCTGCAGCAGCTTTGAACAATATGGAAGGCTGATCTTGGGATTTGCGTTTACAAAGCTGGGGGTAAACCGTAAGTATGAGGGCAGTAAAGAAAAACAGGAACAGGTAAAAAACATTCGGAAAAAAATGAAAGATACGCTTACCAAAATGCGGGAATCTTATTTTTATCAGGATTTGCCGGATATGATCGAAGATATTCAAAAAATTTTGCCGGATGTGGAGGCGTTGGTACAGCTGACACTACTGTTTACAAAAGCGTATCAGGAAAAAAAAGAAGAACGGAACCTGCTTGATTTTTCAGATATTGAGCATTTTGCGCTGCGTATTCTTATAGATGGCGAGACGAGAATGCCGACGGCAGCTGCGCAAGAACTGAGGGAAGTTTATGAAGAGATCATGATTGACGAATACCAGGACAGCAACTATGTGCAGGAAACGATTTTAAAAGCGGTGTCCCGCGAAGAGACCGGTGAAAACAATATTTTTATGGTTGGGGATGTGAAGCAGAGTATTTACCGCTTTCGTCTGGCAAGACCGGAGTTGTTTATAGAAAAATATAAGACGTATACAAGTGAGGAAAGCAGCAGGCAGAAAATAGACCTGCATAAAAATTTTCGCAGCCGGATGGAAGTTGTAGAAGCGGTCAATACCATTTTCTTTCAGATCATGCATGAAGATATTGGAAATGTGGAATATGATAAACAGGCTGCGCTGTATGCAGGAGCCACGTACCCGCAACCGGAACAGGAAAAGATGTTTCAAAGTGAACTGTTATTGGCACAGGCTTTCGAAGAAGAGCTGGCACAGGCGCAGATAAACAGCTGGCAGGAGCTTGAAGCACGTATGGTTGCGGCACGTATCCGCGAGCTGCTGGAGACTCAGCTTGTGACAGACCGGGAGAGTGGACAGCTTCGCAAGGCATGTTATAAGGATATTGTCATTTTGCTGCGCAGTATGAGCGGATGGACGGATACATTTTTAAAAGTGTTCACAGATGCGGGTATTCCGGCACATACAGCTTCTAAGACCGGATATTTTGGTACGGTAGAGATACAGACGATTTTGAGTATGCTTGCCATACTGGATAATCCGCTGCAGGATATTCCTGCCGCTGCCGTACTGGCATCGCCAATCGGCGGTATGAACGGGGAAGAGCTGGCACGTATCAGAGCTGCCAGTAAAGAGCATTTTTATTTTTTGGCATTAGAAGATTTTGTACATTATGGCGAATGTGAACGTAGTTGCGAAGATCCGCTGTATCGAAAAGCGTCTGCCTTTTTAGACATGTATGAAAAGCTGCGCCGTCTCACACCTTATACGCCTATCCATAAACTGATACAGACAGTTTTACAGGAAACCGGATATGCGTCTTATATTCAGGCAATGCCTGCCGGAGAACAGAGGCGGGCGAATGTAGATATGCTGTTGGAAAAAGCGATTGCCTATGAAAAGACAAGTTACAAAGGGTTGTTTCATTTCGTGCGTTATATTGAAAAATTAAAAAAATATGAAATAGATTTTGGCGAGGCGGATATAACAAGTGAAAACGAAGATGTAGTGCGAATTATGAGCATTCATAAAAGCAAAGGGCTGGAGTTTCCAATTGTATTTGTAAGCGGTATGGGCAAGCAGTTTAACAAACAGGATATTCGCAGCAGGATGATTCTGCATCCGGAATACGGCATCGGACTGGATTATATAGATACAGAAAAAAGAATACGAAAACCTGGATTTATCAAGAAAATATTAGAAAATGAAATTAGCATTGAAAATCAAGGGGAGGAGCTTCGCGTACTGTATGTAGCGTTGACAAGGGCAAAAGAAAAGCTGCTGATGACAGGTACCGTAAAAGGAGAGCTGCCGCAGACAGGACTGTCAGCGGATCTGTGTATGAATTATTTAACGAGATATCAGGCATCTTCTTATTTGGACTGGGTATTTCCATGTGTATCATCCTGCAAAGATGTATGTGAGATACGTACGTATCATACAGAAGAGCTTATGCTTTTGGAAGCTGTGGAGACAGCGGTAGAAAGGCTGGAGCAGATACAGGTGGAAAATCTGTATAAAACGGCAGATCCGGATTTGTACAGGCAATTAGATCAAACACTGTCATGGAAGTATCCGTTTGCATCAGATATGGATTTAAAGACAAAAATATCTGTTACGGAACTAAAGCGGCGGCAGAGTATTGTTTTGGAAGAAGATGCACCGCCACAGGAAGAGTGGTTTGCAAAAGAGCAGGAAAGCGTCGTTCCTGCATTTATGCGCACAGAAATAGAACAGGAAAGCAAAGGAGCAATGCGGGGAAGCGCTGTTCATAAAGTAATGGAAGAAGTTGATTTTGTAAGGAATATCAAGAGTAAAGATCACATAGAGGATATTCGCAGTCAAATAGAAGAAATGCTTAGGAAACAGCGGATTACACAAGATATGAAAGAACTGGTCAGTGTACGGATGATTGGCAGGTTTTTAGAAAACCCGTTGGCACAGAGGATGGCACGGGCACAGCAGAGCGGAGAATTGTATAAAGAACAGCCGTTTGTAATGGGGATACCTGCATCTGAAGTCTATGAAGGAGCCAGCGCAGAGCTGGTTTTGATTCAGGGGATTGTTGATGTTTACTGGATAGAAGATGATATGCTTGTCCTTTTGGATTATAAGACAGATCGGGTGTGCGCAAAAGAACAGCTGAAAGAACGCTATCAGGTACAGCTGGATCTGTATGCAAAAGCACTGCAGAAGGCTACAGGGAAAAAGATAAAAGAAAAATTAATTTATTCATTTTCACTGCAGGAAGTAGTGAGAGTGTAGGAGAGTCCTGCTTATACATGGCGGACATTATCAGGAAAGGAGAAAATTATGCGTGTGATACTGGCATCAGCATCCCCAAGGAGGAAAGAGCTGCTTGCTAAGATTTTTCCGGAATTTGAAGTGATTCCTGCAAAAGGAAATGAAAGATTTACAAAACGCAAGCCATTCGACATTGTACAGCAGCTTGCCGCCCAAAAAGCAGCAGAAGTGGAAGAAGCTGAATTTGGCAATTACAAAGAAACAGCAGCCGGATGCACGGACTATTTAGTTCTTGGCGCAGACACGGTTGTCGTATATCAGGATCAGATTTTGGGAAAACCCCAAAATGCATCCCATGCGACAGAGATGCTTCGCATGCTTTCCGGATCGGTTCATCAGGTGTATACAGGAGTTGCAATACGCCTGATGCTGCATGGGGAACATCAGTGTATTGAATTTGCAGAATGCACGCATGTTCGGTTTTATCCGATGACGGATACAGAGATCAAAGCTTATGTGCGCAGCAAGGAACCGATGGATAAGGCAGGCAGTTATGGCATTCAGGGCATGGGAGCGCGTTTTGTACAGGAAGTAAAAGGGGATTATGCAAATGTGGTCGGACTGCCGGTGGCAAAGCTTTACCAGGTTTTGAAGAAAATCGAAGAAATTGCATTGCCTTTTTGAGCAATATCTACTATGATAAAAATATCGAATCAGAAAAAAGGAGGCAGAGCAAAAGATGAATCAATTTGATGAAATATGTCTGAACTATTTTTTGAAGCATCAGACACAGCTGTTCCGGGAGGAGGTAGCTTCTACGCAGGAGGAAGCAGAAGAATTTTTAGAAGACTGTCTGGCAGTTGTCTGTGAGAGCCTGCAGGAAGTAAAAGATTATCTGGATGAGAGTGGTGCAGATGTTGCCGATATGAGTCTGAAAGAGATTGAGGAGGCCAGCGAAGTATTTTCGCTTCCGGACGGAAGATATCTGGTTGTTGAGGTTTAGTATATGGTCAGTAGTATAAAAAGAAAACATGAAACAAATAAGCACAAAAAGAAAACGGCTGCCGTGTTATGTGCTGGCATGCTTTTATCTTGTCTGTGTACAGGCTGTGGAAAAGGGGATCCGCTCCATGTTACGCAGATGATGTCTAAGCCGGTACTAAAAGTAGATGGACAGAGTTATTCTTTATCTGAGGCAAAAGTGTATCTTGTGAACTATCAAAACTTGTATGGAACTGTAGCCGGCGTGGATTTGTGGCAGCAGGAAGCTCAGGAAGGACTGTTGGAGGAGTATATTAAAAATCTGACAGTTGCACAGATGACGAAAATTCTAAGTATGGATTCTTTGGCAAAAAGCAGAGATATCGCATTGGAAGAAGAGGAGCTTGCAAGTGTAGAAAAAGCGGCCAAAGCTTACTACGAGTCTTTGAACGAACAAGAATTGGCTTATCTGGAAGTGAGTGAAGCAGATATAAAAAAATTATATGAAGACTATGCTTTGGCGCAAAAGCTTTATAAATCACTGACAGTTGGAGTGAACAGTGAAGTGAGCGATGATGAGGCGCGCATTATGGATGCGATGCAGATCGTTGTATCGGATTCTAAAAAAGCCAGAGAGATAAAAAAAGCGCTTGCGTCAGGCGGCGACTTTTCTACGCTTGCCAGTTCTTATAATGAGGCAGAAGAAGTAAAGATACAGTTTGGCAGAGGGGAGCTTCCGCAAGAAGTTGAAAAAGCAGCATTTGCACTGGATAATGGGACCGCTACCAGCAGCATAAAAACGGACGATGGCTATTATTTTATTTATTGTGTGAATAAATTCAATGAAGAATTAACGGATGCAAATAAAATCAAGATTGTACAAAAAAGAGAGAAGGAAGCTTTTGGAGATGTATATGATGCATACAGCAGGACAATCGCAAAAAAAATGTATCAGGATACATGGAACAGCCTGCGGGCGGAGCGCCTGGATGAATTAAATACAGACAGTTTTTTTGCCGTCTATCAGGAATATTGTGGGGAATTGTTATAAATCATAAACGAAGAATGTAACAGTTTAGATAACCCATCGAATCGCTTCGCGATGGAAAGGCCGATATGGGAAAAGCGGATATGAGAAAGAGCGATATAGGGAAAGCTGACAGGAAAAGCGAATACGAGAAAGATCAATATAGGAAAAACACAGGAATGATAAACAGGCAGGAAATACGAAACCAGCTGGAGCAGGCGGCAGAACCCGATTATCAGGAATTTCAGGCTAAATTACTGCCGGGTGTGAGTGGTATTTTAGGGGTACGGGTACCAAAATTGCGGGAAATGGCAAAGTGGATTGCAAAAGCGGATGCGCACACATATTTGCATGAAATGAATCGTTCCATACAAAATAGCAAAGCATGCGGACTTAACTGTGAGAATCCATCTGATGGAATATGCGCTGAGTTATGTTATGAAGAAAAGATGCTGTACGGACTGGTGATCGGTTATGCGAAAATGGACGATGCACAGCGAAAAGAATGGCTGGATTTATTTGTTCCGGTGATTGACAGCTGGGGTGTTTGTGATAGCTGCTGTCTGACCTATAAATGGATGAAAAAGCAGTCAAAAGATTGGTGGGAATATTTGAACAAGTGGATTTTGACTGATTCGGAATATGGAATCCGCTTTGGACTCGTATCGATGCTCGATCATTTTGTAGATGAACAGCATATTCAGCAGATATTTGCAGTCTGTGACAAGATTTATCATCATGGATATTATGTGAAGATGGCACAGGCATGGCTTATTTCTATGTGCTTTGTAAAATTTCCTGAGCAGACGTATCAGTTTCTTCAAAAAGACAAGATGGATGATTTTACACATAACAAAGCGATTCAGAAGACATGTGAATCTTATCGCGTATCGAAGGAATGGAAGGAAACCGTACGCAGCCTGAAAAGGAGTTATAAAGAATAGATTCGCATTTGGAAAGGCGGTGAAAAAATGATTGATAAAATTAATGGAAACGGCGGATACGATTTTAAGGAAGGCACTCAGAATAAGAAGAAAAATCCGGCAGTAAGAGCTTATGAGAATACTCCGGGTTTTCAGGAAGCGGCGAAGAAAAAGACGCCGGCTGTCCATAAAAAGAATACTTCGCAGCCAAAACAGAAAGAAACTGGAGTTATTTTGGATTTATCCGGCAGTAAGACAGGACAGAAAATAGAAACAGAGTCTTTCGGCCCAAAAAAAGATGCGGCCTGGACCGATGTGTTGCGCAAGTTGTTTGCACCTGCAATAAAATGGCTGAAAAATTTTTGGGAGTCTGACCATACGAAAGAGCAGAATGAAAAAGATATTTTATCAGAAACGTCAGATTTGTCAGAAATGAATCTTGAGGATGTCGACGACATCGACCGGAATTTGCCGCCATTACAGCCATTATCGGTAGAAGAAGCCGAACAATTGGAGACGATCGATCATCAAAAAGCACAAAGCAGGTTAGAAGAATCTGTTAAAAATGCAGCATTAAAGTCCAAAAATCTAAAGCAGATTGAGCGGCTGGTAACACAGAACGGAACGAAGCGTCTGGCGCATAATTCGGATTTGCTGACTTATTACGACCGCCGGGGTAAATTTGTGGAAATTGATGAAACAGAAAAACATCGCGTACTGTTTGGGGACAAAAATATATTGAAATTATAGATATAATGTAGATAAAAAATATATATAATTATAAAGAATATAGTTGTTTGAAACAAAAATTTTAAATAATTAAATATAATTATAAAAAATAATTATTAGAAATAAAAATTTTAAATAATTAAAAGGAAGTTATAAAAAAATTTATTTATTTAACACAAAAGTCAAAATAATATGAAAAATAAATTTTCAAAAAGGAGATATGTTTTATGACACAAGAAGAAAAACAGTCAGGTACTATCATCAGGCTGCTGCTCATATTGGCGGCAGCTCTTGTGCTGTTTGCATTACCGGTTAAAATACCGAAAATACGACTGTTAGAGACCGCATATGCGATGGATCAGGAGGGGTATTTTGAAGATGACGTGCTGATTCCCAATATTACAGATTCCTGGGCTAAGGATATTACTTATTCGATTACGGTGCGAGATGATGGGGCCTTACAAATTATGGACAGTAATGGCGGATTTGCGTATGATATGCTCGTTGTCCTTGTAGGAGGCGAATTGTGTTATGCGGATGAAGAAGGAATAGTTGCCAGGGAGCAAATGATTACATATGATGGTAAAAAGTATTATGCAAAAAAAGATGGTTCGATTGCGGTCAACGAGTTTTGTACGATGAAAAATGGAAACAAAGTTTTTGCAGATCGGGATGGTACGCTTGCCTCAGATCGAACGCTTAGCAAAAATGGCAGACGTTATTATGCCAAGTCAGATCATACGCTTGCAAAAGATGGTTTTTGCAAAACAGCAAAAGGCAGTCTCGTATATGCGATGAGTGATGGAGAACTCATTGCAGGAAAAAGCTTCCGTGTGAACGGAACACAGTATTATGCAAAATTGTCCGGCGCGATTGCAATGAATAGTTTTTGTATGACAGAAAGAGGCAGTAAAATATATGCCGATCATTTTGGAGCAGTTGTCACAGACCGGATGTTTTGGGTCAAAGGCAGGCTGTTTTATGCAAAAAAATCAGGTGCAATTGTCAGAGATGGATTTTATACATTGAAATCTGGTAAAAAAATCTATGCGAATCTGAATGGAGAATTAATGAGAGATGAAATATTTGCAGCAGATGGTGAACGGTTTTATGCCGATCAAAACGGCTATATTGTAAGCGGACAATGGGTAACAGTCGGTAATTACAGATACTATTGCAGTAAGGCGCGTAAGATTACGAAAGTGGAGCATGTATAAAGTGTTTTGGCGTTTTGGATGATGGAAGAATCATAGACGATGTTCTCGTTTAATCCGAAAAATGTTCGAATGGCACATCTCAAAGATCATAACGGTTCAGATGACGTATAGATTTTGAGATGTGTTATCTAAGAAAACAAGCAATATCAGTAGTTATTTCTTAACAGTTTCTTAGCTGTTACTGATTAAGATTGCTTTTTATAATAGTCTAAAACAGAGTCCGTCCGTGTGCCGATATTTTCCAGCATCAGATCTGCTAACGTCAGAGCAGCCATAGCTTCTACAACGACAACAGCTCTTGGAACAATGACCGGGTCGTGACGTCCTTTGACTTGGACGGTTATATTTTTTCCATCTCTGCTGATTGTCTCCTGGGCGGCGCTGATGGAAGGGGTAGGTTTGAAAGCAGCACGTAAAATAATATCGGAACCGTCACTGATTCCTCCAAGGATACCTCCGGCATGGTTGGTCTTTTTGCAAATCTTTCCTTCTTTATCATAATAAAAACTGTCGTTATTTTCCAATCCGGTAGCGCGTGCCGCCTCAAATCCGTCCCCGATTTCAAAGCCTTTTACAGCGCCAATCGAAAAAACAGCTCTTGCCAGTTCACTGTCCAGTTTTCGAAAAACAGGTTCTCCGATCCCTGCAGGAACGCCTTTCATAATACATTCTACGATTCCGCCGGAGGAGTTTTGAGATTTCATGCAATTATCCAGATAGTTTTGTGCTTCCAATGCGGCAGTAGCATCTGGCATCCGCAGCGGATGTTTTTCAATCTCAGAGGCATCAAAGCGTGAAGGGTGAATGGCAATCGGCCCAATGCTTTTTACATATGTCAGAAAATGGATGCCAAGCATATTAAGCAGCTTTGCCGCGACAGCGCCGCCAGCCACACGTCCGATCGTTTCCCGTGCAGAGGAGCGGCCTCCACCGCGGTAATCACGGAAACCGTATTTTTGATCGAAGGTATAGTCGGCATGTCCCGGGCGGTAGTAGGAAGCGATTTCGCTGTAATCCTGGGAACGTTGATTTTTATTGTAGACAGCCATAGAAATTGGGGTTCCGGTTGTTTTCCCTTCAAAGATGCCGGACTGGATGACTACAGCGTCATCTTCCTTGCGCGGCGTGCTGAATTTGGACTGGCCGGGTTTGCGGCGGTTTAAATAGTTTTGAATATCTTCTTCACAAAGCGGCATTCCGGCAGGACAGCCGTCAATCACAACACCGACACCGGTACCATGAGATTCTCCCCATGTAGTAATTTTAAATAAATTTCCAAATGTTGAACCTGACATAAATGCAATTCCCTTTCTATGTTATATGAAATTTTATTTTATCATGGATGAATAAACCAAAACAGTTGATACATACTAATTATTATATGGCAAGATTCACCATATTTCAAGCTGTTAATAATGGATCTGTTTTTGTAACAGGTTACTGTTTTTAGAAATAAGATAAAATAAGGAGAAAAAAGATGAAGTTACCATTTAATATTGATTTTTCAGGCAAGGTGGTTGTAGTTACCGGGGCAGGTGGTATTCTCTGCGGGACGATGGCAAAGGCGTTTGCACAGGCAGGTGCAAAGGTGGCAGCGCTTGACTTAAATGAAGAGGCGGTCAAAAAGCTGGAAGAAGAGTGCACAGAGGAGGGCATGATATGCAAAGGATACCGGGCAAATGTTCTGGAAACAAAAGCGCTGGAGGAAGTGCATACACGCATATTAAAAGAGCTTGGCCCATGTGATATTTTAATCAATGGAGCGGGCGGCAACAACCCAAGAGCTACGACAGATAATGAGTATCAGCATGAAGCATCTGCGGGACAAAAGACGTTTTTTGATCTGGATGCGGCCGGTGTGGATTTTGTATTTAAGCTCAATTTTCAAGGAACACTCCTTCCGACACAGGTTTTTGCAAAAGATATGGTTGATAAAAAGTATGGATGTATTTTGAATATTTCTTCTATGAATGCGTATATTCCACTTACAAAAATTCCGGCATATTCCGCGGCGAAAGCTGCAGTATCTAACTTTACACAGTGGCTTGCGACGCATTTTGCCGGAACAGGCATCCGATGCAACGCGATTGCGCCAGGGTTTCTTGTTTCGAATCAGAACCGTTCTTTGTTGTTTCAAGAAGACGGAACACCGACTGCGCGTTCTAATAAAATTTTAAACGGAACACCAATGGGACGTTTTGTAGAAGGAGAAGAGCTGCTGGGCGGTGTATTTTTCCTGTGCGATGAAGAAGCAGCCAGTGCTATCACAGGTGTGGTACTTCCGATAGATGCGGGATTTGCGGCGTATTCTGGAGTATAAAAATAGAAAGAATCCGGCGTTGGCTGCAGGCAGGCTTTTCATAAAAAGTGCACAGTCATGTGCCGGATTTTGTTACTGCGATCTTCAAACGTGTGAACAACGTCATTTCATAGAATTTGATAATTTGAATTATGGAATTGCTCGTAGCAAAAAAGATGGCTTTAAAAACTTCCAGATCTTTTATTTTTTCCAGAGAGTTATTAAATGTGATAAGAAAACAACGTTCACAGAGGAACACAGATATCGAATATATGCGTTATTTGACGCTTTTGGAAAGTCTGGTTTATTTTGGAAATTATGAGTTTTTTGTTATTCATACAGCCAATACAGGAATGATTAGTATGAACGCACTACCGTTAGCATTCAAATACGAAGATGAAAATAGCAGTGCTGTGGGGCAGATGATGCTTCCCCTGGAATCACCTGTCGTTATTCCAAAGGAAACGGTAGAAATCGTTGATAAAGTCATCTGTGATATGAACGCTGTTTTAGTACAAATTGTTCCGGGATTGACGATTTCAGTCAAAGAGCTTGGCACACAATTATTGGAAAATGGTAAAACAGGCAGCAGGATTCAATTTATGTCTTTAAAAAATAGAAAAGAGATTCCTTTAAAGTACGAATCCGAAGGTATAAAAAAGATTATTTCTATTCTTCAGCTGCTTATAGTCATCTATAACCAGTCATCCATTACAGTCGCAGTTGATGAATTGGATGCAGGTGTATTTGAATATCTGCTGGGAGAAATTCTTCGAATTATTTCTACAAAGGGGAAAGGACAGCTTATTTTTACATCGCATAATCTTCGTCCATTGGAAACGCTTGACAGGGGATTTCTCGCATTTACGACAACAAATCCTGTAAAAAGGTATATTAGGATGACAAATCTAAAAGATCATAATAATTTACGTGATTTCTATTTTCGGGATATCGTTCTTGGTGAACAGAGCGAGGAACTTTATGATCCAACCAATAATGCGGAAATTGCTTTGGCATTTGATTTCAAAATATAAGGCAAACTGATATCAAAAATAAATAGAATATACATAAAATACCCTTGGCTGGGAATACTGAGATTAAGACAGACGAAAGTCAGGTGGAACGTTCCGCCTGCGATTCGTCATAAAAAAGGAGAATCAGTATGACACAGCAGATGGGAAGTCAGAGCCTCCGGTTTGCGGAGGCTCCTTTTATTTTAAGCAGTGCATCCGTAGTAGGGAAAAAGGAGGGAGAAGGGCCGCTTGGTAAGTTATTTGATATGGTGTGCAGCAGCGATAAGTTTGGCGAGGATTCCTGGGAGGAATCAGAAAGCACTATGCAAAAGGAAGCAGCCGCGCTCGCGATGGGTAAGGCAGCTTTAAAACCGCAAGATATCCGTTATATATTTGCAGGTGATTTGTTAGGGCAGACAATTGCTACATCTTTTGGACTGATGAATTATGAGATACCGCTGTTTGGACTATACGGAGCCTGTTCGACATGCGGAGAGGCTTTGTCTTTGGGAGCAATGTGTGTGGCTGCAGGATATGCGGATTATGTGATGGCGATTACATCCAGCCATTTTGCCAGTGCAGAAAAACAGTTTCGTTTTCCGGTGGAATATGCCAATCAGCGCCCGTTGTCAGCGACTTGGACGGTTACCGGCAGTGGGGCGTTTGTACTTGGAAAAAGCGGGGGAAAGGCTAAAATTACGGGAATCACAACCGGAGTGATTACTGACTATGGGATTCGGGATTCGATGAATATGGGAGCGGCAATGGCTCCGGCAGCGGCAAAGTTGATTGTCCAGAACTTTCTAGATTTTGGACGTACGCCCAAAGATTATGATTTGATTATTACAGGTGATCTTGGTTACGTTGGACAGGAAATTTTATGGAAACTTGTAAAAGATGAAGGATACGATATCAGCAGCAATCATACAGATTGCGGAATTGAAATTTTTGACAAAGAAGAGCAGGGAACCCAGTCAGGCGGTTCGGGCTGCGGATGTTCTGCAACGACTCTAAGCGCTCATTTTTTGCCGCAGATAGAATCTGGGAGTATGAAAAGGATTTTATTTGTGCCTACTGGGGCAATGCTTTCACAGGTGAGCTTTAATGAAGGTCAGAATGTACCGGGAACGGCTCATGGAGTGGTGATTGAGTATAACGAATAAGTGAATCAATAAGATGAATGAGAAAAAAAGGTAACAGTTCCATGGGTTTTTGAACTGTTACAAATAAAGTGGACAGAAGGGAGATTTTCAAATGGATTATATCAATGCTTTTTGGGTCGGCGGGCTGATTTGCGCGCTTGCTCAAATATTAATGGAAAAAACAAAAATGCTCCCGGGGCGTATTATGGTTACGCTTGTATGTACCGGAACGGTGCTTGGAGCAATCGGGATCTATGAACCGCTTATGGAGTATGCCGGAGCAGGCGCCAGTGTCCCGTTGTTAGGATTTGGCAATCTGCTTTGGAAGGGGATGCGGGAAGCTATAGACCAAAATGGTTTTATCGGGCTTTTTATGGGCGGATTTACGTCCTGTGCAGTAGGTGTTTCGGGTGCGCTTGTACTTGGCTATCTGGCTTCTCTCATTTTCCAGCCAAAGATGCGTAAATAAATGTATAGTTTGCTGTCTGATGGAGACAATAATTTTCATCCGGTCATCGGATGACTATACCATGAGTAAAAAGGAGACAACAGTATGAAAAAATTAATGTTAGGATTTTTGACAGCACTGGCACTGACCGTTGTTGTCGGATGTGGTACAACAAAAGATGAACAAAACAGTACTACGCAAAATAATGAATCGGATCGTACAAACGGTACAAACAGCGCTGTAGATGACGGAGTGAATGATAACACGAACTCTGTTACAAATGGTACAGATAATAACAACAATAATGGGAATGTTGCAGATGATATGATCGATGGAGCTGAAGATATCGGAGATGATGTCATGGATGGCGTGGAGGACTTAACAGATGGTAATGGAAATAATGGCAATGAAGCAGGCACGACTAACAATGGTACGGGCGCTAACGGAACTGCTGGAACAGGCACAACAAATGGTACAGACGCCAATGGAACTGCCGGAACGGGCACAACAAATAATACAGGTGCGGCAGGAAACGGTACAGCAGGAAAAGACGTGACAGACAATGCTACGACAGGAACAGATAACACAACAGGCAGCACAGACAAGAAAAATCGTAGTGCCGGAACAGACAACAACAAAAAAGATACTCGTGCAACAGGAAAAAATAAATCTGGAAAATAAACCAAATGAAAAAACATCTCTTCTGCAGCGGATGAAGCTGTAGAAGAGATGTTTTTTATAGTATGGCTAATTGTATGTATAATACGTATATCCAAAGCTTCCGTCTGTTTGCACTGAAGCATTTCTTAAATCCACCGGTTTTTTTATTTTCAAGTCAGCTTTTGGAATTGTAATTTTGAAATCTTTATGGCTTTGATCTGCAACATAAAGTGTTTTTTTTGCTTCTTTATAGAAAGCAACCGTAGAGCCTTTTGCTGTTTTTACTTTTACACTTAAGTTTTTCAGATATTCAGAGTAATGTCCGCAGTTATTAATCATTCTGAATTTGATAACCAGATTTCCGTTTTCGTCATAATTTGCGCTATATGCTTCCCAGCTTGCTTTTCCATATGGAATTTCACTGTTTGTCAGTTTTGCGGAAACATATTTATTGCTTTTTACCGTTACGCTGCATTTTAGATTAGATCCGTCTACATTCGCTGTAATTGTGCATTTGCCTGTTTTTTTTGCAGTTACTTTGCCGGATTTGTCTACTGTGGCAACAGAAGGTTTGCTGGATTTCCAGGTGACTGCTCCGGTATTATCTTTTACAGTTAGTTTTTTTGTAAAGCCTTCGGTGATTGTCAGCACAGAATTGCTAATGACAGCTTCTTTGATATCTGCAACGACAGCAAACTGGAATGCAGTCGACGTATCGAAAGTAATTGCAACATGATAGTCACCAGATGTAAAACTGCCCCGATATCCATTCGCGTATATGCCGTTGCTGTCTGTATCCCAGGAAGAATCGGATTCTGTAATTCGTATGGAGTCTATTTCCATGTCTTCGCCGTTAAAGATCATCATAGTAAAGGCGCAAGGTGCGTTGGAGCCGACAAACAGATATACCTCAGAGGAATCGGTTGGAAGCGTAAAATCCTTAACGATAGGAACACCACCGGTAGCAACTTCCCAGGATTCCGGTTTGACGATATTTTTAATTTTGGCGTTTGCATCTGTAGGAGCCAGAAAAGCTATACTGGCAGTCATTACAAATGCAAGTAAAAGACAGGATATTTGTTTGATTAAATTTTTCATAAATTCTCCTTTCCGTAAATCGATGTTCTTTTGTATATTTTTCTGCGGATAAGAATAGTATAACGAATTCATCATGACGATGCAACTAATTTTTTAACAAAATATTACAAAGTATTTATGCACATTTTACAAAATATAAAAAAGAAACGATCCAGCTAAAAAATACAGCAGAGCAACCAAACCTAAATTTGGACTCTGCTGTTTTATACGAAGTTCCCTTAAAAATTTGGAAGGCTGTTATTCGTCCATGCTGTAATTTGGAGCTTCTTTTGTAATGTGAATATCATGTGGATGGCTTTCTTTTAAGGAAGCCGCAGATATCTTTATAAATTTTCCGTTTTCATGCAGTGTTTCGATGGTAGGACATCCGCAGTAGCCCATGCCAGAACGGATACCGCCGATTAACTGGAATACCGTGTCTTCTACAGATCCTTTATAAGCAACACGTCCTTCTACGCCTTCCGGTACAAGTTTTTTTGCATTTTCCTGAAAATAACGGTCTTTACTGCCATTTTCCATTGCAGCAAGAGAACCCATGCCACGGTATACTTTATATTTTCTGCCCTGGAATAATTCAAAGGTTCCCGGCGCCTCATCACATCCTGCGAAAATGGAACCCATCATACATACATTTGCGCCTGCGGCAAGCGCTTTTGTCATATCTCCAGAATATTTAATACCGCCGTCTGCAATGACAGGAATATTATATTTGCTTGCAACCTGATAACAGTCCATAATAGCGGTAATTTGCGGTACGCCAATACCGGAAACAACACGGGTCGTACAAATGGAACCAGGTCCGATACCAACTTTTACACAATCTGCGCCAGCTTCGATCAGTGCTTTGGCAGCTTCGCCGGTTGCAATATTTCCGGCAATTACTTGTAGATTCGGATAAGTAGATTTTATGTCTCTTACTGCTTTTAATATATTTTTGGAATGACCGTGTGCGGAGTCTACGACAATAACATCGACATGAGCGCCTACCAGCGCTTCTACGCGATCCATCATATTTGCAGTAATGCCTACGCCGGCGCCGCAAAGCAGACGGCCTTGTTCATCTTTCGCTGAATCTGGATATTTGATTTGTTTTTCAATATCTTTAATGGTAATCAGACCTTTTAAATTGTTGTTTTCATCTACAATAGGGAGTTTTTCTTTTCTTGCTTTTGCAAGAATCTGTTTTGCTTCTTCGAGTGTGATTCCTTCTCTGGCAGTAATCAGACCTTCGGAAGTCATGCAGTCTTTGATTTTTTTAGAATAGTCGGTTTCAAACTTTAAATCACGATTTGTAATAATACCGACGAGTTTACCGTTATTGGTGATCGGAACGCCGGAGATACGGAATTTTGCCATTAAATCATCAGCGTCTAAAAGGGTATTGTCTTCCGAGAGTGAAAACGGATCTGTAATAACGCCGTTTTCCGAGCGCTTTACTTTGTCTACTTCTTCAGCCTGTGCTTCTATGGACATATTTTTGTGGATGATGCCAATACCGCCTTGTCTGGCCATAGCAATCGCCATACGATGTTCTGTGACTGTATCCATACTTGCACTCATCATGGGAATGTTCAGGGAGATTGTGTTTGTAAGCTTTGTAGATAGATCAATCATGTTCGGAGTAACTTCTGAGTAAGCCGGGACTAAAAGTACGTCATCAAATGTAATGCCTTCGCCGATAATGGTTGCCATATGCAATATCCTCTCTTTCTTCGGGTGCGTTCCGATTCCTTTATTTTTCTTTGTTTTTTGAATTTTATCAATTCTACAATACCAAGATAAAAAAGTCAATGCACTATATCAGAAATTTTCAAGTTTTTGGAATTCGATGGTAACAGTTTGGATTATGTGTTGTATATTATGGATTCCCGAACGCTGATAGTGTGCGTTTGCCTGGTCTGCCTGTGTCAGTTCCAGAATGCTAAGAATCACTAAGTATTCTGCATCTAAACTGTGACAGCCGGACGGTCGCGGCGCCTAGTTCGCCCTGGCTAAACGCCAGCACCACACTATTCCGAACCAAAGACCAAAAGACAAGCATTATGGAAATGTGCATAACAGGCTATGGAATTATGGATAACTTTATTCACAGGACGTGGAAAAGCGAAAGAATAGCTTTCCCACGTCCTACAAACAGAGACAAAGAATTTATGTGTAAATAACTTTCGCAAAAATCCCGTTTCTAGGGCTGTTAGTTGTAACAGAAAACACACGTTCTATAGTATATGGAATGAATTTGAAATGTCTGCACGATTTTCATTGAAAAGTGTGATTCTTGTGAGAATGGGAATTTTAGGGGCACTTGATTTTTTTGTTTTTTGTTGGCTTATCCCATTATGCAGTATTGGTAATCAGTTTTCTTATATTAAATGGTGGTCTGTTTTGTTCGTCCTTTTAGTTGGAAGAATGATATATGAAATATAGTACAGGCATTACTCAATCAACCAAAACTTCTCGTTTTAGATGAACCAACTGCTGGACTTGATCCAAAAGAAAGGGTAAGATTTCGCAATCTGATTGCGGACTTGGGAAAGGAAAGTCTTGTGTTGCTGTCAACACATGTCGTATCTGATATTGAGCAAATTGCAGATAAGTTTTGATGATGAAAGACGGACAGCTAATTTATCAAGATAAATGGGACGATAGCAAGGTAAATTTGGAGGACTTTATTTCACTTCATACTTATTGGTTTTCCGGCAATGTTCTGGCAGTTGATGTTTACGTCGTTACACTTAAATTCCTGCTCCATACGGTAGAGCGGGAGCGAATTGACGTATTTGCCATTGATGACCGCTGCTTCCAGGGAAGGCATGACTATGCTGTCACGCAGTAGGTCCTTCGGACGTCCTGCCTTCACAATGGTTTCATTATCCATGCCGGCTCAAACAGCTACATGGTGCTCCATCACTTCAAAAGAAGCCGGATGGAATTCCAGCCTTTTATACACTTCGTCTGGAAGGCGCTTATATTTCCCATCCGGAAATGCGGCCTTCAGTTCGTCGTCTGTCATTTCATGCTGGACCACCGTGACAGGGATGCCTTTGAGGTTATCTTCACGTTTTCCCTTCTGCTTCTTTTTTCTATGAACTTTAACAAAAGCTTTTCCATGAATATTAACATGTTGTTTTTTTAGAACAAGGATAAACTGGTTTCAATTATGGTTTTAAGATATAGGACAATCTTCTCCCTATCTTTCATCGGCTTTTCTTTGACCCAATTGACTAAGATTCCGGCGAGTGATTCTGTATAAAAATGTGCAAGGAAATCCTTAAACTCAGGTTCAAGATTTTTTTGGGATTTTTCGTCTGCGCTATTGATTACGCTGGATGTGATTGCAATTAGATCCGAATAAAAAAATCGTTTCATTTCATCACGTCCTATGGCGTCATAAGCACAACTGATAATATAGTCATTTTCATCTACATAATCCATGACAAAGCGGATTGCATCTTCGTAGTCAACCAGCAGATCAAAATGTTTCACCACCTTAATCGTTTCCTCGGTTAGCATCCAACGGAGAAGCGCATAAATATCATCAAAATGATAATAAAAGGTATTCCGGTTAACGCCGCAATCCTGTATGATTTCTTTTACAGTAATTTTAGAAAAGTTTTTTTGACGCATCGCTTTTTTTTATGAAAGAGCCAGTATCTTTTTTGTTCCTAATGAGATTTCTTCATTCTTCAAACAATCACCTCTGTAATATTAGACACTATAGAGTGCACTTAGATTTTCCTATTATAGCTCTATCTTGCTAAAAAGCCAATAGACAATTCCAGGCACGTATCTGGTATGTTGGGTTTGTTAGGCAATTCGTGGTAAGGTGACTGATATCGAACACGGACAGGCTGATTGTCTATTTTATTTTAGCCCTCTTTCTATAATAATCAATCATGATTTACTTTTTATGACCGGATTTTGGTAGAGGAAGCATTGTCCCGTTCTGCAATTCCTTCGGACGAGTTAGAAAAAGCAGATGAAAAAAACATAATCCGTGGCTTCACCGTATTTGGTATGATGCAAACAATGAGGAATGGAGAGGACTATCCGCAAATGACATGCTTTTTTCCATTCACAGTCAGTTGATAACGGAGCTTGCCAGTGAGGATAACTGTGTATTTATTGGCCGGTGCGCTGATTCTATTTTGCAGAATGCAGGTATAGATAGAATCAGTTTATTTATAGCTGCGCCATTCCAGGATCGGGTGAAAAGAAAAATTACGGAACAATTTTGAAATAGAGGGGAGTGTTATTCAGGAAAGAGTGGCTGATACTTAAATGGAAAGGTTTTATAAAGGAAGAATTTGACGGTGGCTCTGTTTCAAGTAACGATTGAGAGATTTCATACAGGAGGTAACACAATAATGCAACAGATTAAAAAAGGGACGTCAGTTTTCTTATCGGTTCTTATGGCAATCACAGTGATGCCCTTATCTGCATTTGCCGCAGAGGAAAACACGCCAAAGGAAGAGGTAGTATACATCAATTTTGAAGTGGTAAACTAAAATTGGACACGGAGGGGGTAGAAATTAGACAAAGAAAAGGGTAATATTAAACACTGTCTACATTACATATAAACATCTCTCCCAACGAAATGAACAGGAGGTTTACCAATGGGCTACACAAGAGAAGAAAGACTAGACATCGGAAAAAAGATTTACAACAATGAAATAAGCAAAAGTGATGCCGCCATAAAATACAAAATAAGTGAGGGCACAGCCAGGGATTATATGAGGCTGTACCGGGATGTAAACGGACTGCCGCCTATAAACCGGATTCAGAAGGAGGAAAACACAGTAAAAATAAGCATACATTCTTCTGAACCGGATCTGTCCGAATATGAGTCAATGACGAAAGATGAACTTATCAAGGAACTGGTAAAATCACGGATCCGTGAAGCGCGGTTAAAAAAAGGATACGAAGTGAAAGGGGATGGTGCAGCCAAGACAGTCACAATCTTCGACAATTGGAATATGAAATAATACTGGAATTATCCGGAGAATTTCCCATAAAGCTGTTATGTGAATCCATGGGAATCCGGAGAAACAGCTTTTATCATTGGAAGAAACGTCTTTCCGATCCAGCTCCGAAAACCAAAATGCTCGTAGACAATGTCATTTTATTCAGGGAATATCATATGAAATATCCGTCACACGGATATCGGTGGCTAAATGCAAAAATCCATCTGGACACAGGGCTTAAAGTCTCAGATCCCTATGCGCACAAATGCTGTAAGATTGCAGGCATGAAAAGCAGATCCAAACATTACCGGTATAAAAAACCGGGCGAGCCGCGCAAAGTGTATCCGAATCTCATCCTGGCAGGTCTTAAAATTGACGGGCCGATGCAGTGCATTGTAAGTGATATGACGGCATTCCGCTTAAAAGGTGTTTATTATGAGCTGACATTGTACATGGACTTGTGGAACAATGAGATCCTGAGCCATTCGCTTTCGGCAAAGCGCGGAGACCGGATGACATATATCAGCGGCCTGAATGACCTCATAAAACTTAAGGAAGATTATCCGGAATATAAAATGATCCTGCATTCGGACCAGGATTCGGTATATGCATCAAAAAACTATAATGACCTGCTCGGACCATGTGGCATTATACATTCCATGTCACGTGCCGGAACGCCTACAGACAATGCAGCAATGGAATCGATCGACGGATGGATTAAATCCGAACTATTTTTCCAAATTCCCACTGTTATCAGGGTGATGCAGCTTTAATCATTCTTTGTATTGTTTTCTTAATTCCTCAAGTGTCCTGATATTCTCAAAATATTTATTCATGTCATAACCTCCCTAAATAAAAAGTGTAAAGCCCTTGGCAATTCAATAGGCTTTACACTCTGGTTTAGTGGTTGTTGGTTATGTGGATTTCAGGATAGAACAGTTATGTACTATGATATCTTTTGCAGTTTTTCGCTGTGTTCACGAATTACACTTTTCATAACATCAATATCAGCTTGCATTGCTTCTGTTTTTGCAGTTGCTTTTTCGTATTTCTTAGCAGCTGGCATATAGTTTTCAGCAAGCATTCTAACGTCAGAACGAATTTCATTTTCAATTATGATATTGCTTCTTTTTTGCTCATTCTTGATAGTTTCAATATCATCTTGAATAGGTTTTAATTCAGCCTTGAGCTTTGTATCTAATAATTGACTGATTGCTAATAAATCTTCATTTGTTAATGACATATAATCACGCTCCTTTTATGTTTGGTGTGCTGTTAACGGTAGTATACCGCATCCAGAGTATAAAGTCTATTGAATTGTCAACGTCCCTGGCAAAAAAACAGACATGCGGGATTCCGAGTGGATTTCCACCCTGCTCCGAGCCGGGCTTTTGAATGGCAGCTTTATCCCTGAAAAAAGAATCCGTGAGTTCCGTGACTTAAACCGTTACCGCAAGAGCATCATCCGTGATATTACATCGCAGAAAAACAGGATTGAGAAATTTTTACAAAGCTCCGGCTTCCGTTTGTCGTCCTTTATCTCTGACATTTTTGGTGCCTCTGGCAGGAATATCATCTTGCACCTGGCTAAGCATGGCCGGATTGACCGGGATGCTTTGGACTCCTGCTTAAAAACAAAGACAAGAAACCGTATAGATGAAATCCTC
>CAJTZX010000009.1:38070-83760 GCA_910584345.1 uncultured Eubacterium sp. | reverse complement strand
TATTTATCGGGTATACGTCAGAAATTGGGTTAATAAGTTTTACGGATTAAGGTAAAATATGAGAAAGGGCCTGAACATCTGCATCCTGCGCCTGTTTTGCAGCAAGCAGGCAGGCGTCAGTTTCCAGCATTCTTCGGAGCTGGCGGATTTCAAAACAGCTGCATTCATTCATAGAAAGCAGCAAAGAAAACATGCTCCAAAGACTTTTGCCGGCATGATTGACAAGATAGTTTCCTTGTCCATGCCGGCTTTCAATGATTCCAATATTTTCAAGGCTTCTTAAAGCTTCACGGATAGAATTTCTGCTCAGGCCGAGCGTTTCCATAAGCTGCCTTTCAGAAGGCAGTTTGTCCCCAATCGTAAGATGGCCGTTTCGCACAAGCGTCTGAATATATTCAATAACAGTAAAATATACCTTTTCGGTTTGGCTCGTATTCGCTAATTGCTTCGTTAATGGCTCCATAAATCTATCAATCCTTTTCAGCTTTATATCAAATTGGCAAAAAAAGAAGCGCCCAACACTGTCATTAACCCGGCCACCGCAATGGCAAGGCTGCTCATTGCCCCTTCAGTTTCTCCGATTTCCATAGCTTTTACAGTGCCTATCGCATGGGAAGACGCGCCGATAGCAATTCCTTTTGCAATCGGTTCCTGTATGCGAAATAGTTTGCATACAAACTCTGCCAATATATTTCCAAGAATGCCTGTGATAATGATAACAGCAACTGTAATTGTTTCAATACCACCCAATTCCTTTGATACATCCATGCCGATTGCCGTAGTAATAGATTTGGGCAGCATGGTCACATATTGTTCATGATTCAAGAAAAACAGTTTGGACAACAGGAAAACACTAAAGAGACTTGTAAACACTCCCGCAGCAATCCCGCCTGCAATTGCCTTAAAATTTCTCTTAAGCAGCTCTGCTTGCTGATAAAGAGGAATTGCCAGACATACGGTAGCTGGCGTAAGCAGATAACCAAGATATTTTGCGCTTTCCTGAAACTGGCTGTATTCCGTTTTCAACAGCATAAGAACTGCAATGACGCAGACTGTTCCGATCAGCAAAGGATTTAGCAGGGCGAGCCGGAATTTTCTTTTTAAAATAAGGCCGATTTCATAACTGACCAGGCAAATAATCGCACCAAAAAAAATGGAATCTGTTAAAAATTCGCTCATGTTCTTCTCCGTTCTAAATAAATGCATTTTAAAGCTTTACATTTTTTCTTTTCGTATAAGAAATTGCGTCATTCGCCCGCTCACCGCCATTACAACTATAGTTGTAATTATAGTAATCAATAGGATAGGCAGACAAACAGGTTTCAGAATTGACCAGGAATCTAAAAGTCCTGCTGCTGCCGGAAGAAACATCACCGGCATAATTTCGATCAGAAAACTCGCCGCTTCTTTTACCTGATCCAATTTTATCATTCCCATACACAATGCAAAAAACATCATCATAAGTCCATAGACGCTGGCCGGAATCGGAAGCGGGAGTAAACTATGCGCAATCTCACCAAGAAATGAGACTAACAAAATAATACTGAATTGGTGTAAATACTTCATAAATAATCATCTCCTAACTGGTAGTACCAGTATAGCATAGATCATTTATAAAAAAATGTCAAGTATCACTCACAGCGAAAAATCAATGTTTGTCCCTTGTACGATCTCAGGTACCGGCGGCATCTCCACCGGTATATCCAGTCCTGATATTTCAAGCGAAACCCCCGCCGGAGCATTCGAAAAATTGTTCGCACCGCTGGAAACTGCCTGTTTTTCTTTTTCCAGTTTGTTAAACATTGCCCTTAAATACTTCATATCCGCATCCGCAATCGCACGCATCTCATCCGACCTATGCTTTTGCTTTAATTCTTCCAGCTCTTGCGGCTCCATCGCATATACGGCGCCAGTGTATTCTTTTGACAATTCGTCAATAAAATCTTCAGCCATTTCTTCAGCCAAATCCTCCATCGATTCTTTCATCAATTGCTCGTACTCTTCCATTAGCCGCTGCAGTTCCTCCTCCGTCAGCTCCAGTTCTTCCTCTTCCGCTGACCGCTCCTCCAGCTCTTCCATAATAAGATCTTCAGTTTCTTCTGTTTTGCCTTTTTGTTCGATCTGTTCTTCCTGTTTTAAATGCTTTTCTCTCTTTTTGGCAATGCGCTCCATTTTTCTTGCATGAATAATCGCATGTTCCAGATCCAAATCATCATATTCTCCCAGACTTACTTTTCGCAGAAGCATAGCAACTGTTCCGCGTGCCTTTGTTACCGCCTTTCTGGCGCTATTCGATGTTTTGGACAGCAATATTTGCGCTGATACTGCTTTAAAATTATAATTCAGCTTCTTTGTTTTTTTCTGGCTTGGTTTAGAAAAACGGATAGACCCTGCTACAGTTCCATCCGGTTTTTTAATTTGAATTACTGCCCTGCTTGTATTTGTTCCGCCGATCATCATACCCATACTGTCATCCTCCCTGATCTTTTCGTTTGAGTAACCGTTTAGATAAACTGATTCTGTTACTGTTTTTCTTCTCTGCATACGGTAAATCCATTTACCGTTTATGTATGTTAATAATTTTTATATCGGCAGATTTGTACAAATGCTTTAACAATATGCTGTTTTTGTTTTATTTTATATTACTTTTCACAACCTATGACATTTACTTAATGGATTCACGAACGACTCTGCACCTAATGGAATGGTTTTGCTGGCCAGCTTTGCAAAAAGTGTAAAGCATATTGGCAATTCAATAAGCTTTACACTTTCGTTAGTGGTTGTTCTATGGGTATCATCAGTTATTTGTTGAGAATTTTTGGGTATCCAACCTTAATTTGATTTCATATCTTTTAATCATTTCATTTGCTAACTCTTTTGTTTTTTCATCATTCGTAGTATCGCGTATATGCATTAGATCAAAGATACTATCTAATATCAAAGCATCAAATTGTTTATCAGTCATAGTATCTGCTACCATCCTTTCTATCACTCCTTTTCAATATGATGACTATATTATACTGAAAAGCTCTAAGCGTGTAAAGCCTGTTCCGTTACCAACAGAAACTTCACTTTTCGAATTTCTAATGATTCAATTGTATTTTTTTAATATCAGGATACTTGAACTGTTACGTTTTTTAAGTATTGCTATATTCAATAAGAAAAAGAGTCCGGCTCCCGCTGGACTCTTTTCTCTGCATCTATATTTATAAAAAGGAATGATGATTTATCTGTCTGTTAAACTTCAAAAATCAAATCTCCATACGACGGCATTGGCCACATATCCTTATCCACCATCATTTCCAGCTTATCCACTGGCGCGCGCAATTCCTCCATTGCTGCTTTAATTACATCTCTGTAATAAACTGCCCGCTCACGGCCTTCTTCCATTGCAGAACCAACCGCATCTGCTTCCATCAGCTTTTTCAATGCTGTCCGTGTATCTGTCAATAGTGCGGATACTTCTTTTAACAATTCTGTCTGCACGCTGACATCTGCATCACACGCTGCTTTTACACCATTGATCGACGTTGCCAGCGCTGTTGTATACTTAATCACAGATGGAATAATCTGTTTTCCTGCAATATCGATCATTGCTTTTGCTTCGATATTGATTGTCTTGGCATAAGTCTCATATTCAATCTCTACACGTGACTCCAGCTCAGCTTTCGTAAATACGTTAAATTTCTCAAATGCAGCAACCGATCCTTCTGCCGTGTAAGCAGGAATGGCATCTACCATAGACTTGATATTTGGAAGTCCCCGTTTTGCAGCTTCTTCCACCCATTCATCCGAATATCCATTGCCATTAAAAATAATTCTCTGATGTTCGACTGCATACTCTTTAATCAGATCATGAACTGCCTCATTAAAATCATCCGCTTTTTCCAAAACATCGCATGCTTCTGAAAATGCCTCTGCAACAATCGTATTCAAAACTACGTTAGACTGCGCTACAGAATCTTGAGAGCCAACCATACGGAATTCAAATTTGTTTCCGGTAAATGCAAATGGCGAAGTACGGTTACGGTCTGTCGCATCTTTTCTAAAATCTGGCAGCGTCTTAACACCGGTTTCCAGCATTTGCCGTTTGATCGAATGCGTTGCCATACCTGTACTTATCAGCTGTGCGATAACATCTTCCAGCTGTTCGCCTAAAAATACGGATAAAATCGCTGGTGGAGCTTCATTCGCACCTAGTCTGTGATCATTCCCTACATCTGAAGCTGATGCACGAAGCAAAGCTGCATGTTTATCAACTGCCTTTAATATGCAGACAAGCACTAATAAAAATTGAATATTTTCATGCGGTGTCACACCTGGTTCCAGCAAATTAATACCATCATTTGTAACAAGCGACCAGTTATTGTGTTTTCCGGAACCGTTAACACCTGCAAACGGTTTTTCATGAAGCAGGCATTGCAGTCCATGACGTCCGGCTACTTTTTTCAGCGTTTCCATAATCAGATGATTATCATCTACTGCAATGTTGCATTCGGCATAAATCGGAGCCAGCTCATGCTGTGCAGGAGCTACTTCATTATGCTGTGTTTTTGCAGATACTCCAAGTCTCCACAGCTCTTTATTTACATCTTTCATATAAGCCGCAATCCGTTCACGAATCGCGCCAAAATAATGATCGTCCATTTCCTGGCCCTTTGGCGGCATTGCGCCAAACAAAGTACGTCCGGTAAAGATAAGATCTTTTCTCTGCAGGTACTTTTCTCTGTCTACAATAAAATATTCCTGCTCCGGCCCTACGGATGGAATGACTTTTTTCGATGTAGTATTGCCAAATAAACGAATCAGCCGTATCGCCTGATCACTGATTGCTTCCATGGAACGCAGCAGCGGCGTTTTCTGATCCAGCGCTTCTCCCGTATAAGAACAAAATGCTGTAGGAATACATAGCGTTGCACCTGCCGCATCCTGTCTGACAAATGCCGGAGACGTACAGTCCCATGCAGTATAACCTCTGGCCTCAAACGTAGCCCGCAGACCGCCGGATGGGAAAGAAGATGCATCCGGTTCACCTTTAATCAGCTCTTTACCGGAAAAACTCATCAACACTTTGCCTGTGGACATCGGAGCTGTAATAAAAGAATCATGTTTTTCGGCAGTTACCCCTGTCAATGGCTGAAACCAGTGTGTATAGTGCGTAGCGCCTTTTTCAATCGCCCACTCCTTCATCTCATGCGCAACAACATCCGCCGTTGCCAAATCCAATTCTGCACCATTTTCAATAATTTCTCTCATTTTTTTGTAAACTTTTTTTGGAAGGCGTGCCTGCATAACGGAATCGTTAAACACATTTTCTCCAAAAATATCTGCTACATTAAAATAATCGCCCATATGTTTTCCTCGTTTTCCTTTCTTTCCAATCCCAACGGATATGTATCTGACATTTATATGATCGTGTAACATTATATGATGAAAAAAAATAAGGATGCCCCTTTCTGGAACATCCTCGTTCTTTCTACTTGCTATTAACATACACCCATTTTATCAAAAATACAATACTTTATTTTTATTTTAGGATATGTTTCTAATTTTTTTATTCCTGCCATCTTTTTTTCAGCAATTTTACTAAAAATCAAGAGGCTTGTTTTAAGCCTTGCCAACAGAACCAAATAATTCCATCTTTTCCTTCACAGTTGCCTTAATCGCTTCTGCACCAGGAGCTAATAATTTACGTGGGTCGAATCCTTTGCCTTCCAGATCTTTACCTGCTTCTATATATTTACGGGTTGCTTCCTGGAAAGATAGCTGACATTCCGTGTTTACATTGATCTTTGCAACACCCAGTGAAATCGCTTTCTTAATCATATCCTCAGGAATACCTGTCCCACCATGAAGCACTAACGGCATCTCACCGGTCTTTTGCTGTACGGCATCTAATGTTTCAAAGCTTAATCCTGCCCAGTTTTCCGGATATTTTCCATGGATATTGCCAATACCTGCTGCGAGCATGTCCACACCCAGATCAGCAATGGATTTGCATTCTTCAGGATCAGCACATTCGCCCATACCTACAACACCATCTTCTTCACCGCCGATAGAACCAACTTCTGCTTCAATAGACAGTCCCAGATTATGTGATACTGCTACTAATTCCTTTGTCTTTGCTACGTTTTCCTCAATTGGATAATGAGAACCGTCAAACATGATCGATGTAAATCCTGCCTTAATACACTTATAGCAGCCTTCATACGTACCATGATCCAAATGCAGGGCAACCGGAACCGTAATTCCAAGTTCTTCATCCATTGCTTTTACCATTGCTGCAACCGTCTTAAATCCGGTCATATATTTTCCTGCACCTTCGGATACGCCTAAAATAACTGGACTTTTTAATTCTTCCGCTGTCAGTAAAACGGATTTTGTCCATTCCAGATTGTTGATGTTAAACTGTCCTACTGCATAGTGGCCGGCTTTTGCTTTTTTTAACATTTCTGCTGCTGATACTAACATGTTCTTTCCTCCATCTTCTTTCTATAATTTCAATGATGTTTTCATTATACCATTATTATTGTAAAAAATAAAGTAAAATTTGCCATGTCGGCGGTACAGAAAAAGTCAGTGTTACTTTTTACGCCCAATGTCATTTACTTAAGAGATAATTATTTAAAACAAGATATAAAAGCGGTTGTCGCAATTTAGAATTGTCATCCGTATTTTTTTATGTTATACTTTATTTGTCGCAAAACAATTTATTTTAACCACTGTTTCATCTTTGTCGCAAAACAGTTTATTTTAACCGCTGTTTCATTTCATCTTTCCGGTTATTTCAAATCACATTTTGATATTTTATCACGATGCCAAACCTCCAACACCCTGAATGATTAATACCTTGAATTATTTCTTGTAATGCACTGTTATTTCTATTATAATGGAGGAAACCGAATGGTCAAAAAACGCAATTTTCATGTTATTCGCCAGTGGAACCGCATCTTTGTCCGTAAAAAATACAAAGACCGGCTGTTTCGTAAAATATTTCAAGATAAAAACGACCTTCTGGCTCTTTATAACGCGGTCAGCCATACAGACTACAAGAACCCTGCATAAACACAACGTTTATGGTAGAAAGCTGATCCGCCTACCCATGCCCCAATACATCGTCTTCTACAACGGCAAGGAAGACCAGCCTGACGAATTCTGGCTGAAACTGTCCGACGCATTCCTCCCGCCGTTTAAAGAAGGCGACGCGCCTGTTTTGGAATGCCGCGTGCGGATGCTCAATATTAATCTGGGACATAACCTGCCGTTAATGCAGGACTGCCGCAGGCTTTGGGAATATTCTATATTTATGAACGAAGTCAGCCGTAACCTTGGTCGCGGTTTCTCTTTAGAGCGCGCTGTCAATGACGCAATGGATAACTGTATCAGGCAGGATATTTTAAAAGATATCCTATTACAAAGCCGAAGCGAGGTGCTGCTTATGTTTTTAACTGAATATGATGAAAAGTTTCTTTTGGATCAAACATTTGAAGAAGGTCGTGAAACCGGGCTCGAACAAGGTCTCAAACAAGGACGTAAGCTGGGGTTGGAACAAGGACAGGATCAGATTTTGCTTTTAATAAGCCAGCTTCTAAAAGATAATCGTTTGGAAGACTTAGACAAGGCCCTTTCTGACAAACACTACCTTATCACATTGTTACACGAATACCATCTTGACTAAGGAAATGCACGAATGCCGGATTCCTGGCAACGATTTTGTATTGGCTCCAGCAAAACAGCAAGTATTTAAGTAATACAGATGTCAAAAAATTATAAATTGATCTAAGACTTTACGCAGCGGGAGAATCATGATGTGGACAGAATTAATTACAACTCAAGACATTAAGTGCTTTTTAGAAAAGATAAATTATTTTGTAGATAGCTGTATAAAAGAAATGAAATATGTTAGTGGAAGTTATTCGGAAAATGGAGCAACGCTTTATGCAATAAACGATATTCGCGATTTATATATATTGTTTGATAGCATCTCAAGTTGCTATCAGACCTTTGAAGTAAAATTCTCCAAAATTCATAAATTAATTCTAGAGCCATACACAGATGAGCAAGATTCTGTTATATATGATTCGACACTAATAAAAAAAGAAAATTTATTCTATTGGTTTGACTATAAGGAGAAAGATATTTGCAACTTTACACCTAATGGTACTGCAGTTGTTGCAGAAAAAGTTAGTTGGAGACCAATAAACAATTCTTTAGGAAAAGAAGACTGAACTTCAAGTGGGATGCTGTAGCAGTTCAGATAACCCATTGAACTGTTACGTATCCAGCCATTAGAAATCGCTTCGCGACGGGCTGGCAACTTTTCTATTTTTGGTATTCCATCCCACCCACCAGTTGTGCTATACTTAGTCTCTCCCATATACATGATTGTAGTTTCTACGCTGTTTATTCTTTTGGGGTACCCATACGGCCAGCCGCTCCTTTTTCCAAAATCCCATTCAGCCGCAAAAAAAGCATGGAACCTGTTACGGATGCTGCTATCATATCGCTTACCGGTTCCGCAACAAATACGCCAAACACTGGATCTGAAAATACATGAGGCAAAATAAAAATCAGCGGTATCAAAAGCACCAGTTTACGCAGACATGCCATAAGCAGGCTGATCTTCGCCTGTCCAAGAGCCATAAATGTCTGTTGGCAGGAAATTTGGACACCTGTAGAAAATATACCTGCCATATAAATCCGCATTGCCCATACCGTATAATCTGCCAGAGAAGAATCACTGCTAAATATTCCTGCAAATACATGCGGTACAAGCATCATAAACAGCCACAGCACCGCTGCATAGCCTGTGCAGGCTAGGAATTGGCATCGAAACGCCTGTTTGACCCGTTTTTTATGATCCGCTCCAAAATTGTAACTGATAATTGGCTGTCCGCCCTGGCAAATTCCCTGAAGAGGCAATGTCACAAGCTGGCTACAGGACGAAATAATCGTCATCGCACCAACCGCTACATCTCCTCCGTATCTGGACAAACTGCTGTTAAAGCTGATATTTAAGATGCTTTCCGTACTTAACATTACAAATGTTGATATTCCAAGCGCCAGGCAGGGAAAGATGACATCAAATTCCAGCCTCATATTCGATGCGGCAAGACGAAGCATTGTTTTCTTTCCTGTTAAAAAAAACAACACCCATACCGCGCTGACTGCCTGACTAATCACCGTTGCTACTGCAGCTCCCTTTACCCCCATGTCCAGTACAAAAATCAGTATCGGATCCAAAACAATATTGCAGACAGCTCCCATAACTGTTGTAATCATGCTGAATTTAGCAAATCCCTGCGTCGTTATAAACGGGTTCATTCCCATTACAATCATAACAAACACGGTTCCTAAAATGTAAATCCGCGCATACTCCAATGCATACGGTAAGGTTACGTCACTGGCTCCAAACAGCCGTAACAGCTGAGGCGCAAAAATATAAAACCCTATCGTCAGTACAAGTGCAAACATCATTAATACAGAAAAGCAATTACCCAAAATCTTTTGCGCGCTCTCTCTGTCATTTTTTCCCATGGAAATCGCCGCCCGCGGTGCTCCGCCGGAGCCTGTGAGCATGGCAAACGCATTTATCATCATCAAAATCGGCAAAAAGAGTCCTACACCTGTTAATGCGGACGCCCCTGCCTGCGGAATATGTCCTATGTAAATGCGGTCGACAATATTGTACAGCATGTTAATCAGCTGCGCAATAACAGCTGGAATTGCCAGATTCAGCATTAATTTCGGTACGCTTGCACTTCCCATATCCTGATTTACGCTTTTTGCTTCCATTCTTTATGTTCCCCCTTTATCAATAACAGCAGACATTTTGTAAAAAATGTCTGCTGCAAAAAAATTGCTTTTTATTCTTTCACCATAATCTGAACTGCCTGATGCCAGTTTTTGATTACAATCTCGCTATGAGAACCTCCATACTCTCCATCCAGCGTCCAAGATACTTCCTTTTTTGTAAAAAAATGGATCTCACTCGTTTTAAATGAATCGATCAAATCTGTATTGTCAACTCTTGTTAACAGTGATGTAACAATTTCATTCAATTCTAATGGATTTTTCGGTCGTTTAATCAGCGTCACTTCAAATACACCATCATCCAGCAATACATTTTTTCCGGCTATTTGCTTAAAACCACCGACAGATATAGAATTTGTCACCATTCCAAAGATAAATTCGCCTTCCAGAACGATATCTTCATATTCTACACGCATTTCATAAGCTGCTATATCAAGTAAGCTTTTTGCTCCTTCCAAAATATAAGCCGCATGTCCCAGTAAATTTTTTAATTCCTGGTTTGTCTGATAAGACACTTCTGTAAAAATACCGAATGCCGCCACATAAATAAAGCTGTTATCATTAAATTGTCCGACATCACACGCAAACGGCTTGCCATCCAGTGCGATTTCCGCTGCTTTAAGAACGTTTTTCGGGAGTCTGAGTGAATTGGCAAAATCGTTCGTACTGCCCATCGGAATGTAACCGATCGGTTTTCTTTCTTCCAGCCGCATCATTCCTGTTACAACTTCATCCAGAGTCCCATCTCCGCCGCTGCAGACAACCAGATCATAATCTGCACTTTCCTGTTCGATCAGTTCTATGGCATCGCCACTATATTGTGTTGGGTGACTAGTTACACGATATCCCCTTTTTACCATCATATCAATGATATCAGCAAGTTTTGATCGGATTGCCGCTTTGCCTGCATGTGCATTATAAACGAATAATATTTTTTTCATGATTGATCATTCCTTTTTCCGTAGCCCATCTGCTCAGCTATTTCTTCCAATTTGCGCAGTCTGTGATTCACTCCTGATTTTCCTACTGGTGGGCAGCAAAGTTTGCTAAGTTCCAAAATCGAAGCTTCAGGATATTCCATCCGAAGCGTTGCGATCTCTTGTAACTGCTGCGGCAGCCCTAACAGTACTTTTTGTTTTTTTAAAAAACGAATCGCTTCTTGCTGGCGATAAGCTGCATTCACAGTTTTATGAATATTTGCTGTCTCACAGTTTACCCGGCGATTAATGTCATTACGCATCTCTTTGATAATGCGCACGTTTTCCAAGTCCATTAAAGCTACATGGGCGCCCATAATATTTAATGCGTCTACAATCTGCGAGCCTTCTTTTAAGTAAACAATTTCGTGACTTTTTCTTGCTGTTATTTTTGCTTCCAGCTGAAACGCTCCAAACAACTCCTGCAGCTGCCTTGCCTTACACTGGTCACTGCAGACGATTTCAAAATGATAAGATTTTTTTGGATTGCTCATCGAACCCGTTGCCAAAAACGCTCCCCTCAGAAACGCACGTTTGCAGCAGCTTTTCTGCAAAAGTAATCCGTCTGTCAACGTCATATTTTCACGGATATGTCCGTCCTTACTCAATATCTTTAACATCAGAAACACTTTTCTGACTGCTTCTTCCTCTGAAAGCTCTGCCAGATAAGATATTTTATTTTTCTGCTGGACAGAATGTGCCTGTGTCATTTTTACCGTGATACCACCTGCCGCCTGCAGCAAGTTTACATATCTGTTTGCCACCTGCACATTCTCCGTTATCAATGTTATATGCACCTGTCCATTTTGCATGTATATTTTTCCGCTTCCGCTTAAAATAGCTGCAAGCTCCGCCAGCTGGCAGTGTCTAGCGCGGACATCCACTGCAGCCAGCTCCTTTTTAACTTCACCTGAAAACGACATAGTTCACCTGTTTTACTTGTGCTGTGTATCTTTCAAAATATCGCGGTGTTCAATTTTAAGGCCATAATTTAACATCGAACCCTTATTGCTCTCCACATCTGCTGATTCCTTCGATAATCGCTGATATAACTCATTTGCAAGCGTAACCGAACGATGTTTTCCTCCCGTACATCCAATACTAATGACCAGCTGGTTTTTTCCTTCTGCAATATAATTTGGTATGAGAAACCGAATCATATCTTCCAGTTTATTTAAAAATTCATGGGCTTCTTCATACTGCAGGACAAAATCCTGTATCTCTTTATCATTTCCGCTTTTTAACCGCAGTCCTTCAACATAATATGGATTTGGTAAAAACCTTACGTCAAATACAAGATCGGAGTCCGCAGGAATCCCATACTTAAATCCAAAAGATAAAACAGTAACAAACAGATTTTTATATTCTTTATTATTTACAAATATTTTTTCCAGCTCGACTTTTAGCTCTCTCGTCAGCAAACGGCTTGTATCAATAATATAGTCTGCATTTTCCTTTAGAAACCTTAGCTGTTCTCGCTCTCTGCCAATCCCTTTATCTACACGCTCTCCCTGCGCAAGGGGATGGCTGCGTCTTGTTTCTTTGTACCGTTTGACAAGCACGGGATCATCCGAATCCAAAAATAAAATCTCACACTTTCTGCCTTCTGCATGAAGACGCATTAATACGTCCTGCATCTCACCCAAATTCTGCCCGTTTCTGACATCTATGCCAACAGCGACCTTTTGAAGTTCAGCGCTGGCGTTATCTGACAGCTCATAAAAACGTTCTACCAGCGGAATCGGAAGATTATCTACACAGTAATAGCCCATATCTTCCATCATTTTTAATGCCGTACTTTTTCCCGCTCCGGAAATTCCTGTCAAAATTACAAAACGCATCGCAACTCCCCCTTTCTGTATAAAATCATCATCCTGATCGCTTCTTAAAAATACAATCTACAAAAATTCACCCATATATTTTACTTCGGTCTCCAGCTCTATGCCGGAATGCTCGAACACTTTTTTTTGCACAAGCTGAATCAGCTCTCGTATATCTGCTGCAGTAGCATGTCCTTGATTAACAACGAAACCGCAATGTTTTTCCGAAACTTGTGCTCCGCCGACAGAGACTCCTGCAAGCCCAGCTTCCATAATCAGCTTTCCAGCAAAATTTCCTTTCGGCCTTTTAAATGTGCTGCCTGCACTGGGATATTCTAACGGCTGCTTTTCTATCCGCCGCTTTTTCAGGTCTTCCATCAAAGCCCAAATCTCTTCCTGCTGTTTGGGCTGCAAATGAAACTCTGCTTCTAATACAACCAAATTCCTCTCCGGGATACAACTGTGACGGTATGACAATTCCAACTCACTATTTTTTAATGTCTGCTGTTTTCCTTCCTTTGTCAATACTACTGCCTGCACAAGCACATCTTTTAATTCTCCGCCATAGGCGCCTGCGTTCATAACGACTGCTCCGCCAACAGAACCCGGTATCCCTGCAGCAAATTCCATTCCTCCAAGCCCCGCCTTATAAGCTGCTGCAGCTGCCTGTGATAACAGCGCTCCAGCTTTTGCAATCAAGCAATTTCCCTGTATTTGCACCTGAGCTGCCTGTTTGGATAATGCCAGAACGACTCCTCGGATTCCTCCATCCCCAACAAGCAAATTACTGCCATTGCCTATCATGTGACAGGGTACCTGCTCTTTGTGGCATAGCGACAATACTTCTGCTATCTGTTCTGTACGCGGCATTACATAATAATCTGCAGGCCCGCCAACCCGAAATGTTGTATGCTTGCTCATTGGTTCCTTACATAACATCTGCTCTTTCGAAAGAATCGTGCATAATTGTTCATAAAATCCTGTTTGATTCATGATTTTTCTTTCTTCCAATTCTATTTATTCCTATTAATTATAATTTCACCCGGCATTTTCCTGACAAGCATTTACGCCTCTTTTAAGAACGCCACATACCCACGGTAAGCTTCATACAAGTCTACCTTACTGATAATCTCCCATGGCGCGTGCATATTTAATACTGCGACACCGCTGTCAATCACTTCCATTCCATAATCAGCCAATATGAATGCAATTGTTCCGCCACCGCCCTGATCTACTTTTCCAAGTTCCGAAGTTTGGAACGCTACTTCATTACGGTCAAATACATCTCGCAAATGTGCCATATATTCTGCATTCGCATCATTCGAACCGGACTTTCCCCTTGAACCCGTGTATTTGTTGAATACAATTCCCTTTCCGAAATATGCTGCATTCTTTTTATCGGATACAGATGCATAATTCGGATCAAATGCTGCGCTCACATCCGATGAAAGTACTTTTGAATGAGCAAGCGCCCGACGCAATGCCAGTTCGCTATACTGTCCTGCCGCATGCATCACCTCAGCTGTCATATTTTCGAAAAAACGCGATTTCATACCTGTCGCGCCAACGCTTCCGACCTCTTCTTTATCCACGAGAAGGCATACACTCGTACGCTGCGGGGCATCTTCTAATGCCAGCATTGCCATGAAAGACGGATATGCACATACTCTGTCATCATGTCCATACCCCATAATCATACTGCGGTCAAATCCATAATCTCTAGCTTCTCCTGCCGGAACAACTTCGATTTCCGCAGACACAAAATCTTCTTCTTCAATCTGATATTCTTTTTTAAGAATCTGCAAAATATTAACTTTCACACGTTCCTTTACCGTTTCGCCCTCTTCCTGTCTAACTGGAATACTGCCAATCAAAATATCCAGATTTTCCCCTTCGATGACCTTGCTCGCTTTTTTATCCATCTGCTCACCTGCAAGATGAATGAGCAAATCACTAACACCAAATACTGGGTCCCCAGCCTTATCGCCTATGCTTACCGGGATGACCGTTCCATCTTTTTTAATAAATACGCCATGCAGTGCAAGAGGCAGCGTTACCCACTGATACTTTTTTACGCCGCCGTAATAGTGCGTATCTAAAAGCGCCATTTCTGTATCTTCGTATAGCGGGTTCTGTTTTAAATCCAGACGCGGTGAATCGATATGTGCTCCCAGTATATTCATTCCCTGTTCAAGCGGCTGTTTTCCGATGACATACATGGCCATCCCTTTTTCCATATTTACGGCATATACTTTATCTCCCGGATTTAAAGACTTCCCAGATGCTATGACCTCTTCTATATTTACAAATCCTGCATTTTGTGCCAGATGCATAAATTTTGCCGTACATTCCCGTTCTGTTTTGCATTCGGAAATAAACTGCCTGTAATTGTCACTAAACTCCAGTAATTGTCCACGCTTTTCCTGCGGGTATTTGTCCCATGCATTTTTTCTATCCATTTTACTGCTTCTCCATTCACTTTTATTGTTATCATAACAGTCCAAAACAGATCTATTATTTATTGTCACTATCCTTTGATAAATTTTCCTGAACACGTCGGCATAATTCTTTCGCCGCGTTATAGCCCATCTTTTTCTGTCTGTGATTTACAGCGGCCGCCTCGCAGATCAGCGCCAGATTTCGTCCCGGCCGAATCGGCAGAGAATGACACACTACCTTTGTTCCAAGAAATTCTGTATATTCCTGTTCCAGCCCCATGCGATCATATTCGTTATCCTTTTTCCAGTCTTCAAGCTTGATAACGAGATCAATGTTCTGTTTTTCCTTCACACATTCTACACCATACAACGCCTTTACATCTATAATGCCAATACCACGCAATTCGATAAAATAACGGGTAATATCCGGTGACGTACCGATGAGCGTTCGCTCATTAATCTTACGAATTTCTACGACATCATCGGTTACAAGACGATGCCCGCGGCGTATCAGTTCAAGAGCTGTTTCACTCTTTCCAATACCGCTTTCACCCATAATCAGAAGACCTTCTCCATAAACATCGACCAACACACCATGAATCGAAATACATGGAGCCAGCTCTTCATTTAAAACACGAATAATTTCTGCTGTAATGCTAGACGTCTTACGTTCCGTACTAAGCACCGCCACATTGTGTTTTTTGGCTATGTCAAGAAAGTTTCCTTCTGGAATCAGCCCCCGGCAAAAAACGATACACGGTATATCATAAGAAAAGAACGCTTCCATCGCTTTCGTTCTTTCTCCTTCTTCCAACTGTCGTAAATATGCGTATTCGACCATACCGACAATCTGAACTCTCTCCTTTGGAAAATATTCAAAATAGCCGCAGAACTGCAGTGCAGGCCGGTTAATTTCGGATACGGTTATCTCGCGGATGCTCAAATCAATTTCATTTGTTAAATTCTTCATTTGAAATAAATCTGCAAACCGCTGTACATTGACACCCTTCATATAAAATCTCCTTTCCTATGCCCGGACATATTTACATGTTTCCTGATGTTTCCAGTTTACCACAAATGACGCATAACGGCAATCATCCATTTCATTTACCTTCTTCATTCACTTTCTTCATGAAAATGCTGATATACTGCCAGCGCCGCCTTTTCGTTCATACTATCTGCTTCACAAAGCTGCTCCACTGTAGCTGTGCGTATGGCATCTATCGACTGAAAATAACGCATCAGTGCTTTACGCCTTGTCGGTCCAATACCCTGAATATCATCCAGCACAGAATGCACCTGTTCCTTGCTGCGCAAAGACCGATGATATTCAATAGCAAACCTGTGCGCTTCATCCTGAATCCGTGTAATCAGCTTAAATCCTTCTGAATTTTTATCAATTGGAAGTTCTACATTATTAAAATAAAGCCCTCTTGTACGATGAAAATCATCTTTTACCATCCCGCAGACCGGAATTGACAAATGCAGTTCATCTAACACCTGCAAAGCAATATTAACCTGCCCGCGTCCGCCATCCATCATAATCAAATCCGGAAATTTCGTAAAGCTGCCATAGGCATCCTCTAAATTTCTTTCTGCACGTTCTTTGCGTTCTTCCATTCCATGTGTAAATCGGCGGGTCAGCACCTCATGCATAGAAGCATAATCATCCGGCCCTGCAACTGTGCGCAGTTTAAATTTTCGATAATCGCTGCGGCATGGCTTTCCTTTTTCATATACAATCATAGAACCGACACTTTCAAATCCGTTCGTATTTGAAATATCATATGCTTCCACACGGCTGATTCCGGGAAGATCCAAAATTTTCCCAATTTCTTTCATTGCGCCGATGGTTCTTCCCTCTTCCCGTTTTAGACGCTCTTTATCCTGATTTAACACAAGTCTGGCATTTTTTTGCGCCAAATCTACGAGTTTTTCTTTCATTCCTTTTTGCGGCACACGAATATATACTTTCTGACCGCGCTTGCTGCTTAGCCACTGTGCGATCACATCCATTTCTTCTATGGATGTCTGCAGCATCACTTCTTTTGGTATAAATGGCGTTCCTGCATAATATTGTTTCAAAAAAGAAGTCAGGATTTGCTGCGTCGTATCGCCTACATCTATCGTCACATAAAAATGTTCTCGTCCGATCAGCCTGCCGTCCCGAATAAAAAACACCTGTACAACCGCATCTCTGTCATCTTTTGCCAGCGCAATAATATCTTTATCTTCTCCATCCGAATTTGTCACTTTCTGCTTTTCAGATACCTGTCTGACACTATTCATCAGATCTCGATATTCCATCGCTTTCTCAAAATCCATCTCTTCTGAGGCGGCCTGCATTTTCTGTTCCAGTTCTTCCAAAATCGGTTTATAATTTCCATTCAAAAAATCCAGCACCTTTTTAATCTGAATCCGATAATCCTCAGGAGAAATATAACCCTGACACGGCGCCTTACACTGATGAATATGATAGTTAAGACACGGTCTGTCTTTCCCCGTATCTCTTGGCAGCTGACGATTGCACGTTCTAAGCTGATAAAGCTTACGCACCAGTTCAATCGTATCTTTTACTGCTCCCGCGCTTGTATAGGGCCCAAAATACTGTGATTTATCCTTTTTCATCTGACGCGAAAAAAGGACCCTGGGGTAAGTTTCCCCCAGCGTCACTTTAATATACGGATAAGTCTTGTCGTCTTTCAGCAGAATATTATATTTTGGACGATGCTCTTTAATCAGATTACATTCTAAAACGAGAGCTTCCAGTTCGGAATCCGTAATAATATATTCAAACCGGTCGATCAACGTTACCATCTGATCTTTGCGGATCCCTTCTCTATGACTGGCACGAAAATACTGACGCACGCGGTTTTTCAAGTTCACTGCTTTTCCTACATAAATGATCGTGTCATTTTTATCATGCATCAGGTATACTCCCGGACGATCCGGGAGTTTTTTTAATTCTTCCTGAATATCAAACATTATTTACTGTCATCTTCCTTCTGCTCATTCTGATTCCATAATTGCTGCTCCCAGTTCGCACGTGGCTGTGTGTCCGCCTGTTGATTCTGACCTGGCACTGCATTTTGCGTCGGTGGCAATTGCCCTTTTTGCGGAGCAAATGCATTCGGATCCCTTCCCGGATTTGACGCCTGATTTGGCATCATCTGCCCTGACCCCGGCATCAGATTCGGATTTGGCATATTTTGACCCGGCATCAGATTCGGATTTGGCATATTTTGACCCGGCATCAAATTCGGATTCGGCACATTTTGCCCCGGCGCCACATTCGGATTTGGCATGTTCTGCCCTGGTCCATGAGGCCCTGACATCGGATATTGATTTTGCATATTCTGGCCTAGCGCTGGATGCTGATTCGGTGTATGAAAGCCCATTGGGTTATTTGGGCCTTGTACCGGCGCCGGATTTGTCTGACGCTGCTGGAATCCCTGCACATTCACCAGCGGTTTTTCTTCCTCTTCCGGCGGCTGCGGAATTCCTTTGATATCACGATAAATCCGCATAAACTCTTTACCTGTAATCGTCTCATGCTCAAACAGATATTCGGCAATGTGATCCAAAACTTCTCTGTTTTCTTCCAGCAGCTTCTTTGCTGTTTCATAGCTGTCTTTTAAAATAATCTGAACTTCCTGATCTATTTCAGCTGCAGTATCATCTCCGCAATTAAGCACCGGCCTGCCATCTAAATATCGATTTTCCACAGATTCCAGACTAATCAGACCGAATTTTTTAGACATGCCATACTGCGTAACCATCGCACGAGCAATCTGTGTTGCCTTTTCAATATCATTGGATGCTCCGGTTGTAATTGAATGAAAAACGATCTCCTCCGCAGCACGTCCTGCCATAAACGTAACAAGGCGTGCTTTCAGCTCTTCCTCAGACATCAGATATTTTTCCTCTTCAGGCACCTGCATCACATATCCCAGCGCACCCATCGTTCTAGGCACAATTGTAATTTTCTGTACCGGCTCAGCATCTTTTTGCAAAGCCGTTGTCAACGCATGACCTACCTCATGATAGGCAACAATCCTCTTTTCTTCCTTACCAAGTATCCGGTCTTTTTTCTCCTTTCCTGCAATGACAACTTCAACAGATTCAAATAAATCAGATTGATTTACATATTTTCTGCCATTTTTTACTGCGTTAATCGCCGCTTCATTAATCATATTCGCCAGATCAGATCCAACGGCTCCAGAAGTAGCAAGCGCAATTGCATCCAGATCAACCGTTTCATCCATCAGAACATCTTTCGAATGCACTTTGAGCGTCTCGACTCTTCCTTTCAAATCCGGTTTTTCCACAATAATCCGCCGGTCAAAGCGCCCCGGACGCAGCAGCGCTTTATCAAGCACTTCTGGCCGATTGGTTGCCGCAAGTATTAAAAGCCCTTTCGACGTGTCAAAACCGTCCATTTCCGCAAGCAGCTGATTCAATGTCTGTTCCCGCTCATCATTGCCGCTGCCATAACGCGTATCACGGCTCTTTCCGATTGCATCAATTTCGTCGATGAATATGATGCACGGAGCCTGTTTTTGCGCCTCTTTAAACAAATCCCTCACACGGGAAGCGCCGACACCTACAAACATTTCTACAAAATCGGAGCCTGCCAATGAAAAAAACGGTACGTTTGCTTCACCGGCAACTGCTTTTGCCAACAATGTCTTACCTGTTCCCGGAGGGCCAACAAGAAGTGCGCCTTTAGGCAGTTTCGCACCAATATCCGTATATTTCTGCGGATTATGCAAAAAATCTACTACTTCCTGTAAAGATTCTTTTGCTTCGTCCTGACCGGCAACATCTTTAAAGGTCACACCTGTTTTTTTCTCTACATAAACCTTCGCCGTATTCTTTCCGACACCCATACCCATGCCGCCGCCCATTTTACGCATTAAAAATCCCATTACTGCCCACAGCAGTAAAATTGGCAATACGATACTCAGGATATTATAAATCCAGGTTGCCGAATCGTCCGGTATATATGGATAATATTTTACTTCATGTTCTTTTAATAACGACACCAATTCCAGATCATTACCTGCGATTCCTGTATAATAGGTAATCGGAACCAGCTCGTTTTTTGCCTTTTTCGGCGTAATCCGATAACTGTTGGAAGTTACATGCACTTCCTCTACCTTATCTTCCTCTACCATTTTGAGAAATTCCGTATAGGAAATTTCTTTTGTCGTCATCTGCGTCTGCCATCTGCTGAACATGCTCATAAAAAAAAGCGCAACCAGTGTAACCAGCAAAAACAGCAAAATCATCTGACCATTTGTATTTTTCTTATTATTGGAATTATTATTATTTCCATTATTGGGTGACTGATTATTCATTCTTCCTCCATCTGCTGTACTTATCTGCATTATCATGTAGAATACTATCTGTATTATTATAAGTGGATTGGAATCATAACGCAAGATTCTAATCATGAACTTTTTGCGAAATTTCTTAAAATTATCTGAAACTTACCGTACAACGGTATAAGCGTGTCTGAACAACTATTTCCGTAATTGTATACTTCACAAGCTGTAAAACACACTTAGGAACTGTAAATAAAGTTCCTTACGAAAATCATTTTTCAAACACGCTCTTATTAAATATGATCCAAATCAATTTTCAGCCTGATACCCATACTCCAAGGCAGCTTCCACAAATCCGCGAAATAGCGGATGCGGGCGGTTCGGACGTGATTTCAGTTCCGGATGTGCCTGCGTCGCAATATACCACGGATGATCGGGCAGCTCAATCATCTCTACGATACGTCTGTCTGGCGACATGCCTGACAACCGCATTCCATACTCTGTAAAAGTAGTTCGGTAATCATTATTCACTTCATAACGATGACGATGCCGCTCATGTATCGTCTCTTCTCTATATAAATCATATGCTTTTGATTGCTGATCCAATACACACGGATAAGAACCCAGCCTTAACGTACCTCCGATATCACCATCCTCATCCTGATCCGGCATCAGCGCAATGACCGGATGCGTCGTCTTTGGATCCAGCTCTATACTATGTGCATCGTGCAGTCCACATACATTTCTTGCAAATTCAATGATTGCTACCTGCATTCCCAGGCAAAGTCCCAAATATGGAATTCCATTTTCACGAGCATACTGTGCCGCCAGAATTTTTCCATCCACGCCACGATTTCCAAAACCTCCCGGTACAAGAATACCACTGACATCTCCTAACAGCTGTTCCACCGTATCCGGCGTTAACCGCTCAGAATCTACCCATTGAATCGTAACCGTTGCACGGCTTGGAATGCCTCCATGCTTAAGCGCTTCAACAACTGATATATAAGCATCATGCAGTTGCGTATACTTTCCAACCAGCGCTATCCGAACTTCCTTCTCAGGATGTTTGAGATTTTCAATCATCTCATTCCACTCTTCCAAGTCCGGTTCCGGACAAGGCAAATGCAGACACTCGCAAGCGACTCTCGCCAAATTTTCTTTCTCCATCGCAAGCGGCGCTTCATATAAATATTCCACATCCAAATTCTGCAGAACATGTCCATTTGGAACATTACAAAACAATGCAATTTTATCTTTAATACTCTGATCTAATTCATGTTCTGACCGACATACGATCACATCCGGCTGAATTCCCATTCCCTGCAGTTCCTTCACACTCGCCTGCGTAGGTTTTGTCTTTAATTCGCCGGACGCTTTTAAATATGGAATCAACGTCACATGAATAAGCATGGCATTTTCATGTCCAACCTCATGCTGAAACTGGCGGATCGATTCCAAAAAAGGCTGGCTCTCAATATCTCCAACTGTTCCACCGACCTCAATAATCGCAATATGCATATCTGGCGATGAAAAATTCCGATAAAACCTGCTCTTAATTTCATTCGTAATATGAGGAATCACCTGTACGGTACCTCCCCCATAGTCTCCGCGCCGTTCTTTTTGCAATACCGACCAATAGATTTTTCCAGTCGTTACGTTCGAGTTTTTCGTCAGGCTTTCATCAATAAATCGTTCATAATGCCCCAAATCTAAATCTGTCTCTGCTCCGTCATCTGTCACAAATACTTCTCCATGTTGTATCGGATTCATCGTTCCAGGATCGATATTAATATATGGGTCAAATTTTTGCATGGTTACTTTATATCCGCGTGCTTTCAAAAGACGCCCAAGTGATGCTGCCGTAATCCCCTTTCCAAGTCCTGATACAACTCCGCCGGTTACGAACACATATTTTACAGGCATAATCTTCCTCCTCCATTTACCTTCTGTCTTTATTATAAAACCGGATCTGCTCATCCGCATCTTTTTGCTTAAAGGTATCAAAACCTCCTTTAACACCGTATTCTGCACGGTTACACTCCGGACAAAAATTTCCAAACTGGATGGCTTTCCCACAGCGCTGGCAATGGAGGCCCACCACTGTATTTGTTAATTCTCTGTATTCCAGTCTGCCCTCACGAATCCAATGTTTCACCTGCCTAAGCGGAATTCCAAAAACCTCCGCCAGCTGAAACTCATTCACATCATGCTCTCTTACATATTCCCGTACTTCCCGAAATTCCATACTGGCCTGACAACTTTTACAAAAATCTGTCTCAGAATCAGCCGGAATCGGACAGTGGCACCAGGCACAAAATCTATTTTCCTGAAATAACTTTCCACTTACCTCCATCTGACTTTCCCCCTATCCAATGTTGCTTCCAAATCTTGACCACATTTAACTATTATTATACCGCAAAGACACAACAGTGTATACTATTTTTTTCAAATCATAAAAGAGTGTAATGTTCCGTAGACTTACACTCTCCGTTTTGCCTCATCGGTTATTTTTGCTTGATAATTATCCACTTTGATCTGCTTTTAGGTAAATTATAACAAAAGGTACAAGCTGTGTAAAGACTTATCCGCAATCCGGCAGAAAAAACGACCTGCCTTCGCAGATCGCTTTTTCGAGGAGTTTAGTTATGAAAATGTTTAATCTATATAAATGGAATAATTTTTAGTCGAAGCCAGCGACTAGCGCGCGCTTTCATTGCCGCCAACTTCATTTGATGTTATTTAGTATACTCACAAAATGTGTCTGAAATGTGTCAAAAGCCTAAAAGAATCATAAACTTATTCTTAATAATTTTAAAAAGCCATGATTGCTTACTGTCAACGGTATCATGTGCATTACTTATATTATCACCAAATTTCAAGAAAATGAATTTGCAACAGATTGGATTAAAATGTTGCGTTTGGGCTCCTCGGACGCCGGGAGAGGGGATCTGTCCGGTCTGGTTGTTCCTGTTCCGAAATGTAAGAATCTCTAAGCATTCTGCATTTACACTATGACAACCGGACGGTCGCGCCACCTAATTCGCCCTGGCTAAACGCCAGCAGCTAAAGGCGCCGCTTGGCTTCGCCCCTGGTTTTCATGCAGAATACTAAGAGATTCTAACATTCCTCCAACGTCACAACCAGACCGGACAGATCCCCTCTCCCGGCTGATTTTCTTAAGCTAATCATATACAATCAAATATCTAATAGACACAAGTTATGATAAGTTATTTATTATTTATTTCATAGCTGTTTCTAATCGAAAACAAGCCAAAATTGTAACTGAGTTGATATCATCTTACATAAGGACATGTAATGCATTCAAAAACCAGCTGGGCGAGGGGATTGGGCCGGTCTGCCTGTGGCTTTGGAAGAATGTTAGAAGCCCTTAATATTCTGCATGAAAACCAGGGGCGAAGCCAAGCGGTACCTTTAGCTGCTGGCGTTTAGCCAGGGCGAATTAGGTGGCGCGACCGTCCGGTTAACAAAGTGTAAATGCAGAATGTTTAGGGCTTCTTACATTCTGGAACGGTCACAGGCAGACCGGCCCAATCCCCTTGCCCAGCGTCCGGGTATTCAAAAACGCAACATTTTAATCCAAAATGTCACAAAATTTCTTTAATATTCCCTTTCTTCTAAAAGCGTTTCCGTCACCGTTACCATTTTTTTAGATTCAAAATCAACCATAAGAACCATCGGAGCTTCATCTACGGTGAAACAGTCTTCCGGCAGATAATAGTGTTTCTTCGCCAGTTCTTCGCCTGCTTCCAGTCTTCGGATTGCTTCGGCTGCATAAGGCGGTGACAGTGGATTACATTCAAAATCTGCGTGAATTTTTCCTTCCAGTACGGCTTTTAGTCCAGCTCTTGTCGCGTCAAAAGATATTACGATTATGCCTCCGTCCGTTCCATAGGAGATTCCTGCTTCGTCCATTGCTGCACATGCACCGAGCGCCTCATTATCATTTTGGCAGATAACAACATCGATCTGCGGATACATGCTGAGATACTTTTCCATTACCATTCTGCCGCCGCTTTCAGTAAAATCTCCGCATTCTTGCGCCAACAGCTTCCAATTGCTGTTGCGTTCCAGATAACGTGCAAATCCTTCTGTGCGGCCCAGCTGAGCGGATGCTCCCTGCGTTCCGTTTATCGTTACAATATGGATCGTTTCTGTCCCCCGTTCACTCTTATTCAGATAATTTTGCAGCCATTGTCCTGCCAGTTCTCCTTCTCTTACAAAATCGGAACCAAACCAGGCTGTGTAATACCGCTCCTTACAGTCAATCGTGCGGTCTAAAATAATGACTGGAATATGTGCATGATACGCTTCTTTTAATACTGCAGTCCATCCTGTTGTCAGGATCGGATCAATTACAATATAATCCACCTCTTCCCTGATAAAATTGCGTACCGCCTCAACCTGCACTTTCGGATTGTTGTCTGCATCCACAAAATACAATTCGTATCCATTTTCTTCTGAAAATACTTCTTTACAAGATTTTGTAGCGGCAATTCTCCAGTCTGATTCATGCCCCACCTGAACAAAACCGACTTTGAGTAATTGCTGCGGCAGCAGCGCAAGCGCCTGCTCCGCCGCAGTTACATTGTCAGAAAATTTTTTGCCGCCGACTCCGTATCTGTCAATATCATCCAGCACCGTTTTTGTCGCACATGCAGAAAATACTAAAAAACATACGGACAAAAGTATCATCACTACTCTCACATATCGTTTCCGTAACACTTTCATACATATCCAGCCTCCATCCATACGTTTCATAGCATTTTAAAGATTACTCGTCATCATAAAACTCAAACTCATTCCGTAAAAAGTTCCACGGGATCCCATCCAAACTCATGATAATATAGAATATCCAACTGATGATCTTTTACATATTGCCCGATGAACATTCGTTTTCTCTGGTGATACAGTTCCATCGTTTTTTCATGATCCAAAAATTTCTCATAAATATGCGGATGCCCCTGGCAGAATTTTTCAATCCCCTTCTGATAATAAGTGCCGTCTCCGGTTTTTTCCACATCCACTACATCATAGCTCCCATTTGTTTTTTTCAAATGAAAACAGGCAGGCATCTCTGAACCGCCATCCTCTTCCAGTGTGTTACCATTTTTATAATACATGAAAGAATAAAAATTGCCAAATACTTTTATTTCTCCATCTTCTCTTATCATATCATAAATAACCGGTATTGGTATAAAAATCTCAGAACTTACTGTCTTTCTGGACGCAGTTGCCTTTTCTTCTCCAGCCATATAGTCACAAATGGTCTTTAAAATTTTATCTTCTCCCATATATACAAATTCGGGCAGAGCATTTGCATCTTCTGCCTGTTTCGCTTCCTGCCTGGAAACGGCAATGATAAGCGGCTCTGTTACAGCTTTGCCTGTATTCTCGTTTCTTGTATAAAGCTGGTATTCTCCGTCCCGCAGCAGCAAACAGCTTACACAACGCTCCCCTTGTTTTGTCCAGACAAGCGCATCTTTGCTGTACTGGGTGATTCCGTTCTCCCATCCACTAACTGTTTCGCTTCCCAAATAATCAAACGAATCATAATACCTGCCGTTCATTTTCTCCTTCCACTCATCCAGTAAACGATCCTCTGCCTTAGTCACTTTTACAGGCTCCAGCAATTCTGCTTTTTCTGTATATTTTGACAGCTCGTAGACATAGCAGTTGCCTGTCACCTGGTTATCTTTCGTATTAAAAATACGTATCTGATTGTCTTTGGCAATGATCTTTGTACCAAGAGAATCAACCGTAAAATAATTGCACCCGATTTTCTGCAGATCTATGACAGCCATAACCGACTGCTGCTTTCTGTTATAAATTACCATGCCGCGGCTATTCACAAAAATCATCCGGTTTTCATCACAGTCTATGAGCGGCGGAGCATAAACTTCTGCTTCCGGTGTCCTATTCTGCAATATTTGTGCACTTTCCATGCCCGTTTTTTGTATCATCTGCTGAAAATAATTATCTATAAAATCATAACCATCTGCCGCAGCAATTTTTTCCCGTTCCATCAGCTCTTTTAAAATCATAATCTCTTTGCAGTCACAATACTCCAAATCGACAACCTGCCACTGATCTCCATCCGGCTCTAAAATAATGCGAAACAGACTACCGGCATTGCTGGCGTTATCTTCAGATTTGCCCCATGCATACTGATAACTGATATTTGCAAGTGCTTCCAGACCATGTTCTTTTTCTGTTAAATCGAAAAGCTCTACATCATTCAAATCTACTGAAACAATGCCTCCATATGTTTCTCTGTAAAATTCTCTGCGCCATTCCAGCCATTTCCAAGCAATATAGCCATCTATCCCTGCAAAATCTTTCCTTGTATATTTTCTGTCATCCTCTGCCAGCATCGTACACAAAAAATCCTGAAAATAATCCTTCAACGTACGTAAAACTTCCTGCTGTCGCTGTTTTGCAGCTTCATCTTCCATCATTACCACAGTTCTTGCAATCGCCATCGCTTCTGTTCTGTCAAATTCTTTTGCAGATAATGACAATAAATGTGCTCTGTTTTCCCCTTCCTTCACAAAATAAAAGTCCCAATATTCACTTTGTGTTTCTAATTTGCTGATATCCACACCTTCCATCTCAAGTGCACCTATCTCGCCGCCTGTATACAAATCATGAAAACTGTGAACCAGAAGCGTCTTCCACCCAAATCCTGGCGATATCGTATCTATAACGCCTATCGGCTCATCATGGCTGTGATTTGACTGTGGATAATATCTTTGATCCAGCTTCCCGTCTTCAAACACAAACACATCTTGCGGCTCTTCTACTGTTCCAATAAATCCTGCATACTTCCAGTGCTTTGGAGCAGAATCCATCTCTTTATGCGTCGAATAACTTTGCGGATGTATTAAAATTCCTCCTGAAAATCCAAGATCAGCATTGTAAGAACCAATGGTATATCCTTCCGGAAGTTCTATCGTCAGCCATTCATCCACTTTTGTTTTTGTACGCAGAAACACTTCCAGATTATACGGATAGGATTCTCTGCCCTTTTCATCTATCGTATAAATGTACGCCATCTGCGCGTCCGATTGTCTGCTGATACAGACGTTTTCCAGCTGATTGGAGCTTTTTAAAAACGAAGCCCTCATGTGATATGTTTCATTTTGAAAATTAAAATAATAGTCAAACATATCATAGGGTTCCTCTTCGTCCAGCTCGTCGTTTATAAACAGCTGACCATTATGATACTGCCGAAAATTCAGCTGTTTCACATTTTTTTGAGCAAACGCCTCCCGCACCATTTCAAATGTAAGTATCTTCTGATTCTGCAATTCCGTATCTTCTGCAAGCATAGCTGCCTTCTGCAAATCTTGTTCCTTTTTCGCACTGTTCGGTATGCTGTTATCGTCTGCGGTCAAAAAAATTCCTGTCAAAAAGATTCCCGCTGCCACTACGAAAACTGCAGTTATTTTTGCCGTTTTTTTATAACGCATAATATTTTGAATGCGCGCTTTCATACTGCCATCCCCAAACGCAGGCGGGACAGCAAAATGACTCTGCTGTGCGACTGACAGCGCAAGCAGCGCCGATGCATACGCTTTTTTCTGATCCGTGCCAATTTTATACACGGTTTCTTCATCACAGGCCATTTCCATATCCCTTGTCATAAAATAGTACGCAAGCCATACAACCGGATTAAACCAGTGCAGACAAGTAATAACATAAGCCGCCGTCTTCGTCAGATAATCTTTCCGCTGAATATGTGTCCATTCATGAACTGCCACATACTCTTTATACGCTGCATCCATATCAGATGGAAAATAAATACATGGCCTGAAATACCCTAATACGATCGGCGTTAAAATTCCATCCGCCTCATAAACTGCTAGATTCTTCCTTCCGCCTAAAATTTCATGATCCCATTCTTGTTCATATCGAACGGAACATAGTACGCACCGTTTCAGTCGGGCGTATGATAGAACTCCTCGTAAAACAAAAAACAAGATTCCTGCCACCCAAACTGCACATAATACACGAGCTGTCACCTGCCCGTTTCCGTTTGCGGCATCCAGCATTTTTATCTCAAGTGCATGAAAAGCTTTCCATAAATCTGACAATTTCGGCAGTCTATGTATCGTTGCGTTCTCTCTGCCATCCTGAACATCTGATATATGTTCCGTTTTTTTATGATCCTGCTGTTCACGCAAATTCTGCACATTCTGTATCGTTTCCGAATCTTCCAAAAACTGCTGTTTTGGAGCCATGTCTAAATGAGGTTCATCCAGATTCTTTTTTTCATCATTATTCCCGGATTTTCCATCTCCCGGATGCCATGAAATCGCAGTCTGATTCCAAAATCCTTCCGGGACAGACACTTTCCATGGAAAAACAAGAAAGAAATACACGATCATCCAAAGTATCATGACATACTTTTTGGAAACGGGCACCAAAGCAAACAACTTTCTAAGTACAAAAACCACGCCAATTACCAAAATGGCCTGTATACTCATAGCTGCTATACGCAGCATCAGCCCCGTCATACACTCTCCTCCTCAATAATTTTGCGCAGCTGTTCGATTTCGTCTTTACTTAGTTTTTTACGAGAACAAAATGCAGCAACAAAGCTTGGCAGAGAACCTTTGAATTTTTCTTCCACAAACTTTTCACTCTGCTTCGCCTGAAATTCCTGATAAGAAATCAAAGACGTTACCGTCCCCTTTTCATTTTGAAATATTTCTTTGGCACAAAGCCGTTTTAAAATTGTATAAGTCGTTGATTTTTTCCATCCCAGCTCTTTCTCACTGAGCTTTGCAAGTTCACCGGATGAAATCGGTTCCTTGTCCCAGATTAAGGATGCAAAGCGCATCTCCACTTCTCCCAGTCCGTATTCTGCCATCTAGATTCCTCCTTTACAATTCTACACATTGTCGACTATCACAGTCTACAACATGTAGAATTATTTGTCAAGTAGGACAGCAAAACGCTTAATAAATCTTAATTTTCACAACAAAAAAACAGCAGTTCATAAAAACTGAACTGCTGCTAACTCTTATCTTACTCCAAACTGATAACTCGTCTTCGTCGTATAAACTTCTCCTGCTTTTAAAATCGGCGTCTCAAAATTTGGTTCATTCACGGAATTTGGGAAAAACTGCGTTTCCAGACAAAATCCCTGTCTTTTCTCATAGACTGCGCCCTGCTTTCCATCCTGTGTCGTAATAAAATTTCCAGAATAGAATTGTACACCCGGCAGGTCTGTAAATACTTTCATCACAATCCCTGTTCCCGGCGCATATGCTTCTGCAATCAGTTCGAACGCACCCTTTTCCGTCTTATCCAATACAAAATTATGGTCATATCCGCCGCCATAATGGATCTGAATATCATCTGCCTCAATATCCTGTCCGATCGTCTTTGCCGTTGTAAAATCCATCGGCGTTCCTGCAACCGGAGCGATTTCTCCTGTAGGAATTGCCTTTGCATCAATGACTGGCGTGAAATTTGATGCCCGCAGCATCAATTCCTGTCCAAGTACGCTGCCAAAAGCATGTCCTTCCAGATTAAAATATGCGTGATTCGTAAAATTTGCTACCGTATCCTGATCGGATACAGCTTGATAGCTAATTTCTACCGTATCATCATCTGTTAGTATGTAAGTAACTTCTGCATCCATATTTCCAGGAAATCCCTGTTCTTTGTCTGCACTTTTGCAAGTAAGCGTAATCGTATTATCTTTATATTCTTTTACACCCCAAACAATCGTGTCCATTCCTTTCACACCGGAATGCAGATTGTTTTCATTATCATTCGCATCCAACTGATAAGAAACACCGTTAATCGTCAGCTGTGCCTGAGCAATTCGATTACCGTTTCTTCCGATTACAGCGCCAAAATAACACGTATTATTTTCATAGCCGGTTACATTATCGTAACCAAGCAAAACGTCCTGCATATTGCCGTTTTTATCCGGTACGATAATCGAAACAAGCGCAGCGCCATAATCCGTTACACGTACTTTGGAGCCTTTTTTATTTTCCAGCATATAGACAGACACCGCTTCCCCCTGTCTGCTTGTTCCAAATGATTCTTTATTCATTTTAATATCTGCCTTTCTTGACTACATTGATACCATTCATTTTATTTAAGAATATTTACTTCTTGTTCCAAAATAGGTACGTCCTGATTTTCGTTTGGGTTAGTTCTGCCCATAATAAGCATTCGCACCATGCTTCCGGTAAAAATGTTTATCTTTAATGCTGTCCGGTGCAGGTTCCGCTTTTGGATTGATGAGTTCTGTATTCAATGCCATCTTTGAAACCTCTTCCAGTACAACCGCGTTGTAAACGGCCTGATCTGCATCTTTGCCCCAGGTAAAAGGTCCATGGTTCTTGCAGAGAATACCAGGCGTATACATTGGATTAATTCCTTTTTCTTCCAATGTTTCAATAATAACAAGACCGGTGTTTTTCTCATATTCGCCGTTAATCTCTTCCGGTGTTAAGCTTCTTGCACAAGGAATCGAGCCAAGGAAATAATCTGCATGAGTCGTTCCGTACAGAGGGATGCTCCTGCCTGCCTGTGCCCAGGAAGTAGCCGTCGTAGAATGCGTATGAACAACACCGCCGATTTCCGGATATTTTTTGTACAGCTCTGCATGCGTTGCCGTATCTGAAGACGGTTTATATTTTCCTTCGATTTTATTCATATTAAGATCCATAACTACCATATCATCCGGCGTCAGTTCCTCGTATTCCACACCACTCGGCTTAATGACAAAATAACCTGTTTCACGATCAATACCGCTGACATTCCCCCATGTATAGGTAACAAGGCCGCGCTTTGGCAGCTCCATATTTGCTTCGTATACCTGTTTTTTTAATTCTTCTAACATCACTGATTCTCCTTTACCCCAAAATTACGCATATGAAAGCACAAGGCTGTCACATGTCGTAACAGCCCGTGCGGGTACCAATACTTTCTTATGAATGAAATGCTTTTACTTTGTTGTAAATGCCTGCTGCATCCAGTCCATATTTCTCAAGAAGCTGTACAGCCGGTCCGGATTCGCCAAACGTATCTTCCACGCCTATCCGCAGCATCTTTGTCGGACACTTCTCGCTTAACAGTTCTGCAACAGCGCCTCCGAGACCGCCGATGACAGAATGTTCTTCAATCGTTACGATCTTACCAGTTTCCTGTGCAGCTTTTATAATCAGTTCTTCATCTAATGGCTTAATCGTATGAATATTGATGACTCTTGCATCCACACCATCCGCAGCAAGCTTTTCTGCCGCTTCTAACGCACCGGATACACAAAGTCCGGTAGCTACCAAAGTAATATCCTTACCGTCTCTTAATGTTACTCCTTTTCCAATTTCAAACTTATAATCTGAGTGATCGTTGATAACCGGAGCTGCAAGACGTCCAAATCTTAAATACACAGGCCCTTCATGTTCATAAGCCGCTTTTACTGCTGCTTTTGCTTCTATATCATCCGAAGGATTGATAACTACCATGCCAGGAATTACACGCATTAATGCGATATCTTCATTACACTGATGGCTGGCGCCGTCTTCACCGACAGAAATACCTGCATGTGTCGCACCAATTTTAACGTTCAGATGCGGATAGCCGACAGAATTACGCACTTGCTCAAATGCACGACCTGCCGCAAACATAGCAAACGAACTTACGAACGGTACTTTGCCGGTAGCCGCGATACCTGCTGCGATGCCCATCATATTACATTCCGCAATACCACAGTCAATATGTCTGTCAGGAAAAGCTTTTTTAAAGGTGCCTGTCTTCGTAGCCTCAGCCAGATCCGCATCTAATACTACAAGGTTGTCTACTTCCTTACCGAGTTCCACTAAAGCATTGCCATAGCTCTCTCTCGTTGCAATCTTTTTTACTTCTGACATAATGCTTCACCTGCTTTCTTAAGATCTTCCATTGCAATTGCATATTCCTCATCATTCGGAGCCTTACCATGCCATCCGGCCTTGTTCTCCATGAAAGAAACTCCCTTGCCTTTTACAGTCTTCATTACAATTGCAGTTGGCTGCCCCTTTGTCGCCTTTGCCTCTTCAAAAGCTGCACGAAGCTGTGCCATATCATTTCCATCTGCCACATTAATCACATGGAAATTGAAAGCCTTAAATTTTTCATCGATTGGATACGGAGAGCATACGTCATCGATCTTTCCATCAATCTGCAGGCCATTGTTATCCACAATCACGCACAAATTGTCCAGTTTACGGTGTCCCGCAAACATCGAAGCTTCCCATACCTGTCCTTCCTGTATTTCGCCATCGCCAAGAAGCGTATAGACACGATAACTGTCATTGCTCAGCTTTGCAGAAAGCGCCATGCCAACCGCTACAGAGATTCCCTGTCCCAAAGAACCAGAGGAAGCATCGATCCCTGGCGTATGCTGTACACATGGATGTCCCTGCAGATGAGAACCTACATGACGCAATGTCTGCAGATCTTCTACCGGGAAAAACCCTCTATTTGCCAGCACGGAATACAGGCCCGGAGCCGTGTGTCCTTTGGACAATACAAAACGGTCACGATCTGCTTTTTTTGGCTCCTTCGGATCAATATTCATTTCTTCAAAATAAAGATATGTAAATACGTCAGCAGATGATAAAGAGCCGCCCGGATGTCCCGCTTTTGCACCATGCACAGCTGTAACGATCCCTTTTCTTACTTCCACCGCTGTTTTCTGAAGTTCTAAATCAGTCATAGTTATACCCTTTCCTTTTCATGTCCTGGTCTGCTTATTTGGAACTGTCCTGGATGAATTTTTCAATTCCTGCATCTGTCAGCGGATGTTTGGTCATGGCTTCAATTACATTGTAAGGAACCGTTGCAATATGTGCGCCAGCCAAAGCACAGTCGATGATATGGATTGGATTTCTGATTGATGCAGCAATAATCTCTGTCTCAATATCGTGAATTGCAAAAATTTCTGCAATCGTACGAATCAGGTCTACGCCAGGTACAGAAATATCATCCAGACGTCCTAAGAACGGAGATACATAGGTAGCGCCTGCTCTTGCTGCCAGCAATGCCTGATTTGCATTAAATATCAATGTCACATTTGTCTTGATTCCTTCTGAAGACAGCTGTTTTACTGCTTTTAAGCCTTCTACTGTCATCGGAATCTTAACAACCATATTTGGATGGATTTTAGCAATCTCACGTCCTTCTGCGATCATGCCTTCCGCATCCTGTGTCGTAGCCTTTACTTCGCCGCTGATCGCGCCATCTACGATATCTGTGATCTCTTTAATGACCTCTGCAAAATCTCTTCCTGATTTTGCAATTAAAGACGGATTTGTCGTTACCCCGCAGATAACGCCCATGTCATTTGCCTTTTTGATTTCCTCAACGATCGCTGTGTCTACGAAAAATTTCATAATTTGGTTCTCCTTCCATATTTCCGGGTTAATCCCTTTTCCCTTGTTTTAAATATATCAGCAGGCAGGATGCCGACTTAACGCGGGCTCCTGCCTTACTTTCAGATTTTATTTGCCGTATACGACATTTCCTAACATCAGATCTCTCTTTAACTGCGGAATCGTAGTACCATCTGTAATATATACCGGCTCAATACCCATCATAGATGCCCAATCGCCAATCTGCTCAGAAGTCAGATCATAAGTAAATGCCGTATGATGTGCACCGCCTGCAAGAATCCATGCTTCCAGACCTGTATAAAAATCTGGCTTTGGTACCCAGAAATTAGAACCTACCGGAAGCTTCGGCATTGGCTTTTCTACCTTCTTGCATTCTACATCATTGATAAGCAGACGGAATCTGTCCCCAAGATCAATTAAAGAAGCTGCCACACCAGGACCTTCTTTGGATGTAAATACAAGACGCGCCGGATCCTCTCTGTCACCCATAGACAATGGCTGGCATTTGATACTGATCGGGCCTTCTGCAACAGACGGGCATACTTCCAGCATGTGTGACTGCAAAATACCTTCCTTTCCAGGAACCAAATTATATGTATAATCCTCCATCATAGAAGTGCCTTTTGCATCTTTCATGCCTGCGGTCATGATTTTCATAATGCGTACCATCGCCGCAACCTTCCAGTCGCCTTCTGCTCCAAATCCGTAGCCTTTCTGCATCAATCTTTGGATCGCAAGCCCCGGAAGCTGCTTTAATGCGCCGAGATCGCCAAAATGTGTAACAATCGCCTGATAGTTCTTCTCTTCCAGAAAACGCTCAAAGCCAATTTCAATCTGCGCCTGTACTGCCACATGCTTTTTGAACTCTTCCGGATCTCTTCCTTCCAATAAAATCTCATAGGTATCGTAATATTCGTCTACTAATGCGTTTGTATCGGACTCTGATACAGCTGCAACTGCCTCTGCGATTTCATTTACCGGATAGGCATCTACTTCCCAGCCAAATTTCAGCTGCGCTTCTACCTTATCACCTTCAGTAACCGCCACATTTCTCATATTGTCTGCAACCCTCATAACACGAACATGGCTGCTTTCAATAACACCCAATGCTACACGCATCCAGGAAGCGATTCTTTCGATGACTTTTTCATCTTTCCAGTATCCGGCAATAATCTTACGTTCAATGCCCATACGAGTTACCATATGTCCATATTCTCTGTCACCGTGTGCTGCCTGGTTCTCATTCATAAAATCCATATCAATCGTATCATATGGAATTTCCTGATTGTACTGTGTATGCAGGTGGCATAACGGTTTTCTCAGCTCTTTCAATCCAAGAATCCATGATTTTGCTGGAGAGAATGTATGCATCCATGTAATAACGCCCGCGCATTCGTCATCCATGTTTGCTTCGTTAAAGGTCTTTCTGATCAGCTCATTTGTAATAAGCGTTGGCTTCCATACGATTTCAAACGGCAGTATGCCGGATTTGTTCATATAATCTACCATTTCTTTGGAATGAGCTGCTACGTGGCTTAAGCACTCGTCTCCGTATAAGTCCTGCGAGCCTGTACAAAACCAGATCTTGTAATTTTTTGTCTGCATGTCAACTTCCTCCTGTTAATATTTATAATTTTTAACGGTTGGGATTTCCATATGTCGGATGGAACCCCTTAATTTCCCCTACTACTAATTTACCACCAAACAGGTAGACTTGACAAGCTGTTTTTTTCAATTTATACAAAAATATTTTAAATTTATCTAAAATTATGTGTACATACACTATAAAGCGGCATTTCACTGAACGACTTCATACACTGATTCGTTAAATCTCCACTGTTTTGGCAAATGTCTCATTTCGTTCTGGCTGTTTTTTCGGCATACGCCCGCACGAACGTGTCTCTGGACAATATCCAAGCGCTTCGCATTTTGGCATAAAATAGCGCTCCACCAAATAAGCCCACTCCTGCGAATATTTCATCAGCGCTTCGCTGATATCCTCAAACAGTTTACGGTACTCATGATAAGCACGGCTGCACATCCGCTGGCGGCTCATATCCACGAGACTTCTCAGATTTCGTTTATCTACAATTTTCGTTGTCATTCCAAGCGGAAGAAGCATTGCAGCATCCTCCCTTGCAATCCCGCACTCTTGTTCAAGATATGCACATGTTTTGCTGATTTCCTGCATCATCCCTTCATAGCGGGCACGCGCCGTTTCATTTTGCGCAACTGCAGGCGGTATAACATATGAAAAATTTTGATAATCCACATATCTTGTACTGGCCTGCAGGCGCGTCGGCGAACCGCCGATATGTGTATACCACTCACGGACAACACGTGCCGAATATCCATCCAGTACCATTTCCAGATTGACATATTCCATCACTCTGCCATGACCGGATGAAAGGCAGTCTAGCCCCCGCTTATAATTTTTTTCCTGGTTTGAAATATCCGAGCCCCAGCAGATACCGGCTCGGCTCCCCATTAGCGTAATTGGGTATTTCGTTGTTTCTTCCAGTATAAAAACCTGTCCCATAATCTCTAAACCTCTACCATACTTTCTTTTCATCTGGATGCCAGCATCGCAGTTTTCCTTGTTTCTTACTGCCGTATCTGTCCATTCCCACAAATCACATATTTATAAGTACACAATTCCGCCAGCCCCATTGGCCCTCTCGCATGTAGTTTCTGCGTGGAAATCCCCATCTCGCATCCTAATCCAAATTGCCCGCCATCCGTAAATCGTGTCGATACATTTACATAAACTGCCGCACTGTCTACAGCTGCCGTAAACTGCTCTGCAGCTTTTTGATCTGACGTTACAATTGCTTCGCTATGTCCGGTAGAGTGCAGATTGATATGTTCGATTGCTTCTTCCACACTATCCACGATTTTAACGCCAAGAATATAATCCAAAAACTCTGTATCAAAATCCGCTTCTCCTGCCGGTAAACCTGCAATGATTTTTGCTGCCTCCGAATCCAGTCGCAGTTCCACCGGCTGATTTCCCTCTTTCCGGCGTTTCTCACAAAGTGTATCCTGCAGCATTGGCAAAAACTGAGCTGCAATTTCCCTATGCACCAGACATACTTCCTGCGCGTTGCAGACACTTGGGCGGCTTGTTTTTGCATTTTCTACGATCTGTATCGCCATCGAAAGATCCGCCGCGCGGTCTACATACACGTGGCAGATTCCTGTCCCGGTCTGGATACACGGCACGGTTGCATGTTCCACACAAGAACGGATCAACCCTTTGCCGCCACGTGGAATCAAAAGATCTATAAATCCTTCTGCAGTCATCAGTTCATTAGCGCTTACGCGTGTCGTATCTTCAATCAAATTCACTGCTGTACGTGGCATGAAAGCCTCTTCCAATCCAATCTGCATAGCTTCCACAATGGCATGGCACGTACGCCAGGCTTCTTTGCCGCCACGCAGCACACAGACATTGCCGCTTTTAAGCGCCAATGCAGCTGCGTCACTCGTAACATTCGGGCGGCTTTCATATATAATCGCAATGACCCCCATCGGAACTGCTGTTTTACGAATTGTCATTCCATTCGGCCTTACAATTTCGGACAGCACTTTCCCAACCGGGTCTTCCAGCTTTGCAACTTCCCGGATTCCATCTGCCATATCCGCAATCCGTTTTTCATTCAGCATCAGACGATCCAGCATAACATCAGGAATCGTCCCTTTTGCAGCCTCCAAATCACGTTTATTCGCTTCTAAAATCCTTGCCGCGTGTTCCTGTTTTACAAGTGCATCCGCCATCTTATGAAGCGCCTCATTTTTACGTTCGGCATCTGCCAGCATCAGCGCTGTTTTTGCCTCCTTTGCCTGTATTAAAATCTCCTGTGTCGTCATATAGCAGTCTCCCTTCCAAGAAACCGCGTCCCCACCGTTTCTCCTTCTACAATATTATACAGCTTACGCGGCCTTGCTCCATTTGCAATTACCATATCTACTCCATGGTTCATAGCTATTTCTGCTGCATGCAGCTTTGTCACCATGCCGCCCGTTCCAAGCCCGCTGCCCTTTCCTTCCGCAAGTTCTTTGATCTCCGGTGTAATTTCCATCACCAGCGGTATCAGCTGTGCATCCTGACTCTTATGCGGATCTTTGGTATATAGTCCATCGATATCGCTCAGTAATATAAGCAGATCCGCATCTACACTGCAAGCTACCATAGCGGCCAGCGTATCATTATCGCCTACTGAAATCTCATCCGTAGCAATTGTGTCATTTTCATTGACAACCGGAATCACACCCAGCTCAATCAGACGCAAAATCGTGTTTTCAAAATTTTCTTTTCGGTCTTCATGGGAAAAATCAGAGCCAGTCAGCAATATTTGTCCGACGATATGGTTGTATTCCCCAAACAGCTTGTCATACGTATACATCAGCTCACACTGACCTACCGAAGCCGCTGCCTGCTTTGTCGGCATATCTTCCGGCCTGCCCTTTAACGAAAGCCTTCCAATACCCATTCCAATCGCCCCGGAAGATACAAGTACAATTTCATGCCCCGCATTTTTCAGATCACTCAACGTCTTTACAAGAATCTCCACATGACGAATATCCAGACATCCAGTTGGATATGCCAATGTAGAAGTCCCTACCTTCACTACAATACGCATATTTGGTATAAACTCCTCCTTCTAAAAAACAAGTTCCTGCTGCCCCAGCACTTCAATCTGCGATACCAGCACCGCCTCTGTCTCTGCTCCGCGCATATGCTCCGCCTTTAAATACTGCATTCCGCTGCGCAGGCTGGCAGCGATCAGATTTAAAATATAAATATTATCAAACCGGTTATAAATCGATTCTCCGCCCAGGCCCGATAAGCAAATCAGCTGTGTATTCGTCTTTTTTGCCATATCCATCAACGGCTTTAGTAAATGCGACGCATTTGTCTGCGCAAACGGATTGTCCATCAGCAGCACTTTTCCCTCATTACGGTCTGCAAACAAATCGGATTCATCCCGCCGCATATAATACAACAGACTGGATAATATGATAAATGCAGAAAGAAATCCTTCCCCACCGGAATTGCGAGCGACCTGTGACCATGAAATCTCATATTGGCGCTGTTCTTCAATTTTATGCAGATGAATCTGCACCGACTCAATACCAACGACGACATCATAAAGATTTTTTGTCGTCATACGCGTACCAAGATACTCCTGTGCATTTTCGTTACGCTCTAATAATTCGATCCCCTTTTGCGTCGTCTCATCCATAAAATCCTGTATTTTGATCTGGTACAGATTCGCATTTTCCTCCCAGACCGGCAATGATATGTTCAGCATTTTTACATTTTTATCACGAATCCGTATCGTAGAATTCTGATCAATCCGTGCGATATTTTGATGAACCTCATGCACATACTCGCTTAACAGCTCTACAATCCGGTTCTTCTCCTCTTCTACTACGGAAATATCCACCTGTATTTTCTCCATCAGGCTTTCATAAGACTGCAACGTTGTATGCAGCTGGCGCAGCACTTGTCCCGCATGGTCTGTTAAAGACAGCATCGCTTCGATCGGTTTCCGATAAAAATCTTCTGCAAACGCTTCCTTACGCACCATCTGGTTCAGCAGTCCTGTCAGCTGATCTTTCTGCTGTTGCCTGCGTTCCTGACAGTTGTTATAATCCCGCAGCAACGTTCCCTTTCTGCGGCGCAGCTCTTCTCTTGACAAGCGTTCCACAGCCTCCTGCAGCATCGCGATCATCTGCAGTTCACACTGATAGTCATAGGCTTCCTGAATCATTTCTGTCATCCGGCTTATCCCTGGTCCTGTCGCCATCGTTTCCTGCGAATGCTCCGGCCGCCCAGAAAGGATCTGCGCATCCTCCTGCTTTCTCACTGATTCCCACATCATTTGTTCTTCTTTTGTTGCAACGGTATCCGATTCCAGACGATGTGCGATCAGTTCCCAAAGCTTTTGTTCATCCTTTGGCACAAATTCCATATACTCTGCAAGTGCGGTTAAATGTTCCTCATACCAGTCCATCCGTTTCTGCTGAGCCAGCTGCGCCTGCTCTAATTCTTTGCGCGTATAATCTTTCTTTTCGATTTCCGTTTCAAAATTTACTGGCTGTATTTCCTCCTTCGCAAGTGGTTGTGACTGCCTGCATTTTTCAAACATCGCCTTTTTCTGCTGTTCCAGACGTTGGCTTGCCAGAGCCGCATTTTTATCCGCCTCATTCCACTGTGCTTTTTTTAATTCGTACTGCTGCTCACGGACTGTCAGCAGTTGTTCCTGATATTCCTCCGCTTTCACATTGTATACCGTCTGCATCCATTCTTTGTCCGATAATTTGTATTTTTTCTGCTTTCTTGCAAGCTCACGCTCTATTTTACGTACTTTTTCCCGCGCGGCCAAAAGCAAACGTTCTATTTCCTGCTGGCGCAATGAAATCTGGCTCGTAATCGCAAGATATCTGTTTTCCAGATCTTCCACTTCGCCTTCTACCTGGTCTTCTTTTTCATACTGCTGATATCCAGCTGCTTTCTCAGATAATTCATCTGCTATACGTCTGCTGTGTTCCAGCTCTATTTCCTGCTTTTTGGCACGTTCCCGCAGTTTTGCCGCCGTATTTTCTGCAAGCTGTTCTTTTTCTTTTGTTACGGTCAGGTTATGCTGCAAAGCTTCCAGCTGTTGCTTATCCTGTAAATAGGACTGATATGCCCGATACAACTGTCTCAGCTCATCCAGTCCGCGTTCTTTCGCGCTTTGCTGCCTGACACTTTCCTGAATCTGCTGCTGTAACTTCTGCAGCTTTGCTGCCAGTTTTTGTGCTTCCTCTCTTTGTTTTTCAATTTTCCCGGTCAGTTCTTCTAATTCATCTAAAAGGATTCTCTGCTTCTGTGCTGCCTGTTCTTGCAGTTCTTTCGTTACCTTCTGGCTGCGCAGCTTTTCTTTTTTTTCAAAATACTCCTCATATTCTTCACGTCGAATGCGAATCTGCTCTTTTTTCTTTGTAATCTGACGCTCTTTTTCAGCTATCATCTGTTTTAACTTCTCTTCATTTAAGAGATGCTCATTAAACAGCATATAAAAGCTCACATTCTCCCTCTCCATCTGCACAACCGGATTCTGTTCCCCGTCTTCTACATATTCCAGCTCTTCCCTTATCATCAAAGGAATGGGAAATGACGTATACGGCAGCTCTTTTTCTTGTTTCTTTTCTTTCGCGCTTTTTAATTTCTCCATATCTCGTCTGGAAAGCAGCAGCGCATATGGCAGAAATGAATATCTGCGGACAAGCATTTGATTCTGTACTTGCGTATATTGGTTCTTTTTCAGCCACTCCATTCCATAGACATAAGAAATACCCAGTTGTTCCAGCAGTTTTTCAAACGTTTCCGGCAGTTCGAGTATCCGCCCCTGCGTGAGCCGCTGGTATTCTTTCTCCAAAAGATCTTCATCCTTCTCCAGACTTCTCTTTGCCCATTCTATTTCTGAAAGTTTCCGCTGCGCCGCATGGAGAATCTTTTCCATATCATATAAAACAGTTTCATCCAATCCAAAATACCGCAGCATTTTTCGACGTTCTGACAATTCTTGTTCATATTGGCCGAATACTTCTTTCGCATGTTCCAGCTCTTGCTCTTTCTGCATTTTCTGACGTCTGGCATCTTCCAGATTTCGCTCATTTTCTTTTTGCATCCAGCTGCCTTCTTCAGCGGTCTTTTGCATTCTTTGATACGATTTTTTCAGTTCGTCCAGTTCTTTTTCATATTCCTGCAACCGGATATCCAGGGCCGCCGGTTCATATTCTCCAAGAATATTACGAATAAATCCGGGTTCATAACGCTTGTTATATGCCTCTTCTTTCGCATCATACTCCTGAATCCTGGCCTGCATACTGCCGATGCAGGTACTAAGTTCTAATGCCTTGGCACGACAGGATTCGGTTTTCTCTTCTTCCTGTATCATTTTATCCTGTATCTGAACAAGCTTTTCTTCGTATTGCATCACTTGTTTCTGCTGCATACTGCTTCGCGTTTCATAATGCATTCTTAGTGTATACCCAAGCTGTCTGCGCTCCTGTCCAAAATCCTGTTCCTGCTGATTCAGCACTGCAAGCTGCTGTTCATACTGCGTACATTCCGCATTTTGCTCTTGCAGCTCTTCCTGCTGTTTCGCACATTCCAAAAGCTGCAGCGTATGTTTTGTCTGTTCATACTCCTGCTCTTTTTCATCACGCTCCAGCTGGATCATCTCCCGCTCCGCCCTGCAGAACCGCTCTGCATCCATTGCTTCATAAATCGCTTTTGATGCCTGCTGGTACTTTAAATGCTCCATGTCCGCTAAAATTTGCTGTTTTCTAACCGCAATCGCTGTTTCTTCTGAATGTGCCGTATTTTTTGCCGCCTCAAGCTGCCACAAAAAAATGCCAATCTGCTCCTGCTGCAGCTTTAAATTTTTTTCCTCTGCTTCATATCTTCTCGCTGTGTCCATAATTGCCTGCGATTCCTGCGAAAACAGTCGAATAATATCCCTTCGTTCAATTTTGGACTTATTATCTTTGTACTGGCCGACATATTTTTCCAGAATATTCTGAAACTCTTTCATCCGGTCTTTTCCTTTATTCAGCTTGCTTGCGACCGCATCCAGCAGCCATTTTTCCACCAATCCCTTCTCATCTTTACAGTCCGCAAACAAATCCGACAAACCTGACTCTTTCAGATTCACTTTTTTCATAATCGTTTCCCATTCTTTATAGTAAATCTGATACTCTGTCAGCTTATCAAAATACTGTCTGACCTGAGCGCTGTTACTCATATCATAGCTGAAAAATTTTACGGACGAATCCTTTTTATAACTGTCAAATAACTGTCTGCACGACCCAAAATTTTTCAGCGTTATTTCTTTTTTTCGCTTCTCTATCACCGGTAAATGATGAATGTCATAAGGGCATGATGTCTGATATTCGCTGATAAACTGTATGATCTCTAACGTCTCGTTTGCATCCGCTATATCTGCGCTGATCTCCTGCCGTCTGCGCACCATCATTCCGGTCATTACATATCCGGCTCCATGATCTAACACCCACTCAACCAGAATAAAGGTTGGCTTGGCTGTCGTAAAATAACTTTCAAACGGACGATCCTTTGCATCCCGGTAACGTTTATGGACAAATGGCGCCATCATCATCTGCACAAGCACAGACTTTCCTCCTCCATTTCGCAGCGACAGCAGCGTACTCTCCCCATTCATATGAAAGGTCTCGTCACTGATTCGGATGGCGTTGTTATTATAATTTAAATTAATCAATCGGATGACGTTGATTTTACTCATTCTTTAATCCTCCATTCCCAACACCCGTCTCACGCGCAGATAATGATTCTGGTTCAGCAGATTCCAGTCCATAAAGCTGTCTAGCTTTTTTGTCGTCTGAATCATCTCGTCTTCTTCTACATATTCAATAAGCCCCTGCTTTTCCAAAAACTTCAATATGTGATGCAAAAATCCTTCCTTTGTCGTCTTTGCCTTAGACCCTTTCTCATCTGACCGCAGCGCTTCATACGCTTCATACATATCTGCAAACGCCAATCCCTGCTCTTCCTCTGTCTGTTCACTGCTGTTTTCCGCTCCCGCCTTTAGATAGGTACTGATACTGTTTTGCACTTCTCCGACACGCAGAAAATCTCTCGCCTTACTGCTTCTTCCCTGTCCGTCATAAAACTCCACAAGCAGCGTCAGAATCACAAATTGAGATAAAAAATAGTCCCGGTCTGTGCCACCCGATTTGCATAGAGACGCCTTTAACTGTGCTTTGGAAAAACCAAGAAAATGATTTTCTTCCCGTGGGATCAAATAGATGACGTCTCCGTAACGCTCAATGTTGCTGGATGCAATCTCACCCTGTGATTTCACAAGATTCTGTATCTGCTCATTCTCGGCATATTCCTGATACAGTCTGCTTTCCGTATCTTCATGAATCTCATGATGTTCCAGCAAAAAATAAAATATTTCCTGGCTTGTGCGGATTTCCTCCATTTCATATGCCATAGTGCTTCCAAATCCTTTCTAACATTCTATATTTGGCAAACCACGGAATTGTAAATAAAATGAAATATTTACAATTCCCAAACGGTTTCATGTTATTCATATTCCGCCCTGAACAATAAATCCGAGCAGCGGATTGTCTTTGGGTTTCCCTGCTCATCCACGACATTTTCAAATACAACAACCGCTCTGCTCTCTATCCGATAAATGCAAATCTTTCTTATACTTCTACTTCCTGCTGCTTCCTGCTCTTCCAGCAGATTCAGTAACATTTCATTCAGCTGAAAGCCTCCAAAAGCCTCTTGTATAAATTCGCTGCGTTCCTTTTTCAGCGCAGGAATGTCTATTTCTCGGCTTTTAATAAGCTCTACCATCACTTCTTTAAATATCTCAACATTTGGAATAAGCCGCTTTATGATTTCTGGTTCCTCCAATAGCTCATCCCTGCATTCTGCCAGCGTAAATGTATCAGACGCAAGCAGGCGTCCCAGCAGATACCCTAAACAGCCCTTATATTTTTCCAACTTCTTTATACGCAGCATCTCCTGATCTTTTTGCCATTGTTCTTCGTCAAAGTCAATCTGCTCCTCACTGTCTTCCTCCGCCTTTTTGCGAATCATCCGCTGTGGTTCCAGTGCTTTGTTCAAATTGTAAATCTGATCCGGCCCCTGCACAAACAGCGGACGAAAAAAGATATCCATCCGGGCAAGCCCCTTCGGATATTCCAAAATCCGATCAAACAATTCACTGCGTAAAGAAAATCTCTGAATCAGCGACATCTGCGACAACTCTTCCAGTTCCTTTGTATACAACGCCTTTAAATCCAGATGATGATTCAGAATTTTTTGATGTTCATCAATCGCTCGATTTAAATAGCCTTCAATTACCCGCAAGTTACCTAAGTTTTCTTCTTCCTTTGCATTCAGCTTATGAACATTTATATGCTCTTCTTCCAATTGTGCAGCCCGCGCTTTTACCAGATCCCGGTATTCTAAAAACTGCTTTCGCGTATCCCGAATCGTGTCCATATTTTCTTCCAGAATATGCTGATAATCAGTAACCGAATAATTCAATGCATTCCTTCGGATTCTGCCCATCGCTTCCTGAATCTTTAACAACTGTATCCTCAGCAGGTTAAATACGTTTTTCACCTCGTCTACAGCCTTATCGTAGCTCTGCTTTTCCAAATGCATTTTAAATATCATCTCATGAATCGTCAGCTTCATATTGTTTTCAATCTCAAGCGTACCAAGCAGCAGATTGTAGCCGTCGTCCGTCAGATAATAGGAAGTACGTTTCACTTCTGTATCCAGATACACAATCCGGTTCGCTACATAACTGACATTCATTTTCTGATATTCCCGCTTTTCAAAATCATAACCTTCAAAATACATTGGCCTTCCGTCGTTGGACAATATAACATTTACAATAAAATCTCCCAGCTTACGACATTCCTCATAAGACATCGGTTTTTCAAAAGCTGTTGTATTCAGTGTGTCAATGTATGCTCCGATATCATCCATCACACAGTTTTCTTCTTTTAGCGACTGTTCCATCAGATAAAGCATCACAGCAAAAATCATATTGATCTGCTCGTCCACACTGTTAAATCCATACTGACGCCACGTTGTCTTCTGCATACTATTTTCAAACAGCAGCGCATAAAGGCCAACATTTTTCATCCGTTTGGGAAATTGTTTTAAAAAATCATACTGCATCTTACTGCCTTTCTTCAAATGCTTCATTCATACAAAATCGGTAATAATTTTCACTTTCTGCGCAATATTTCTTTCATACAAAATCGGTGATATTTTTCACTTTCTGCGCAATATTTCTTTCATACAAAATCGGTGATATTTTTCACTT
>CAJTZX010000009.1:0-37970 GCA_910584345.1 uncultured Eubacterium sp. | reverse complement strand
TCTGCGCAATATTTCTTTCATGCAAAATCAGTGATATTTATAATTTCCTGTGGAATATAACGTTCACTCTCTAATATTTCTCGCATGTGATAAACTGTCTGATCCGAAAAAAAGCGAAAAAAATCCCCTGATATGTTTCGATTCTGCTTTTCTTTTGTTTTTGGAAGTTCCCTTACTGCGTGTGCTTTCACCAGCATCTTTTCATATGCTTCCGTAAACGGCTGTATACTGATTCCCTGCTGCTTCGACAATTGTGCCAAACGTTCGTAAATACCGATTCCTTCATAATCCAAATCTCCAAAATAAAAAATCCTGTTTTCCTTTGCCTGCATATAAGGTTCTACACAAAAAGAAAAATCCTGAAATGAACGCAGGATTCCTTTCCCGGCGCCATAAATTAACGTACCAAACAGAGTCCCGAAAATCTCTTTCTCATGACCTTCTCTCTGATTAAGTAAATGCCGGCGCATACTATAAAATGTGTCTTTATTTTCCAATATCAGAAGATTCTGCGGCGTCTGCCGATGTCTGCTGTAATAAGCAAGAGGTTCCGATGTTTCATAATAAGAAAGCTGGGAAAGTGCAACCCCACAGCGTTTTAAGATCTTCTTCCCCTGTTCCTGCTGCAGAAATTTTTCACGTCCCCAGATTTGAAAACTACGCTCATTTTTTGAAACAATTTCCGGCTTCGTACCATGCAAATTTAAAAAATAATCGTTCAGCCGCATTACCCATTCCCGGTCATCTGCATACTGACGCATATGATGTAAATAATAATCCACACAAATCTGCATCGTCATTTTATATTTCAGCTCTTCTTCATATTCATCATCATCTGTCTTCGTATCTGCATCTGTCACCCAATACTCATAATACAGCGCCGGCTTTTTACCATTTGTCCCCGAAGCTTTTACAGGTTTGAAACTGCCGTTTGCTATCTGCTCATAAATATACATACAAAGCTGTTCGTATGACTCCGCATGAAGTTTTCGTTCTATCTCATTTAGTGCAATTCGTTTCATTTGCTGTTCATTCCCATTCGCTCTGATTATTGTTCGCACAATCAATGCACAGATTCACCTGAACTGTTACAATTTTTTCAGCAAGCATCTATGATTATTTTAAGTCTTTTCTGATATCTACTTGATGGCTTTGCACCCTGAATTATAGTATACTCTAAGAACTCCTGTTTTTCAAACATTTTCTCAGATTCAATTTGACTTTTCTTTCTATCCCACTATATAATGAAATATGGCAAGATCGTCAAATTGTCCTGCTGCATCACAATACGTAAAAAGCCGCTTTGGAAAAACAGTAATGGCAGCTATGATCGCCGCATTTTTCGGTAAGACAGATGCTCAAGATTCTTTATTCGACAATTTAATCATTGCAAATACAGCAGCATATACCACTCATCTTCATAAACATTCTGTAATTTATATAGATTTAAGCCGTACACCTGAAAACTGCTGTTCTTATACAGACTATATTACACGGATTGCCAACGGATTAAAAGAAGATTTGCAGAATGAATTTCCGGAACTTGCATCAGATAACACCAGATCACTGTGGGATATTCTGCAGAACATCTATGAAAAAACGAAAACTCGCTTTCTGTTTATATTGGATGAATGGGACGCCGTTTTTCATATGTCTTTTATCACCCAAACAGAACAATCCAAATATTTGTTGTTTCTCAAAAATCTGCTGAAAGACCAGATCTATGCAGAACTTGTGTACATGACAGGCATTTTGCCTATCGCAAAGTATTCAAGCGGTTCTGAATTAAATATGTTTGTAGAATATGATATGGCTTTATCCCAAAAATTTTGTGAGCATTTTGGATTTCTCAATACGGAAGTAGACAGACTTTATGAAATCTATCAAAATACTGTAAAAACCCCACAGTTCACTCGGGAAGATCTGAGTGGATGGTACGATGGATACCGTACCGCCACCGGCAAAAAGCTGTATAATCCACGTTCTGCCGTGCTGGCGTTAACCGATCAGCAGCTCCGCAATTATTGGACTAGTTCCGGCCCATATGATGAAATCTTTTACTACATCAAAAATAATCTTGACTCTATCAGAGACGACCTAATACTTTTGACATCCGGCGAACATATTCGGACAAGTATCGGCCAATTTGCAGCCTCAGGTATGGAATTGGTAACAAAAGAACAAATTTATTCTGCAATGGTCATATATGGCCTGTTAACATATTATCATGGAGAAGTATTTATTCCAAATAAAGAATTGATGGATAAATACAGCGAATTGCTATTAACAAAAGATTCTCTTGGCTATGTATACAGACTGGCTAAAAAATCCGAAAAAATGCTCCAGGCAACATTGACTTTTGATACAAAAACGATGGAAGAAATTTTGCAGTTCGCACACGATACAGAATCACCCATTTTATCTTATAATAACGAAACCGAACTGTCAGCTGTTGTAAATCTGTGCTATTTATCTGCACGGGATAGCTACCACGTAGAACGCGAAGATCAGGCGGGCAAAGGTTTTGTAGATTTTATTTTTTATCCGCGTCGAGAATATTTAGATTGCATTCTTCTGGAGCTGAAAGTAGCCAGTCCCCCGGAAGAAGCGCTTTGGCAAATCAAAAAAAAATTATGCCCTCCGCTTGAAAGGCAAATTGGGTAAAATACACACATATACCGGCAAAATTTTAGCCGTCGGCATTGCTTACAATAAAAAAACGAGGAAACATGCATGTAAAATTGAAATCATTCCATAACAACTTTATTTCCATTTAAAAAGGCACATGCACAACGCATCTGCCTTTTTATCATCTTTAAACACCTGCATCCACAATCGCATCCGCCAACGCTTCCAGATCTGCCATATTTTCCTCTTTCAAGGTAGACTTAATCGTTACAAGCGGCTCCACAACAGATATATTTTTCATTGTTTCCAATATTGCCTTCATCGTTCTTCCAGCCGTTGGTCCCCAAGAACCATTTTCTAAAATACCAACCGTTCGTTTCTGATAAGCCTTGCTCTGCAGATGATGTAAGAAATCCTGCATACATGGGAATACACCACCGTCATAGCTTGCAGCTGCCAAAATCATACGATCATAGCGAAATGCATCCTCAATCACTTCCGCCATATCTTCTCTTGCAAGATCACTGACTACTACTTTTTCCACACCTTTTTCACGCAGCATTTCACCAAGCTTCTGCGCTGCTTTCGCCGTATTTCCATGAATAGAAGCATATGCAATCAGTACACCCGTATTTTCAGGCTTATAACTGCTCCATGTATCATACAGTCCAATATAATATCCAAGATCTTCTTTTAAAATTGGCCCATGCAAAGGACAAATCATCGAAATATCAAGTTTAGACGCTTTTTTCAAAAGCGCCTGCACAGATGCGCCATATCTTCCTACGATATTAAAATAATATCTTCTTGCTTCACATGCCCAGCCTTCATCATCTTCTGCATCCATAGCGCCAAATTTCCCAAACCCATCAGCAGAAAACAAAATCTTTTCGCTGCTTTCGTAAGTAACCATAACTTCCGGCCAATGAACCATCGGTGCCATATAAAAATTCAATGTATGAGAGCCAAGTGATAACGTATCACCTTCTCTAACTTCAATCGAACGGTCATCTAATGCAACATCAAAAAATTGCGGCAGCATATTGAATGTTTTCGCATTTCCCACAATGACTACATCTGGATACAGCTCAAGCAATCTGCCAATACTCCCTGCATGATCCGGTTCCAAATGAGAAATTACAAGAAAATCCAACTTTCTACCATCCAGTGCAGCTTGTAAATTACACTCCCACTCTTCCATGCCTCTGGCATCTACCGTATCCATCAACGCCGTTTTTTCATCTAAAATCAAATAAGAATTATAAGTCACGCCATCCGGAACGACATACTGACTCTCAAACAAGTCAATATCCCTGTCGTCTACTCCGATGTATTTGATTGCATCTGAAATTGTTACCTGCATAAATCTTCTCCTTTCGAGTGTTTTGTATCTAATTTTTCATAACAGGCTTGTTTTACATAAGTAATCGTATGTATCGCAGGACAATATACCTGCATGGCTTATAGTATACTCTATAAACGTTTGTTTTTCAAACATTTTCTGAAATAAATTCAACAGATTTAAATATAATGTTGCGTTTTTGAATACCCGGACGCTGGGAGAGGGGGATGCCCGGTCTTTCTGTGACCGTTCCAGAATGTAAGAAGCCCTAAACATTCTGCATTTAATCTATGACAGCCGAACGGTCGCAGCACCTAGTTCGCCCTGGCTAAACGCCAGCAGCTAAAGGTGCTGCTTGGCTTCGCCCCTGGATTACAAGCAGAATATTAAGGGCTTCTAACATTCTTCCAAAGCCACAGAAAGACCGGGCATCCCCCTCTCCCAGCTGGTTTTCTAAAGCGTTGCATGTTTATTGATTTTTATAAGCAATGTTTATATAAGATTAGTATTACAAGCATTTAACTGTTTTCAATATTGAGACCATGAACTAATGTTAATGACTTAAAATTATTCACAAGATATCGGTTTACAAAAAGATAAATAAAATTATAAACTATTTCAATACAATTTCTTCAAAGACCTTCTATAAAGGAATCCTTATTTTTGCGTAAAGCTTTCGAAAACCAGCCGGGAGAGGGGAGCTGTCCGGTCTGCTTGTGACGTTGGAAGAATGTTAGAAGCTCTTAGTATTCTGCTTGGAAACCAGGGGCGAAGCCAAGCAGCACCTTTAGCTGCTGGCGTTTAGCCAGGGCGAACTAGGCGCTGCGACCGTTCGGTTGCCATAGATTAAACGCAGAATGCTTAGAGCTTCTTACATTCTGGAATAGGAACAAGCAGACCGGACAGCTCCCCTCTCCCGGCGTCCGAATAGCCAATACGCAACATTATATTTAAAAACATTGCAAGAAGATTTTATTCATTATAAAAAAACAGAATGACAGCTCTTTCATCAAAGAATCTCTGTCATTCTGCCATAAGAATCTGGAATTCGGTGAAAACTTCAGATTAGATTTTATTCATACAACAATGCTTATACTTCTTTCCGCTTCCGCAAGGACATGGATCATTCGGATAGACTTTCTTGCTTTCTCTTGTTTTTGGTTTCGCTGCAGCCGAGTCATCTTTATTCGTTCCTGTTACCTTTGCTACTTCCTCGCGTTCGACCTTTTCTTCCATTCTTACATGGTACATCAGCCGCAGAGTATCTTCACGCATATTCTGCGTCATCCCGTCAAACATCTCGAAGCCCATCAGCTTATATTCTACAAGTGGATCTCTCTGTCCATAAGCCTGCAGCCCGATGCCCTGGCGCAGCTGATCCATATCGTCCAGATGAGCCATCCATTTTCTGTCGATAACTTTTAATAAAATGACACGCTCCAACTCACGGATTGCTTCCGGCTCCGGAAATTCTGCTTCTTTTTCTTCATATAATTTGACTGCCTGCTCTTTTAATTTATGTTTGACTTCTTTACTGTTGTTGCAGTCTTGCATATTTTCCTCTGTTAAAGGTTCCAAAGGAATGACCGGAACAAGCAGCTGGTTTAACTCTTCCAAATCCCATTCTTCCCGGCTTACATCGTCTGACAGACAGGTGTCAACGGTAGCTTCTACAAAATCTACGATCATTTTATAAATAGAATCGCGCATGTTTTCTCCATTTAATACTTTCATACGCTCTTCATATACAATCTCCCTCTGGTCGTTCATAACCTGGTCGTATTCCAGCAGGTTTTTACGAATGCCAAAGTTGTTTCCTTCAATCTTTTTCTGAGCCTTTTCAATTGCATTTGTAAGCATCTTGTGCTGGATCTCTTCGCCTTCCGGCACACCAAGCGCATTAAAAATATCCATCAGTTTTTCAGAACCAAACAAACGCATTAAATCATCTTCCAGAGAAATATAGAACTTGGACTCACCCGGATCACCCTGACGGCCCGAGCGGCCGCGCAGCTGATTATCGATACGTCTGGATTCATGGCGCTCGGTACCGATGATTTTAAGTCCGCCGGCTTTTCTGGCTTCCTCGTCCAGCTTAATATCCGTACCACGTCCGGCCATATTTGTCGCAATGGTAACCGCTCCATGCTCGCCAGCATGACTGACAATCTCAGCTTCCATTTCGTGAAACTTTGCATTCAATACCTGATGCTTAATTCCTCTGCGGCTGAGCATTTTATCCAACAGTTCTGAGATCTCAATCGTAACCGTACCGACCAGTACCGGCTGTCCCTTTTCATGACTTGCTTCCACATCGTCACAAACCGCATGAAACTTTTCTTTCTGCGTCTTATATACTGCATCCTGGTGGTCTACGCGGACTACCGGCTTATTTGTCGGGATTTCGATAACGTCCATTCCATATATATCGCGGAACTCCTGCTCTTCGGTCAGCGCGGTACCCGTCATGCCCGCTTTCTTTTCAAATTTATTAAAAAAGTTCTGGAATGTGATCGTCGCAAGCGTACGGCTCTCACGTTTTACTTTTACATGCTCTTTCGCTTCAATCGCCTGATGAAGTCCATCTGAGTAACGCCTTCCCGGCATAATTCGCCCGGTAAATTCATCTACAATTAGCACTTCATCGTCTTTGACAACATAATCTTTATCACGAAACATCAGATTATGCGCACGCAGCGCCAGGATAATGTTGTGCTGGATTTCCAGATTTTCCGCGTCTGCCAGATTTTCTATATTAAAAAATTTCTCTACTCTCTTTACACCTTCTGCGGTCAGGTTAACGACCTTGTCCTTTTCATTGACAATAAAGTCTCCGTCCTCTTCCTTTTCAACGCCCATAATGGCATCCATTTTCGTAAATTCACCGTCACCTTGCCCGCGTTTTAACTGCTTCGCAAGAATATCGCAAGCCTCATACAGTTTTGTGGATTTGCCGCTTTGTCCTGAAATAATCAATGGTGTACGCGCCTCATCAATCAGAATGGAGTCTACCTCATCCACAATTGCATAATGCAGTTCCCTTTGTACCAGCTGTTCTTTATAAATGACCATATTATCTCTTAAATAGTCAAATCCCAGCTCATTGTTTGTCACATACGTAATATCACAAGCATAGGCTTCCCGACGTTCATCATTGTCCATACTATTTAAAATACATCCAACTTTCAAGCCAAGAAACTCATGCACCTGGCCCATTTCGTCCGCATCACGCTGTGCCAGATAATCATTTACGGTTACAATGTGAACTCCTTTGCCTTCTAACGCATTCAGATAAGCAGGCATGGTCGCTACAAGCGTCTTACCTTCACCCGTTTTCATCTCGGCAATACGCCCTTGATGCAAAATAATACCGCCTATCAACTGTACACGGAATGGCTCCATATGAAGCACGCGCCAGGATGCCTCTCTGACTACGGCAAATGCTTCCACCAAAATATCATCCATCGTTTCGCCAGCTTCCAGACGTTTTTTAAATTCTGCTGTTTTCGCTTTTAACTCTTCATCTGAAAGCCCCTGCATCGTTGGACGCAAATCTTCAATCTTATCTACCAGTGGTTTTATTCTTTTCAACTCACGTTCACTATGAGTTCCGAATATTTTTTCAAATGCTCCCATATAATCTCCTATCGTTATCGTATACTTATCATGCATCACAAAATTGGTTCTATTATAGCACTACTTGGATATTGAAACAATAGATAATACAATGAACTATTTGTGAATATTTTATTAACTGTGATACTTCTCAATCCATACCTGATATTTTATTCTTTCCATATATCCTATATACATTCACTGCAATCTGAAATTATATTTTAATTGTTTTAATTATCTGATTATTTTATATAATTTATTTTTAAATCTGCTTACTAATATTTTTTTTATTTTTTTTCTAATTTATTGTTGACAAATTCTTATTTGTTTGATATTATAATCACAACAAAAAACAAACGAAACAACAAAATAAAAAATAGCTGCTACACTCTTACAATTTACAATGATTCAGAATAAATAGTCAGCTTTTATTATTCTCTACGACATATCTTAATGAGAATTTAGGAACTACTCCAACAGATATAAATAAGTAGAGTTTGACTAAGAGTTCATTGTATAGCAAATTTTTAACAGCAACAAAATTTTTATAGCAGGCTTTGATATCTAAAAGCTTTGACAGGAGAAGCGGAGTGTACAGTGTAGAGAGGGGTGAGTCCACCAGCATAAGTATCGAAACACCTAATATTTTAAGAAATGAGGTATGGTCCAATGATTACATAATGATCTTACACACCGTGTGTTTATAATCTAACGAAACGGAGAACAGACCAATGGAGAGAGTCATTTAAGCCTTGTTTGTTTTTGTAAATCAAATGAAAGCGAGGACAGTCCAATGGAGGTAACAACTTAAACCCGGAATCATTTGAACTAGGATTGTGATGGAAAATCATAAGAAAGTGGGGTACGGACCGATGAAAACGGCAGTTTAAACCCGGATTTTTATTAATATACACAAGCTGTAATATTGAATGAAAGTGGGGTACAAACCAATGGGAACGATTCTCTAAATAAAGATTTCTATCTACATGATTTGAAACAAAAGAAAGCGGGGACAATCCAATGGATAGTATAGCTTAAATCCACCAGTTTATTTTAAGTCTAAGGAAAGCGGGGTAAACTCCAATGCATGATTCAAAACATCAGAACGTTTTCAGATTAGTTTCATAATATGCAGAAGATACCGTGAAGACAACACTGTAAAGTGGTCGGAGATTCAGTCGGGTACATTCATATATGAATCCAGATCAAACGCATTCAAGGAAAACAGACATGGATATTGAATGGACTAAACTGAAGACATACAAAAATAAAAAACAACATTTCATTCCTCATTTAAGATATCGTTGTGAAAAAATTTTTAAAGAAAGGCATGGCATAAACCCATGGATATATCAGTCTAAAAGGCGTCAGCAATTTAAAATTCTAAATTGTTGGCGCCTTCTCTTTTATCTTTTTTATCAAATAAAAAATTATGAATCTGTACGCATCTTTTGTGCTATATAGTATCCGAGATTTTCTTCCGCGTTTACTAACCGACAGCCATAAAAAAATCCACCTCCTGGTATTTCCTTTTTCCAAACACCTCTGGCTTCTACTTTAATCCCTTCTTCATCTTCGCGGTCTTCATCCAAAAACTGGATATACAAATGCCGAATATCCTGTTCTTCAATTTTTAAAGGACATTCAAAGCCTATCCCATTCACACAAAGATCGTGAATCATAATATCAATTGCATCTGGCACATTGCTGATTTTTAGCTTTCCTGGTTTGTTCAACACAATTCTTGCTACTTTGCGACGGTTTACTTTAACGCTTGTCTTCGGCGCTGCAAGTGCATGATACTGTTTTCCATCTACGGTTCTTCTTTGTATTCTGCAGTTTGTCCACGCCTTTGGCATATCCAGACCGTCTTCATAAATCGTTATAATCTGTACATGCGGGCTGGAAAAATCTACAATCTGTCCATCATGTCGGATCAGTTCCAACAATACTACCTCAGAACGCACTCCTGCCACATGCGCCTCCATATCTACCAACAATGTTTTATGCTTACAACGGATTGTCACTTTTTGTCCCTTTTTTAATTCTGATATTTTCAAACTGTCACCTCCGAACAATTCCTTTCATATTCTTATCATAAATTGAATATCAGGAAAAGTCAATGCAGAATTATGAAAAATCCAGCCTTTCATCAAAGATAAAAGGCTGAATTCCTTTCAAACAAAACCCGATTGTTTCATTTTTTATGTATTTACTCTAACCGGAACTTATTAACCTCGATATCTAACATATTCGCAATGCCCATATTCGTATCTGCCAATTCTTCGATATCTTTCACATTATCATTAATATTGGATGACATCTCTGAAATCCGGCTGACACCAAGCGCACTCTCTTCTACCGAATGATTGACGGATTCCATCACCTGACGAATTTCATCCATATTGTTTTGCAACTGCTGCGCCTGGTCACTGAATGCCTGCATCATATCATTAATCTTACCAGATTCTTCATGATACTCTTCGCTTGTCTGAACAAGATCAGAATACCCTTTCATAGCGACATCTTCTACAAACTTAACCATGCGGGATGCTTCGTCGGCCAGTGCATTCACTGCTTTTATTACAATCGTACTGACATCTTGTATCTGTTCTGCAGCCGAAGCTGAATCTGCAGCTAACTTTCCTATCTCATCTGCAACAACCGCAAATCCTTTCCCTGCCTCGCCTGCTCTTGCTGCCTCAATACTCGCATTCAAAGCAAGCAGATTCGTCTGATCGGTAATATTAATAATATTTGTCGTCAATTCGCCAATTTTTTCCACTGCTTTTGACTGTTCAATTCTTGCATATACACTCTCGGTAATTTCCTGTGTCCGCTGCTTCGCTGCCGTTTGCTCAGAAATTGCATTTTTCTGGATCTTTTGTGCACTCTCTTTTATCTCATCAGACAAAGCTCCTCCGTCTTTGGATCGATCATTAATATGCTCAATAAACTGAAAAACTTCATTTACAGACTCATTAATCCGATTCAAAGATGAAGTCGTCTCCTCCATCGTCGCCGTCATCTCTTCCATTGTCGTCGAAACTTCGGAAACACTAGACTGTGTATCTTTCAAATGTGATACAACATTTTGAGAAGATTCATTCAAATGATTCGAGTTATCTGAAATACTAATCATAATCTGGCGCATATAAGCAAGTAGTTCATTGACATGCCCTGCAATCGACTCAATCTCATCTCCAGTCCGTATCTGTACCGTCTGTGTCAGATCTCCATTGCTGTTGACAATATCATAAATCCTGTCATCCACATTCCATAAATTTCTAGTAATTCTACTAATAATAATGCTGAAAAGGACAACCGCCACTAAAAAGAAAATAATACCGATAATTACAACATTTCTCATCGTTTCATTTACTGCCGCTACTATATTGCTTGCCTCATAATCACATCCGATTGCCCCTACAATTTTCATCTTATTATTGTATACCGGCACATAAGCTGATATAATAGATGTTTTTTTATTTACCCTTTCAATTTTTTCGCTTTTGACTACTTTACCGTCTTCAAATACAGGCTTTAGCAAAGAATAGGGCTCACCGAATTCTGTTCCGATTGTCTGTCTGTCATCGGCATCCAAATCGACTCCATAATATACCTTTCCGTCTTCTGCATATAGTGTATACATATATTTCACAGCTGACCCTTTGATCGTATCTGACATTGCATTTGTTAAAGCCTTGTAAGAAGCAGAGGTCTCTCCGCCCGGAGTCAGCTTTTCCAACAGATTGCCATTGATTTTGTCCTCTGCAAGATTACCAACATACACCGCGATCTCTGCTCCTGTAGAAATCATATCGGTTTCCATCCTGGATTTAAATAAAAGCGCCATACAACAGCAGATAATTGCCACCATCACTGCGGTAGGCACAAGCACTTTTGCCCGAATGCTGAGCTTTCTGGTCTTATGTCTGTAACCGCCTGCATTCCTCTTCTTTCCATTTTGTTTCGTATTGCTTTTGTCTTTTTTCATGCTGCTCATACCATTTCCTCCAATTTCCCTTTATGTCCCTTTTTCCCTTTAACCCAAAAGATATATTTATTTTAACACACTTCCAGCATTTTGACTACCTATACAAAATATTTTTTATATTGCGCAGCTATTGCATCAAATTGCACAATCTTTGCAGTTATTTCAGCACAACCCCTCTTTCCTTCTTTTCCAGTCTGGCAAAATGCCCTCTACAAACTGGTAAAATGCATGTGAATGATTCGGATGTATGAAATGTGAAAACTCATGTACTACAACATATTCTATACTTTCCAACGGTTTTTCCAAAAGCAGGCTGTTAAATGTTACTTTCTGCCGTCCGGGAACACAGGAACCCCATCGGGAACTCATTTTTCTGATTTTAATCTCCGGAAAAGCAACTCCCAGTTTTTCGAAAACTGGATAATACTGTTTGCTGATCTGTCTGCACAAACGGCCTGTCTGGATCTTTTGCCATGTATCATAAAGCTGCTGCTTATATTCTGTATTACTATCATCGGCTGCATACAAATATAAATATCCGTCTTTACAAAATACTGCCTCACCACGTTCATTTCTGGAAAAGTCAGTAATATCGCCTTGTTGTACCTGTTGCATCCAGTCAGGAACGCACCGTATATCAGCTTTGTTGACTTGCAGATAAAGACTGCTGCCTAAATATGGTATTTGTTCTCCAGTAATAAACTGCTGCTTCATGATATCTTTTGCATTTTGCTCCACTCTGGCCTGCGCCTTTTGGATAAATGAGATCTTAGAACACACAAATTGGTCAATATACTTTTTGGGAACACATGGATTCGCTGACACAACAACACTGCCATCCCGTTTTACACGCAAATTAATATTCTTTACATTTTTTCGAATTAATATATAGGAAATCTCCTCACCTACTGCCATATCACACCGCTCCTATATGGTTTTTGCCATTGTATACCATAGCTGACCATTTTACTCTAATATAGTCTTTTTTTCACAAATGTCAACAATTTGCATATTAAAAAGTAAAACAATGGTCTTCTCAAAAACGGTCAATTGTGTATAATGATAACTGACTGTATTGGTCAGCTAAGGAGGCCCCTATGAACGAAAAATTTTTTTCACTGCCCAAAGAACGTCAGCAGGCAATTCTGAATGCAGGCTACCATGTGTTCTCACAGAACACATATAAAAAATCTCCTGTCATCGAAATCGCCCGATGTGCTGGAATCAGCAAGTCTTTACTGTTTTATTATTTTCGGAACAAACGAGAATTGTATTTATTTTTATGGGAAAACTGTGTTCAAACTACAACCAAATATATGACTGCCTTCCATTGTTATGAACAAACAAATCTGTTTGAAATGTTACAAAGGGGTATGCAGGCAAAAATACACATTATGTATGAATATCCTGATATGGGCAGCTTTGCAGTCAAAGCTTTTTATGAAGAAGACGCATCTGTTGCCTCTGCCATCCACGAAAGCTATGATCGCTATAAAAATGCAGACGCAAAAGATGCTCTGGCCAATCTGAACCCTGCACAATTTAAGGAAGGTATTGATATCCGTATGATGTATCGTGAAATGTATCTGGCATCCGAAGGATATCTGTGGGAAATGCTCCGTAAAACACCATTAGATAAGCAGGGGATCCAGACAATGGAACACGATTTTACGAATATGATCCGCTTTTGGAAACAGCTGTATCTCAAATAATATTCCGTAAAAACAGCAAATGCATTCAAAATCCATATTATAAAGGGGGCATAACAATTTGATTTCAAATAAGAATATAACCAAAACAGATGCCATTAAAATCAACCATCTCACAAAAACCTATGGAAAGTTCCGTGGAATCACTGATATTAGCCTTTCCATACCACAAGGCTCTTTTTTCGGCTTTATTGGCCCAAACGGCGCTGGAAAAAGTACGACCATACACACACTTCTTGGTCTGCTCCGGGCTGACAGCGGCAGTGCCGAAATTTTTGGAAACAGCATCGATTGCAAAGATAAAAGTCTGCTGTTATCCCAGACAGGCTACCTTCCTGCAGAAGCCGTCTTCTATTCGGGTATGCGTGTCAAAGATATCATAAAGCTTTCTGCCGATCTGCGTAAAACAGACTGCAGCCGTAATTCCTCAATCCTTTGCGATCGGCTTGCCCTTGACACCGAAAAAAAAGTGGAGCAGCTTTCTTTTGGAAACCGTAAAAAATTAGGTATTGTCTGCGCACTACAAAGCCACCCGCGGCTCTGTATATTAGATGAACCTACAAGCGGCCTGGATCCATTAATACAACGCGAATTTTTTACAATATTAAAAGAACAACATGCACAGGGAACGACTATTTTCCTTTCGTCACATATATTATCCGAAATTCAACGATACTGTACCGATGCGGCTATTATCCGCGAAGGAAAAATCATCGTCTGCGATAGTGTAGCGGCACTGTCACAAACAAACGCAAAACGTGTTCATATCCAAACACAAAGTAATTCTTTACATATGGAAAACTTTCTTCTGAATGGCATCCGTGATCTACAGCAAACCGAACATGGGATTAGTTTTTTATACAGTGGAGAAATCAATGAACTTCTTTCATTTTTAGCTGCTCACCCGATCCAGGATTTAACCATTGCTGAACCTGATCTGGAAGAAATTTTTATGCACTACTACCAGTAACAACGACAAATGGAGGTGTTTCATATGACAATCATAAAACATGAGCTGCATCAGGGCAAAATATCTTTTTTTATTTGGACATCAGCCATCAGTTTTTTGCTGGCTATCTGCATTTTCCTGTTTCCTGAGATGAAGGGAGAAATGGATGGAATGAACGATATTTTTTCTTCTATGGGCAGTTTTACCCAAGCTTTCGGTATGGATAAAATCAGCTTTGGCTCATTTATTGGCTTTTACGCCATAGAATGCGGCAATATTTTAGGGTTGGGCGGAGCTTTTTTTGCATCTTTATGCGCTGTAACCGTACTTTCAAAAGAAGAAAAAGATCATACTGCAGAATTTCTGCTGACACATCCAGTAAAACGCAGATACATCGTAACCGGCAAGCTGATTTCCGTATTTTTGCAAATTATAATGCTCAATCTGATCGTATTTGCGCTCACTGCTGTTACCACTGCACTTATTGGAGAAGCCATCCCATGGAAAGAACTTTCCTTGCTACACCTGGCTTACTTTCTATTGCAACTGGAACTGGCTGGCGTATGCTTCGGCATTTCTGCATTTTTGCGCAAAGGCAGTATTGGAATCGGACTTGGAATTGCAGTTTTGATGTATTTTCTGAGCCTGATCGCCAATATCTCAAAGCAGGCAGAATTCTTAACATACCTGACTCCTTTTGGATATGCACAAGGTGCAGATATTGTAACAAACCTCTCTTTGGATACGACGCTTGTGCTTATTGGTATGCTATGTTGCGGCATCTTTCTAGCAATTGGCTGTATAAAATACTGTCATAAGGATATTTTTTAAATATACTGTATATTTTACTAGGAAATTTTTCCAGTTTATGCTACAATTAGTACAAAGTTATTCGTAACTTTAGAAAATGAATGGAGGGGTGATTATATGCGCATAACAATCAGCGGCAAAAATCTTGACATCACAGAGGGTCTGCGCTCTGCAGTAGAGGAAAAACTATCCCGGCTGGAGAAATATTTTACACCTGACACAATCGTGAATGTTACACTCAGTGTTACCAAAAAACGCTATCAGAAAATGGAAGTCACGATACCAATTAAAGGACATATCATCCGTGCAGAACAAGAAAGCAATGATATGTATGTAACGATCGATCTGGTTGAAGAAATTATTGAAGCACAGCTGAAAAAATATCGTCAAAAACTAATCAGCCAGCAACAGGGCAGCGGAAGCTTTAAACAGGAATTTTTAGATTCCGAAGTAACAGAAGAAGAAGAAGTAAAAATTATCCGCTCTAAAAAATTTGGAATGAAACCAATGTTTCCTGAGGATGCATGTGTAGAGATGGAATTATTAGGACATACTTTCTTCGTATTCCGTAACGCCGAGACAGATGAAGTGAACGTTGTATACAAAAGAAAAGACGGAAATTACGGATTAATTGAAGCTGAAAACTAATATTCAAACAGTGCAGCCGATACAACGGACACAAAATAACGCATAGTCATGCACCGGATATTTTTTCAACAATATATGACAAAAACCGAACATTCAGGTACAATAAATAATTTTGCCATATATTATTTGGAAAATATCCAAGCATAACTATGCGTTATTTTATATCCCGCGCCGCATTTCAAAATCCATCTCCTAAACGCTCTTTTCTATGTCAGCAAAAGTCATTTTGTGTAATTTTTTGCCGAATAATAACAGTTTTGTACAATACGACATGAAAAGACTGCAAACTGGCGCTTTAAGAATCTGTACAAATATACTACAATAACATTAAGAAGCGCCAAGAAAGGAGACACATGCACCACCTTTATTTTCTAATGTCAGCAGATAAAGAGCTGAATATAAAAACCTTAAATAACGTAGCAGTAGAATACTTTACTTTAGGTATGCAAAACGTATCTTATCAAATTTGGGACGAATTATATCACGAAATTCAATGCAGCACAGACAACTTTGAAGAATTTCTGCCGGTTATCAGCTGCAATATGGGAAATATGCTCCGCCGAACCGGATATTACGAAGAAGCATACCACGTCTTAACGCAGGGGCTCAAAAGATGTTTTGGCACTGGTTCCATTTACGCCTTACCGGAACTATTCATGCAGCTGTCTATTCTTAGAATGAAATTTGGAAATACGCAAGAAGCAAATTCCATGTATTCTTTGGGTAAACATATCTTCCGCTGGAGCAGGCAAATCGATATGAAACAATCGATAGAAGAAATAATGGAACAGGATTTTTTGCTATATTGCGAAGAGACAAATTCATAAGAACAATGATCTATTGGCACTTCCTATGCAGTAAAAGCAGTTCGTTATTGTTAACTCCATCCTGTTAAACAGTAACGTCTGCTTATTTATTTTTTATCATAATAATGATATTTTTATTGTCATGACCGAATAAATAGTTTACTATAATACAAACAGAATTCATATCAAAAAGAAAGGAACTTATTATGAAAATTGTCGTTTTAGCCGGCGGGCTGAGTACGGAACGGGATGTATCTCTTGCAACCGGCAGTATGGTAAGCGCAGCGCTTAGACATAAAGGCCACAAGGTACTGCTACTGGACGTATATATGGGCTATGGAAAAGCCGGTGATGATTTCACAAATATTTTTGAAACAGCTTCCAGGTCTGCCGTACAAATATCCGATGTTCCGGAAACGGCTCCCGATCTTGCAAAAGTAAAAGCTATGCGGGAAGACCAGTCAGATTGCTTTTTCGGCCCAAATGTCATCACATTATGTCAGATGGCAGACATTGTATTTCTAGCCCTGCACGGAGAAAACGGAGAAGACGGCAGGATACAGGCAGCTTTTGATCTGTTTGGCATCCGCTATACTGGCAGCAATTATTTAAGCAGCGCCATCGCAATGAATAAAAGACTGAGTAAACATTTTTTTACAGAGCATGACATTCCGACTCCACAAGGCATCTCCATGAAAAAAACGGAACGCATCAAGAATTTTAGTGATACCAAATTATCACTGCCATGCATCGTAAAACCATGCTGCGGCGGTTCCAGTGTCGGTATATCCATCATACATACCCCGCAGGAATACGAAACAGCGCTCAACGAAGCGTTCCGTCTGGAAGATGAAGTCATTCTGGAAGAATATATCAAAGGCCGTGAATTCTCTGTCGCTGTGATGTTATCAAAAGCGCTTCCTGTCATTGAAATAGCTCCACTGGAAGGTTTTTATGATTATAAAAACAAATATAAGGCAGGGAGCACGATTGAAACATGTCCGGCAAATATTCCTTCTGACACTGCCGAACAGATACAGCATTATGCTGTCGCAGCAGCAAAGGCGCTTGGACTAGATACTTATTGCCGCGTTGATTTTATGCTAAGTGAACAGGGGCAAATTTTCTGTCTGGAAGCAAATACACTGCCAGGCATGACACCAACCAGCCTTTTACCGCAAGAAGCGCGTGCCATTGGCATCGAATTTGAAGATCTCTGCGAACAGCTGATACAGATTTCTTTACAAAATTATCATTAAGGGGTATACAGCAAATGAAAGATATGACATTAGACGCAATGGCAAAAGCCTGTCATGGGCAATTAATCGGAGCAAATACGCTTCAGTTTTTAAATGCACAGGGTATCGTTATCGACAGCCGGATGGTGCAGGAAGATTATATATTTGTTGCAATCAAAGGGGAACGCACAGATGGCCATGAATATATTGAACAAGTCTATGCAGATGGAGCGCTGGCCGTTGTATCCGAACAGCCGTTAACGATCACCAAACCATATATTCTGGTAAATTCCACCAGACAGGCTTTAATGGATCTTGCCGCGTTTTATTTAAGCAGACTGGATCTGAAAGTGATTGGCATCAGTGGAAGTGTTGGCAAAACAAGTACGAAGGAAATTATCGCCTCCGTATTGGCTCAAAAATACAAAGTGCATAAAACAGAAGGTAATTTTAACAATGAAATTGGTCTTCCACTAACGATTTTTAAAATTCGCGAAGAACATCAGGTTGCCGTGTTAGAAATGGGCATTTCTGATTTTGGAGAAATGCATCGACTGGCATCTGTAGCGCGTCCAGATATTGCCGTACTTACTAACATCGGCCTTTCTCATTTAAAAACGCTTGGCTCCAGAGAAGGTATCCTAAAAGCAAAGACAGAAATGTTCGATCATCTTCGCGATCATGCTTCCGTAATATTAAACGGAGATGACGACCTGTTAAGTACGCTGGAACAAGTGCAAGGAAGACCTCCGATATTTTATGGCATCGATACTAAAAAACCGGAAACCGCCGTATACGGCAATAAATCCATTTATGCTACTGATATTATCAATCTGGGCCTAAAAGGAATACAGCTTAAGATTCATATTGCAGATGAATGCTTTATCGCAAGAATTCCAATACCAGGCACACACAATGTTTACAATGCATTGGCCGCAACAGCTGTTGGCAAACAGCTTGGCCTTACAAACGAAGAAATCAGAGCAGGCATCGAGACAGCACGCACAATTGATGGACGGACAAATTTGATTGAAACAGGAACGATGACTGTCATTGATGATTGCTATAACGCAAATCCACTTTCTATGAAAGCCTCTATTGATGTCCTTGCGACCGCGCTTGGACGAACAGTTGCCGTTCTGGGCGATATGGGCGACCTTGGGGAAAACGAACGGGAACTTCATTATGAAGTCGGAATCCATGTTGCTGAAAAAGGGATTGATATTTTATTTTGTGCAGGCACACTCGTATACGAACTTGCACGAGCTGTACAAGAACACAATTCAAGCTGCGAGGTACATACATTCGCAACGAGAGACGAAATGTTAAAAGAACTGCTTCCTTTTTTACGACAAGGAGATTCCGTACTCGTAAAAGCATCTCATTTTATGGAATTTGCAGAGGTTGTTGAAGAAATTATTACAATGTAAACCTAACGGCCATCCGCATCAAAAAGAGACAGATATTTGAATATTGTTTCCATTATCATCACAAGCAATATTCGATCGTCTGTCTCTTTTTGATGCAGATAGCTCTTATTTATACTGCACATTATGCAGATACTTGATTTCTGTTAAGCTCTTCTTCCAACATTTCACGTATAATCCCCTGCACATAGCTTCCGAGATGCTTCTTTTGTTCTTTATCCAGCTCCTTCACATAAATTGGCTTGCCGTAAGTTAATATGACGCGAGTGCGCCTTACAAACGGAATATGCTTTTCAAAAATATCTGCTGTATGAATCATTGCCATTGGAATAATTGCACATCCTGTTTTTTCCGCCATTTTAAAACTTCCTTCCTTAAATGGCAACATCTCTGTTTCACTTTCAGATAAGCTTCTCGTTCCTTCCGGAAATATACACATCGATATTCCATTTTTTATCTGATCTATTCCGGTAAGTATCATCTTCATGCCTGCCTTAATATCCGTACGATTTAAAAACAGACAATGCAGCCGCTTCATCCATATTCTTAGAAAAGGCACTTTTAACATACTGTCTTTGGCCACATACCCGGTCAGTCCTGGACATCTTGCGTAAGTAATCACTGTATCATACAAGCTGCGGTGATTCCCTATATATAGTACCGCTTCCCCTTTTGGCACATGCTCTTCTCCATGCACCTCAACCTTTACACCGGAAATCAGTAAAACTACTTTAAACGCCAGCTGTACACTGCGCAAGCAAATGATATCCTGCTTGTATGGATTAAAACGTCCGATGACCCATGTAATTCCCCAGATCAGAATACCTACGAAAAAAAACAGGATTAAAAAAACCAGAATCAAAATAGTACGAATCATGATCTCCCCCTATTCAACTGTCACCCGTAATGTGCCAGACTGTTTTTGATTGTTTCATTATATGAAATAATTTCCATTCATGCAATACTTTTTGTTTTTCTTTTATTTAAAAATATTGTGTAACCGTTCCATGTGTTTTTGAACGCTTCAATATTGCTGTTTAAAAAGCCGTATAATGGCCAGGTTCCCTTCATAAAATAGAAACAAGAAAACTTTGGCAGTCAAAATTATGTATATTCATCCACGGATCAAAATTCAAATGAACACTGCACATATACATAAACAGCCTATTCTTCTTTCCCTGCTTGTCATTATACTAATCGCACTGACATTAGCGCTGTTTGCCGGCTGTGCATCATCCCAAAAGGAGAAAAAAAAGCTGAAGGATGTGGATTACACGATTTTAGAAGAACGGGACATTCCAGAAAAATTAGCAGAATCCATTGAACAAAAAAAAGAAGCAGAATTTAAATTATCTTTCGAAACTGAAAGTGATCTATATCTCGTTCACGGCTATGGCGAACAGGAAACAGGCGGCTACAGCATCGTAGTTCGCGACCTGTTTTTAACAGAGAACGCACTATATTTTGATACCGAACTACTGGGCCCTGAAAACGGTTCTAACCCGCAAAAGAAGCCGAGTTATCCATATATAGTGGTTAAAACAAAAAAGTATAAACAAAATATAGTATTTGAATAGGGAAATACATTGACTTTTCCTAAGCAGAGTGCTATACTATATCTAGTGTTTCGAACTGTGATCTGTTTTTTACGGATTTCAGCAAAATGCAATAAGAGGAGGACGAGAAGATATGCAGCGGACAGATATTGAAAAAGTACGTGCTTCGGTGCATCAGCAATGTGGAAGCAAGGTAATGATTCAACTTGACAGAGGCAGAAATAAGGTAGACATTCAGAGTGGTGTGATACAGGGCGCCTATCCAAGTGTATTCACAATTCTGGTTGACGATAAGGATGAAAAAAATCCTCCGCAGCTGCTGTCTTTTAGTTATTCAGATATTATTACCAGAGACATTCGGATGAAGCTATGCTAATTTGCAATCTGATTCATAAAATTCCCCCGTACTGAATAGGATATAAAAAACGTTCAGTATCGGAGGATTTTTTAATTGGATTTCATAAAGAAGCTATTACAGACTAATCAGGAAAGAGGTCGGGCATCTATCCAGATTACGGTAGAAAATGATTTTAACCTGCCGGATTACGAACCTGATATGATTAAACTGATTGACCGCAAAGGTAATGTACGCATTCATGAAACAAGAGTCGAACCGGACCAGATTGTCGTAAATGGCGCACTGTTGTTCCAGGCGCTATACAAATGTACGGAAACCGGCAGCATATGCAGCCTGCAAGGAGATGTCCCATTTACAGAAACGATACATATGGAAGGCGTCCAGGAAACGGACCAGCTTATTTTGCAAAGCAGCATGGACGATCTGACGCTCGGAATGATTAACTCGCGCAAGCTAAATGTACGTGCACTGTTGGAATTACATGCTGTAGATCAAATGGAACAACAAATCGAACTGCCTACCGGCATCGAAAACACTTCCGTTCAGACGCTTTTCCAGCAGCAAAAAATGCTCCAGCTATTAACGCAAAAAAAAGATATCTGCAGAATCCACAGTGAAATACTTTTGCCGTCTAACCGTCCAAATATCAACAAACTGCTCTGGCAGAGCGTACAGCTGCGCGGTCTTGACAGCCGGATTCGTGCCGGAGAGATCGAACTTTCCGGTGAACTGCTCGTCAATATTTTATACAAAGGCGAAGAAGACGAAAAACAGATCCAGTGTATGGAAACTACGGTCGCACTGCATGAACGGATTGAATGCAGCGTTTGTGATCCTGAGACAATCTTTAAGCTTGTACCTTTGCAAGTGCAGCTGGAAGTAACTCCTACAGAAGATGAAGACGGCGAAAAACGTATCCTGATGCTGGAAGGTACGTTAGACTTTTATCTACGCGTATGGCGAGAAGAAAGTTTACAACTTCTGGAAGACGCCTATTCCCTGCAGGATGAGCTCGTACTGGAACGAGAGCCCGTCCATTTGCAAAGTCTGCTTGTAAAAAATGACTCCAAATTCAAAGTGGCCGACCAGATTTTTATCGAAAATCAACCTGCCGAAATTCTGCAGCTTTGCGCTAGCGTAGGTGAAATTTTAATTGAGGACAGCCGCATCGTTGCAGATGGCATTGAGACCGAAGGCATTTTAAAAGTCCGAATGCTCTATATTACAGCAAGCGACGATATGCCAATCGGCATTGCAGAAGGTGTCATTCCATTCAGCCGCCAGATCGAAGCCGAAGGTATCCAGCCGGACGACACCTTTGAATTATCTGCCGGTATTGACCAACTGACAGTTATTCTCGCAGACAACAGCCAGGCAGATATAAAAGCTGTGATCGGCCTGGACGCCATCGTTTTCCGCAGACAACATCATTCCTTAATTACCGGTATTAGCCAACAGCCTGTAGACCTCGAACAATATGAAAAACATCCCGGTATCGCCGGATATATCGTCAAATCCGGAGACCGGCTCTGGGATATTGCAAAAGAACATCACACAACCGTCTCAGATGTCATGCAAATGAACCAACTGTCCAGTGAACATGTCAGCCGTGGTGACAAGCTGTTAATTGTAAAACAAATGGGAGTGCCGGCAAGTTCGTAAATTTTGCAACTTCCACAAAATGTTCAAAAAAAATTCACACTTTTTTACAAGAAAGATTTTACCCATCTGGTTGAAATTGTGAAAAAGCCGTGCTATACTAATGCCTGGAAACGCAAACCAAAACACAAAGGAGTATCGAGTTGAGAAAACAAAACGTTTATTTAAAAAATACTTCCAAAAAACTTGCATCTTTGTTTCTTGTTACTGCCGTCGGCATTACCTCTTTGCAGCCAGCATTGGCAAGCCGTAAGTCACAGGCACAAGATGCAAAACAAGCGGCAGAAAACAACTTAAATTCTGTCAATAACAATATCAACAATATTTCAAACAAGCAGCAGGAACTACAAAAGGAAATTAATGCGCTGGATGCTGAACTTGTAGACTTACTCGTAAATATGGATATTCTTTCTGATGAATTAGCCGATAAAGAATTAGAAATCAAACAGGCCAACAAAGATCTGGAAGCCGCAAAAAAAGAAGAAAAAGATCAATATGAAAGAATGAAAAAGAGAATCCGTTCTATGTACGAACGCGGCGACGGCTCTTTATTGGAAGCTTTACTTGGCGCAACGAGCATGTCAGATTTTTTAAACAGAGTCAATTATTATAATGCTGTTTATGATTATGACAGAGACCAGCTTGAAGTTTATAAAGAGACCAAACAGCAAGTAATTGACCTAAAATCCCAGCTTCTTACCGAACAGTCTGAAATGGAAGAAATGCAGGAAAACTATAAGCTTCAAGAAACTGAGCTGAAAAATATGGTTGCCAATAAAGAAGCTACTATGGATAACTTTGATTCTCAGCTATCACAAGCAAAAGTATTGGCAGCCGCTTATAAAGAAACCATTCAGCAGCAAAACCAGATTATCCGCGATGAAGAAGAAAAAGAACGGATTGCAAGAGAAGCTGCAGAACGTGCCGCAAGAGAAGCCGCAGAAGCTGCAGAACAAGCCGCTAGGGAAGCTGCAGAGCGTGCTGCAAGAGAAGCACAGGCAAGAGCAGACGCTGCCGCACAAGCTGCACAGCAGGCCGCACAACAACAGCAGGCAGCTCAACAACCTTCTTCCGGCAGCTCTTCTCCTTCCACCGACAGCACACCGTCAGGAAACAGCTCAGGCGCAAGCTCCGCTCCAGCTGTCAGTCCTTCCGGTGCAACTGGCAGTGATGTTATCAATTACGCAACACAGTTTATCGGCAACCCTTATGTATGGGGCGGCACAAGTCTGACAAACGGTGCAGACTGCTCAGGATTTGTAATGAGCGTCTACGCACACTTTGGCTACTCTCTCCCACACAGTTCAGGCGCACAGGCAGGCTGCGGCAGAGGCGTCAGCTACAGCGAAGCACAACCAGGCGATATTATTTGTTACAGCGGCCACGTTGCACTATATATGGGTGGCGGAAGAATTGTAGGAGCGCAAAGTTCCCGTACCGGCATTACAACTCAGAATGCAACGTACCGAACAATTATTGCTGTACGAAGAATTATTAATTAGACAATACATAATACGAAAAACCGTTATGGAATCGCATTTCCACAACGGTTTTTATTTTCTCCATAATTATACTACTTTTTAGACAAAGTGTTGCTTTATTACTTGCCCCACCCCGTGAGAAGTAACTTTTAGTTTAAATTAGCCTTCAAACTCTTGCGAAAATTGAAAACATGTATATAATGATACATGGTACAATAAAAAAATAAGATGAAGTTAAGATGAGGATAAAAAAATGCATATAAAATTAGGCAGAAACGATAAGTGCTGGTGCGGCAGCGGAAGAAAATACAAACAGTGCCATCAGTCATTTGATGACAAAATTGCAAGGATTGCTGATCTTGGGCATCCGGTTCCATCCAGAGAAATGATTAAAAATGCACATCAGATTGCAGGCATTCGTGAAAGTGCAAAGATTAATATTGCAGTATTAGATTATATCGCAGAACATATTCATGCCGGTATGAGCACTGAGGAAATTGATCAGATTGTTTATGACCGAACAACCAAAATGGGCGGCATACCTGCTCCGCTGCATTATGACGGTTATCCAAAAAGCGTATGTACCTCGCTCAATGACCAGGTATGCCATGGCATTCCGTCCAAAGATATCATATTAAAAGAAGGCGATATTATTAATGTAGATGCTTCCACAATTTTAAATGGATATTTTTCTGATTCATCGCGCATGTTCTGTATCGGTGAAGTCAGCCCCGAAAAGAAAAAGCTGGTAGATGTTGCAAAAGAATGTGTAACCCGTGGGCTGGAAGCAGTAAAGCCGTGGGGATTTCTGGGAGATATGGGACAGGCAGTTCATGACCATGCCTTTGCAAATGGATATACTGTCGTTCGCGAGATCGGTGGACATGGTGTTGGGCTGGAGTTTCACGAAGATCCATGGGTTAGCTACAACAGCCGTCGCGGGGAAGAAATGCTGATGGTTCCTGGTATGATTTTTACGATTGAGCCTATGGTAAATATGGGAGCCCCGGATATTTATGTAGATGAAGTAAATGACTGGACTGTATATACTAAGGACGGAAAACCTTCAGCACAATGGGAAATTATGGTTCTTGTAACTGAAGACGGCGCAGAAGTGCTTTCTTATTAGCCTATGTTTCAAATGGAGGATACTATGAAAAAACAGAATATCCGAATTTTTGCAATGACACATAAAGCTTTTACTCCGCCGCCTGATCCTATGTATATTCCTTTGCAGGTCGGCAGCGCGAGTCATCATGCACTTGGCTACCTTTCCGATAACACCGGCGATCATATTTCAGATTTGAATGCGTATTATAGTGAATTGACCGGAGTGTACTGGCTATGGAAAAATGATAAAGATACAGACATTATCGGGATCTGCCATTACCGCAGATATCTCATTGCAGAAGACGGTCATCTGTATCGATATAAGGATATCGAACATCTGCTTTCCCGGTATGATATGGTTGTTACGAAAAAATTGGAGCTGCGTATGCCCTACTATGACGGTTTCGCATCTACGCATGATGAAAAAGATCTGATCGAAACAGAACGTGTCGTAGCGGAAAAATATCCTGACTATGCTCCTTTGTTTCATGAAATGGTGCATAAAAAAGAAACTTATTTTGCAAATATGATGATTTGTCGCAAACAATTGTATGATGCATACTGCACCTGGTTGTTTGACATTTTATTTGAAGTACAGCGGCGGATTGATACGACAGGATATGATAATTATCGCAAACGTGTATATGGTTTTTTATCCGAATTTTTGTTGACCGTATGGATTGTGAAAAACCAACTGCATGTTTATGAAAGCTGTGTAGGCATGAGCTGCGAAAAACGCGAAACAGAAGAAATGAAGCAATCATTAGCTGTTTATTTTCAGCAACAGGATATTTTAGGAGCAAAGCAATATTTTCTTCATCAACTGGAAAAACGTCCAGATGTGCTAATGGAAGCTTCAGATATCCACGGAGAGTTAAAGCTCTGTATGCAGATCATTTCTACATGCGAATATGAAAAAAAACGTGGAGAGCGAACAATGGTGGAACGTGGGATGTCTTTTGATGAACTGTTGACGCATATGAAAAATCTAAACCGCTTTATAGATCAACTGGAAGAATCTGACAGTGAAAATGCAATTCGAAACTATATTGCAGAACATCCGATATCTGCAACAGCAGCAGAAATCGCCAGGATCGTCCTTGGAAAAACCGATTCTATACCTGTTTCTTTAAAATAATTAAATTTCATGCAACCTCCTTATATATTTTTACGTTTTTATGATTAGGATGCAGAAAAACATCCACATTTAAACAGGAGGAGGTAATCTTATGAAACGAAAATTATTAGTAATTGTATTGACAGCCGCTTTAAATACTTCACTGATACTAAACGGATGTGGCGCCGGCAATGACAAAAGCAGTCAAAACAGCAGTATGGGCGCCGGCAATGACGCATCTATGAACAATGCTACAGACGATTCCGCTCTCGAAATGTCCGCAGGACAAGAAGGCAGTTCTTCGCAATCAAATCAGTTAGAAATGAAAGACATTGCTACAGAAGATATGGTTGCAGAGGAGGGCGCAGATTCCGCTTCCTTAAATGGAATCGTCGAAAGCGATCCAAAAAACCAGACACAAAAGCTGATCTATACTTATAACTATTCAGTGGAAACGAAAGAATTTGATGCCTTTTATGAAAAGATCAGCAAAAAAACATCTCAAATTGGCGGTTATGTAGAAAGTTCCGAAACAAACGGGAGTGTATCAGACGGTATTAACCGTTTCGCAAGCCTGACTCTTCGCATTCCCGCAGATAAAATGGAACAAATGATAACTCTTCTAAACAGTGATTCTAATATTACTTATCAAAGCCGCAGCAGCGAAAATATAACGCTTCAGTATATTGATATGGAAAGCCATCTCAAAGCTCTGCGCACAGAACAGGAAACTTTGCTGCAGCTTATGGAAAAAGCAGATAAGCTAAAAGATGTCATCGCTTTACAAAGCCAGCTGACCCAAATCCGCTATGAAATTGAATCTTACGAATCACAGCTTCGAAGCTATGATAATCTCGTAGATTACAGTACGCTACATTTGGATATTACAGAAGTAGAACGGACAACCAACGTTGCCTCTACCAAAACTTCTTTTTTTGAAGAAGCCGGAAACGGGCTATCAGATACTATTTATGGCATGGGCCAATGGCTGCGGTCTGCTGCAATTTGGCTTATCAGTTCCATACCTGTAATCATACCAATTGCAGCTATTATCGCCGGTGTTATGGTGTTTATGAAAAAAAAGAATAAGCAAAAACAAAGCCAAGAGGAAAATCAGGAGACGAACTCCTGACTTCCCTTCAAATAAATCCCTTATGATTTGATGCTGTGATAAAAATCACGAAGCACAAAAAATGCCATTTTCCGCTTGCCTGCAGCTGAAACAAGCCCCTTCGTATTATAGTATTTTTGCGTAGACGATGTTCTTCTCGGGCAGCGGAAATCTTTTAAAATCCAAGGTGTCATACCTTTAATATAGCTAATTTTACGTATCTGTTCGATTTGTTTTTCATACACAAAAGCCTGGCAGTCCTCCGACCCTTTATCCATGATGGTCCCTCTGTGTCCTGCTAAGGCATCTGCACCAAATTCAGTAATAATCACAGGTTTTTGCGGATGGCTGTTTTTAAACAATTCCGGCAGCATTTTCATATCAGCAGTATACCATCCACAGTATTCATTCAATCCAATGACGTCCAAATACTGTTCCAGCCTGTCCTCGATCGCATTTTTTTCAAAATTCACAAGACATGCTGCGGAAACTAATCTCGTACAATCTGCTTTATGCGCAAATGCTGATAAATCCCCCATAAATTTTAACCGGTCATCCGTATCCGCATTTTCATTTCCTACCGACCAGATGATCACGCTCGCACGGTTAATTTCCTCCCATAAAAGCAGTCCCATTTCATCAGCGAGTTCTGCCATTCTTTCGCTATGCGGATAATGTGCTACACGCATAAAGTTACAGCCAAGCTCTTTGGCAGTCCGTATATTTTCCATGCGTTCCTCATCCGTAAGTGCCTTTCCGCTAATTACGCTGTCCTCATGACAACTGATTCCACGCAAAAAAATCGGTTTTCCATTAAGCAGGATTTCCATTCCCTGCACCCGTATTTCACGAAATCCAATCCTGTCGCTTACTGTATCATTGCCACATTGGAAAACAACATCATACAGCTTTGGATTTTCTGGCGACCAAAGCTCTAAAGATGCTTCAAAAATCATCTCTCCTGTTCCATCCTGTATCGAAATTTCCTTTCTGATTCCCAACTCTTTTATTTCAAGTACGCCAGTCGTGTTTATTTTTTCAGAAATCATAACCGAAGCTCTTATGTTTTTAAAGTTGCCATCAGGCTCAAGCGCAACTTTAAAATCTTTAATATGTACATTTGGCACACGGATGACTTCAATATCCCGATAAATGCCTCCATAATTAAACCAATCTGTAACTGCAGGCGAAACCTGCTCATCACGTCTTGAACTGTCTGCCTGGATTAAAATACGATTGCTGTGCTCAAGAAACTCTGTAATATCCAAATAAAACGGTGTAGAACCACCGCGATGCATTCCCACATATTTTTTGTTAAGAAATACACGGCACAAGTAATTTGCTGCACCTATTTTCAGAAATACTCGCTCTTGCGTACTCTGGCTTTCATAATAAAATTTTCTAGTAAATATCATACTGCCCTCATAAAACAAATACTTTTTATCAAAAGTATTCCAGCAGCATGGCAATTTCATTGTATCCCACTCATCAAAAGAATAGTCCACAGGCAGCAGATTGCCTTCCTCATCATAATATTTTTCCTCGTACCATTTGTCAGCAATACATGCATCATACTGGCCTACGGCATAGTGCCATTCACCATTGAAAGACTCTTTCTTTCTAAATCTGTCATAAATTATCGAATTGGCAGTTATTATTTTATTGATATCGTTTTTCATATAGCTCCCCCTCTCTCTTTATTATAGAATCTTACCGCATCCTTATTTTAAATAAAATGTCAAAAACAGCTAAAAACTGCCTGCATAATTGTATATTTTTTATAAAATAATATATCTATGAAAAAAGTGTTGCACTTTCGTTTCCTTTTGTGTATAATATGGCTAATTCATAAAGAAAGGGCACAGATGTGCAAGGTGAGGGAATGATTATTCGATAATTTGATTTGGATGCTGCAATGATAAACTACCTGGTATTATGTTAAATTGATATCCAGGTTTGTCTGCGTATACCGAATTAGATTATCATGCTTCATAACTCTCTTTGTATTTCTGCTTTTCGATTAAATACAGAGTTTTTTTGCGTGAGTCTGTTTTCGGATACGAAAACGGGCTTTTTCATTTGCAGAAAAAACCCGTAAGAAAAGGAGGCTCTATGCTGCAAATAAAAAATACAACCATTTTGCATAAAAAAGATTTAAGAACGCTTCTCGAAAATTTCAATCTGGTATTAAGCGACGGTGATAAGGCAGTTATGATCGGAGAGGAAGGGAATGGGAAATCTACACTTCTGCAATGGATTTATCACCCGCAGCTGATTGCAGATTATTGTGAAGTTACCGGAGAACGTATATTAACCAATCAAAAACTTGGATATCTGCCGCAGGAACTGCCATTCACAGATCATGAAAAAAGTATTTATGACTATTTTTCAGAAGAACCTATGTTTACGGAACATACCCCGAAGGAACTGAGCCGAATGGCTGCAATTTTTGGCTTTTCTGTGGAATTTTTTTATCGGGATCAGTGTATGAAAACACTGTCCGGAGGAGAAAAAGTAAAGGCACAGCTGCTACGTCTGCTTTTATCAGAACCGGATATCCTTCTGCTCGATGAGCCTTCCAACGATCTGGACCTAAAAACACTAGAATGGCTGGAAGCTTTTATATTGAACTGGAAAAAAATTGTGCTGTTTATTTCTCACGATGAAACCTTGATCGAGCATACCGCCAATGTAGTCATTCACATCGAACAAATCAGACACAAAACACAATGCCGTCATACGATCGCCTATATGTCTTATGAATCCTACCGGCAAGAGCGTTTTCGCAAGTTCGAAAATCAGGCGCGTATGGCAGCCAATGACCGACGGGAAAAAAAGCAGCGTGAAGAAAAATACCAGCGAATTTTCCAAAGTGTAGAACATGCACAAGGAAGCATTACCCGTCAAAACCCTGCCAAAGGACGGCTTTTAAAAAAGAAAATGCATGCTGTAAAATCAATGGAACACCGTTTTGCCCGTGAGGAGGAACATATGACAGATATGCCTGAAGAAGAAAGCGCCATATTTTTTAAGCTGGGAGACAAAAACTCCAAAATCCCTGAAGGAAAAACTGTAATTGAATACTCTTTAGAAAAACTATATACTCCTGAACAGGAAACATTACTTGCAGAAGATATTCATATCGTTCTTCGCGGTTCGCAAAAACTCTGCATCATTGGCACAAACGGAGTTGGAAAAACAACACTCCTTCACAAGATTACAAAACAACTGCTCAGCCGAACCGATATTCGCGCAGAATATATGCCGCAAAACTATGAAGAGCTGCTGAATGCTGACATGACTCCCGTAGAATTTCTGGACACAACCGGTGAAAAAGAAATCCGTACAAAAATCCGTACGTATCTCGGTGCACTAAAATATACCGCTGAGGAAATGGATCATTCCATCTTCCAGCTGTCCGGCGGCCAGAAAGCGAAACTTTTTCTTCTAAAAATGAGTCTTTCCGGTGCAGACGTTTTAATACTGGATGAACCAACCCGCAATTTTTCTCCACTATCGGGGCCTGTTATCCGACAGATTTTAAAAGAGTTTCCGGGTGCCATCATCAGTATCTCCCATGACAGGAAATATATCACAGAAGTTTGTGATAAGGTATGTATACTGACCAGGCACGGACTAGAGTTTGTCAATGGTATGGAACTGGCAGATGTCAAGATAAAAATGTAAAGTAAGGGTCATTTTTCAGTCAATGCTTGAAGATGGTAATGAATCATAACTTAAATAACAACTAACCCAAAAGGTGTAAAGTCTTACTAAATTAACAAGGTTTTACACCTTTTTCATTTAATATCAATTAGAAAAAATCTAAAAATAAACTAACGGAAGGACACCAAACAAATTTGGTGAGAGTGAATATTATGACAAACCGATACGGATGTTCATGAACAGATCAGGGGATACAGGGTAAATGTGAAGAATACCGAAACGTGTCAGTTATACCTGTAGGGATGAACAGCAAACTCATCGCTTGTCAATATCACGTCTTTTATGATATAACGCTGATCTTCATAACTAAGCTTTAAAATCAATCCATAATTGGACCATTTATCAAACAAATGAACGCTGCATACCAGCTGCGCATCCTCACCATCTTGCATCACAAATGTATCCCAGACCGTACTAACTACACTTGTATATTTAAAATAATCCTTGTAAAAGCATGTCTTCCACAATTCCTGACTAATTGGAACGTCCACGTTATATGCAATATCATCAAGCGAAACCGTAATCAGCTGTTTCTGTTTCTTTTTATAGTGTACTGTTACCCCCTGCGTATAGCCTTGCCCGCTTCTCTCAAAGGGCAGCTGCGCCTCTACATAAACATCTCCTTTTTTTTCATAAACAATGAGATCTCCAAATGCTCTCATATCCGAGCTCATATCATACTGTAAAGTAAAGATAATCTCATTTTTGCCATCACCATTTATATCAGCTGCCTGGATAGACGGGGTTCCAATCGCAGGCACCTGATTGCTAACATCTATGACCATCTGATTTCCAAATAATATTTTGTAATGGCAGTATTCTGTGTTTTTTTGATATGTACGAAACACTCTGTCTATACGCCCATCTCCGTCATAATCCTGATTTTCAAATTGTCGATATCCGGTCCATTGCACGCACTTATCCATATAACCGGTATATTCTGAATATGCTGACGGTGTTGTAGATGGTCTTATTTGAGAATTGCTTTTTGCATTACTGGCAATTATATTCTGCGTCCATATCATAAATGCCGCTATACACAAAATCACTGCTGCTCGAATGACTCTGGCCATCTGTTTACAATCTTGAAATGCTTTTTTTACCTGCATCCTCTTTTTAACCTCCTCATACTACCTCGTAGTTGCTTCTTCAAAATCCATTCGGTTCCATTTCAGCCTCCATCTTTACAAATCCATACCTCTCATACAATGGCCTGCCCATATCTGTCGCTTCCAGCAAAATGGATAAGATACCCTGCGTCTTTGCTTCCCCGACTAAATAATCCAATGTATGAAAAGCAATTCCAACTTTGCAATTTACTCACAGTTCCTTAAGCAACTATTTCATAAGCTATGTATACATGACTAAAGTGATATCCCAGTTTCTTGGCCAATTCTACAGACCACATATTCTGCGCATCCCAACTCGGATACAATCCTCTTTCTAAACATTCTAAAATAAGCCTTGCCCCACACACGTATGCCAGTCCTTTTCTTCTATGATCTTTTCTTGTGTCAACTTCAATCTCAATCCCTTCCCTGTACCTGCTATAGGAAGAAGCGCCTGCTACCAGTTCTCCATTTTTTAGGACAACTGCTCCCAATCCCAGATTTTTATAGATCTGATAATCTGGAAACTGCGATACAAGGTCACTGGCCCATCTATGATCCTGGCATAAAATATATTCATGCTCTCCTATTAATTTTAATTCATATCCTTCTGGCAAATCCATCATCGCCTTCTGAAGCTTAGAAATATCAAAGATTCCTTTTTCTTTTTTCATTGCATATCTTGATACTTTTTTCGCTTTATCTCCGTAACATCTTTCAATCAGCTTCGCCCACTCGGCATTTTGAGGTACCATAATGACAAAATCCTGTTTACAGCTTTCCCGATAGCATTTCATGAACTCTTCACTCGGTTTCCCTGCAACAAAAGCAAAATCTCCTAACATTGCCACCGCTGCATCCTTCGAAGCATTTGTATATACATTTCCCATCACACCTTGTAAGCAAGACCATATGATTGTCTCGTCCCAATTATGAAACAACTCTTCCATTTGCAATTTCATTCACCCCAGTCTTTTTTCCATAATTTCATAAACCAGCTTAACATCATGATCCAATTCGTAAATTCCATGTCCTACCGTTTGATAGCCTCTATGCTCATATAAGAATACTGCCGGCAGTGAAGCATCAAGAACAGCTACACGATGCTTTTTTATAATTTCCGCTTCTAAACAATCCATAATCTGCGTCCCGCAGCCCCGATTCTGATAATGCGGCAAAACATACAAACCTGTAATATGATTGCAGTCATAGCATCCGGTTCCAACAATACTGTCACCGTCTGTCAACACACCCATATTTCCGGATGCAATACCATCCAAAATATGAGCCTTGCTATGATGTCTGCAAAAAAAATGTGCCACTTCTTTTGGATAATACTTTGGATATATTGTTTCAATTGTAGTATGTAAAACATTGTAAATTGCATCTTCCATGCCAGGATGTGCTGTTATATATTCCATATCTTCCCTCCCAAAATACTGCTTTCTCATTTTGTTTCCGCTGTGTTAACACTATTTTTTCATTATACAAAAAAATATTCACTTTTTCAATTCTTCTTGAATAAATAAACAGCGCTCAGCCAATCCCCCGAAAACTTACTGTTTTTTCTTGCACCACTTACAGCAACAGTAACCGTCTATCATTTTGTCCGAAAATAAATCCGAATACACTTTATTGCTGCTTTATATTTTTTGTATTATACTTTCTTAAATACCAAAAAAGGAAATAAATTTATTATAAAGCAAAAAAATAAACATTTTCTGTCACACAGACAATGGAGCATTGTCTAATTAAACAGGAGGTAAAAATCTATGACGAAAAAAACGAACGAAGAATTACAGGCTTTGGTTACGAAAGCCACTGCAGGCGATAAACAAGCTCTCGAAACGCTTGTTACCGGTGTACAGAACATCGTATTCAATTTATCGCTGCGTATGCTTGGTACATTTGCAGATGCAGAAGATGCCACGCAGGATATTTTATTGAAAATGATTACACATCTGTCTTCTTTCAGAGGGGACAGCTCATTTACAACGTGGGTATTCAGCATAGCCACCAATCATTTGAAAAATTACAAAAAGCATATGTTCGCCCGCTATGCGCCTAGTTTTGAATATTATGGAGATGATATAGAAAACGGGAACATACAGGATGTGCCAGATTTAACTCAAAATGTAGAAAAAGATCTGTTAGCAGAAGAATTGAAAATGTCTTGCACCAATGTGATGCTGCAGTGCCTTGATAACGAAAGCAGATGTATTTTCATATTGGGTACCATGTTTAGGATTGACAGCCGTATTGCAGGGGATATTTTAGAAATGACACCAGAAGCATATCGGCAGCGGCTTTCCAGAATACGTAAAAAAATGGCAGATTTTCTTGGTCGGTATTGCGGAGAATACGGCAGCGGCAAATGTAAATGTAAAGACAGAGTAAATTACGCAATCCAAAACCATCGAATAGATCCGCAACAGCTTTATTATGTGACTGCTACAGAAATCCCCGTTCAGACTATGATAGATGTTAAAAATGCTATGGAAGATATCGACAATTTCTCACAGGACTTCTCGTTTTGCAAACCCTACCAATCTCCTGAACGCACAAAACATCTGATCCAGGAATTTTTAGATTCCACACAGTTTTCCATTATCCAGAAATCATAAAGGAGATCACAGATTATGAATCCATCATTCATTATGGAATATTTATCAGAATTGAGTCAAAACAATAATCGTGAATGGTATCATGCGAATAAAAACGACTACAAAAAAGCAAATGCTGAATTTGAAGCATTATTACAGACACTCATGCTGGAAATCGGAAAATTTGACAGCAGCATTTTACATAATCATCCAAAAGATCTGACATTTAAGATTGTAAGAGATACTCGCTTTAGCCATGATAAATCTCCTTACAATCCTGCATTCCGTGCCCATATTGCCTCTAAAGGCAAGCTACCTGTTCCGGTTGGCTATTATCTTATGATAAAACCCGCAAACCAGTCCTTTTTAGGCGGCGGCTTATTTGCAGATATGTTTAAAGATGCAACAACGATGGTACGGGATTATATTGTTCGAAATGGAGAAGAATGGGAAAAAATAATCCATGAACCAGCGTTTGAAAAAAATTTCACCGTACAGGGAACAGCATTAAAAAATGTTCCCGCAGGATATGAGAAAGAACATCCGCAGGCAGAATATCTAAAGTTTAAGAGCTGGTATCTGGAATATCCACTAAAAGATGACGAATTGGGCAACGCAGAAACATTTTCTGCAAAAGCAGCAGAACTATTTCGAATCATGAAACCTTTTAACGACTTTCTGAACAAAGCGCTTGTGGACTTTCAGATGCCGACAAGGTAACAAAACATTCAGATTAAAGTAAATATACCATATGGAAAAGGCTTCGGGTGTGTCAAATAATCTGTGATAGTTTACACCGTTTATTTGACACACCCGAAGATTTTATATGCTTAATATGGAATTTGACTGTTACATCATTATGTTCAGCCAAATAATTTGCAGCTACTCCGATACCACGACCAAAATCAAGGATCTTTTTATCCCGAAATTCTCCTAATTGTTTTCACACAATTCGTTTCATGAGACACTTCCAGGGTTGTAAATCTGTTACTTTATGCATCATATCAGTTCCATTTCATCTTCCATTTTTACAAATCCATATTTTTCATACAATGGTCGCCCCATATCTGTTGCCTCTAAGGCAATCTGTGACACCCCCTGTTTCCTCGCATCATTTACCAGTAAATCCAATGTGCGAACTGCAATTCCCTGTCTTCTATATTCCGGTGCAGTATACATATTCATAATATACGCCTTTTTACCAGTCAGATTATGATATGTCGGCATTACCTGATAAAAGCTGACACCACCTGCACCGATAAATGTTCCGTTATCATACACCAGATATGCAATATGCTCACCATTTTCTAACGACCTCTTATAATATGCATAAGACTCCTTTTCCACCACTGACATATCCACATCATCCGACAATTTGTTGGCTGAACGAAGAACAATAATTCTTGTTCTTACCAGTTCATCTATATTTTCAACAATTGCTTTTTTGTATTCAAAAATACTATCTGGCAAGCAATTCAGATACACATAAAGTGCATCCGCATTTTCTTCCAATACCTGCATCAACTTGTCAGATGGATTTGCATAAACAATCCCATAATCTACCTCTCCCAAATCCTTACGCACCGGAAAAGCCAATGTTTCTAACTCCAAATTAAACTGTGCATCTACACCTTCTTTATTACCTCTTGCATCCAAACGAATCCATCTGTCCAATGATTGGATATAAACTGCATTTAATGCATGAATACAGAATCCTGTTTCGGGTACATCCCCAAACGTAAGACGCTGATAGCAAATACCTGTTGGTATTCCACATGCACGAAGTAATGCAGCAAGCAGATTTGATTTTGCCCAACATATACCAACGCCCTGTTTCAACACTTCTGTGGCAGATTTGGTCACACGCTTGTCCTGAACATCCCATGAATGTTTTATTTCATCACGCACAAACTCATAAATAGCCTTAATCAAGGCAACATCATCTGTATAGTTTTGCTTGAATTCATCTGCTTTTGCTAAGATACTATCATCGTTCCAATTTATGTATTTTGATACCGATAAATATTCATCTATGGTATCCTTAATATTCAATCCTATCATCCTACACCTCTGCCAGCAAAGATTCTCCCTTAGAATAATCTCCGCTTGTCCATTTTCACTGACCTCATCATTTTCAGAGTTCATTTTAGGGACAAATCTTCTCTTCTGCAATTTGCTTTGCAAAATTTAAGCAAGCAGTCGCATAACCCTTCTTTCGATAAGCTTCATGTGTCACCACATTTTCCACAAAGGCATATGGACGAACATTTCTTGTGAGATTAGGAATCATTACACAAACGCAGGATGCCACAATTTTACAGTCTACTTCACAGACTATCAGATGATGGTTTTTATCATCTATAATATTATCCCATGTGGTTTGTAAATGTTCCGTATTTTCCGGAACACTTTCTTCATGAAGATACAGATATAACTGCAGTATTTCAGTTAAATCATTTCTATTTGCTTCTCTGATTGTCATTTACTCCGAACATCTCCTTGTTAAAATTCATCTATAACTGCATATCCAACAAATAACACAAATCTTCCTTTGCCTTATCCAGTATAGAGTCTGTATATATGATGTCTTTACCAGCAATTGCATCTTCGATATTTGTATAAAACTTAACATGCTTTGCCCTGCTTCTCATATCCACGCTACCGGTATCATATTTTCTTGCCCATTCGATGAACTCCATATGATTTGTATACATATCACCGCCTGGCATAATCTTCCCGATACCTTGTCCCTGATATGCCGGATCAACACATAAATAGTGAACATACGCAGTCAATTCACTATCGTCAATTGCATTAACAAGACCAACTAATTTTCCATCATCCCAAGCAAATTAAATTATGAGGTTGTCATTTCTAATTACATATATCTTTCAACATTTTGCAGCTTCTGATTATTCTGCTATGTTTACCTTATGGCCATTATCATCAATGTCCGTAACGAAGTCATGCC
>CAJTZX010000008.1 GCA_910584345.1 uncultured Eubacterium sp. | reverse complement strand
GTATTTATCGGGTATACGCCAGAAATTGGGTTAATAAGTTTTACGGATTAAGGTCTTTTATTTGAGACAGTTGTTCATACAAAGCCTTTCTGTCTCTTTTTAAAAATTCCAGTGATTCCATATATTCCTGCTCATATTTTCCTAAAATCTGCATAAAAAATTCGGCATACGAATTAATATTCCAGATTGAAACCAGTTTCTTCACAGCTGCTATCACATCGGTTCTTCTGCTTGCCATAATTCCCAACCGTAACCCTGGAACCCCGTATGATTTAGATATACTCTTTATCACATACGCATTGGGATATTTTTTCAAAAAATCTTCTTTTATGGCCGATAGTTCTTTTGCATTTCCTTCTGCAAAGTCACTAAAGCTTTCATCTAATATAAAATTAATTCCCTGTTTTTCACACCACGTAGCAATTTCTTCACATTGCAAACCATCCATATAATTTCCACTTGGATTATCGGGATTAATGACTACGAGATTCCGAATTTTTTTATCCGAAAAAAAGTTGATTACATCTGAAGAATGATATATGAAATCCATTTCTGCTGTATCCATAATTACACAATCACATTTTCCATAGCGATTCGGATACTCTTCAAATGTTGGACTGATAATTCCTGTCTTCCCTTCTAATTGTCCCAATAATTCTTTAATCAGCTCTGCAGCGCCATTTCCCACTACTATATGTTCCTCTTGAACACCAAAATTTTTTGATGCAAGCAGACAATTTTCTTTCATACCTGACGGATATTGTGTCAAAAGCTGTTCTGTATTTGATGAAATCTCTTTCATCATCCTTTTAGACGGAAAATGAGGGTTTACCAGATAGCAAAAATCAAGCAAATGCGGATAACGCCAATATCCCCCAAATCGCTTTGCCATTCTGTCATATCTCTTCTCCTGATCTTCTATAAATAATGTTTCCGCAATATCCAAATCCTGCTTATCATCTATTTCATACCATTTTTCTCCATTTACAAGCCGTTTTGCTTTAATCAGATTCTTATCCAATAACATAATGAATTTGATGACTGACTCATAATATTCATTATCACCCATTGTAGATATGTATGCTTTTAGAAACGGCAGATAAAATTGACTGCTGAATCTCTTACTAAACTTATATATATTTACTGTTTTATAGTATCTGTTCTTTTCATCATAATCCAAAAACTTTCCGGAAATAAAATCTACAATATTATCCTCCGCATCCAAAATCAAACAAGTCCCATCCATGCCATTTTCGAATTTATCCACCAATACCAGTGTATCACGCTTATCCGTCAGCAAACAGTCAATCAACGACTCCTCAAAGATCAGATCTGATTCCAGAAGCAAAGTGTCCTCTTCTCGCAAATATTCTGAAGCAAGAGCAAGAGAATAAATATTATTTGTTCTATCATATGCTTTATTTTCCACATAACAAATAGGTACTGAAATATCCAGTGTACCAATAAAATCCTTGAGTCTGTCTCCTTCATATCCAATTACAACAATAATCCTTGATAATGCTTTTTTATCTAAAATGCACAACATCCGTTCTATCAGACGTATCCCATTCACCTCTACCATACATTTTGTATTGCACTTCGTTAACTCGCCCAACCGCTTTCCCATTCCAGCGGCAAGAATTACAGCCTGCATTTTTCATACCATCCTTTGCTATTTAAATAAATAAAAATCAAAAGTAAAATCATTATTCCAATAATGCTTATTCTGAGGCTCAACAATGCTGTATTTGCAATTTTTTTCCTTTGCAAATTTTACAAATGAATCTCTTGAATAAAATGTCTTTTCCAAGCCTTTGTAACGCTCATCATAATTTTCTACACTGGCACGTCGCGCCGCCATGCATGCATCCTTTTTCTCCAGGTCATAAACATCTTTTATAACAACAACTTTTTCAGCTTTTTCATACATCTTCTCAAATACCTGCATGCCATATTGAACATCTTGAAAATATATAAAGACTCCTTCTGAAAGTACAAGATCATACTTCGAACAAACATCTATTTCTACTGCTTCACCATATTCCAACTCTGCATCCTTCAAAACTTGTTCTGCAATTTCTATTAATGGTTTAGAATAATCAATTCCACCTAATTTTTTTATATTGAAAAGATTTTTATAAAGGTAAAGGTTTACTCCGCTCCCACAGCCAACCTCATATACACTGGCAAAACTTACACCATTTCTACTTAAATCTTCATTTGTCCTTTTCCATTCTTCAAATAATCCTTCATAATATCCATCCTCAATAAGCGTATCATATCCATCCGCTTTTTTCAGCCTGCAAAACATATCAAAAATATTATCCGTTATTTGTATCTCTTTATCTCGCTTATTCCACGTTTCTTTCCAATGATTCATACCATCCTCCTATAATTACAACTATTTAAATATCCTCATTGACACTCTAAAATAACTAATTCCTAAAATTCTCAACATAAACAAACTCGCTTATCACATAAGTAAACCATTAATCCTTTTTTCATTAAATTTATTTTTAACCCATGCAACTGCACGTTCATAATCATTAATGGTATCAATTTCCCTTGTACGCAGTTTCATAAACATAACCGGCAAAAAAGGTTCTATCAGCTGAAAAACATGTCCTTTTCCATTCTGCATTTTTATGCTTTTCATTTGTGTAACTCCATTCCACTCATAATTACCTGAATTGCGGGAAAAGGCACTTACATATTCTTTTCCATCTTCCTGATAGGTCTGAAGCATCCACGGATCATCGGTACAGGGTATTCCACCGCTTACAAATTCATGGTCACAGGCAAGAATCTTTTTCATATCTTGTGGATGAATCACTAAATCGCCATCTAAAGATAAAATATATTCGTTCGCATATCTTGAAGCAAGAGCCACACTGGCTCCTGTCCCGGTTTCCCGATAATGATGGTTAAAGACAAACGTCACATCTTGCCGATACTTCTTTACAACTTCAATCACCTGAGCAGCCTGGTAACCAACTACAACTCTGATATCTTCTTCTTCATCTAACATCTCTAAATGACGAATAACTAAAGGTTTTCCATCTATCTCAACCAAAGCTTTTGTTGAACCTAACCCTAAACGATTTCCCATTCCTGCACAGCTGATAATAACCGTTCTTGAGATTGCCATGCTTCCCCCTTTTACCTTTGCTTTTTTCACATTTATAGCCGTTCTAAAAACTCTACCAGTTTTTTTTCATCGTAGATTGCATGACTTGCACACGCGAGAACAGAAGGTGCAATCTCTCTCACACCGCCATACCCAATTCCTATCTCTGCTTCCTCTATCATCTCGGCGTCATTATTTCCATCTCCAACTGCTACAAAAGGAAGTACCATCTGGCTAATTACCGCATTTTTATCTACAATGCTGAAAATATCCTGTATATAATCGTCTTTGACTAACGCTTTCGAACAAAACAAATTTTTTTCCATTCCAATTTTTTTCATTAAATCTGCGATCCACACATCCAGATTCCCAGTTACTACATAACACCGTTCCTGGTTCTTTTTTACAAATTCTACCAATAATTCGTTTAATTGAATTTCTCCTATCATCCGATTCACTTCACTGACTGGTATATTTTTTAACAACTCTACTCTCTGCAAAAAACTTTGTTTAAATGGGATTTCTCCATTCATAGTACTTTCTGTCAACTGACTCATCTTTTCAAAAATACCAAGTTCCTTCGAAATTGTTGGCAATATTTCCTGCTTTGTCAAAGTAGAATCCAGATCAAATAAAAAAACAAATCTACTCATTGATGCTGCCTCTCTAAAACAAAAAAATACTGTGCCGTTTCTTTTCTGTTGTTTAATCCATCCTCTTCAAATAAAAATCCTTCTTTTTCAATAGAAAATCCCTTACTGATAAGACTGTTATTCATAAACTTCATAAGTTCATTCCTTGTCCGATAAATAGCATGATATTCATCGTTTAGTTCATTGGAATAAAAATCTTTTAAAGTGAGCCTGTCCTTGAGTCCAATCGGTTCTCTAATACAAATTTTTGCCTGTTCATCACAAATACGTTCCAGCTGCTCCAAAAAACAATCCATATCCTTATCATTAATATACATCAATATTCCAATCAATAATACAGTATTATAAGTCTCTCTTTTTTGTGCCGCAAGCACCGAAGCAATATCTGTTGCAGATCCCTCATAAAAAAAGAAATTCTCTCTCCTATTTCTTTCATTTGCAATCTTGATTAATTCACCGCTGAAATCAATGCCACAGTATTCTTCAATTTCCTCTGTAATCGCATCTGCCCATCTTCCGATACCACATGCAATATCCAGCAGTTTTGTTTTTTTATTTACTGCAAGCATAGGCTTTAATTTTTCTATTTCTTTTTGATTTCTCTCACGCACTAACTCCGGATGATCGTCCTGATACATCGTAACTGCATATGGATTGTCTTCCTTAAATTTATCTGCTCTGTTTTTAAAAAAGTGTTTTGTCTCTGTATAATCTATATCTTCGATTTTTTGTACAATTCTCATTTTTTACCTGCCCAATCCGTCTAAATGGATTCCGTATTCTTCCTTTAACACTGCATACCATTTCAGCGTTTTATATTCTCCATTTAAAAATAAATGATTTCGAAATTCCCCTTCGTATATAAATCCGCTCTTTTCATACAATTTGATCGCTCTTTTGTTTTCTTCCAATACGTTTAAATATACCCTCTCTAACTCAATTTCATAAAACGCTTTATTTAGTATTTTTTCTGTTGCTAATGCGGCCAGACCACACCCTTGCGCTTTTTTTCTGAGAACAATTGCATATTCAGCTTTTTTTGCGGACAAATCCAGATTTTTCAAACTGATCGTACCTAAATATTCCCCGCCATCGTTTGTAATCGCATAATGAATACTATTCCCATCTTCTATAACATAAGATGCCGAACGTATAAACTTCAACACATCTTCCATCGTTCTGTCTGCAGCAGCAAACTGAAACTTTTTTTGAATATCTTTATCATGCATCCATTCCAGCATACCTACGGCATCTTCACTCTTTAGTTCTCTTAAAACCATCCGGATCTTCTCCTTTTTCCATTTAAAAATGATTCACCACTTCAATCACAGAAGCAATCTGATTTTCATCCATATTTGGATAAAGCGGTATGCTTACTTCTTTCTCGCAAACAGCATTTGCTGCCGGATAGTTTTCTGCCTGTCTCCGATACTGTATGTATGCATCCTGTTTGAGAATAGGAATCGGATAATGGATATTAGTTTCTATACCATGTTCTGCTAAATAATTTATAAATATTTCCCTTTTCTCCACTAAAACCGGATAAATATGATATACATGCTCTTTTGCATGTTCCGGAAGCTTTGGACATTTGACCTTTGGGTTACAGATTTCTTTCGTATATCTTTCGGCAATACTGCGGCGCTCTTGATTCCATTCATCCAAATACTGAAGTTTCACTGATAAAAACGCAGCCTGCAATTCATCCAGCCTGGAATTACATCCCTGGTAAATATGTTCATACTTCTTCAAACATCCGTAGTTTCCATATGACCGAATTTTTTCAGCAGCTTCAACATCATTTGTAACAACTGCCCCTGCATCTCCTAACGCACCCAGATTTTTTCCTGGGTAAAAACTAAAAGCGGCTGCATCTGCCAATGTACCTGTTTTATTCCCATTTAATTCTGCTCCATGCGCCTGTGCAGCGTCCTCAAATACCTTCAAATCATATTTTTGAGCCAAACTGCATATTGATTTCATATCCGCACACTGTCCGTATAAATGGACAGCTATTATCGCCTTTGTTTTATCCGTAATTTTTTCTTCAATTTTATGTACATCTATCGTATAAGTATCCGGATCTATATCCACAAATATAGGAACTGCCCCAGTATAACTAACTGCCAGCGCAGTTGCTATAAAGGTATGTGCAGGAACTATTACTTCATCCCCTTCACCTATCCCATATGCCATCAATATCAGTCGAATTGCATCCAATCCGTTTCCTGTACCTACACAGGCTTTCGCATTACAATACTGTGCAAATTCCTGCTCAAAACGTCTGTCTGCTTCTCCCCCTATAAACCAGCTTCGATGAATCACCTGATGATATGCTTCATCTAATTTTTGCATGATTGGCTGATGTATTTTTTTTAAGTCCAAATATGGTACCTTTGCCATTCTATTTACCTGCTTTTCTGTTTCTTGTATAAAATAATTCATCTATGATTTTACTTATCTGCTTTTATCATTTGCAGGAATGTATCATAATCCCGAATATAATCATCCTCTTTATATACTTCCGAAGCCAGTACCATTAAAACTGCATCTTTTGAAAAATCATACATTTCCCGCCACATATTATTTGGCACATATAATCCCTCGTATGGTCTCTCTAATGAAACGATCTTTTTTTCCCTTCCATTATCCAATAATATTTTACAGCTTCCATGTATACAGATAAGTATCTGTTCCAGCGACTTATGTGCATGTAATCCGCGTCTCACCCCATCAATCGTATCATACATATAATACACTCGTTTGATTTCAAAAGGAATATCATTGAATTCTTCCAATGCTACTAACATTCCTCTGTCATCGCCATGCTGCTGAAACGCATATTTGACAATTTGCATGTCTGATTCCTCCTGTTGGTATCATATATCTTTATAACCCGGATCAAAAAACATTGACTTTCTGTTCATATTATAAAAATCATTTAATTCAAACTGATATTTCGTTTTTAATATATCTCTGATTTCTTCATCTTCTAACAGTTCTATAAACAATTTTACCGCAAAGCAATTTCCAAAATTCCAAAGTATAAAAGCTTTTTCGCATAAAATCTCTTTTTTTCCTTCAGCTTTTGGATTTTTCATATACTTACAAAACAGCCGTATAAATTTTATATCCTGCATCGTCTCTATAAAATGATACTGCACCCATCTTTCTTCATGGCACGTTCTATTCAGCTGTCCCGGATTCACAGCGCTTAAATTCTTATTTTTTCCACCTTTAGTAAACTGTCTGTAATATGTTAATCTTTCCTGTAAAAAATAAACAGGGCCTTCTGTAAGAAGACGTAGCCACAAATCAAAATCCTGCAATTGAAGCAAACCATAGCGATAATAGCCAGTTCTCTCCAACATCTCCTTACGGATACAAGCGCTTGGGGCACACATATAATTAGAAGTTTTCATCATCCTATGAATCCACAATCCCTGGCTAAAATTGTCAGCGCTTAATTTATAACGTAATTTCATATTTTCCTGATTATTTTTTTTACCATTTTCGTCTATGACATCTATCCATGTAAAACATGCGCTGTAAGCAGAATGCTCTTCCAAAAAAGCTACCTGTTTAAACAGTTTTTCTTTTTCCCATAAATCATCATGGCCAATCAAAGCTACATACTTGCCTTTTGCATGATGAAATCCTACATTACCTGCATTACAAACATTATTATTTTGATCTAAAAAATATGTTTTAATCCTTTCATCTCTGTAAGCGGATATAATTTCTCTGCTTTTGTCTGTAGATGCATCATCTACAATAATAATCTCGATATTTTCATAAGTCTGGCCCAAAACGCTTTCTATCGTTTGTCCCACTGTATCTTCACCGTTATAAACTGCTATAATGACACTGACAAGCGGTTGATCTGTTTTTTCATCAAGCAGATATTCATATATTGAAGTTGTATTTCTTAATGAAATACTCGAAATTTTAGAAATAGCATCTTTTGAAATTCGACCCATAAGCACTTTCTTCTTTAACTGCTCGATCCGTTCATCTTCTTTATGAAACGCAATCCTCAGCAGCACAAACCGAATCCAATTATAAAATTCATACATCTGTGGCCAACTTTGAAATCGAAACCATTCACTATGATTCATGCAAATATTACTAGCTTCTTCCAAGCCATAAATCTCAATCATATTGGCTATTTCACGGACTTGCATATCTCTCGGCCAGCTCAATCGAATTTCTTCAGCCAGTTCTTCCATAACCTGATACATTCCTTTTTCCATAATCCGTATCATATTATTTCGAATGCTGCATACCTGAGCTGATTGTTCTGAAAACTTCTTCAGTACCTCTTCCCTGTTTTCTACACTCTTAAATACATCAGGATATTGCTGAATCGTTTTAAACCGAAGCCTTGTATATTCTTTGATATCATTCCATAGTTTTATATGATAACACCATGGCATATTCTGTTTGGGTACGACTACCAGATATCCATGCTTTTTCATTTCGAGTGACAACGCAATATCATAAAAATCCCATCCATCCAGCACATCTTCTAACTCTTCCTGCCAGCCGATATCATATTGTGTAATCATAATTGTACCCTGAACAGCCATAACAGACTCATACTCTTTTTCCGGCTGCCGCAGCTCGAAATTGTCTGCAAGAGTTCTTCCATCAAATACTTCCATACTTCCAATATCCCAACATTCTATACAGTCAGCATTCTCCGGAAGCTTACTACAGCCTGCCATACCGATTAAGCCTATCTTCTCATCCTTTTCAAAAATATTTAACAGGTCAGGTATAAAATTACGATTCAATATAAAAACATCCTGACGCAGATAAACTTTATATTTCGCATTACTCGCCTGCATTCCCGCACGATACCCCTGAACCATTGAATCTGCTTCCTGAATACAGATAATATCTGTTGTAAAATGCTCCGGAACTTCCAATTCATTAATATAACGAACACATTCATTATAATATTGTTCATTATCTGCGCAGATAATAAATGCTATCTGATTTATATTCACTTTTGCTATACTCCTTATTTTTGAACTTATACACAAAAATCTTTAAAAAACTTCTTTATTTTTATACCACAACCCAAAATAAAAATATCATCGATCATAATCTTCCAGCGCTTTTTTCGCATCTGCATAATTGCAACCTATTTCCGCCATTATATCTTCTATAATCACCGCGTCACTAAATAAATGACGACGGCCGCTCTTTATAATTCCTTCTGCTCGTCCCTCTGCTCGTCCTTCTGCTCGCCCTTCTGCTCGCCCTTCACGCCGTGCATCCATTTCAAAAGCCTGCCATGTCATATATTCAACCTCCCATTCCTTATGCATTCTTGCTTTTTCTACCGCTCTTTCTATATCTCCTACAAAATTATTTTCATTTATCTTTCCATTCAAATAATCCAAGAACGCATTAAAGTCTTTGGTTAACCCTTCTCTGTCACTATCAGGATTTACAAATATCTTTTCTGTCTCATCACCCATAATAATTTCTGGCAATTGTATGCATCTGTTTTCAAAAGAATATATCGGCAGCCGCTTTCCAAAATAGTCAAATGTACATATAAATATAATAATTGTATGCGGCAAATCCCCATAATCCATACCCTTTTCCAGATGATTTAAATCAATCATAGCATGATAATAACGCAGACGCTTGGACAAATAAGGTTTTACGGAAGTTTGCATCTCTAAATCATATACCGTTTCTGCCTCATCCTCCAGATACACATCCATACGAATCCCTTTTGAACCTGCTGTAATATTTATCGCCTGTTGTGCTCCTTGAATTACAATTTTTTTCACCTTTTTTCCTAAAATCATGTTCAAAATACGTTTACAAATCTCTGGATTCGTCGTCATGACTTTACAGAACATAAAATCATCTATAAATTGTAAGTCCTGATATTTTTTCATTATAACAGTACACTCCTTAGTACATTCTATTATTAATTATATGTGAAAGACAACATTTTCGCAAGATATTCATGATTCCCGTTTACTATAAAATATTGTATACTCAAAACTAATTTTTAAAGCAATTTGTCCGATAAACTATTCAGTAAAAAATTCAAAATGACTAAGGAAAGAGTAAACTAAGATGAATCCTAAAATAAGTGTTATTGTACCAGTATATAATCAATCTAAAATATTAAATGAATGTCTCGGAAACCTTGTACATCAAACATTAATTCCCTCAGTCCCAATAGAGGTGATCGTTATAAACGATGCATCCACAGATGATAGTATATCTGTCATCCGCCAATGCCAGTCACAATTTCCTGAAATTATTCATGTTATAGACTCTTCTGAAAATATGGGCCCAGGCGGTGCAAGAAATTTGGGAATTGAAGCAGCCAGAGGTCAATATATCGGATTTGTGGACAGTGATGATCTGGCAGAGCCATCCATGTATGAAAAATTATATCATGCTGCAGTGCAGACAGGATATGATATCATCGACTGCGGATACTACCGTCAGGAAAACGATCTTGCCATTGTACATACTGCTGATGAACAAACCGGTTTTTTAGATGATAAAAAGCGCATGGAACTTATCGTAAGCGGCGGTTATTTATTTAGTAAATTATACCGAAAAGAATTATTCCAGGATTTGAAATTGCGTTTCCGTTCGAATGTGATATTAGAAGATGCAGATTTTTTAACTTATTTATTTGCAACAGCTACATCTATCGGTAATGTAAAGGAAATCCTATATTTTTATCGAAATCAGCCAGCATCAGCCTCCAAAATCCTGCAGACAGATAAATATTATTATAATATATTTGAAGCGATGAAAAATATTTATGATAAAACATTTTGTCTACCTAATTACCACGGGATACAGCCTGCAATCGAATACGAACTGCTGCAAATGTACTCTTACGGTGTCAATATCTGTATCAAAGCTCATTTAAATCATGAAACACGCAGTCTGATTCAAATGTTAAATAATCTGGCTGAATTAAAAAAGAAAACAGTACATGGAGGATATGATAATCCTTATGTTCAAGCTAAAATCAGTCCTTTGGACATTCAAATTATGCAGCTGAATGACCAAGATCCCTTACTGCTGCTAAGATCTGTTCCATAATTAGCTGAAATAAACAAATCGAATCCGCTTCTCGCAGGATAACAATACAGAAGGAAAGAAATCAGGATATATATCCTGATTCTATCCTCCTGCATCATCTTCCTAAGCAATTACTTCTTTTGCACTTTCACCCAAAAGCTTAAACAATGGAATAACTTCTTTAAATCCTTCAGCCATCCTCTGATCGTCTTTTGCATTAATTGCATCTGTTAATGTTAAAATTTTGCTGTTAAAATCTTCTTTATCAATACGCTGTTTTCCTTCATTGAGCAATTCCATCGTTCCATTCATAACCTGAATCTCCCAATTCATTGCTTTAATAATATCTTCCAAAAAAGCATCCGTATCTTCCAGACGCGCTCCAGACAATTCTTTCGTAATAATTTCCATATTCTTAACTAAACGAGTATTGAATTCCATCAGCGTTTCCAATGCTTCTTTCTGCTCTGCCCGATTATCTTCCATGATCTTTACACCCGGTCATCCAGACCGCCCTTTCTGTTTATTTAAAATAGTACAACCTATATATCGGCACAAACTGCCTAATCTTTAATTATTCCGTCTGAACTTTTACATTCCAATTTATTGAAGCCCCTGATAATCTTCTTCTTTTCCTGCATGAGAATAAATCTCACACAAAATCTGTATCGTTTTCGAAGGATCTGTGATGATTCCTCCGATATCGTTCATTATCATCACTTTACACATAACCCATGATACATTCGTTTCTAAAATATAAGAAACATCTGTCTCCAAAATCTTTCCAGAAGAAAAATTGCTAAGGCAATGCTGTACTTTCTGGTAATGACCGATCCATGCATTCAATTCTTGTTCCTGCTGTTTCAGCCCTGAAATATGTCTTTCCTGTTCCTGCTCAGCAATATATAGCAGCTGCTCAATCATTGGGATTTCCCTTCTGATATCAGATAATTCTAACCGGACATCCGGTCGTATTTTCAAATAATCATAAAACATTTTTCTGGCTTCTGTAATGTTTCCCATTTTTACCAGTTGTGCCATCGCAAGCTTAAATTCTACGGTTTCTGCTTTTTCAGCGGTAATCCCTATCCGTCCTTCATACACTTTTAATTGATGTTTCTTAATCCATACTTTCAATAATTGTTCAGAAAGAAATCCATATACGCGCTGATGATACAAATCATATGATGATACATCAATCCTATGTTCCAGTTCAAAAAAAATATCAAATAACCATTGTGCATAGTTATCAAATAATTTTTTAGACGTTACCATAAGATTTCCATAATAGCTGCTGTTCCCTGATAAAACAGATTCCAGTTCTTCAGCATAATCCGGATACTTTTCTTTTATAATCTCCTCTGTTAAAAGTAAATCGCGGATATTATGTGCTTCCCCATAATTTTCCCTGCAGCTTTTCTCGGAGCTATATTCATTCGAGGTCATAATATCATATTCTTTACATATCATCTCATACTCTTTTTGTGCCAGTAAATGTCCTTCCTGATTCAAAAAATAACGCCTGTAATGACAAATACCGACAATATCGACGTCTTGTATATTTTTCCATACCCAATATACACCTGTCAGTTCCCCATAATACTTGTTTCGTTCCGAAATCGATGTTCCTGTATGATCTCCCAGATACCCTAAGTCTTTAGCTGCCGCGCGTCCTACATGAAGCGGAACATAAATGGAATCTTTCGGTTCATCAAATTTTTTATGGGTCATTGTAAATATTTTTACATTCATGCTGAAACTCCTAATATTTTTATGTCATGTATTCCTTTTTAAATTTCTTTCTGTTGCGAAAATAATTTTTTAAATTATAAAATCCATTATCATGAATGCACCATGCTTGCGTTTGGTTTGGTACAACCACTTGATATCCTCTGCGTATAAACTCCATACTTTGTGAGATATCATAAAAATCCCATTCAGTAAACAGATCTTCTCTCCATGGTAAGTCATACTGTGTCGCCATTAAAAAACCATCGATCGCTTCAACGTTTTCCCATGATCCTTTTACTTCACCTAAAACACTTTCTGTAGATTTATATGTAATATTTGCATACAATTTTCCGATTCTTGGCCCATCCCACATAATTGCATTTTCCGGCAGTTTTTTACTACCAACCATCCCTATCATGCCTATTTCACTTTTTTGAAAAATGGAGAGTATGTCGCGTATAAAATATCGATGAACGATAAAAACATCCTGATGCAAATATACTTTATATTTAGCATCACTTTGTTTCATGCCAATATTATATCCTGCCGCCATAGAACGGGCATCTTTTATAAAGCATGTTTCTATCTCATATCCCTTTGGCACATATAAATGCTTTAGATATTTTTTCTCTTCTTCTTCATATTTTTCATTATTCACACATGTTATAAAACATATTTTCCTGGGATTACAACTCATAAAATCTTCTCCATTTTTGATATTTTTCTATACGCTTTTTCCGTTATCCGACTCTGATATTGTTTTCTATTCGCTTTTTCTATTATTCGACTCTGATACTTTTTTTAATTCCTTCTAATAACTGAGCCGCAGGTTCATATTCAGGTTTTTTTTCAATGATAAACTCCATGACCAATACTGCTTTGTCAAAGACTCTTTCTTCTAATAATGCATTCACGATCAACAAATAATATTCGATCTCCTTAACCCCATCCAACTCCAGCAAAAATCTCCACAATACATCTTCTACTCTGTGTTGTTTCAGATAATAAGCAATCTCTTTATCGCTTCCGGTTTCCTTATATAAAAATTTCCACATTAATTCCTGAAGTTCAATGAACACTTCCATATTCTGTTTTGGAAGGTCATTCAATTGTTTCAAAGACATCATTCCATATGAATTTAATTTACGCTGTATTCTGTAATTGCCCTTCCAATATCTTTCAATCAATTGCAGCATAAAAATTTCATTTTCTTTTAATCCTATGTTGTCAAATAATGCCTCCAATTTTAACGAAAGACTCAGTGGTCTCATAACAGATGTTGTTATCATAATTTCCAATGTTTCCATAGACGTATGATGCCGCTGTATAAATAATGCAAACTCTTTTGATGTCTCCTCCGCCTCTACCTCAAAGTCCAGACGGTATAATATCATTTTTAACTGAAACAAATAATCAATCAGTTCATCTACCGTACGTTTACGCTGTAATATTGTCGGTTCTGTCCCTCTCTCATTTTCTTTTTCCCAAATGCACATTACAATGTACATACCGGCAAAAACATCTTTATGCTTATAATTATCAAACAATTCACCCGGCAAAAACATACTTTTTAAAATCATCAGAGCATCTCTGCTTCCATTTGCCAACAGCAGATTCATTTGTTCTACTACATAAGGGAGCTTTTCTCCATATTCTTTCTGCCATTTTTCTTCTTTTTCTTCCTGACGAAGTGCATCCTGTTCTGTACCAAGAAACTCGTTTTGTTTATTTGTCCCCATATTCTTTCAAATACACATTCCTTTCCTTATAATAATTACCTAAAGATAATATCCCATCATCATGGATACACCATGGGCTGTCTGTAAACGGGACAACAATTTTATACCCTCTTTTGCGAAATTCCATACTTTGTGAAAGATCGTAAAAATCCCAGTTTTTAAACAAATCTTCACGCCATGGTACATCATATTGCGTCGCAATCAAAAGTCCGTCTACTGCGCTTACTTCCTGATATGTTCCCGATACTTTTCCAAACAAATAAGAGTCAGCTTTATATACGCTATTTGAATGAAGCATCCCCACCCTGTCACTATACCACATAACAGAACTCTCTTCTATGTTTAAGCTTCCGACAATGCCAATCATTCCTACTTTGTCATCTAAAAAGATCCGTATAATCTCTGATAAAAAGTTCTTATAAATAATAAATACATCCTGATGTAAATATATCTTATATTTAGCGTTCGACTGCTGCATTGCACAATTATAGCCTGCTGTCATAGATTCCGCTTCCCTAACCGTTAAGACCTCTACGTCATAGCCTTTTGGAACATGAAGCCTTTGAATATAATACATACATTCTTTTTCATATAACTCATGATTTGTACACATGATAAAACATATTTTATTGTTATTTATTATTTTATTTTCAGACATAAACAATCCCTCATGATACAACAACCGGCTTATTCCAAACTGCCACCCCATCTTTGCTTATACTGTTCCAGCAGCTTTGTCGGATACTGTATCTTTTTTATACATTCACAAGCTGCCTCATACTCATGCAGCTCTATATAGATATCTGCCATTTCACAATAAATCAGTTCCTTTTCACTGCTAAGTTCATTTAAATAAAGTATCATTTGAAATGCCTGAACAAAATATTGCCGCTCTTTGTACCATACAGCAATCTTATATACCGTATCAGCCTTATGGAACGATGATGTATGGATCAGCCATTTCACACATGGAATTGTGATCTTTTGTTCTGACACATATTTCAAAAAGCTTGTCTGATCCTCGGTAAATTCGAATCGCCACAAATACATTTTTAGTCTTAAATAAAAAGAAATCATATCATCCATCGTATGCATATGATCCCATATATGCTCTGTTGTCTGTTCATTCAGCTCCATCCGATAAATGTTCACAATAATATTTAAAACTGCAAAATCATTATCTATTTGCGCAAGTTCTAACACATCTTTTTGTTCAAACAATGTTGTAATATCATGATAACGCTCTTCCCTCATACATTGTTCTATCAATTTTTTGTAATTAGGATAATTTTCATTATATAGCTGTTCTTTTTCTGCTATTAGCCTTTTTTCTTGTTCTATTTCTGAATCATATCCATTCATTCAGTCAAATCCTTTTTTATTCCTGTACAAATATTCTTCCATAGAACTGACCGCAAATAATTTGCTGTCAGTTCCTAATTATGATATACTGTTTATTATAGCATAATTCATTGGAGGTTTACTATGTTTTTTTTATATATTCCTGTCATGGGAAGCAGTTCTGATCTTCCATGGTCGCTTGTACATATGAACGAATCAGTTACTATCTATGACAGTTATGTGTTTGATCCTCTAAATCCTGAGAAAGAAACGTTTGAATCACTGGACCACTATCTTTCCACAAACCATTTTGACTGTCTGATTTCCTATCTTTTTGTACCAGAAATATCTGATTTGTGTGAAAAATACCACATGAAATATGTTTGCTGGATTTATGACTCTCCGCTTGTTACACTATTTCACCGGGCAGTCCGTAATCCATGCAATTATCTTTTCATTTTTGACCGGTGTGAATATGAATATTTTTCAGAACAAGACCTTCCACATCTGTACTATCTTCCTATGGCCACAAATACGGAACGTACAGGTTCCATAGACATTACCGCTCAGGACGAGCAAAATTATGCCTGCGACATTTCTTTTATTGGAAGCTTATATGAAAACAATCCGTATAATATGATAATCGGAGCATTGCCGGAAGATATCAAAAACGAATTTAAGCTCTACTTGCTTCAAAATATTTGCAATTGGTCAAATCCAAAACCCTGGCCGCGTGTTTCCAAAAAAGTATGTGATTATATACAGCAGCATTTTGATACTGACAACCGGGCATGCATGGATATGGATACCGATCTCTTTTATGGAATTGCTTTATTATCCAGAAAGCTGGCTGAGATTGACCGTATTACTGTATTAAATACTTTGGCGGAATCATTTTCTGTTCATTTATATACATCAAGTGACAGTTCCTTTTTGCAAAATATTCACTTTCATCCAAGTGTAAATTATCATACTGATATGAACAAAATATTTTACTTAAGCAAAGTGAATCTAAATATTACGCTGCCTTCCATTGAAACAGGAATTCCTCAGCGCATATTAGATATTATGGGATGCGGAGGATTTGTATTAACGAACTATCAAAAAGAACTGGAAGATCATTTTGCAATTGGAACAGATTTGGAAGTATTTCATGATTTAACAGAGTTAAAAGATAAAGCATTTTATTATCTGCAGCATGAAAATGAACGTGTCAGAATCGCTATAAATGGATATCAAAAAGTCCGCGACCATTTTTCCTATGAACATCAACTAAGTCAGATATTAAATACAATCAAGGAGGATACCTGATGAAACTCTTATTCTACCGATATGGAAGTATCTGTGAGCCGGATATTATCGCTGGCTTTCAGGAACTTGGACATACAATTATCGAAATGACCGAAGAGGTGTCAAACAAATCGCTGCTTCCCAGCGAATGTGTTCAATTTATTACCAAACAGCTGTTTGATGAACCTGTTGATTTTGTCTTCAGTATTAACTTTTTTCCATATTTAAGTGATGTCTGTCAGATATTTAAACTGCCATATCTATGCTGGTCCGTAGACTCCCCGGTCATGGAATTATTTTCTGCATCTATCGAACATCCATGCAACCGCATTTTCTTATTTGATCGGGCGCAGTATAACGAAATATTACCTCTTAATCCGGATCATGTATTTCATCTTCCGTTAGCAGTCAATATCGCTTCCAAACAACAGGTCATTCAGTCTGCTTCAACCGAATTACATAACCATTTTTCCTCTGACATTTCTTTTGTAGGTTCTTTATATACAGAAAAATGTCCTTATGACAAACTGACAGATGCTCCGGCATATTTATCCGGTTATCTGGATGGACTGATTGAATCCCAAATTCTTATTTATGGAGGATTTTTGATTGAAGATTTATTAACTGATGATATTATTGACCAGTTCAAACAGCATTTGCCAGGATTTTATTATCCTCCCTATGATTCACATCTGACAGACCGCAAGATTGTTGCGCAGCTATATATCAGCAGTAAAATCTCAGCTGTAGAGCGTGTCCGCACGATGGAATACCTCTCCAAAAAATATGCTGTCGACTTATATACTGCCAGTGATACGTCTGCCCTTACACACATTCACAACCGGGGACTTGCTAAAACAATGGAAGAAATGCCTCTGATCTTTCACAACAGCTGTATCAATTTGAATATCACTTCTAAGGGAATCCGCAGTGGAATTCCGCTCAGAGTATTTGATATTCTCGGCTGCGGCGGCTTTCTGCTCACCAATTATCAAACAGAACTTGCTGAATTATTTGTGCCTGGTGAAGATTTGATCGTATATGATAGTATTGAAGATCTATCTGAAAAATGCAGTTACTATTTGTCACATGAATCAGAACGAAAAGAAATAGCACACAATGGATTTGAAAAAGCTGTATCGCAGCATACTTATCAAATCCGTTTGGAACAAATGTTAACGCTTGCATTTTCATAAGGAGGACAAAATGGAAGTATTATTTATTGATTGGGGATGTTTTGGAAAAGCAGATGCTGTCTTTACTTTGGAACAAATGGGTTACAAACTTACTATGTTCTCACACAAACATTTTCAAGAACGGATCAGTAAGGAATATAACGAAGCATTTGCAGAGATTGTTGCCGATAAAAAGTTTACTTTTTGTTTTTCCTTTAACTTTTATCCCGTAGTTGCAGAAAACTGCAAACAGCATGATATTCCTTATATATCGATTATTTATGACAGCCCTTTTGTACCTTTATATTCTTATACTCTTATCTACCCTACAAATTATGTATTTATTTTTGATAAGCAGGAATATCTAAAACTACACAATATGGGCATTCCAACGGTCTATTATATCACATTGCCTGTAAATGGCACTATTATTGATTATTTAAGTAAAAAAGAATTTAACCGGGAAAAATTAACGTGTGATGTATCATTTGTAGGATCTCTTTATAACGAAGACCATAACTTTTTTGATCGACTTGCAAACGTCAATGACTACACAAAAGGCTTTTTAGATGCCATTATGGAAGCGCAGCTGAAAATATATGGATTTAATTTTTTAGAAACAGTTCTTTCTTCTAAAAAAATTCTGGATGAACTGTTACGTGTATCTCCATATGCAAATGATCGTTATGGAATTGAAACACCGGAATATATTTATGCCAATTATTATCTTTGCCGAAAAATTACATCGATGGAACGCATCCGTCTGCTTACAGCGATATCGGAACGGTTTCCGCTAAAATTATTTACTTTAAATAAAGAATTTAAAATCCCACACGTACAAAATATGGGCGCTGCTGATTATTATGCGGAAATGCCATATATATTTGCGAACAGCAAAATTAATCTGAATATTACATTAAAAAGCATTCAATCCGGCATTCCACTGCGTGCCATGGATATTTTAGGCGCCGGAGGTTTTCTGCTGACTAATTTTCAGGCAGATTTTTTAGATTATTTTATTCCGGATGAAGACTTTGTATATTATACAGACACAGACGATCTGCTTTCGAAAATTGATTATTATTTGACACATGAACAGGAACGCAAAGAAATCGCTCAAAATGGGCACCGCAAAGTCTTGCAAAATCACAGCTTTGAAAAATGCTTTCAATCTATTTTAGCAATTGTATTTTCATAAAAAAATAAGACCGGAAATCCGGTCTTATTTTTATGATAGTCGCTATAATTAACCCAGTAAGGATAAAACACCCTGGTTAGACTGATTAGCCTGAGCAAGCATAGACTGGCCAGCCTGAGCAAGAATATTGTTCTTGCTGTATTCAACCATTTCATCAGCCATATCTGTATCACGAAGACGAGATTCAGCAGCCTGTGTATTCTCAGAAATATTATCCAGGTTAGCAATTGTGTGCTCTAATCTGTTCTGTAATGCACCTAAGTATGAACGCTGTTCAGATACCATGTTAATAGCGCTCTGAATCTTATCCATTGCGCTACCAGCAGATGAATAAGAAGCAACACTCATATCAGTTACTTTCAATGTACTTGCGTTCATATTGCTGATAGAGATACCAATTGCCTGACCACTTAAGGAACCAACCTGAAGATTCTTGCCTGTGAAAGTACCATCAATCAGGTTCATTGTATTGAACTGTGTTGTAGACTGAATTCTGTCGATTTCAGATACTAACTGATTGATCTCTTTCTGAACAGCATTTCTATCAATAGTTGTATTTGTGTCATTAGCTGCCTGAGTAGCTAATTCGTTCATACGCTGTAAGATAGAATGTGTTTCAGCTAACGCACCTTCTGCAACCTGGATTAAAGATACACCATCCTGTGCATTTGTAGAAGCTTTGTTAAGACCTCTGATCTGGCTTCTCATTTTTTCAGAAATTGTTAAGCCTGCAGCGTCATCGCCTGCGCGGTTGATTCTGTAACCAGAAGATAATTTTTCTGTAGATTTTGCCTGTGCAGATGTTGTTACGCCTAACTGTCTGTTAGCATTCATTGCTGTAAGATTGTGCTGTACTACCATAATTTTCCTCCTTGAATATAATGCATCTTCCATGATGCATGTGCTATTTTTATTTGTTTCGCGCGTCTGCCTGACTGGCCGTACGCTCCATTCAGACTTCTGCTTTCAAGTAACAATTGTTATCTTGTTTACTTGTATTATATATCGGATGTAACTTTGAATACTTTATAGATAATTTCAATTTTTTTCTTTACTTTTTATTGTCCAAAAACTGTGCATCTACGTACTGTGTCTTAGTCATATTGCGGTAATACTGGCTGACTGCTTTATGACTTGCCTTTACCTCGCGCACCTGTTTTTTCACAGACTCAAATTTTTCCTGCGCCAGCTTATAGTTACGCTGCTCTTCTGCCTGGATACTGTTGCCAACAGCCGTTACCTGACGAATCAGCTCCTGAAGCCTTTGAATCTGCACTTTATATTGTTCTTTTCCCGCGTCCAGCTGCTTACGGATACGGGCATAGATCTCCTCAAATCCCTGGTCCAGCAGCTCCAATTGATCTACCAAAGCCGCCTTGGTGTTAATATTTTCTTCAAAATCCTCGGGTGCTAACTCCTGATCTAATAGCAAAATACGCTGCTGTTCATTTTTTTCCCGTATTTGATTCAGGATTCCCAGCTTCTTTTTCAAACTTTGTTCCAGGATATCCAGATAATTTTCTTCTGACATACCAACACCTTTCCAAATGCAACAGTTCAGATTAAACTGACCTGGCACTTCTCCATTCAAAATCTACCAAAAGTTCTGTCCGCATGTAACAATTCGGACAAGCTGATCTGCTGCTTCTATACACTTGCGTTCTTTCTCATAACTTCTTTCCATGTATCACGCATCGTACGCAGATGTTTGAGTACTTCTTCCAGTAATTTTTCATCTTTTTTGATATTTGCTTTTCTGAGACATTCCTGAAGGTATTGATATACATTATCAAAATCCTTCGCAACCGGATATTTAAAATTAAGTGTAGACTGAAATTCTTCAATAATCCGTTCTACTTTTATAATATTCGTATGCGCCTTTTGAATATCGTGTTCTTTGATTGCAACAATTGCTATATTACAGAATTTAATTGCTCCTTCATACAGCATCAGCGTAAGATCTGCTTTCGAAGCTGTCATGACTTTATTATTTGCATATGCTGCATATCCGCTATTTGTTAACATCCTAGTCCTCCGTGATCTAAAGATATTGATTTGTTACAGTTCTGCTTTAAGCAAAACTGTAACTTTATTTTATTATGAACCAAGCATTCCTGCAAATGCAGACTGCTGGCTCTGCAGTTTTGCTAATGCAGTCTCCATCGCTGCAAATTTTTTATAGTAAGAATCTTCAATTGCTGTTACTTTATCTTCCCATGCACTGATCTTCTTTGTATAATCGCTGTAAGTCTGTGCCATCGCTTTGTCGTTGTAAATAGACTGATAAGAACGCAACGTTGTGCTCGTCATCTTATCATTCAGATTATCATATAAGTTGCTGGTCACATTTCTCATAATTTCAACAACTTTATCCGGATCTGTGTTCAGCATTTCCATAAGCTTATCTGTATTCGCAGATGTCGTATCGTCATCCGGATCTCCGTCGATATGGAACAGATTTCTTGTAGCTGCAGTTGTATTGAAATAATTTCCTGTCTTAATTCCCAACGTAGCAAGGCTGTATTTCTTATCACCGATCTCAGTTACTGTCTGCATCGCAGAAGTCATTGCTGTAATCAAACTTCCCAGCGTACTGTCACGGCGAAGCAAAGAACCTTTTACCTTCTTTTCCCACTCTGCTATATCTGATTCTGACAGCGCTTCTTTTTCTTCCGATGTTAACGGCTCATAACCTTTTGCTGACTCTGCATTGTACAAGGAAGCCATTTCACCAATAACACTGTTATACTCGGAAAAGAAGTCTTTAATCTTGTCATAAAGTCCCTGTGTATCTGTAGCTGTCGTAATTGTGATATCTTCAGTTGTTTTTGCATTTGTCTGGATGGTTAATCCGTTAATATTAAATGTATTTGACGATGACGTAAATTTAACGCCGTTTAACAAAATTTCTGCATCTGTAGCGGCTTCTTTATTACCGTTAACGAGTGAACTGTCATAGTTATTTTTGAAATAATCTACCTGCTGTGCAAGCTTTTGCGCATGCGCACTGATTTCTGCAGCCGTCATATCTTTTGTAACATTTGCACCATCCAATAAATGATAATCTTTTATTTTTTCTTCATTATCTAATATATCGTTTTGCAAATCTTCTATATCGAGATTATTTTTCTCAATAATTTTCGCATAATCCTTTGCCATAATGGCTGCATCTGCACTGGTTGCCCCCACTGGCAATACATACGCACTATTACCCGCTGCCGGATCTTCATACGCATCCACAGCCTTTTTATTGCTGTCATATGCTTTAATTTTCTGATAGATCGCTGTTTCTACCTGAACCGGATTTCCGTTCTTATCCAGAACATCGTTACCATTCTCATCCTTTTTATTTTCATACCGGTCAATGCCGCTGTCAGTCATTATTTTGTCGTAAAGATCCGAACCTTTCATTGAACCAGGCTGTCCTGCCGTACCTTCAACCAGTTTTCCGGTACCATCATCAACATATGTCTTATTTCTATCGGCGTCAGACATATTTGCAAGCTGTGACAAATATGATGCTCTTGTTGCATCCATATTATTAAGTTCCAATACAGCCTGCTTATTGTCATATGCTTTGTAATAATTGATTGCGCCTGATATTTCGGTATTTTTAGTCTGTATATCTTTAATATCCTGATTTTTGTCTGCCTGGTCCTTTTTCAGCTGTACAAGTTTTGCTATTTCCGTTTCCAGGTTAGCCTGCGTAGCTGCAAGACTGCCTTTATCATATTTTGTCCATTCATCTATTACTTCTGATGAAGCAGCATTCACACCTAATGCATGCAATGCCTTTGCACCATTTGCATCCATTCCTACAAGAGAAAAATCATTTTCTGTACCGGTAGCTTTCGATGCAATAAATATTCTTTGATTTTCAGCATCGTAAGAAGCCTTTACTCCTGTGCCGGAATCATTAATTTTATTGATAAAATCATCGATCGTATCTGTCTCATTCAGTTCAATATCTTTGCTGACCCCGTTTCCGGTAATACGGAATGTTCCCGAACCTGTAAAACTACGATCCAGATAATTTAACTTCGCAGAACTTCCTCTTTTATTGTTCTTAATCTGATCTCCGGTCAGATATCCGCCTTTTGCCGTCTGTGATATGCTAAGCGTCTGTGTACCGTTTACTGCATTCTTCCCTGCGGTTACCGTTGCCTTTGTCGTATCTGAAACAGTTGTTTTCTTTATATTATATCCGGAAGTAAAACGCAGATTATCCAAAGATTTATATAAATTCAATACTTTTGCATTCAAGCTTTTCCATTTATCTTGTGTCCAGGACACTTTTGTCTGCTGCTTTTTTAACTTATCTCCTTTTGTTCTGTATGCCGAAACCAGTTCTTTGATAATGGAATCTGTATCCAGACCTGAATTCAGCCCAGTCACTCGAATTGTCATATTACTCTACCTCCTTAACCCTTTTCATCAACCATAATTCCAGCCATTTCCCAGACTTTTTGTATCATGTCCAGCGTCTCTTCCGGCGGATATTCTTTAATCACGTCTTTAGAATCTTTGTCTACAATTTTAATCATTACACGATTTGTCCCTTCGTGAATGCCAAAGACTGCTTCTGTCTGAGCCATCATATTCTTTCTCAGCTTCTCTACAGCCTGCTGGAGCTGTCTGCTTGTCTGGTGGCCATTGCCGCTTTCTGTCTCCTGGTCAGCTCTGTCTTCTGGTTTTCCCCGGACAGGCTGCATAGGCTTTACAATCGGCTCTTCTGTCATGCTGGCTGCTGGTTTGCTGCCTTCAGCTTCTGAAGCAGATTTTTCCGTCTTTACAGAATCTTTTACCTGAACCGGCTTTGCTGCACCTGACACACTTCCCTGATAAGTCACCGCAGCCGCTTTCATTGCTTCAATCGCCATCTTCTCCACCTCCTTGTGAATACTTTTGTATCTACTAATTGCTTTGACATTGCTGCTTTTCGTTTGCTGTATATATCGGTAAAAATCTATAAATCATTAGCTTATGATGAAGGCTTTTCGTTACATTCTATTTGTATGCACACAAATCCGGCTGAACAAAAAACTGCTTTGCTGCATACAGTTTACCCAGCCGGATCTGAAACACACCTTAATTTTCCTCAGAAAACATTTTTAATGCCTTTAAATTGGCTTCACTTGCCGCTGCTTCGTTTTCTTTTTGTATCTGTAAATGTACTTCTTTTCGATAGATTGGTACTTCCTTTGGAGCAGATACGCCTATTTTCACCTGATCGCCACGGATTTCCAGGATCGTGACTTCAATGTTATTGTTCAGCATCAATGCTTCCCCTTTTTTTCTGGTCAAAGCCAGCATATCTACTCACCTGCTTTCTTTTTATTTAAGATCTCATAGATTTTATATTTGATCGGATAGTCATCTTCCACTATCATCTGAGCGCCCTGTAAATTATCTGTGTTAATTACAAATGGAGCTTTCAGATTCACAGACATTTCTTCAATTTTTTCTGGAACAGTAATCGTAACGAGAATAAACGTATTTTCTTCTGTCATCTTCCCAAGCGATTCCAGTCCTTCTTCATTGACGAGCATCTGATAATCCGGCTTTACGTCCAGTGGATTAATAACAGGCAGTGCAAATGACGGATCATCCATAGACTGCAGCCACTTAATACTTCCCTTTCCTTCTTTTTCTTCATCATAAATGAGTGTAAAATTTTGCAGATCCGGAAAACCTATGATACCTTCTTTTAATTTGATGATTTTATCCTCTTTGATATCTATCTCACCAAATAATCTTGTATTTGCCTTCATTCTTATACTCCTTTTAAATAAAATCGAGCAGCGTCATTTTGCCAATCTTAGCAGCAGACTGCAGCGCCGCCTGATATGCCACAGAAGCGGCTGTATAATTAATAACAAGATCTGACAAATCCATGTCCTCATTGATGGATTTTAATTCTTTAAAAGTAGATTTCTGCACGCTCATCCGATTTTTCGTCAGCTCTACACGTGCCTGACGGCCGCCCAGATTAGTAATTCCAAGATTAATATCATCTAAATATCCCTGAAATTTGGAAATATAAGAGCTGTAGGTATCATGCATACTTTGGTTTGCATAATCACGCTGTTTTTTTGCCGCATCCAGCCATTTGTTGAGCTGTTCTGCATCAGCAGGATCCGCTGTCTTTATCTTTGCCTCAATCTCATCTACAATTTTATTTGCTGAAATCGCATACTGTACAACATCGATCAATTCTGTAATGTCCCGACGGATATTCGGATCAAAAACATCTCTTGCTTCAGTATTAATCTGCATTTGCTGTCCATTCGCTATATTATATTTAATCGCCTGTGTAATCCATTCACCATTTTCATCAAAATTTTCATATACAATATCATCTCTCTCAGACATGTATCTTGTACAATTGAAAAAGTATTCCGGATGCAGTTCCCCTTCCTCAAATCCATTTTTGTCATAAGTGAATGAAAAAGATGCTTTTCCTGCGTCAAAAATTTCTGCTGTTTTATCTGTAAAGATTAACTCTCCGCTTGCATGATCGAATACTATTTCATTATCTGCGATATCGTAGCCATTTGTTCTAAGATCTGCCGTATCTCTGACTTTATATACAAGCGTTTGACCATTTACATTTGCTGTAAGCTCCGGCGAAGTATTCGAGTAATTTACCGACAACGATTTTGGAGGTTCCGCAGTAATGCCTGGCAGCGGAACAGGAGCAGCCGGATTTGTAAAATCATAATCTGAATTTTTGTATAACTGTGTTGTATACGCGCTGCCATCCGCCAGATTTCCGGTTGCCGGAAGCTGGCTTGGCACAGCGGTATATCCGCTTGGCGCATTTACAGATATTACCTGTCTGTTCGGAGTGACTGATGTATCCAGTCCCATTGTGAATGTACAACCGTCTATGCTGACAGTCTTTCCATCTGCTGACATCGTCATTGTGCTCTTTGCACCTGTAGCGCTGTCTGTATAAGTAATGCTTAACGAATTTTCATCTGCGGTAATTTCATCATAAGATAACCGCAGTCTGTTTAACTGTACATCATCAAATACTGGAATATTAGCTGGAGGAACAGGAGGATTTGCATTTGGATCACCTAACATCGTTGTATTGGATGTATCGTCAAATCTTCCCTGGTAATACTCTTTTTTTTCTATTTGCTTAAAATCAAATGTTTCTGTAATTTTATAGTGTTCTGCCTTTGCTTCAGCAGTGTTCATAAATGTCACATTTTGATTTGTCTTATATCCCGTAAATATCGTCCTCTGGTCATAATCTGCATTGCCTTCACAGTAAATTTGCTGCTGCAATGACTGCAGTTCTTTTAAAATAGCTTCACGATTTTCCGGCTGCAGAGGATCGTTTGTTCCATAAACAGCCTGCTTATGAGCATCTGATATCAAATCTTTCATATTAATCATTGCTGTCTGCGTACATTCCATCCAGGACTCTGTATCCGGAATATTATTATCATAATACTGCGTGATTGTACTCAATGTACTGCGCAGACGCAATGCACGAATGGCAATAATAGGATTATCCGAAGGCTTTGTAATTTTTTTCTGAATAGACATCTGGTTATTTGTATGATCCACGTTCGCTCTGTTTGCATTAATATTAGATTTTGTCCGTTTCACGATCATGGAATTTGTTACTCGCATCATAACTGTCCCCTCCTTTATACGCCGGTCTGTGTGATCAGACGATCATACATCTCGTTCATCGTTGAGATAATCTTGGATGCCAGATTATATGCGTTCTGGAATTTTACAATGTCCATGCCTTCTTCATCTTCATCCACACTTGATATTGACATTCGATAAGTATCTATCGTATTGCCAATATCACCATAATTAGAACTTAAAATATCTGCTTCCTGCCTGTCTACGGTAATATCCGTTACAATATACTCTAAAAACTGATTTCCGCCGGAACCGCGGTAAATCACTGTTTTTGACTGCAGTTCCAACATCATATCCACGATTCCTGTTTCACTTTCATCTGTATCTGTACGTGTTGATGTTGCAAAATAATTTGGGTCTTTCATACTTTTATCATTTACGGTCACATTGCCCGCAGTCATCTGATAATAATTTCCGCCCTTTGCATCCGATTTGTAGGTTGTTACTGTACCTTTGTCTCCATCTGCCTTTTTCGTATCTAAAAATGCATTTTCTGTTCCATCTGTCTTAATAGAAACGAAAAATGCTCCCATCTGATTCCCTTGTGTATCTGCACCACCGTCTTTATATTTAAACTCTTCTGGAATTACATTGCCTGCAGCATCAATCGTATAACGATCTGTCACTTGCGTACCATCCAATTTTGTCGTTCCGTCGCCTTTTCCATAGATCTGCATGTCGTTAAATTTTCGACAAAATGAACGTAAAAATTCATTCATTTGCGTCATATAATATGGAATGCCGCGTGCATCAATTGGACGGCCAATGCTTACTTCTCTTCCGGTCTTGCCTGCTAAAGAAGTCATATCCGTATTTTCCATCTCAAACATATAAGTACATGTTTCTTTGCCATTCTTATCTTTCGCAACTGTCATTTCAAATCTGGAATACGTATAAGTACGGTTTGCAATTGTAATATAGCCGCTATCCGGCATATTCATTGCTTCCACCGATGTAATATTCGGATCCGTAATATAGATTTTAGAACCGCCTGCATCTACTTTAGATAATGTTCCCTGAAGATTTTCTTTATTATTCCCATCACGGATATTTAATACTGCTTTTAATTCACCCGACATTGTATCAGAAGAAGCATTAAATTCATTACCTGTATGTGACCAACGGATATCATACAATCCATCAATATCATTCTGGTTCACTTTTTCCTCACGTGTATAACATTCCAAAGGATTATAATCACTACCGTCTACCAGCAGCTGACCTTCCACGCGAACACGGAAAAGCGTGCCTCCTACGTACATATCTGGATCATTGCTATTAAGAACCTGCGTTTCTTCCGTTTCAATCGGAACAATTTTTGAAAGCTCATCTAACAAATAAGCTCTCTGGTCACGCAGCTCATTGGCTCTTCTTCCCTGAATTTCTATTGTATTGATCTTATCGTTAATAATGGAAATTTTTTGCGCATACGAATTGATTTGGCTTACTAATGCGCGTACTTCCTGATTGCAGTCAGATTGCAGTGTTTTCAAATGACCGGACATATTGTTAAAATATTCCATCAAACTTTGTGCATTATTTATAAACTGATTACGAATATATAATTCTGAGCCGTCTCCTTTTAAAGAATCAAGTGTATTAAACATCTCCTTATAAATAGATGCAAACCCCGTAGCGCTCTCCTCCTGATCGTCCCGATAAAGATTTTCGATCTGCGCCATATAATACCCTTTCTTTTCATATTGCCCGACATTACTGTTATTCGTCCAGTACTTTACATCATAATAAGTGTTGCGCAGCTGTGAAATAGAATCCGCATCCACACCGCTTCCAAGCGTACCATACGTATAATTTCTCAGAGAGGCTTTTGCCACCAGATTGACAACCTGCTTGCTGTAGCCTGGCGTATTTGCATTGGATACGTTATTCGCTGTTGTATTGATAGAGGCTGAGAATGCATTTAATGCAGACCAGCCGATATTTAATCCGAAAAATGTAGAACTCATATACTCACCTCATATCTTTAAAGCCCTGTTACGAGCATCTCTATCATATCACTGACCGTTTGGATATAACGGCTGGAAGCATTATAAGCATTCTGATACTTAATCATTCTGGTCAATTCTTCGTCTGAGGATACACCGATCACCTCGTTACGCTGATTTTCTACTGCTGATACCGTCCCTTCCAGTTTTTCAGCTGTAGATTCATATACAGAACCGATAATACCAATTTCTCCAACCATTTCTTTATAATATTCACTATACGTGTATTTTACATTCGTAAAACGCGGATTAATTGACAATGTTGTGTTATCCCATAAACTTGCCAGCTTCAATGCCATATCATGCGCAATATCATTATTTTGGTGCACATGTGGTATATTTTTTATATGTTTTAACAACTCATAATTGACGCCAACTTCCAAACAAGTATACTGTTTAGAAGTATCGAAATAATAGTCTTCATTGAGAACCCACTGACCATTAATTTGACTTTTCAAATATTTTTCATTTCCTTTTTTATTCCATGGTGTATATGGTTCTTCATTGATTACACTATCAATATTCAGACTTCCATCCGGATTAAATAATGCATTTCCCTGTGCATCTTTTTTAGGAATAACTGTGGCAACTGACGTATTCTGAGGATTAAACACACGATAGGTCTTTCCATTATTCGCGTAATATGTCATTGTGTCGTCAACATCTTCCTCATTATAAATATAAAAATCCCGCCACTCGCCGGTGTTTTTATCAAATGCTTTAACTGTCCGATAACGTTCGCAACCGGATCTTGTGAATAATTCCTGCGGAGGCTTCTTTCCATCTTCACCTACACAGCAGTTATCTTCATCTAATACTTTTACATTACGATATCTGGAATAAGAACCGTCTTCATTTTCGACAATCAGTTCATCCATTTTCTTATTTGGAGCAAGAAGATCATTAATCTGCGTAATGATTCCATGCACCAGCTGGTCAAACTCAGCTTGCGTATTTTGTATCACAGATAATCCGACTGAGGCATCGTACTTATCCGGATCCGCATTTAAAATATGGTTAAAATTAGATACCATCTCGCCTCTGGCCTGCACCAAAGCCTTTAATTCTCCAATATCCGTATTAAATTCCGTACAAATTTTCTGAGAAAAATCAAACACTTCTGCATATTTGCCACGTTCTTCATTTGTCAGATGTGGCCAATACGGTGTAACAAATCCGGTCATGCGATCTGTTTTTTTCCCCATTGTAAAGTAAAAAACGTCATCGGCCACTAGTTCACCTTCAAATTTAACGGTGACACTTCCATTTGCTCTTTCCTCATATAATACATTACCGAATTTGCTCAGCTGATCCAATGCATAATCTCTTGCATCACGCTCATTCATCGCTGTTTCACGGCCGCCTGATTCTATACTTTGAATCTGTACATTCAGGTTATATATCTGCTCTATATATTGATTAATCTTATCTATATCATTTGAAATCTGTACATTTACCGTATTCTGATAATTCATCAGCCCTTTAAATACAGTCTGCGATCGTGAAACAAATAAGCTTGCTTTTTGAATCACAAGGTTCTGCGCCGCCATATTAGACGGATCTTTGGCAAATTCTTCAAATGCCTGCCAAAGACTTCCCTCTTCACCATCTAAAATCTGCTGAAAAGCCGTTCCTTCTAATTCCTGAAAATAGTTCTGCACTTCATCAATTGCTTCAAAAGTTGCCTGATAATAAGACTGTCTTCCATTTTCCGTACGGAATGCTTTATCCAGAAATATATCTCTTGCGTGAACAATTTCCCCAATAGAAGTACCCTGTCCGATTAGTTTTTTATAATTATTTTTTGAATATGCTAAATTGCTGTAGCGTGCATCACGAAAAACAACCTGCTGACGTACATACCCATCGGTGTTTACGTTAGCCAGGTTGTTTGCTACATTATGAATCGAATCCTGAGAAGCTTTCAACCCCGAATGTCCGATATATATGGAACCCATTCCATTCGCCATAATTGCTCACACTCCTGTCCGTTATTGTTTTGCGTCGAATCCGCCGCCTCCTAATATTTCTCCCGTATTATAAGCGTTCTTATTGTAATTCGCTGTCTCGGGTGCGGTGCGCATGCTTCGAAACAGAGTCAGGTCAAACTCTACCAACTCCAGAGCCTGATTCAGCAATGTCTGGTTTTGTTCATTAATTCTGCGAACTTCGTCTAATGTCGTCTTCAACTGTTTTTTTACGTCTATTAATCGCTGCTGTTCTTCTGGCTGGCTGTTCAGCATTTCAATAACCGTGTCTACCGTAAAATTCTGATCGGATTTATTCAATACCACCGACATATCATGCATTACTTTCTGGCGTTTGTTATCCAGATTTTGAATTTTACTGGCTACATCTTGTTCCAAATCTACGATTTTTTCCAATGCCGGAACGTTGGCATCTATGATGACCTGCTTTTTCTCCTTAGATAACTTTGCCAGCTTTTCATATTCTTTGTTCTCGTTCTCCAAGACCTGAATCAGGTCATCCATTAAACTTGCCACGTTTTATCCTCGCATTCTGTAACTGATTTTGTTACTTTTTAATTAGCTGCATAATAACTTGCTAACAATTTGCTCGCAAAATCTCCAGTATCAACGTCATAGTTTCCAGACTTTATGCTTGATTTAAGCTCTGCTACTCTATCTTCCCTGATATCCGAAGCTGCTGCAACTGCCTGTTTTGCGATCTGATAGTCTCTTCCTGCTCTTGAGATCTGAACCTGATCACGTGCAGAGGTTACTTCTGCTGTACTTTTTGCCTTGGAAGGCTTTGTCGTTTTGTATAAAGCTGCGATCTGGTTATAAGCATCTATACGCATAATAGGCATCTCCTTTCATCGTTTCGTCCCTGAATGATAAATATAAGAATCCTTCACTCAGTGTCCTGCATTTTTGGTATTATGCACTTGATTGTGAAGTTCTATAACTTGTTTATCGGATGTTTTTTTAATTTTGTTAGCTGTTTTTAAATATTTGTTAAAATTAATTATAGTCATTGACATTTCTGTTGTCCCAATTTATGCTGTATGTATCAAATAAAAAAGGAGCTGCAAAAAAATGAATGAACAGGCATATTTATTTGTCCATTTTAAAGAAAAAGATACCCCAGATGGTGAACAGGTTTATTTTGGCATCAGCCGGGACGGTTTTCACTGGGAACCGATAAACAATGGAAATCCCGTACTGTGGGCCTATTATGGCAATAAAGGCGTAAGGGATTTTACAATTATCCGCTGCAACCATACAGGAAAATTTTATATTTTTGCAACAGATCTCAGTATTTCTTATGGAAGACACAGACAAAATCCTGAATTTTGGGAAAATATCAGCAGAAACGGAAGTAAATATTTCTCCGTATGGGAATCTGAAAATCTTACTGACTGGTCAGAACAAAAGCTGATTCAGATTGGAAACGATCAGTTTGGATGCCTGTGGGCGCCTGACATTATTTATGATAACAACCAAAAAAACTATTTACTGCATTGGTCTTCTTCACATAAAAATGACGATTACCGGCGCAAAAGAATCTATTACTGCCGAACAAAAGACTTTGAAAATTTTACACAGCCTGAGCTGTTATATGAAAAAGAAGACAGCGGCGTTATTGATTCTGCTATGTATGAAGATCATGGCATGTATTATCTGTTCGTAAAAAGTGATGCAAATCCTGCTAACAATATTATGCTGCAGTCACCGCAAATTACCGGTCCTTTTGAACGAATAGACGCATTTGACCAAAGTATGGCTCATCTGGACGGAACCTATTATGAAGCGCCAACAGCCATACATCTGGCAGACGGCAGATGGTGTCTGTTTTTAGACTATTATGGTGTAAGAGGAGCAGGACAAGGATATGTGCCATTTGTTACTAAAGACCTTAGTTCTGGAAAATTTATGCGTTCAGACGATTCATTTTCATTCCCTTACCGTTTTAAACACGGAACTATCTTAGAAATTAACCTGGATGAATATGAAAGACTGAAAAAACACGACTGGAATTTGTAAAATTTGTTAACAAAAAATAGAATCAAGATTGATTATTTTTGACTTTTGTGCTAATCTTTTTGTAAATAAGTAATGAAAGCGAGGAAAATGTCATGAAAAAATTATTACAATTTACCAGTACCTTTGTCTTTACATTGCTGCTCTGTTTTTTTATAAATCCAGCTGTTCCAAAAGCAGACACCATTGACGCACTTCATACAGCAGATCTTCCTGCTGTTGCCCGTATGATGGCAGTACGGTCTTCTTCAGGCGTTGATACTGGAAATAGAGAATATTTGGTAACATTTAACGCCAACTATGGGACAGTAAATGGCAGCAGCTACATGACTACCGTAAATCAAAGGCTTACCAGTCTCCCAACCGCAGTCAGGCAAGGCTACACATTCAGAGGCTGGTATACACAATCCAGCGGAGGTTCTCTGATTACAACAAATACAAGGTTCTCCATGGATACAAATGTATATGCGCAATGGGACAACTATGACGTAGGTTTCAGAGATTTTTATTTATCCAATATTCAAGATACCTCGGTAACCATAACTGCTCAAATACCAAATACTTATGTAAGAACATGGGGTATTTCATATGGCACATCCAGCAATTATATGCCAGAATCACGTGTGATGACTCTTTATACACAGGCAACTACACTTACTGTGTCTTTAACCGGACTTATGCCGAATACAACGTATTATTATAAATTCTACTATATTGCTGATACCATGCGGATAGAATCAGGCATTGGTTCTTTTACAACAGGTAGAATGAGCGAATTTTCTGTTACCTTTTATCCGAACGGAGGAACCGTTAACGGACAGTCTTCCATTACTACCGTGAATCAAAAACTGCCTTATCTTCCGACTGCATATAGAGAAAACTATCATTTTGATGGATGGTATACTGCTCCATTTGACGGAACTTTAGTCACAGAAAACACAGTTTTTAATTCCAATGGTACCGTATACGCACATTGGACATATACACAAAATAATACTACAAACAATCCTGTTGTACCACCTGCAAATAACGGAAATACGAACAATGGCAATACAAACAACGGCAGTTCAAGCAGCAATACAGACGAAGAAAATAATGATTATGAGCCGATATCCGTACAAAGAATTAAGCTGAAAAGTGTGAAAAATACACCTCCAAGACGAATGAAAGTCAGATGGAACTGGTATGCATATGGAGATGGATATCAGATTGCCTATTCTACAAATAAATATTTTTCCTCTGGAAAAACAAAAAAAATATTTGCAGGCGTATTTACTGACGCCAAAACAATTGCCGGATTGTCAAAGGGAAAAACTTATTATGTAAAAGTAAGGGCATACCAAAAATCCGGTGGCAAAAAATATTATGGAGCCTGGAGTAATGTGAAAAAAATAAAAATCAAAAAATAAAAATCAAAAAAATAAATTAAAATTTAAAAAGGGGGCATATGTCAGCCTCCTTTTTAAATTTCTTATAATTGTTTTACTTCCTTATATTTTTTTATCTTTTCATCAACTGTTAATAGTATTAAATCTTCTACAACAGCTGTTGCCATAATCAAACGGTCAAACGGATCATTATGAATCATTGGCAAATCCTGAATTTTTTCCAGATAACCCGTTTTTATTGGAAGAATATAAATATTACTATCCTTACATTTTATTTCTAAATCTGTAACCGATTCTTTCACCTCCAATTTATGGATAGATTTTTTAATTGCTATTTCCCAAAAAGATGCAATACTAATATAAACAAATTCACTTTCTTCAATTTGATCAGCCATATGATATGGTAGTGAAGAATCATTATATAAAAACCATAAAAATGTACAAGTATCCAATAAATACATTATATATACTCCTTAAAACACTCTGGGGTTTCATTAAAATCATCCGATATCTTAACCTGGCCGGACAAACAACCTCGCTCTCTATATTTTTTTTTCTTCTGCTCTACCATTACTGAAACTCTTTGAGACTTATTATAGCGAAGAAAATTCATAAATTGAATTACCTGTAATAATTCTTCTTCTGAAAGAAATCCTGCTTCCTTTATTACTTGTTGCTGCAACGTCATTATAATCAAATCCTTTCACTCATAGTTTTAAATAACGAAACAAAAGATCCCGAATCATATTTTGTTCATATAATCCCTTTAACACAGCATTTTCGTCAATCTGCCTTATGAGCGCTGCACTCACAGGCAGTATTTTCGTCAGTTCAATAAATGAAAATGCAACCCATATCACAAGAAATGCTTTTACAATTCCGGCCAAAAATCCAAAAATCATATTTACCAGATGAATTCCCGGCTTTCTGGAAAATAAATCCAGTTTCCGCCCAATGAAAAATAAAATAACCAAAATTAAAATGAATGCTAATAAAAATGCAATTACCCACACACTTATATCTGCGATTCCTTCTGATATTTTCTTATAAACTCCTTGTGACTCCAATATATGTGGAATAGAAGATCTGGCTGTCTGATTAAGATCTTTATGAAGTTCTTTTTGAAGTTCTTTTGGCAGAATTGTCAGCCATGACAGTTTCATATCATCTGTAAAAGTACTTTCTTCTAATTTTTTGTCTATCTGTTCTCTGACATATCTATCACTGCCTGCTTTTATCTGCTGCCTGATTGTAGTTGACTCTAAGATCACATTTCGCAGCATTGGCGCTGTAACAGCAATAAAAACAACTGCAACAGCCAATGACACGATAGAATATACGACTCTCAGAAAACCTTTATGGAATCCCCGCAAGGCACATACAATAATATATCCCATTACTGTTATATATAACCAGTTCATTTATTAAAAATCATCCTTTAATTTAATTCTGTTTGTTTCTCCGCTCATAATAAACCAATAATCCAACTGTCCGCTGCCGGATATGACATCATAAATGCTTCGGTCAAACGTATGCTCAAACCGTTTACTGCCACGCATCGTATAAATCTGCACACTTTTTTCATTTCGAATACACAATAAACCATTTTGCAAAAACCCAATATCTGTATAATCCAAATCAAACTTTTGTTCTAATACCAGCCGGCCTTTCATATTATAAATACTTGTAAGATACCCTTTTGCAGAATCCGGATTATCATAAACAAGTCCAAAATAATTTTCGTTATAATAAAGGCTGCGAATCTGATTCCTATTTTTTATTTCTTTCATAACAACCGGTTTTTGCGTGCCTTCATATATCAAAATTTTTGTATCACCAAACGCCAAAAGTTTGTCATTTGTGACAAAATGAATGCTTGGTATCATCATATCATCATAAGTATAAGAACCTACAATATTATCAATTTCATTTTTTCCAACTTTTCCATAATTATAAAAAACTACAGTTGACTTTACGCTGGCATCTGTAATATCCAACATACTAACTGCCAACTTCTGCGCATCCATAGACAGCGCTAAGTCCAGAGGATATCCGCTGTTTTCGATATGCAGACCACCTCCGGCCAGCTGCTTTCCATCTTTGTCATACATATGTATATAACTTGTCTGGGAATCTTCCATCAGAACAGCTACCGTTCCCTGCCTGGCAATACTTACACGCTGCAGCGGCATCGTTGTCTGTATCGTTCCCTGCTGACCATCCGTATTCATAATATAAATTCTGTTGCCACCCTGTTCATATATAGCCAAATAGTCTTCACATGTTGTAATTCGTGGCGATTCCATCTCATAAGTCTGGTTCCAAAACACTTCTCCAGTAATACTCGAATACACAGCTCCATCTTGCGTATACTGCAGTACATTGCCTTGAAACTCTTTATATTCAGCTGCTTCTGTTTCTCTTCGTTCTACCTGTTCCATTACTTCGTATTCTGTATAAACTTTATTCTCGAAATATAAAAATGCGGCAAAAAGCAATCCAATCGCTACACCTGTAAGGATAAAGATCAGTATCAGAATCTTCATTCTATGAATCCGAATTTTCTGTTTTAACTCTGATAACTCTTCTGCACTCTGTTCCGGAAGAGCTCTTAATGTAGTATTTCCGCTTTTTGCCATAATCTTCTCCTGTGTATCAGCATGGCCTGTCTCATACATACAAGCTGCAAGCTTCTATGGTAATTCCAATTTTTGTCCGGCATAGATCATATCCATGTCTTCAATACCATTTAATTCACATATTTTTCGAGCTTTTGCTGCTGTACCGTATATTTTCTTGCTGATTCCGACAAGGCTTTCACCTTTTTTTACTATATAATAACCTTGCAGCAGACTTGTTTGTGCTTCTGTCAAGGCTGATGTCTGTTCCACATCTTTTTCATCGTCTTCTTCATTACTGCTGTCATCAATTTCAGAATCATCATCAATTGTAGAATCATCATCAGAAACAGTCTGTCCTTCTATATCCAAATCATCCTTACCTTCCTGTCCTTCGACGCTGGTTTCAGCATCTTTCACCTTGTCCGTTTCTTTTTGATGACTATTCTCAGTTTTTGAACTGCCTGCCTCATTTACATCTGCCTGATCTTGATCCTGCACATTTGCACTCATAGCGGGTACGTCCAAAGATTGCACACCAGCTTGTCCTCCCTTGCCTGATATTTGGTTCACTACAGACTCAAGATCTTGCATTTTCTCTACATTATTTACTGTACTCACACCTAAGACACAAACCGATAACACTAACAGCAGACTCGTTGTATACAGCACACCATTCCACTTTCTTTCCGATAGCTGTACCTTTTTTTCTAACAGTGTTTCTCGATAACTATGAACGAATGGCTCTTGAATTTCTTCTGGAGAAATATTAAGTTCCTGACTCTTTCTTTGTTCAATCATATACTCCTGCATCTGCGGATTTTTCTCATAATAAACATAATAACCTTCCTTTTGCTGAAGCACATTTTTTTCAAAAACATAAAACACTTCTTCTTTTTCTACGAGATCTAATAAAAAAAGAACATTTTTCTGAATATTGAAATTTTTCTTATGATTTTGTTCCAGTTCAGTTGCCAAGCCCGCAGGGGCATTGCTGACATCTTGTCCCCAACCTACAATCTCCAGATTATCATAATAGGTCTTCATCTCTTTGTAAATAAATGCCCATGTCTCATCCTTAAATTCTAACACATGTTCTTTAAAAAACTCATCTTCGACCCGGATTAATCCACTGATAAAATATCTCGTAAAATCTTTCCCTTTTTCAACTCGACCCAACAGTATAAATCCACGGTTTGTCCATTCATCCTGTGCTTCCTGCGTATGTAAATAGGTATATACGTAATCCTCCAGATAAACTCTTGTGTTTCCTGTACTAGTGCCAATCTGACGGATATTCTTTGGTAGTGTCCCTGACGCTCTTTGTTTTTGTTCTGCCACTTCGCACACCTCTTTCCATATTTTCAGGTATGCGTTCAATGTAGCATAACCATCAGGCTGATTTTGGCAGATATTGTTGGCAGCATTACAAATTATAATTCAGTACGCCCTTCTAGGGCACGCAGCAGCGTTACTTCGTCAATATACTCAAGATCACCGCCAACCGGAACACCACTGGCAATTCTTGTCACCTTGATACCGGTCGGTTTTATTAGTTTACTTATATACATGGCTGTTGTCTCACCTTCCAGACTGGAATTTGTAGCAATAATCACTTCGGTGACATCCCCCTGCAATCGATGCATCAGCTCTTTTAATTTTATATCTGCCGGACCGATACCGAGCATAGGAGAAATTGCACCATGCAGTACATGATAGACACCATCAAATTTTCCTGTTTTTTCATAAGCAGCAAGATCTCTTGGATTTTCTACAACCATAATTGTTTTTTGATCTCGATTTACATTTTTACAAATTGGACAGACTTCATCATCTGTCAACGTATAACACTGTTTACAATAGCAAACCTTACGTCTTGCCTCAATAATAGAATTTGATAATTTTTCTACTTCTGCTTCAGGCATATTTAATATATGAAACGCCATCCGCTGGGCAGACTTCACTCCGATTCCCGGCAGACCTGCTAATGATTCGATTAATCTGCTGATCTGGGCGCTGTAGTAATCCATTTCTAAAACAACCCCATTCCGCCACCAAGACCACCGGTAATCTTGCCCATCGTATTTTGAGAATATTCGTCAATTTGACGCATAGCTTCATTGGTTGCCGCCATAATCAAGTCTTCCAGCATTTCAACGTCGTCTGGATCTACTGCTTCCGGATCAATCTTTATTTTTGTAACTACCCGTTTCCCGGAAACAGTTACTTCTACAACTCCACCACCTGCACTTGCTGTCATCTCTTTTTCTTCCAGTTCTTTTGTAGCATCCTCCATCTGCTTTTGCATTTTCTGCGCCTGCTTCATCAAATTCGCCATATTACCTGGCATACCGCCACCTGGAAATCCACCTCTTTTTGCCATATATTTATTCCTCCTTGGATTTATTTTTTGACTGTTATTGATTTTAACGCAAATTTTCTATTCTGACAATATATGGATTTGTTTTCACTAAAAATACACAAACAAACCACTTCTTTTTCATCTTTAGTCCGAAAAATCCTCATACTCGATCTCCGTATGAATCATCTGTTCTAAATCCACATATGCTTTTTCAAATGGTTCTCCTGTATCATTCAATCGGATCTGTATCTGTACTTTTTTTCCAACACTCTTAGAAATATGCTCTATGATTTCTGCCTGTCTTTCTTCCTCAGACAGCATTTCACATACTATCGCATCGTCTAAGACAATCATTAGCACATCATTTTCACCAATACTTAAATGTGCTTTTTTCATAAAAACACTGTACGAACCCGGCATTTGCGCTACGATATTACGCCAATTTGCTACAATCTGTTGAATATCTTCCGATATAGCTTTTGGCATAGGCATGCTTTCATTTACAATATGTTCCGTAGGAACAACATCGGATTTTGATGGCACAGATACTATTGGTTGTACACCGTTTTCTATTTTCTTTTCCAGCTGTTCTATTCTTGATACAATAGAACTTACATCCTCATCCATCTGTGGCCGACACAACTTAATAACTGCAATCTCAATTAAAATACGCTTTTGTGTAGAATAACGCACCTGATTAGACAATTCTGAAAAAATATGAATATAACGTATCAATTCCATACTATTTGTCATATTACATTCTTCTTTCAGTAATTTCAGATTCTCACTGGAAATATCCAATACATCCTCCATATGATCGGAGCTTTGCAGTAACAATAAATTTCGCAAATACCACGTAAAATCATTTACAAATTGACTTAAATCTCTTCCTTCTCCAACCAATTGCTCAATCTGATGCATAGCCGTTAAAACATCATGATTGATTACCGCACGAAATATATCGGAAAAACGCTCGGTATCTACTGCACCCAATACTTCCAATACATGATCGTAAGTTAGCTTCTGCCCCATATAAAACGCCATACACTGATCTAACAAGCTGAGTGCATCACGCATAGCTCCATCTGCAGCTTTTGCGATATACCGTACTGCTTTTTCCTCTGCTTCTGCCCGTTCATGCTCCAGCAATTCATTTAATCTTTCTGAGATAACATCAACTGATATTCTATGAAAATCATACCTCTGGCATCTTGATAAGATTGTTACTGGTATTTTATGTGCTTCAGTTGTCGCAAGTATAAAAATTACATAGGATGGCGGTTCTTCCAACGTTTTTAACAACGCATTAAATGCTCCTATTGACAGCATATGGACTTCATCAATAATATATACCTTATATTTGCCTTCAGTTGGAGCATAAGTAACTTCGTCACGTATTTCACGAATATTATCAACACCATTGTTGGAAGCTGCATCAATTTCAATAACATTCATGGAAGTCCCAGCAGCAATTGCCTGACAGGAGGCACATTCCCCACAAGGACTTCCCTCTACAGGATGTTCACAATTCACTGCTTTTGCAAATATCTTCGCAATCGTTGTCTTACCTGTACCTCTTGTTCCACAAAATAAATAAGCATGTGCAATACGTTCTGCCTCTATCTGATTTCGAATCGTTGCAACAATTGCGTCTTGTCCTTTCACATCAGTAAAATTTTGAGGCCGGTATTTCCGGTAAAGCGCCGTATACGACATAGTGATTCTGACCTCCTAATATTTTATTATTATTTTTACATATAATATTTCAAAAATATTCGCTGTTTATACTATTAATAGAAAAACTGCTGTACGAGTCTTTAGTTATGTTCAAATATTAAATATCATCCTTAGAAGATACTTTTGCAACATAACCTGAAACTGCCGTACAGCAGATTTTAATTTCTATCATTTTCAATAACTTTTTTCATTAATCACCAAAACTAATACCTGTCAATTTTGCTTCTTTTACGATCTGTGCATTTGGATCAACAGTCTTTAATTTTCCGGCAACATTCTCTAATGGAACACGTCTTATTTCATTATTCACCATACCAATCATATGACCAAAATCTTTTTCCAGGATTGCCTTTGCACCTTCCGCACCAAGTCTGGTACAAAGCACGCGATCATATGGAGTCGGACTGCCTCCCCTTTGTGTATGTCCCGGAACAGTGACACGCACTTCACTGCCTAGTTTTTCACTGATTTTGGCTGCAATCTCATAAGATACAGAAGGATATGGTGACTTTTCTAATTTCTTCTTATATTCTTTCTTCGTTAATTTTGCGTCATCTTTTGAAATAGCGCCTTCTGCAACTGCAAGAATCGTAAATCCTTTTCCGGCTTTTGTACGATGCTCAATCGCTGCTACTACTTTCTTTATGTCATACGGTATTTCCGGTAAAAGGATAATATCAGCACCGCCAGCCAGACCTGCATAAAGTGTCAGCCATCCAACTTTATGTCCCATCACCTCAACAATAAATACACGGTTGTGAGATGCTGCAGTTGTATGAATACAGTCAATAGCATCTGTAGCGATATTAATAGCACTTTGGAATCCAAACGTCACATCTGTTCCAAATATATCATTGTCAATTGTCTTTGGTAAATGGATAACATTTAAACCTTCTTCACGCAGCAGGTTCGCTGTCTTTTGTGTACCATTACCACCAAGAATTACGATGCAGTCCAAATTTAATTTGTAATAATTCTGCTTCATAGCTTCTACTTTGTCCAGACCGTTTTCATCTGGCGTACGCATCAGCTTAAATGGCTGACGGGAAGAACCTAAAATAGTTCCGCCTTTTGTCAGGATACCCGAAAAATCTGACGACGAAAGCAGACGATAATTTCCGTATATCAGTCCCTTATACCCATCCAAAAAACCATAAATCTCCAAATCTTCAACATTTGAGCTTAATCCTTTTGCAACGCCTCTCATTGCAGCATTCAAAGCCTGACAGTCGCCGCCGCTTGTAAGCATACCCACTCTGAGCATTTTGATGCACCCTCTCTTTCTCCTGATATTGTAAAACGATTTGTCCTTTCTATTATAAATTATGAGTCATTATACTGTCAACAAAAAAGGATTCCAAAATTTTACTTTGTCTTAAGCACTTCCAAAATAAACTCCCATACACGTTTTGTTGAAGATATGCTTAATTTTTCCTCTGTTGTATGCACATCCTGCATATCCGGCCCTATCGAAATACAATCTAACCCTGGGAGCTTTCCTGCCAGCAACCCACATTCCAATCCTGCATGAATCGCTTGAATGATCGGCGGCTTTTTGTACATCTTTTCATAGACAGATGCAACTTTCTCTCGAAATGCAGAATTACGCTTATATTCCCACGCAGGATAATCACCTGATATTTCTACACTGCCCCCAAGAGCTTCCGCCAAATAAGTTATCTTTTCCAACAAAGCTTTCTTTGCACTTCCAACTGAGCTCCTTACAGCATAACTTAAAAGCATTTCCTCATAATTTAACTCTAAAATACCCAAATTTAAAGATGTCTCTACTAATCCTTCTACATCGGCGCTCATTGTCTGTATTCCATTTGGCATCGCATTTAAAAATAAAATTGCTTTTTGGGTACTATCTTTATCTAACATTTTAAACGGTAAAGGCGCATCTTCCTGTTTTAACGAAATTCGAATATCTTTATCTGTCACAGCATATTCATTAGAAATATCTCTTTGTATTTCATCCAAGACTTCCTTTACCTTCGAAATTTCCTTCTCCGCAAGACATAGGATTACTTTGCTTCCTCTCGGTATTGCATTATCTTTACTTCCCCCTGCAAAGGATGCCAGATGATACGTTACATGCTTTGCTAATTGTATTAAAATACGTCCCATTAGTATATTTGCATTGGCGCGGCCTTTATGAATTTCTACTCCTGAATGACCTCCATTTAATCCGCTGACTTCTATTTCAAGTACAGAACCTTGCGTAGATACACAGTGTACCGGAAGCCTACATTTTATTCCTGCACCGCCTGCACAGCCTGCGAGCAGGAATCCTTCTTCTTCTGAATCCAGATTCAATAATCTGCGCCCTTTCAGCATAGATACGTCAATACCTGACGCTCCTTCCATCCCTACTTCTTCTGATACGGTAAATATTACTTCTAGCCTAGGATGCGCAATCGTATCGGACGCAAGTATTGCCAATGCATAAGCAATCGCTATTCCATCATCGCCTCCCAGCGTTGTTCCATCGGCTGTAATATAATCTCCTTCTACTTGCAATTTAATGCCATCCGTATCAAAATCTATAGTACAATCGGGTGTCTTTTCACATACCATATCAAGATGTCCTTGAATTATAATCGGTTCTTCCTGTTCATATCCTGATGTAGCTTCTTTGATGATAATAATATTTTTCAGCTCATCCTGTATACATTCCAGATTATGTTTTTTCGCAAATGCAACACAATAATTACTGATCTTACCCTCATGATAAGATGCACGCGGAATAGAACTGATTTCTTCAAAATACGAAAATACTTCTTTTGGTTCCAGATTAGATAATACTCCCATGTTTTTTCCTTCTTTCTATAAAATAATATTTTATATTATCTACTTTTTATTCTCATATACAATAAAGCGGTTATTGTGAAGAATCCGAATATATTCACATAAACGTTCGTACAAAGGTTCCGCCTTTTTCCCAAATTTAGATTTTACTGCATTTCCAATCTCATAAATTGTTTTTACTCCATCCATTTCCTGCCAAATGAAACTCCCAAGCTCGTCCAATTCAATTTTGCTGATCTTTGGCTTACGAAATAACAGCTGCGCAATTCTATTATACATTCCACGATTCAAAACCGCTACTTCTACATGATTTTTTTGATTCAAATCCCACTCGTATAATTTATTTCTTTTTGGAATATAGTCCAAAAAATTATCATTCTTCTTTTTTGCCATTCTAAATTCCTTATTTTCAGATTATTTATAATACAACATCTGCTGATTCAAGATATTTCAGCAGATGTTGCAAAGTTCTCTTTGATTACCGTTTATTTTATAAAAACAGAAATCAATATATACCTATATAAAATAATATTTAAATTTATTTATTCTTCTTTTTCTTTACAATAAAATAATAAAGTGATGCAGTCAAAACTACAAAGAATGCCAGTCCACCCCAGTTGCCTAAATCAATTTTCTCTGAAAGATTAATGATATCTCCAAGGGACTCATCTCCAATATTAATAATAGCAAATACTGCAAGCATAATTCCAATAAGACCTTCTCCTGCGATTAAACCTGAAGAATAAAGAACACCATTTTCCACTTTTCTTTTACGTTCTTTGTCTGTTTCATTTTGTTTTTTCTCAAAATATAACCTTACCAGACCACCTACAATCATTGGCGTACTTAGATGAATTGGCAAATACAGTCCAACGGCAAATGGAAGTACCGGAATTCCAAGTATCTCTACTACAATAGCAATAAATACACCGGAAAATACAAGCGCCCAAGGAAGATTTCCATTCATAACACCTTCCACAACCATTTTCATCAACACTGCCTGTGGTGCCGGAAGCTGATCTGATCCATAACGCCATGCCGCATTTAACAGATATAACACACCACCAATTGTAATTGCTGATGCAACAACACCAATTAATTCGCCAATTTGCTGATTTTTTGGAGTAGAGCCGACTAAAAACCCTGTTTTCAAATCCTGTGAAGTGTCTCCGGAAATAGCTGCAATAATACAAATAATAGAGCCAATACTTATTGCAGTAACCATACCTGTCATACCAATCATTCCTGTAGCTTTTAAAATCATTGTAGAAATAAGCAATGTTGCAATTGCCATACCAGATACCGGATTATTAGAACTACCGACAAGTCCTACCATACGGGAAGATACCGTAGCAAAAAAGAATCCAAAAATAATAATAATAATTGCTCCTAACAGATTTACCGGAATTGCCGGACACAGCCACATAAAAACAGCCATAACTCCAATGCCAATAAAAACAAAGTTCATTGGCAGATCCTGTGTTGTACGATTGGATACTCCAGCTTTTGCACCAAATCCCTTTACTGCCTGACGAAATGTACGTACAATCAACGGTAAAGACTTAATCAGACTCATAATACCGCCTGCTGCAACAGCTCCAGCTCCAATATACCGGATATAAGTATCCCATAATCCAGATGGATTAAGTTCACTGATCGCCTTCGTACCGGGATAAATGACAGCATCTCCGCCAAACAGAGCAATAAGCGGCATAATTACAAACCATCCAAGCGTGCCGCCCGCTAACAGATAAGAAGACACCTTTGCGCCACAAATATAGCCAACACCAAGAAGCGCCGGAAGTACATCCATACCGATTCCGGAACCCTTATAACTTTTAATCTCAAAATCAACTTCACTTGGGAAAATACATAGACCATCCGCAATAAACTTGTAAACAGCTGAAATACCAAGACCTAAAAATACGGTAGAAGCGCTTTCTCCACCTTCTTCTCCGGCCATCAATACTTCTGCACAGGCTTTTCCTTCCGGATATGGAAGAGTACCATGTTCTTGTACAATCAGAGCAGTACGCAATGGAATCATAAATAAAATACCAATCACACCTCCGACAAATGCAATCAACGCAATCTCGATCAGAGAAGGAGTTTCTGTACCGCCTTCTGATGCCCACATAAATAAAGCCGGAAGTGTAAAGATAGCTCCTGCAGCCAAAGATTCACCGGCAGAACCAATTGTCTGCACAATATTGTTTTCCAAAATAGAGTCACGTCGTAAAATCTTTCGGATCACACCCATAGAGATAACTGCTGCCGGAATAGATGCCGACACCGTCATTCCTACCCTCAGCCCTAAATACGCATTGGCGCCGCCAAACAGTATGGCCAGCAAAATACCAAGCACAATCGAAACCGGCGTAATTTCGGGCAATACCTTGTCCGCTGGTATATACGGCTTAAACTCTTTTGATTCGTTCATTTTAAATAAACCCTCCTTAATTTTTGATCTTTTTCTATTATCCAATGAATTTTGACGCTTGTCAATTATATTGAAGAAAAATATCGAAATCTATTTAGGAATTTTTCTTGTATTTATGGAAAATTATGGTATAATCTTAATACAGCATTAATTTTCAATTATTATTTAAGGAGAGTTGTCCGAGCGGTTTAAGGTGCGGCTCTCGAAAAGCCGTGTGCCTAATAAGCACCGTGGGTTCGAATCCCATGCTCTCCGCTTGATGTACTGTACGTCAGTACAGTACTTTCTATTAATACATCCTACCTCCAATTTAAAAAAAGAGTTCTGTGTAAACAGAACTCTTTTTTATTCGATATGCTCAGCAAGCCGGTTGATCTGTGTAGCCATGTATCCGGCCCCATATCCATTATCTATATTTACAACTGCTATCCCATTTGCACAGGAATTTATCATTGTAAGCAGCGCGGACAAACCATGCATCGAAGCTCCATATCCAATCGACGTCGGCACAGCAATCACAGGCTTATCTACCAATCCTCCAATCACACTCGCCAATGCCCCCTCCATACCTGCTACAGCAATCACGCAATTTGCCCTTTGAATCATGTCTATGTTTACCAATAAACGATGAAGTCCGCTGACACCAACATCATAAATGCGCTCTACCGCCGTACCAAAATATTCTGCTGTCTGTGCAGCTTCTTCCGCCACTGGGATGTCGGCTGTACCTGCCGTACAAATAACCACTTTTCCTTTTCTCACCTTATCAGCCTTTTCAATTTTTATAATTCGAGAAATTGAATCATACGTTGTTTGAGGATATTTTTTTTTAATAAATTCATATTGCTCCAAAGATGCTCTTGTTCCAAATACTTCTCCATCCTGTTTATATAATCTTCCGAAAATCTGCAGCAAATGCTCATCTGCTTTCCCACTACAAAATATCACTTCTGCAAAACCAGAACGTATCTTTCTATGTGTATCTAACTTCGCATAACCCATTTCATCATATGGTTGTCTACGAAAATATTGCTCTGCATCTTCTATAGATAATATGCCATCCTGCACTTTCTTTAAAATCTCTCTTGTTTCCATCCATTCTTCCCGCCATTTTCTTTATTTTTCGTTCTCCATCATTTCCTTTTACTTCGGCTCTTCCATTTCTTCTATATCTTCCGGCTCATCAAAAATTCCCACAAATATAGGCATTTCCTTATTCATATCCATAATCATATAGAAAAATGGACTGTCAAACTCCACCAACTCTGCATCAATCATTCCTCCTCCGTCACACATCTCAGCAATTGTTGCTGCAGATGCTTCTGTCCCATCTTCTGTCACTGTTAAAACTGCTTCTTGTAAAATTTTGCTTAAATATAGATTGTTTCCTTCTTTAGATTTTCCGATTTTTGAAAAATCTGCTTGATTCATATCGAACATTCGAATGATTCCCATTTTTACTAAACTATTATTTAAATTACTTTTACATTTTGCAGAAAATTTTGCAAGCCTCAGATTCAGATTTTTCTTTTCTCTTTTTTGAATTAAACTATGTAGTTTCTCAGCTGAATAAGAACCATACCATTCCCGAATTGTCCGCCCTTCCTTTGGTTTTATTGCAATAAATGCATATTGGCTATCTGCATAATGCAAAACCACTCCTATTGATGAATCATCTTCTAAATATTCACAATCATAATACAATTGATTCATCATCAATACTTCTTTTTCAGAACCATCATCTAAATGAAAAACATCCGTCGAAGTCAAACTTTCCTTAAATTTATTCTTCCATTCTGCTTTCAAATATAGGGCATTCAGCAATGCCATCTGTACATCACGATCTAATTTCTCATCTAAAAGCTCCGGCACCATCTGATTTGTATTTTCTCTGACCCAAAAATTAATATCATTTTTCGTAGTATCCGCATCCATATCCGCCTGATATACGCTGGCCTTAAACAAACTTTTTACTGTTCCAAGCCAATCTTTTTCTGCAATAAACAAATCATTCATCCATACAGAATTTGCTATGGTAAGCTGAAATTCTTTTTTATTTTGCGGCAAACTGTTCATAATGTGATCTGGAAGGCACATCACATCTTCTCCAAGAACCTGCATAAGCTCTTCTTTTGTTTCTCCTACTGCTCCATTTGCAATCATACATAATGTTACATATGCAGAAAGAGGTGAAAATACAGGATTACACTCTTCCAGATGATTCTCCAATAATTCATATGAAAACTGACGCAATGGCTGCAAAGAAATCTTTCCATAATCCAAATTTTTAGATATGCCTACTTCTTCTGTTAATTCCTTAGCGTAAATTCTGGACCAATTACCATTTTGCATCTGATCTGCGCTTGACCCACATGCCAAAGTTACCATTGTCAAAGCACTCAAAATTAAAGCTATAAACCGTATGCGTTTCTTCATAGTAAAAATCCTCTCTTTCCCAGTTATGATCTACTCCCGATTCTACTTATTAAATATAACGCATACCTATCACTATTCGTTGCACAAGAATTATAATTTACAATTTTCTAATAACTTTATCACTTTAGATAAATGATCGGTACATCCATACAGTAATTTTTTCGTATCCTCATCTGGTTCACTTAAGTCCGGTATCATAACAGGGTACATTCCCGCACGATATGCTGATAAAATTCCATTCGGCGAATCTTCCAATGCCATACATTCTGATGGATGTACATGCAGACGAGCCGCAGCTTCTAAATAAATATCCGGAGCCGGTTTACCATTTTGAACCATAGACGCACAAACAATCTGATCAAAATATTTCAGTCGATCTAAAGAACCAAGATATTGTTTTGTTCGCTCCGGATCTGTTGCCGTTGCCACTGCAGTTAGATATTTATGTTCTTTTAAATAGTCGAGAAGCTCTCCAAGTCCTGGTTTTTCATCTAAACCATATGTATTTATATGTTGGTTCATCAATTGTATACGTAGCGTTCTTACTTTATAATAGTCAAAATCCTTTCCTATTTCAGCTTGGAGTTTCGGAATTGCATATTTCGCTGCCAGACTTCGTATACCGAGTATATGTTCTCTTTTTAAATCATATCCATAGTCATGTGCCGCCTCTAACCAGTATTTGACCAATAGTTTTTCTGTATCAATCATCAAACCATCCATATCAAATATCACTGCTTTAATCATAAATTCCTCCATCATATTTACACATCTTATCAAGATATACTATATCTCAATTGTTATTTCATAAAAAAAGCGGAGACATTTGTTGTCTCACGCATTTTTATACAATCATTTCATAAACTGCAATTCAATCCTATTTTTAATATTTCATTTCTGGTACATTTCTTTTTACGTACTTTTATGGACATCCTGCTTTGAATCCCGACCCTAAACGTTACCCTGGCAGTTAACTCGGCTCAGGCTGCCTCACGGCACACAAGAGCTCTTGCTTAGTGCTGCTCCATTCCTGACCTGACACGATTCACAAGTTCCTGTTGCGTGAGACCCAAACGTCAACGCCACTTACCAGGGGCTGCTTTACAATCTAAAGACCCGAGGCAGGATATGACCCCAGCTATAGCGGATTGCTGGTACAGGGCACCGCTAGCGCCCCGGCTGTCCAAAAATTATTATATAGTGTTTTTTTTCAATTGTCAAATTATTTTTCATGAGATAATGACACAACAATCTACATTATGTTATAATTTTGTGATAATAAAACAATCTGTTCATACTGCAAAAACTAATATTAAGGAGGCATTTATGCAGCCGGATGAAATTATCACTAAAATAGTTGGACTATGTTCAAAATACTCTGTTAACAAATGCATTTTATTTGGCTCCAGGGCAAAAGGCACTGCATTAGAAAGAAGTGACATAGATGTCGCTGTTTCCGGTGCTTCTGATTTTTATTCATTAGATGAAGAAGTACAAAATCTGCCAACACTTTTTACAATAGACCTGATTAACCTGGATACTTGTCACAACACACTGTTATTGGAGGATATAAATAAATATGGAAAGAAAATTTATGAAAAGATTTGAATCCTATAAACATTCTTTAGCTGCACTCACAGAAGCAAGAGAACGAAATATGGAAGATTCCTTTGTTTTAAGTGGAACAAGCGCAAAATTCAGTATTACCTTTGACCTTGCCTGGAAAACAATGAAAGATATTCTTATTGAATATTATTCCATCACAGACTTTGTTGCAGGTTCTCCACGAGAAGTTTTAAAAAAATCATTTCAGTCTAAAATGATTACCGGTGACGAATGGATGCAAATGCTGGAAATCCGAAATCAACTGACACATGACTATGATGGTGAAATAGTAAAAACACACTGTAATACCATTGTTCAGATTTATATTGAAAAATTTAAAGAATTCCAACTATGGGTTGAAGATTTGAATTAATTTATGAAAAGCTTAAGTTAATGACATTGGATGGAAATCAGAAACAATACTAATAATAATTTTTAATATTGTTTCTGATTACCATATTATTTTAAGTAAGCGGATAAAATATACATATATTCCTTCTTATAGAAATTGCATATATCTTACATAGACCACTATTCTCTTTTAAAATAGCCTACTTCCTTGGTTTACTAATATAAAGTATCATAATAAGATATTTTTATTCAATGATCTATATTTTCATTTTTCTACCCTTTTTCTACTTTATTTATTTTTCTACGCCCATTTATTTATATTCTTCTATTTTTTTATTTTCGCTCAAATTAACATAGTTTTTTCTTATAAAAATCATTATTAATTTACACACTTAATTTATGAGATTTTTAGTATAATTGTCTGATAATTTTTATCAAACAAATAATGATAAATATTGCATTTTATTTTATCAATATTTAATTAGTATTCTATTCTTTTATAATACACGAATCTAATATCGATTTAAAAACAATTTCTATTTTAAATTTAGTATTTTTTTATATTTTTTTTAACTTAAAAAGTTTCATAAATTATTTATTGAATATGAATTTTCATATTATTACTTAAACTAATTCGTAAATTTGTAAATATATTCATTAACTATATTTTTAAGTTGAAACTATAAAATAGGTGATATGATTTTTTATTATTTTAAAAAAATGAAATATTCCTATATTCAACTTTCTACACTATGTCTTTATATAAATCATCTTTTAATAAATTATTGAAAATTTTATTTCTATTGTTATTTCAAATATATTCTTATAAAGATTTTATTATCTTACAACGTATTTGTTATTTCATACTTATCCACACAATATAATTGGATAATATAAATTTTCAACATAGTATATTGTATTTCCACAACAAAAAACATGGGAAACCATTTCATTAAATAATGGTCTTCCCATGTCTGTTTTTACTCGATCAACTATGCTAATAAAGATGCAACTCCATCATTTATTTGATTTGTCTGCGCAAGCATCACCTGGCCAAATTGCTCTAAAATCTTATTTTTTGAGTAATTTACCATCTCTTCCGCCATATCGGTATCTCTTAATTTGCTTTCTGATCTTTGTGCATTTTCAGCGGAATTATCAACGGACGACATTGCTTTCTCAAGCCGATTTTGCATAGCACCCAGATAAGCCCTATATTCAGACAAATTATCAATCGCATTCTGCACACAATCCATTGTCTTTCCGGCATTTTCGTAAGAATCAACTTCCATTCTTCCAAGTCCTAATGTTCCTGAATTAATTGTTCTTAATTTTAATGTTATTTCCTGAAATGGTCTGTCATTTACCTGAAGATGATAATCTTGTTCCAGCTTAAGCATATCATTTGCCATGATTAATCCCATATTCGGATTATATGGCGGCTGACTATAAGTAGAATAAAATATCATTTGAGATCCGTTAACACTTACGCCATTTGCGTGTCCGATAAGTACATCCTGCCCATTTCCGCCCATATTTGCCTGTACACTGTTTACCAAATCAAAAATTTTATCAACGATATCTTTCCCATTTGTGATATTTGCATCTTTTACACCTATATTAACCAAAACATCGTCATGTCCACTCGTAGGATTATTAATAGTTGATGATGTCTGATCCGAAAATTGAAATATAAATTTTTGAGGACAATTATCTGAACAGGTAACTGTAAATTTCTTCCCAATAAGCTCTTCTTTATTACCTAAATTAACATTTTTAAAGTCAAGCGCTTTTCCATATACAGATGTATGATTGGGAATATTATTAAAAAGATCTTCCATAATTACATCTGAATAATCATCTGCATCTATTTCAACTAACTGTTTCATCCATAAAATACGGTGTGTATTAAACGTAGTATCTTTTGAAGTCCGATTTATCTCAGCTTTTAACTGCTGTAATTCTTTTTGAATGGCTTCTCTGTCTTCCTCTTTATTAATATCATTTGCTGCCTGTGTAGATAATTCATTCATTCGCTGAAGAATATCATGTACCTCAGCTAATGCTCCATCTGCAGTCTGAATTAAAGAAATTCCATCCTGAATATTTCTGGAAGCCTTATTTAATCCTCGAATCTGATATCTCATTTTCTCAGAAATCTGCAATCCAGCCGCGTCATCTGCAGAACGGTTAATTCGATATCCCGAAGATAATTTTTCAGTTGATTTTTTCTTACCTTCAGATACAATTCCCAACTGCCTGTCAGTATTCATTGCCATTAAATTATGTGTAATTATTGCCATACCCATACACCTCTCATTTCCATTCATTTCTTCCGGCTAATATTCATTTCTTTCAAATCCCCTGGAAATATCTTCCTTCTATTAAAAAATTCTTTTATTTAAAAATTTTCTTTCTACTAGAAATTTTCTTTGTATAAAAACATCTTTTCTCGATTAGAAACATAATTCTCATGAAAAACCTTCTTATCTCTCTGTATGAAAACATTTTCTTTTTAAATAGAAAAATTCTTTTAATTAAAATATTCTCTCTGATAGAAAAAAATTTTGCCTGTATAAACTTCTCCTTTATCTATTTCGACATGACCAGAAAAAAACTTTAGAAGAATATTTTATTTAGCTATATAGCTAAAAATAGCTGGGATCTTCCCAGCTATTTTAATTATTTTGCTATATCAATACGAACCAATGCCTTTTTCAAAGCAATTTCTGCTCGCTTTACATCCAATCCGGCTTCTTTCATTTTTAATCGTCGCTCTGCACGCATTTTTGCTTCTTCCGCACGATTTCTGTCGATCTCATTTGGCCATTCAGCAACCTCTGCAAGAAGTGTTACTTTATCGGCCAAAATTTCAGCAAAACCAGAATGTACCGCTGCCTTTTTAGAACTGCCTTCTTCTGTAATGGTCACAATTCCCGGTGCAAGTACCGCTGTCAAAGGAATATGGTTTTTATATACTCCTATGTCGCCTTCCGTCGTCGTAAATTCAATCATCGAAGCTTGACCGGTATAAAACACACGTTCCGGTGTAATAATTTCTACTTGAAATAATTTATTTGCATCTGCCATAACGTCACCCCTTACTTCATACGGGCACGTACTTCATCAATAGTTCCTGCATTTAAGAAGTGACCTTCCGGTACATCATCATGTTTTCCTTCTAATATTTCCCGGAATCCACGAATCGTCTCAGCAATAGGTACATATTTTCCATCCATTCCTGTAAACTGTGTTGCAACAGAAAATGGCTGTGACAAGAATCTCTGAATCTTTCTTGCTCTATTTACAACCATCTTATCATCTTCTGACAATTCATCCATACCCAATATTGCAATAATATCCTGTAATTCCTTATATTTTTGTAATATTGCCTGTACTTCACGAGCTGTATCAAAATGCTCCTGACCTACGATACGTGGATCAAGAATTCTGGAAGTAGATGCCAAAGGATCTACAGCCGGATAAATACCAAGCTCTACAATGGAACGTTCCAATACTGTCGTAGCGTCCAGATGTGCAAATGTTGTAGCAGGCGCTGGGTCTGTCAAGTCATCGGCAGGTACATAAACAGCCTGAACAGATGTAATAGATCCATTTTTTGTGGATGTGATACGCTCCTGTAAAGCACCCATCTCTGTTTGAAGTGTCGGCTGATAACCTACAGCTGACGGCATACGCCCAAGTAACGCAGATACTTCAGAACCAGCCTGTGTAAAACGGAAAATATTATCAATAAATAATAACACATCCTTTCCGCCTTTATCACGAAAATATTCTGCCATCGTAAGCCCTGACAACGCCACACGCATTCTTGCTCCAGGAGGCTCATTCATCTGACCAAATACCATCGTTGTTTTATCAATAACGCCTGATTCCTTCATTTCATAATAAAGATCATTACCTTCACGAGTTCTTTCACCAACTCCTGTAAATACAGAATATCCACCATGCTCTGTCGCAATATTATGAATTAACTCCTGAATCAATACCGTTTTTCCTACACCTGCACCACCGAATAATCCGATCTTTCCACCCTTTTGATAAGGACAAAGCAAATCTACGACTTTAATGCCTGTTTCCAATATTTCGGCAGACGTAGACTGCTCTTCAAAGGAAGGCGCTTTTCTGTGGATTGGGTTATATTCTACGCCTGTTGGTGGATCAATTTCATCAATTGGCTCACCAAGGACATTGAACATACGGCCTAATGTATTTTCACCTACCGGAACACTGATCGCGGCACCTGTCGCTAAAGCATCCATGCCGCGCACAAGTCCATCGGTCGGTCCCATGGCAATACATCTAACGGTATCATCACCCAAATGCTGCGCAGCTTCCACCACAAGCCGGCTTCCATCGCTACGCGTAATCTCGATAGATTCGTTAATTTCCGGCAATGTTCCTGTAAATTTGATATCCAGGACAGCACCAACGATCTGAGTGATTTTCCCAATATTCGCTTTTGCCATTTTCTTTTATCACTCCTTTTTCTATATATTCGCACAATATTTCTAACTAATTGCTTCCGCACCAGCAATAATTTCAGTCAACTCTTGAGTAATGGAACCTTGACGGGCACGGTTATATTTCAGAGACAAATCACTAATCATTTCTTCCGCATTACTTGTAGCAGAATCCATTGCCTGCATTCTCGCACCATTCTCACTGGCAACCGCTTCTACAAGTGCACCATAAAAAATACTTGTCACGTATTTAGGAATAATCATATCCAGAGCTTCTCTTTCATTCGGCTCATAATTCATAATCAGATTTTTATCGGCTGCAGACATCTCTTCTTCTGAAAACTCTACTGGAAGCAACTTCATAAAGCTCGGTACATGGACTACGGTATTTTTGAAATGAGTATATGCCAAATAAATCTGACCTATTTTTCCTTCCGTAAAATCCTTTAGTACTTTGTCACAAATTTCCATTGCATCCTTATAAGTAGGATTTTCTATTACATCTGAAGCATCCAATGCCACATGATATCCTTTTCGTTCCAGCGTATCTTTTCCTTTTGTACCAATCGTATATAACAACACCTTGTCTTTCTCAATTCCACTGTTTTGTACCAGCTTCGTAATGTTAGAGTTATAGCCACCGGCAAGACCACGATTAGAAGTAATCACTACAACAGCTATTTTATCTGAACCATTATTAGCAAGATATGGATGATCCATGTTTCCTGATCTTGCGAGAATAGATGTAACAGTATGATACATATGCTGAAAATACGGATCTGTCCGTTCTGCATGTGTTTTTGCTTTCTGCAGTTTTACGGTAGAAACTAATTTCATGGCTTTTGTGATTTGCTGCGTACTCTGTATGCTGCTTTTACGTCTTTTTATGTCTCTCATCGAAGCCATAATCTGTCACCGCCTTATTTTATTTTTATATCTTTCTACCGAAATGATTTTTTACATTCTTCAATTGCTTTTATCAAAGTCTTTTCGATATCTTCCTCCAACACTTTTGTTGTACGAATCGATTCTGGTATTTCCGGATATTTTGTATCAATATAATCAAACAATTCATTTTCAAATCGAAGAATCTCATCCGTTGGAATATCCAGTAAATATTTATTCGTAGCAACATAAATAATAATAACTTGCTTTTCTACCGGCATTGGCTGATATTGCGGCTGTTTTAAAATTTCCTTAATTCTTTCACCTTGATCCAGTTTTTCCTTTGTATCGGCATCAAGTTCAGAACCAAACTGTGAAAAAGCTGCAAGCTCACGATACTGTGCCAGTTCCGTACGAATAGGAGCAGATATCTTTTTAATTGCCTTAATCTGTGCTGAACCGCCTACACGAGATACAGACAAACCGGCATTAATTGCTGGGCGAAAACCTGCATTAAACATTTCTGTTTCCAGATAAATCTGTCCATCTGTAATTGATATTACATTTGTTGGAATATATGCAGACACATCGCCTGCCTGTGTTTCAATAATTGGCAAAGCCGTCAAAGAACCTCCGCCTAATTTATCTGAAAGTCTTGCTGCACGCTCCAACAATCTAGAATGCAAGTAAAATACATCACCTGGATATGCTTCACGGCCTGGTGGTCTTCTTAACAGCAAGGAAAGTGTACGATATGCAGTAGCATGTTTACTCAAATCATCATAAACAACAAGAACATCTTCCCCGTTCTCCATCCATTCTTCTCCGATTGCACAGCCTGAATATGGAGCAATATATTGTAATGGTGCAAGCTCACTTGCCGTAGCAGCCACTACCGTCGTATATGACATAGCTCCAAACTCCTCCAATGTCTTTACGATAGAAGCAACGGTAGAAGCTTTCTGGCCAATTGCAACATAAATACACTTTACACCTTGACCCTTTTGATTAATAATCGTATCAATCGCAATCGCTGTCTTGCCTGTCTGTCTGTCTCCAATAATCAGTTCTCTTTGTCCTCTGCCAATCGGTATCATAGAATCAATTGCTTTAATACCTGTCTGCAGTGGCGTATCTACAGATTTTCTTGAAATAACACCAGATGCAACTCTTTCAATCTGACGAAATCTTTCTGTTTTAATTGGTCCTTTGCCATCGATAGGCTGTCCTAATGCATTCACAACACGGCCAATCATAGCATCTCCAACCGGAACTTCTACTACCCTTCCGGTTGTTTTAACGGTATCTCCCTCATTGATACTTTTCTGATCGCCGAGCAATACGGCGCCAACATTATCTTCTTCAAGGTTTAATACCATTCCATATACTTCACCTGGAAATTCCAGCAGCTCACCCTGCATCGCATTTTCCAGACCATGAATACGCGCGATACCATCCGCTACCTGAATAACTGTGCCAACATCCGCAACTTCCAGCTCCGCAGCGTATTTCTTGATCTGTTCTTTGATGACTGAACTAATCTCCTCTGGTTTTAAATTCATGGATAATAGTCACCTACTTTCAACTGTTTTTGCCATATTACTACGGCATCTGTAACTTTAATTTGGACAATTCCGAAGTCAATCTGGCTAACTTATTTTTTACGCTGCCATCTACCACTCTGTCCCCAATCCGAATTACAATCCCTCCGATTAAAGATGGATCAATATCATATATAAACTCAAACTGTACATAATTAGTTGTCTCCAGCAGTTTTCTGCGAATTGCATCTTTCTGCATCAAAGACAAATCCATCGCAGATGTAATATAAGCAGTACCTATTTTCTTATACTCTTTCACCTGCTCAATAAAATATTGCAATACCCCGTCAAATTCCTGATAATGACCTTTGGCAATAATCATCATCAATAACCCGATCATTTCTCTTGACGCACGGTTTTTAAAAACATCTTCGATGATTTTTTGTTTTTCTTCTATCACTATTTTTGGATGATTCATCATCTTAGCAAGATCTTCGTTCGTCTGAACAATCTTAAGCATCCGTTTCGCTTCGTCAAACAACACGTCAATCTGTCCGGATTCCAAAGCCAGCTCAAATAATGCATCTCCATATGTTTTTGAAACTAGCTTTGCCATGTCGAATCACCCATTTCTTTCAATGTCTCTTCTACAAGCCCATTCTGAACGGTTGTATCTATAGACGCTGCCACAACCTTTGCAGCCATCATGGATGCAACTGTAATCATTTCCTGTTTCATCTCATCCATCGCGCGACTCTTTTCAAGTTTTGCTTCTTCGTTGGCACGTTGAATGATACGGGCAGCTTCCTGCTTTGCTTCTTCGATAATATGTGCTTCATTTTTCAATGCTTTTTGACGTGCTTCGCTTAAAATAGCTTCTGCTTCTTTATCTGCATTTTTCAGCTTTTCCTCATATTCTGCTTTCATCGCAGACGCTTTTTCTTTATCGCCTTTTGCACTGTCAATATCACCCTGAATCTTTCTCTGTCTTTCATACAACATCTTTCTAACCGGATTTAACAACAGGTAAGATAATGCCATAAACAGTACAAATATTGCAATCGCCAGAAGCACAGCATCATGAATCAATTGAAAATCAAGATTAAATAATCTTTCCATATTCGCTCAGTTCAGCCTCCTTTCCGTCTTATTTCCATTACATAGACGCTGATGCGTCTTATTTCTTTATGATAATGGCTGTACGAAAAGCAAGAGCATAGCTACTAACAGACCATATAAACCAGTTGTCTCGGCAACAGCCTGTCCTAATAGCATCGTAGACATAATATCAGATTTTGCACCAGGATTTCTTCCAACTGCTGCTGCACCATGTCCGGCAGCAATACCCTGGCCAATACCAGGCCCGATACCTGCAATAACTGCTAAACCTGCACCAATTGCTGAACATGCTAAAATTAAATCTTGTCCTGTGATATTCATAATGATTTTCCTCCTAAATTTTCATTCATTAAAATAAGATCCTTCTTATTAGTCTGTTTCCATCTGCTGACTAATATAAGTCATTGTCAACATACAGAATACATACGTCTGAATTGCTCCTGAGAACAAATCAAAGTATACATGAAGCGCTGCCGGCCAAATAATAGCCACTTTTGATAATAAACCATAAATGAGCGCCATCATGACTGTTCCTGACAATACGTTTGCAAACAAACGCAAAGACAGGGAAATCGGAACCGCAATTTCACTGATAAGGTTAATTGGGAACCAGATTGGAAGCCATGGTGGTAATGGCGAGCACATGTCTGTCCAGATTTTCTTTGGACTTTGATACTTGAACTGACAAAAATGTATCAACGTAAATGTAATCAGACCCAGAGCAAGTGTAGTACCATAATCCGCTGTTGGTGGCCTTAAACCAAACAAACCGGATATATTACTCATAAGAATGAAGATAAAGATCGTACTAATATAGTTAACGAACTTCGGAGCATTCTTTCCCATTGTTCCCTCAACAACACCATCCAGCGAACTTACAATCAACTCCAATATATTTTGGAATGTATCCGGTATTTCTGTTGCATGGCGCATTTTTATATTTGCTATAAGAGCAAATCCAATCAGAAACAATAAAACAATTAAAATACATACATGAGATGTAGTAATCCAGACTTCATGACCAAACAAGTTATAGGAAAATAACCCATGTATCATAAAGTCAATATTGTCAGCACTGGATGACATTACGATTGCATTTGTCACATTTTCACCTCCCTTTCCATTGTGTTAGTTTCGTCCGAAGACCCACCACCTTTTCCTGTTACTTTTATAAGCACCTTGTGCATTGCCGGCTGTAAATAAGCCGATATCTTTAAACCCATCACACCAATAAATAGTGTGACCAGATTACCAAGATCATAATACATCGTAACTGTAAATACAATTACAACTGCTGCATAACGCAAAATTCCCTTTGTAATAATCCTGACTTTTGCCTTCTGTGGATCCACAGTGTCAACACTTTCAGCAATGATAAGTGCAATATGGTAAGCCATTGCCATTGCAGTAATAACACCTATCCAAAGCCCGCTGCTGTAAAGAAGCTTATCTTCTACAAACCAAATACCTGTCAACTGGATAACAATCCCATAAATAAAAATCCCCAGCAGCAATTCAGGAAGCGCTTCATTTAAACGTCTAAACATTTCAGCATATTTCCTTCCTTAAAAATGTATTCGTATTATTTGAAATATAATCATCATTTATTCTTTTGAGTTTTTGAATCATCCTGATAGATTTTTTTTGCCATTATATAAATATTGCGAAAGCCAGCAAGCGCTCCCATTAAAAATAGAGGAACTGTAATAACCGGAATATGAAATTTTTCATCAATCCAGACACCAAGCAATGTGCACATCACAATCGGTACAATCATATTTAAACTAAATTGCATAATCATTGCAAACGCTTGAAATACACTTCGTTTATTTTTCATAACTCTCCTCTTTCCTTGAATAAAGCGCAGAAAAACACTACATACATTATAAGCACTAATACCAAAATTGTCCATAATATTTTAACAAAACTGAAAAAATGGTACATCCTGAGTTATTCCCAAAATGTACCACTATTATTCTCTCTGTCCGTTATAAACTCTGATTTAACATGGCCGCTAATTTCTTAATAGATTTACTTAATGTTTCATAACAGATTCCATATGACTGTAATGTACCTCCATACGGATCCATAATTTCTAGTTCATCCCCGACCAATTCTGTCAATACCTGTACATTTTCCGGAACTGCATTTCCAAACATGTCCAAAATTTTTTGTTTGTCACTTTTCCCCATTACAATCACAAGTGTATCTTGTGCAAAATCTTCTTCTTCTAGCTGGCTAGACATGTAATTTTCTAATGTAATTCCATTACTAATTAATACAGCTTCAGCTTTTTGATTGAGAGGTTCAGGAAATAAGACAACAATTCCCCGCGCTTGTATATCAATAGACTGTTTTATAGTACATTCTTTCAATAATTCTGCTGCCATTGGTGCACGGCTGTTTCCTGCACTATCAGCAAAAATAATTTTCTTACATGTATTCATATACTCACCCCAACTATTCTGCCAAAATGACCCGATGTCCTGCTGCCTTCCATAAACGGTTCATAATAGCCTGCCCCATCCGTAATGTTGAAAAACTTTCTGAAAAAATAATGTCAACATCTGACTCATCAAATTCTCTCAATATCCTATAAAGATTATGAGCAATTTTTTCATCTTCTTGCCTTCCTCCGATACTGATGACCAATCCATATTCATAATAGTTAACTGTCTCGTCTGTACCAATAATTCCAACTTTTTTTCCCGCTTTCAATTTGTCTTTCGACATTCTATTTATTTTCTGAATCACATTTTCTGTTTCACCTTCTACTATAATCATTTCTGCTTTTGGAGCATAATGTCTGTATTTCATACCAGGTGCTTTTGGTTTCGTACCGGCATCATCTGACAATATACCAGGGTCCATACGTACATCCCCAATTACCTGTACAAGCATTTTCAAAGAAATATATCCTGGACGCAATATTACAGGGATATCTTCTGTTAAATCTACAATCGTAGATTCTATGCCAATTCCTACTGCTCCCCCATCCAAAACTAATGGTATTTTACCGTTGAGATCTTCAAAAACATGCTTCGCTAATGTTGGACTGGGTTTTCCAGACGTATTCGCACTTGGCGCAGCTATATAACCTCCACCTTCCTGAATCAATGCCAAAGCAATTTTATTAGAAGGCATTCGTATCGCTACCGTATCCATACCTCCAGTAGTTTCATAAGGAAGCTTCTCACTTTTTTTCAGAATCATTGTCAAAGGTCCCGGCCAAAATGCTTCTGATAAAAGTTTAGCCGTATGTGGTATCTGTGTAACTATCTTATTTATATCTTTAAAACTGCATACATGAACAATTAATGGATTATCCGATGGTCTGCCCTTTGCAGCGTATATTTTTTTAGATGCTTCTGGCTGCAGAGCATCTGCTCCAAGACCATATACTGTTTCCGTTGGAAAAGCTACTAATCCGCCTGTTCGCAGAATATGCCCTGCCTGTCTGATAACATCCATGTCAATATTGGTTTCTGATATCTTTTTCACTACTGTTTTCCGCATTATTTTATGATCCTTAAACTGGATTTTAGTTTCTTCCTAGGTATTTGTTTATTCCGGTACAAATTGCATCCGCCATTTTCTGTTGATATTCTTCATCAGATAGTTTTTCTGCTTCCTGTGGATTGCTTAAAAAGCCACATTCAACAATTACGATGACTGAATCTGTCTTTTTCAACAGATAATAACTGTCATTTGCCTTTGCTTCCCTGTGATTTTGGGGATCTACCTGCTCTATCAGCGTTTTTTGCAATATCTCAGCAAGCTTTTGGCTTTCAGTTGAAGTTGTATAATAAAATACTTGTGCTCCTTTTATTTCCGGGCTTGTATAGCTGTTTTGATGTATGCTAATTGTCATTAATGGTTTTTCCTGATTAATCAAATCACATCGTCTTTGTAAATCCTGTGCTTTTTTGTTACTGGCATTTTCATCGTATAAGCCCTGATCGTCTTCACGTGTCATGATTACAGACATTCCCATATCTTCCAATGTCTTTTTCAGCTTTAGAGCAACCTGTAAATTGATATCTTTTTCAAGCTCTCCATTTACACCTATCTTACCGGAATCAAACCCTCCATGCCCAGCATCTACTACGATCCAATCTTTTTGCTTTTCTACCTGACGTCCCGTCACATAAATCGCACTTGTCTTAGCCAGTATACAGGCACATACAAGAATTACAATTGACATTATTAATTCTAATCTTTGTTTCAAATTTTCTGTCTCCTGAGCTTTTATTACTATACATATGTCAAAAGATCAGAATCATCCCTATTTCTTTCATAAATACTTAATGAATATATTTTATTATTGTATTCCAGACAGCCGGATCTTCTAATCCTAGCTTCCAGAAAGATGCTCCTGCAAACTCATGTGACTTCATAACCTTTAGTTTCTCTTCTATAGATTTGACATCCTCAAACCATATTTTATATGTCACATCGTTATTCACATATTCTGTATAATACTGTCCCATCTGATCCAGCCATGTTTTTTCTGCACCATTTACTTCCATAAGACGCTGTGCAGACAACATGCCAACAGCTTCACTTGATAATTCATAAGGAATATAATCATCAGACGCAGATTCTACATCATCTCCGTCTCCATCTTTTAGTTTTTCAGACCATACTCTTGTAAAAAAAGGCATACCTAAAATCACTTGTTCAGCCGGCACACCTTCTGCCAAAATATCGTCTGCTCCTTTTGTAACAAATCCAATAGAAGCAACAGATCCACTTTCCGCCGATCCTGCATAATGTTCATCATAAGCCATTACAACCAAATAATCTGCAAAAACTGCCTGTTCTTCCCGATCATAAAACTTTGTATACTCTGATGACACATAATTATCTACCGATAATACAATTCCGTTGCCATCACATTTTAATGACAATTCTCGAATAAACTGAATAAATCCTTCACCTACTGCAGATTCTAATGCTTCAAAATCCACATTAATTCCATCCAGACCATATTGTATTGCCGCTGCAATAATTTGATTTTCCAGATTTTCTCGTTTGGAAGTATGTGTTAATACTTCGGTTGTGCTAACGTCTTTATTTTCCAAATTGCTGACCAATCCCCATACTTCGACTCCTTGCGTATGACAATATTTTACATAATCCGCACTTGCCAAATTTGCAATATTTCCATCGTTATCATTTAAATAAAACCATGTAGGAGATATTACATTAAGTCCCTTTGTATTTTGGAGTACATTTGCAATTGAATTATTAGCTTCCGGAACTGTCACCTGATGCCAAGCCATATTAATAGCATAATCTCTGACCTGATGTAAAAATGTATCTTCTTCAAATTCGTGACTCTCTGTTTCCTCTGTTTCCGTACCAAGCCGTTTACTCTGTACATATCCAACCAGGCCATCTTCTGTCGTTACCTTTGTCCATTCATCCCCGTCTTCCAGCTTCGTAACAATATCTTCTTTCGTTAATTCTTTTAAAATATTACTTTTTACACTGGCTTTTACACGTACCTGCGTCTTTCTTTTAATCCCTGCCTTTTTTATCGTTCCCCATTGCGTCTGAAGCAAAATACGATTTGGTTCTTCAAATCTTTCGTAAGTTAAATCCGTATATTGTGCAACATAATCCAAAGCGATATATGTTTTATCAACATTCACAAGCACTATTTTATAAGGTTTGCTGTCTTTTTTCCGCCCGATATAATATTCCTTACTATCTGCTGATACTTTTACAACATTCGCAGATGTCGTATATAAAAGAATATTTTCATTCGCATCCCAATAAAAACGATCGTTTAGATAATCATGTACATACTGATAGTCGAGATAAACTGCCCCATCTCTGATTAATGCCTTTTCTTCCACCAGATCATGATTCAATTCAATAGCAGCCTCATCCTCTGATGATATTCCAAAATAAGTATCCAGATTTTGCTGCTCATTGCTTGGCATAAATTGCTTGATCTTTTTACCAATAATAATACCGACAAGTATAATAAAAACCAAAAATAAAACGGCTATCACCGGTACTAATTTCTTTTTCATCGTTTTTCCTCCTGCGTATACTTCTAATCCGAATTAAAATAACCTTATTTTATTATAGCTTGTTATCAACCATTTTACAAGAAACAACTATTCTTTTATTAAATCAATTTCACTTAAATTTACTCCAAAGGTGTTAAGCTCATTTCTTCTCCCATTTTCCTCATCACCTTTTCGATCTATACACTTATTTATCAGTTTTAATTATTATAGCGGATTGCTCATAAGGTGTAAAGAAGTAATATCAAACAGGCAGGCAAAATACAGTAACGTAACAATATTTTTACTGTATTAACCTGCCTGATCTCTTCTTATTTTTCTAAAATAAAATAAATATATATTATGTGTAATTCAAAAGGCATTGAGGTTTCCTTTTCCATATGGTATACTTTTGCCAATATGTAAAATTAACTTGGCAAAATACAACACATTATAATATCATTATAATTTTACTTATTTATTTGTTTTGCACTTTATCAAAATGAAGTTCTTTCAACACCCCCTTATCATAAACATAATCTCTCATATAGGAACTATCTTCCTGTATACATAGTAACTCTGTTACAGTCTCCGGCGTACTTTTCTCCCCTTCCAGAAAAATAGTAATTCCCCGTCCCTGTATCCCTTTTAACTCTATAAATAATTCCTTTTTGTTCATCCTTTCCACCCAATTGACAAGTACGATTGATACAGAATGTAACAACTCTTAATTTGTGATAAGATAAATTCCAAGACTGTACGTGTCAATTTTTCCTTTTCAGATATTTTAAAATAAATAATTCCAGAAAAGATATTTTTGTAATCAAATAATTATCACAAAAATAATATATTTACCTCTATTACGTTTTTTTCTTTGTATTTTTCTGCTTATTCTTTTGAAATAGCAGATCAGATTTCATCAAAGTACCTTTTTTTAACGCTGTCTTTGTTCTTTTTCCTATGATCTGATGTATATCTGTTATAATATTCATATTATCTGACTCTGAAACCCATATTTTTTTCTTTTCAAGATATGATCTTGTGACTTTATTCTCGGCAGAAATATCTTTGTTTAATGTCCATACATGCAGATACAGGCCCTTTTTTTCCCATTCTTTGTAATATAAAATCTGTTGCTTTAAACCGACATTACTGCTGCATTGCAATACAAGCAATAATGCAAGTGGAATTGCGGCAATACATACTCCGATACTACCATAAAACAACATTTCTTTTCTCCGAAACTTTAAAATGTACGATTCCTCCTATTTATTCGAGACTCATATGACTGTTTAAAACTTCGCATACTGCTTAAATAAATAGATTTCAAACAATTTTATGTCTCTCATATTATTTTCTGTAAAAACATTAAATCCTCTTTTTTCAAATAGAATGGATTTTCAATCCATGGGATATTTATCAATCGCACTCCACATCTTTTTTGTACATTTTTCTTATCTGATAAGTTCGCAAATAATACTAAAAATTCCCATGATTCGTGATTTTCTGCTACAATAACGTTATTCAGGAAATGCTCATAGATCGAAATTTTCCACGGACTGATACTCCCGGATACAATTTTATAATCACATCTAAGAAATTCTTCTCTGGCCATTGCATAATCTGCACCCAGATCCAAAATAAATACTTCATATCTGCTGTTCATAATTTCCGGTATTTTCCCCACACAAATATCTGTAAAATAATGAACGCCCAGAAGATTTTGATTTTTATCACCTTCCTTTTGAATCATATTTTTTAATTCATGCTTTCCTGACAATTCCAGTATAGCAGCCTTTCTTCCCAAACCAGACTGCATATAATTAGCCAGTGCAATAGCTAAATGTGTCACTCCACAACCCGGTCCAATTCCTATAATCCCTATGCTGACCTTCTCCTTCAGCTTTTTAGATGAAAATCCATTCAGTTTTTTCACCACCTTTCCTGATGCAGCAGCTTCGCAAAAAATTTCCGCTTCTCCCTTGTCATCCGAAACGGATCTGCGTCTAACGGAAAACAATAAATGCGATGATGGTACAATCTGGCCAAATTTTTAGCCTGTAAAATATTTTCATAATTACAAATTAATACAAGATGGTCACACAAACGAATCTTTTCTAACAGATTCTTGGTTGTTTCACATTCCCATGGTCTGCTTCCCATTACTACAATCTGTTTTTTATCTTCATCTAACATTTCGTCTATGTTTGTTCCATAATCTTGTACATACAAACTGCCTGTTTGCTTCCATGTCTCTATTCCTTCGCCATAATATGGCATTCCGCAAAACTTTTCGTAAGCAATCAATCCATCCTTTCTCATATAACTGCCATCTTCTTTAGCCAAAAGCCGCATACAGTCAGATTTATGATATTCCTGATAGATACAATGCTTATGATTTTGATTGAAAAAACAGGTCAATGATATGGCCAAATGTGTTGTTCCTATCCGATTTTGTGTCCCTGCTACTGCTATTTCTGTTAAGAGATGCTTGTTGATTGTTTGGTGAATATTTTGATTGCCATTGCACAGCGCTTTCTCTAATTCTTCTTCGAGTGCCTGTATTGAATGATAACGATCATCCATATTACAGGCAGTTGCTTTTGCCGTGAATGGTATAAGAAATTGGAACTCTTCTGACGTCATTTTTTTCGCCATAAATTCAAGAATCTTGCCAACGCCATAGATATCTGTGCGTATATCACAAGCAATACCCTGATATTTTTCAGGCGGCGCAAAGCCTTGCGTTCCAAAATTTTGGAATGTATTTCCACCGTTGGTAATATAAGATGAGATACCAAAGTCGATTAAAACGATACGTTTTCCACATAATATAATGTGCTCCGGCTTTAAATCCTGATAAAGAACCGGTTCCGGCTTTAAATCATGCAGATATTTTATGACATCACAAATTTGCAATGTCATATCAATTGCCGTATCTATGGAAATACAATCTTGACGAAGCACAAATGCTTCTAACGATTGTCCCTGGATATATTCCTCTATGATAAAATAATGTTCATCATCTTCTTCTACATCATAAATTGTGGGGATACCGGGATGTTTCAGATTTTTTAGAATATCTGCTTCCAGAAGGAGCTGCGGTTGCATCTCTAACGCAGATTTTTTTATACATTTTACTGCACGATACGCCTTCAGCTTCCTATGTTCGACCAGAAATACTTCGCTACCGCTTCCTTTTCCTAATTGGGAAACGATACGATACTTATCGGACAAACTTGATTTTTGAATACTTATACTCCTTTCTGACTAAGGGTGTAAGCATCTCTTGAAACTGTTATAACATAACTGACCTGGATTTGGCAAGCTTTTTTTTGAAAAATTTTGAATTTTATAAAAATTTTAAAAAATATATGCATTCTGCGCTTGACTATCATATTGATTTTTTATATACTTTGGTTACTTCAAGTTGACATTTGCAATTTTATACTAATAATATATACCATAAGACATTAATTAAGGGAGTGATGTAATGAAAATCGAAAAAGTAAGCGACACTCAAATTCGATGCACACTGACTAAGGAAGATTTAGCAAACCGTCATTTAAAAATCAGTGAACTTGCGTATGGTACAGAAAATGCCAAAAATCTATTTCGTGATATGATGCAGCAGGCTTCTTATGAATTTGGTTTTGAAGCAGACGATATCCCTTTGATGATTGAAGCAATACCAATATCATCCGATACAATCATTCTTCTGATTACCAAAGTAGAATATCCTGAAGAACTGGATACACGATTTTCCAAATTTTCAGATATGGAATACGATGATTCTTTATCAGGCTATGAATCCGATCAGGGAGAACCATATGAAACAACCAGTGCAAATGATATACTGGACTGGTTTAAAAAGATTCAGCAAGAAACCAGAGCCAATACCGAAAACTCAAAGAAAAAGACAACGAAATCCGAAGAGTTCATTCCGTTAGACCAAGCTATCAAACACGAATCCAAAGAGACAGTTTCAACTTCTCCGGCTTTAGAAGTTCCTGTTGATTTAACCAAATTGTTCCTCATTCATAATCTGGACACAATGTCTAAAATATCAAACGTATTAGACGGCTATTACGAAGGCGATAACACACTATTCCGCGACTCTCAGTCACATTTATTTTATCTGGTCGTTCATAAGAGTACACACACACCAGAAGAATTTAATAAGGTATGCAATATTTTGTCTGAATATTCTACGCAATTAAATTTTTCAAATTCTATTGAAGCATATTTTAATGAACATTTTGATTGTATGATTCGCAATCAGGCACTACAACAATTTGCAGCAATTTAACAAAAAACCGGGTTATTGCTCAGCATTATGCTAGAACACTAACTCGGTTTTTATTACTTTGTGACTGATGTACTAGTTACTTTTTTACATACATATTAATTGTTTGCTAAAAAATCATTAATCTGAGCAACCAACTCATCAGGCACAATACCATGCACCATTGCTGCTTCTTCAATTGTTTCCATTTGTGAAGATGGACATCCTAAACAATGCATTCCGATATTTAATAAAAGTGGTGCGATGTTTTCATTAATTTGAAGAAGTTCTCCAATCATTGTCGTTTTTGTAACCTGCTGTGACATGTTCATTCTCCTTTTCTCTGATTTGTTTGCTGGCATTCTTTCAGGCACTCTATCTTTAATCTGCCCTTTTACCAAATAAATATACTATAGAGCAGTTTTATTGTCAAATATTTCCAAACAATAAATTTGAGAGACGAAACATCAATATGTATTTAAAATAATACAGCTTATCCTCATTCTGTTATAATTTCCTACTTGTATTAATTGCATTTTTGTATTAGAATAAAGTCAGCGAACAATAGGTTCGTATCTATCAATATTTTAAGGAGGATTGAGATCATGGCATACAAAATTACAGATGCTTGTGTTAGCTGTGGAACATGTGAAGGAGAATGTCCAGTAGGAGCAATTTCTGCAGGTGATGGAAAATACGACATCGATGCTGATGCTTGTGTTAGCTGCGGAACATGTGCAGGCGCATGTCCAACAGGTGCAATTGAAGAAGGTTAATACGGAACACATATTTTGTAACAGACAGTTTATTCTAAGCTGTTACCATATTTTTAAAACCGCCGGAATACCGGCGGTTTTATTTTTCACATTGTATGTATCTCATACATGATGCAGTAATCTTTAGATCGTCAGATCTGGCGCAAGCTCATTTTTATTTTTCAGCATCCTGCGTTCTTTACGGCTTAAACGCTCTTTCCTCATACGCCTTCTGCCATGTCTGCCAATGCTGCGAATTGCATCATCCAGCTTACGAAACCTTTCTTCCTCCTGTTCTTCTTGCGTTCGCATCAGATAATTCATTTCTTTAATGACATGTTCACCGACCTGAACACCTACTCCTTCACTAAGTTCCTGATTATTTTCGCTGATTGCTTTGCGCACGATCTCTGTCATCATTGACTGAAACTGTTCCATACGTCTTTCACGCTGCATATCTTCAGTCAGCTGACTTGTTTTGTGTGTTACATGAATTACTTCGTTCTTAGCCATATCTCTCTTTGAAACCTCCTCACCAATATCCCTGCCGTCTACTTTTTCAATCCGGATTGCCGGCTCCATCATACTCTCCTCCTTACGCTCTTTTTCATCCTGCAGAATCAGTCTGATTGCCTTTAACTGGTATCCTCGTTCTTTTAGTTCTTTTATTCTTAAAAATTCTTGTATGTTTTCCTGTGTATAGTAGCGGTGTCCCAGTTCGTTTCTTGGAATAGTTAATTCCAGTTCTTCTTCCCAGTACCGCAATACATGTGATTCAACCTGCACAATATTTGCTGCATCTGAAATCATATAGCGTACTTTTTCCACTTAGAAAACCTCCTTTTTCTATTGCATAGCGGGTTCGAAGCCATATGCAGTAAATAGCAATCTAACTATATAACTTCTGTATCAAGTATAGCTTACTGTATGTGCTTGTACAAATTGATTTCATCGCGAAAAGCCGACAATTATTTACAGATACGGTTTCATTTAAGAAAAAAAGAACTCCTATTTTGTCATATTATTTGGAAAGTCATAGAGGTTTTGAAAATGTTGGAGATAACTTTTTGCATAAAAAAAGAACAGATATCCTTTCCATACCTGTTCCATACTAAAAAAATAAATTAATCTTTCTGCATATTAGCAAATTTCGTGTATTGCGGCAACCAAACAAGATTAACAGTACCAATTGGACCGTTTCTTTGCTTCGCTATAATAACTTCGGCAATATTTTTTTTATCTGTGTCTTTATTATAATAATCATCACGGTAAATAAACATTACTACGTCTGCATCCTGTTCAATAGCACCGGACTCACGCAGATCCGAAAGCATTGGGCGATGATCTGGACGCTGTTCTACCGCCCGGCTTAACTGAGAAAGGGCGATTACTGGAACGTGTAATTCTCTTGCAAGCGCTTTTAATGCACGAGATATTTCTGAAATTTCCTGTTGTCTAGAATCATTTCTTCCGTTGCCTGACATTAGCTGCAAATAATCAATAATAATCAGCTGTATATTATGCTCCAGTTTGTATTTACGGCATTTAGATCGAAGCTCACTGATAGAAATACCCGGCGTATCATCAATAATTAATTTCGAACGTCCTATCGTTCCGGCTCCTTCAATCAGCTTTTCCCAATCAGTATCCGAAAGATTTCCATTTCGTAGCATTTGTGCATCAACTCTAGATTCGAGAGAAAATAAACGATTCACAAGCTGCTCTTTTGACATTTCCAAACTAAAAATTGCTGTTGCAAGATCGCTGTGAAAAGCTGTATACTGTGCTATATTTAAAACAAAAGCTGTCTTTCCCATAGAAGGACGTGCAGCCACCAAAATTAAATCTGAAGGCTGCAGACCAGACATCCGATAGTCAAGATCGATAAATCCGGTTGCAATACCTGTTACATTTCCTTGAATTCTGGAAGCCTTTTCTATTCTGTCCAACGCATTGATAACAATCTGTTTAATTGGTACAAATTCTCCGCTATCCTGACTTTGAAGCAGCTGAAAAATATTTTTTTCCGTATTGGAAAATATCGTTTCCAATTCTTCATTTCCGGCATAACATTCATTTTGAATATTTTCTGTTATTTTAATCAACCTGCGCAGCATGGCTTTTTCTTTTACAATATTTGCGTAATAACGAATATTCGCAGCGGTTGGGACTGCTGCCACCAAATCATTAATATATTCTAAGCTGCTGATTTCAGGCGGCAAATCTTTTTCTTTTAATTTATTCTGAAGAGTTATAAAATCTACCGGCTGACTTTGATTAAACAGCTCAATCATAGAATCAAATAAGACGGCATATTGGTTATGATAAAAATCTTCTGGCATTAACGTTTCCGAAGCGGCAATAATCGCCGCACGGTCCATCATCATGGCCCCGATTACCGATTGTTCCGCTTCGATACTGTTTGGCATTGTTCTTTTTATAAGTGCTTCTTCCATAATTTCTAGCCTTCTACAACATGCACTCGTAAAGTAGCTGTTACTTGCGGATGCAGTTTCACAGGAACATCATAAAAACCTAATGCTTTGATTGGATCTGTTAACTGCATTTTCTTTTTATCTAATTCCAAATGCAATTGTGTTTTTGCTGCTTCTGATATTTCTTTTGTAGATACGGAACCAAACGTCCGACCACCTGCTCCAGCCTTTATCTTTACTTCCACTTGTTTTTCTTTTAAATCTTCCGCCAGCTGTCTGGCTGCTGCAAGATTTTCTGCTGCATCTTTTTCCGCACGTTTATTTCGCAGTTTTAAATCATTCAATGTCTGATTATTAGCTTCCACGCCAAGTTTTTTTCTAATCAGCATATTACGTGCATAAGCGTCGCTGACTTCTACAATATCGTTCTTTTTACCCACTGATTTCACATCTTCTAATAAAATTACTTTCATTTTTCAATTTCTCCTTTTTCTATCATTTCATCTAAAATTGCTCTGATCTTTTGTTTTGCTTCATCAATACTGCAGTCAGAAAGCTGTGCTCCGGCGATACTCGCATGACCACCGCCACCAAGACGTTCCATGATAGACTGTACATTAATCTCATCAATCGAGCGAGAGCTAATAAAAATTTTATTCTGATATTCCGTCATCACAAAAGAAGCTTTGATTCCTATAATATTTAACAGCTCGTTTGCTGACTGTGCGCTTACAACCGTCGGACTTTCTACCTTATCTGCCGGACATACAGAGATTGCAAATGCTCCGTGATATACTTCGGCATTACGCATTACTTCTGCCCTTGCTTTATAATCTGCCATATCATTACGCAGCATTTTTCGAACTCTGTTAATCTCCGCACCACAGCGTCTTAAATATGCTGCCGCCTCAAACGTACGTACACCTGTTTTTTGCATAAAATTATTTGTATCAATTAACATACCAGCATAAATAGCGTCTGCCTCACAAGGAGTCAACTTAATATTTTCCGTAAAATATTGCAGCACCTCTGCAATCATTTCACAGGTAGAAGAAGCATATGGTTCAATATAAGATAAAATTGGATTCTCAACGACATCGCTTCCTTGTCGATGATGGTCAAATACGACAATAGATTTTGTCTTTTTTAATATCTCAGGACAATCCGTATAATTTGGCCGGTTTGTATCTACAACCATGACAAGTGTATTATTGTTTGTTAATTCTATCGCAGTATCACCGTCAATAAACATATCCGGTTCATATCCGTTTTCTTCATGAAAACACTCTTTGAGCGGACGTAAGGAAGTAGTTACTTCATTTAATACGATCTGCACTTTTTTCTCCAATACACGTCCCGCACAAAATACTCCGATTGCAGCTCCAAAAGAATCTGCATCTGCAATATGATGCCCCATAACAATCACATGACTTCTGCTTTCAATAATCTCACGCAATGCATGCGCCTTTACACGAGCCTTCACACGAGTTTTTTTGTCTACCTGTTTGGAACTTCCTCCAAAATAAGTAATCCGTTCTCCTTCTTTTACTACGACCTGATCTCCTCCACGTCCTAATGCCATGCCGATTGCCATGCGTGCATATTCATAATTCTGATTATACGTATCTCCTGTACTTCCAATTCCAATACTAAGCGTTACCGACATTTCATTACCGACTTTGACAGTCTTTACTTCTTCTAATAGACTAAACTTATCTTCTTCCATTTTCGATAGATACATATACCGAAATACGACAAAATACTTATCCTTTTCAACTTTTCGAACAAGCCCGTCCATTCCTGAAAAATATTTATTTACTTTACGATCTATCAGCGCGACAAGTAAAGACTGCTTCACATCTTCAATACTGTTTAGCGCTTCTTCATAATTGTCAATATAAATCAGCGCTGCAACAAGCTTCTGATCGTCATTTTCACGTATATACCTGTTCAGCTGAGTTTCATCATACAAATAAAGAGCTGTCATATACTCTTCGCTGCCTTCCAGAGATACCATCTGATTTTCAGGCGTAATACTGGAAAATTCAATTCTTTTGAGTTGCGCACGAAATTCGCATCCATCCCAACCGATATGAAGCTGCGATTCTGTTTTATTTTTCTGGATAATATCTCTGGTAATATGAGAAAATATAGAAGTAATAGATCTATGATAATCTTTATCTTTCCCAGTCAATTCTGTAAATTTCTCATTTACCCAGAGAATTTTTCCATTATAGTCTATGAGTGCGTATGCAACATCAAATTCATTTAGCAATTTTTTTTGTACGGTACCATACTGTGTAGCAAAATTAATTAGCTCATTCATAAAAAATGGCTTACTTTTATGAAAACTTATTGTTACTACAATAAAATATACTACCGTAAATGCAGACGTAATCAATCCGGCTTGCAACTCATATAGATACATTGGTATGTTCATAAATAGCAATATAATCGTAAGAAACATTGGGCCATACATATAATAACGTAGCCGACCTTTAAATTTTATATTATTCTTCATTTCTGCAGATTTACCTTTCCACAAAGATAGTATCTATTATACCATGTTACGCACCTTAAGGAAAGAGTTTTAAAAGCGATTTCAAAGGATTTTACTTACATCCTCTTAATCTGTGTCACAGTCTGTAGTCCATTTTCTTCCGGGGAATATGTCAGTTCAATCATATCTCCTATCTGATATCGGATAATAGCAATTAAATTCTCATCAGACATATTTATATCAAATAACCGGTCAGAATTTTCAAGTGCTATATAATAATGTGTATTTCCTTCTATCACAATTGGAGCGATTGCTGATATTTTTCCAGATATTGTTTCAAAAATATCAGAATTCTCTTTTACCTCAGAGATTCCATTCGTAGCGAGCAATGACACATATGCTTTTTCACATTCTTTCACTGTATCTCCAATTGCAACCCACTGATATTTTTGAACGTTGACCATTGCATATTTCTTAACAAGGCCGGCGCCGTCCTTTAGCGCCATAAAGTAAGTCGGTTGATCAGAAATATTTAACAGCAACGGAAATGTCGCCTGATATCCGAGATTTTGAACCTGTCCTTCTGCAGAAGACATTGCAGAATCTTCAATTGCTCCTTCAATCTTATAATATTTTGTTTCCATTGTTCGCTGATTCATCAGGACAAATCCAACATTAGACTGATCTCCGCTCACAGACGTAACGCCTGTATATACCCATACATCATCATCCAGTGCAATATAATTATAACCGTTTGTAGCTTTCAGACAATCTTTTTGTCCAAGAATACTATTAAAAAAGCCATGTTTATAAATACCATAGTAATTATACAATTCTGTGAGTAATTCTGCAGAGTATACTTTATCAATCCAATTTGGTACCTTCTCTACTGGATAATCCGTACATTCACCTGTAACTGCATTGCATAACACTACATTACCAACTGTTTGACCACCAAACAAACCAATATTGAACTTCTTTACCGGACATACCCAGTACGGAGTTCCCTCATCATCGATTTCAAAGAAAATCTGATCGTCAAAAATATAGGTTGGATAATGGAAACGTAAATGACGATAGATATTACGATTAAAATATTCAGACTTAGAATATTTAATCGCTTTTTCCAACTTGACGCATTCTGTATTCTGTGTAGCCATGTCAATCCTGATATATGCAGGAATACCCGACTTTTGATTTGTTAACCATTTAATTTCATTGGCATATACAAGTGGTGTAACGCGCACAGGCGTGTCGTTATAATTTATTTGTGTATAATCAGACCCTACTTCAAACTGAGATACCATATCTACCATACTGCCCATTTTCCGGTTTCCTAGCAGCTCTGCTGAATCTTTATCTAAAAGAGGTATTGTATTATAGTTTGTCTGCTGTATATCTTCTGTAAAATCACTTTCCTTTACTTCCATCAGCTTTTGATATTTATTTGCATTTATAATTGGAGAAGACAACAGATTGCCTATTGCGAATATCAATAATGTGAGTAAAAATAATCCGGCGCCAAATTTCACACCTTTCATTTCCTTTAGTTGAATTTCCGCAGATTTCAAAGGTATCACATTATCTTTCGACCTTTTCCGCAGTTGAGTAATTGCATGAATAATCGTTACAAATGCGATCAAAAGTCCTAAAGTAGTCCAAAAACCTGCCGCGTGGATATTAATTGCAGGCAGAGCTACATAATAATAAATTCCGACAGCTATAAGAATGATTACTGTTAAAACAATCTTTCCAGTTATTTTTTTCATTGATTTCCCCTTTTCATTAATCGAATCTGACTCATAAATGCTTCTTCAATCCGTGCATGCATTCCATCTACACGGTCTAAGTTTTCTTTTGGGATAAACCCTCCTGCCATTCCATGATGTCCTCCCCCATTTCCGCAATTTTTTAATACTACAGCAACCATTTTTCCTGCATCCAGATCTTTTCGCTCACTGCGTACGGAAAATTTTATCCCATCTTTACGAACGGCATATACAATGGATACATCCACAACATTCAATGACAATATAAAGTCAGAAATAATTGCTATTAAAGCATCCGGACAATCCAATGGAATCCAGGCAAAACCAACACCATCATTAATATAAATGTTATCAATGGCAGCGCCATAAGCTTTCAAATCATCCAGCTCTAACACATCGTGATACATTGTCCTTAGTTTATCCACATCTGCCTGTTTATACACATATGCAAACATATCCAGATCAAGTTCTGTAACCCCTCTGATAAAATCAGCTGTATCCATCTTAATCCCATAAGCAAGCGCAGCGGCAACAGACGGATGCAATGGCGTATGCGTCTTATAAAAATATTCGGCAATGAGTGTGGAACATGCACCCGTTTTACGTATATCCCCATACTGATACGTACACTCAAAAAATGTTGGGTGATGATCGATACATGCGACTTCATCACCAATTAAATCTGTCAGATTTGCATTATATTTCTGGGAATCCACGGCAACAATATAATCCTCTGCTGTCATATCCTGGATGCTGTCCGCAGTCAATACATCAATTTCAAATACTTCAAACATCTTCTTTGTACTCAGTTTTTCCACTTTGCCATCATAACAAATTTGAGCATCCACACCATGACATCTTAAAAAATACTGCAGTCCATATGCACTTGCAACAGCATCCGGATCCGGATAATTATGAGTCTGAATATAATTTTTATGGCCTTTTAAAAGCTCTACTAACTGTAATGGATTCATATTTTTTTCCTTTTCTTTATGCAAAAACCACCACACGGATGTCCATGTGGTGGTCTGTCTTTCTTAATCCTGCACGTATGGCATCAATGCCACATGGCGCGCTCTCTTGATCGCTGCTGTAAGAGCTCTCTGATGCTTTGCACAGTTTCCTGTAATTCTTCTTGGAAGAATTTTCCCTCTTTCAGAAATATATCTTTTTAACTTATTTACATCTTTATAATCAATCACGTTGTCTTTCCCGCAGAATACACATACTTTTTTTCTTCTGTGCATGGTTCTTCTGCGAGGGTTGTCGCTTCTCTCATTTCTATTGAAAGCCATGACTATTACCTCCTGTTAAAATCCAGCCTTGTCCGCCGGCTCGCTAATTAAATGGTAACTCTTCATCTATTCCATCTGGAATATTCATAAAGCCATCGCCCGCTGCACTAGGTGACGGCCTGTCTGCCGGTGTAAATCCACCGCCAAAATTATCTGATCCGGAATTAGCATTTTTACTCTCTGCAAACTCCTGATCTTCAGCAACAACATCCGTCGTATACACTTTCTGTCCGTCCCGATTTGTATAACTGCCAGTTTGAATACGGCCAGTTACTATAATTTTCAATCCTTTACGGAAATATTTTTCAGCAAACTCTGCAGAACGCCCAAATGCTACACAGTTTATAAAATCAGCTGTCTGCTGGTCTCCGCCATTATTTCTTACAAAACGTCTGTCTACTGCTAATGTATATCTGGCAACTGCCGTTGACTGTTCTCCCTGAGAATAACGTATCTCAGGATCTCTTGTCAATCGTCCCATAAGTATTACTTTATTCATACTACGATCTCCTTTATCGATTATGCCTCGTCTTTACGAACACATAAGAATCGAAGAACGTTATCCATAATACGGACTTTCTGCTCGATCTGTGCTGGTGCAGATGCAGATGCTTCAAACTGGATAAAATAGAAAAAGCCATCACCCATTTTCTGGATTTCATAAGCTAATTTCTTTTTGCCCCATTCTTCCACTTCGGTAATTGTACCTCCGGCACGAGTTACATACTCTTTTGCCTTCTCAACTACTGCTGCTCTCGCATCATCTTCGATTTTAGCATTCACAACGAGCGCTAATTCATACTTGTTCATGCGAATTGTACCTCCTTTTGGTCTCTGGCCTTTTCCTTTTGGAAAAAGCAAGGAATTTATCATATCACGAATACAAATGATATCATGATTATTCATTATTTGCAAGTTGTTTTTTGATTTTTTTTACATTTTTTTCTGCCTGGCTTCGGGGTATCATAATCTGATGTCCGCAGCCTATACATTTCAGACGAAAATCTGCACCTATACGAAGAACTTCCCATTCAAAACTGCCGCATGGATGTTTCTTTTTTAATTTTAAGATATCTCCTGGTTCAATATCCATGAATTATCCCTTTCTACGATCAAACTTCAATTTGAGAAAATATTTCTCCAATACTGCCTTGAATCAGCAAATCTGCACGCTTGTCCATTGGCGTAGCTGATTTATTAATCAATACAAGCTTATTTCCTCTATAATAGTCAATGAGTCCGGCTGCCGGATATACTGCCAAAGAAGTTCCTCCTATTATGAGCACATCCGCTTTTGTAAGATACATGACTGCCTTTTGCATCGTCTGCGTATCCAAACCTTCTTCATACAATACAACATCTGGTTTAATATCTCCGCCACATTCATCACAAAGCGGAACTCCTGTATGATTTTTCATATAAAAAGCATCAAATTGCTTCGCACATTTTCTGCAATAATTGCGGTGTACACTTCCATGCAGTTCTAATACTTCTCTACTGCCTGCCAGCTGATGGAGTCCGTCAATATTTTGCGTAATGACTGCCTTTAACTTTCCTGCCTGCTCCAACTGTGCCAGTTTTCTATGCGCAGCATTCGGCTTTGCGTCTAAACATAACATTTTATCATGATAAAAGCGGTAAAATTCTTCTGTATTGCGAAGATAAAAAGTATGGCTTAAAATTGTTTCCGGCGGAAAATCATATGTTTGATTATATAATCCATCCACACTTCTAAAATCTGGTATTCCGCTTTCAGTAGAAACTCCTGCTCCACCAAAAAATACAATATTATCTGAATCTGAGATCATTTTCTGCAACAGTAATAATTTTTCCGATGACATATTTTATCCTTCTTTCTAATATTTCTAATATTTCAAATATAACAACTAATGATTATTGCAATTGTTTTGCCAATAGAACACTTGCAATTGTCCCTGCAATCGTTGCCAACATTGCTCCTGAAAGTGTCCAGCGCGTCTTTTTGATATTTGCAGACATAAAATAAACAGACATTGTATAAAATACCGTTTCTGTAGAACTCATCATGATGGAACTGATATAGCCCAGCATGGAATCTGTACCGTATTTTTTAAATATATCCAGCACCAGACCAGTAGCAGCAGAATTTGAAAAAAGGCGGATTACAAACACCGGAATAATTTCACCAGGAATCATCTTACTGCTAATAATGTTACTAAATACCGACGAAACTGCATCCAAAAAACCAGAAGCACGTAAAATACCCACTGCTACCATTAACCCAATCAATGTAGGCATTATTTTAATGACCGTACGAAATCCATCTTCAGCACCATGAATAAATTCTTCATAAATATTCTGCTTTTGTAATAACCCGGTTCCAACAATATAAAAAATAAGCAATGGAATGATTGTATTTGATAAAAATAAAAGCAGTTTCATAAGAAAAAACCTATGTATCCAATTTTAAATATATTTATGCAACAAATAAAATACTATTCCATCTATCAATTGTTATTGAATACAAAATTATCTTTTAAGATAGTTTTTCATAATATTCTTTTAGTCTTTTTAAGATACAAAATATATTTTTATGATATTGTTATTCCTGAATAATAATACTCTAAAATCTGTTTATAACTGCTTCCTTCTTTTGCCATTTCGTTTGCTCCATACTGACTCATTCCATAGCCTTGTCCATAGCCTTTCGTTACAATACGTATTTCATTATCTACTTCTTTGATAGAAAAACATGTAGAATTTAATACAAATAAATTTCTGAATTCTTCCCCTGTTATTTTTTTTCCAGGTAGTTGTACAACAAGTACATAAGACGCACTGTCACGCTCTTTGGCAATTGCCATTTTTTCAACAGAATCTTTTGAAAATGCAAGCTCTGGAAATGCAGATCTTAATTTATTGTAAAACTGCTTTTTCGTATAAAATTCTATTTTTAAAAACTGTTCACTTCTGATATCTGACATACTAGACACAGACTTTAAATAAGATACATTCTTTTTTTCATCTGTTTTCTCTCTTGTTTTACCTGCACTCACATAATGAAATGGAAGCTGAACAATTTTATTTTGAAAAGTTACCGTTTCATGCTCCGTCTCTTCTACACAATTTTTTAGCAATTCATAATATTTTTGAAACTTTTTTCCTCCCAAATTTTCACGCAATTTTTCACGCGAAATATATTCCGGCTCTGCCTGATCGTTTTCTCTCGCATATGCAAGATTTGTTCTGGCGATCACTGCCTGTGCCTTAAGCGCCTCTTTTTCATACGTGACAGGCATTTCACTGGCCAACATCAAAATCAAACGCTCCGTATCCTCATCCGACTGACTTTCATTAACCTCCTTTTCTCTGGAATCATTTATAAAATCTCCCTGAACGACAAAAGTGACAAGATAAGGCAAACATATAATAATTATTATCAATGATAACATCGTTTTTATTCTTTCCATCATGTTATCATTATATGTCACTCCTATTTCCAAAATGACTGTATTCATAAATTTTATCTGCAAGACATGCAAATTGTTGCAATGTTAAAGTCTCACCTCTTACAGATACAGGCAATTCCAACATTTCTACACAGTATTGCAGTTCTTCTTTTGCTAACCTAATTGTTGCACAATGACTTAACCCATTTACCAGCGTCTTTCTTCGTTGATTAAAAGATGCACGAATAATATCAAATAACAACTTTTCATCTCTTACTTGTACAGGCGGCATTTGATGACATTTCAAACAAATAACCGCACTCCCTACCTTTGGCCTTGGCATAAAACAGTTTGGCGGCACATGAGCTACAATTTCGGGCTTTGCGTAATATTGTACTGCCAATGACAATGCTCCAAAATCTTTCGTACCTGGCTCAGCCTTCATTCGGTCTGCTACTTCCTTTTGTACCATAACTGTCACACTATCAATTGGCACATGACTTTCGAATAATCCCATAATAATCGGTGTTGTAATATAATAGGGAAGATTCGCCACAACTTTCATCGGCTTTCCATCATTTTTTTCATTTGCAAGCTGTCTGATATTTACTTTTAAGATATCACGATTGATAATATCCACATTATGATAACTGCTTAGTGTATCCTGCAAAATCGGAATCAGATTTCGATCTATCTCTACTGCAGTTACAAAGCGTGCATGTTCGCAAAGAAACTGTGTCATTGTACCAATTCCAGGACCAATTTCCAATATAAATTCATTTTCTGAAATAGACGCTGCTGATATAATTTTATGCATAACATGAGAGTCAATCAAAAAATTTTGTCCAAATTTTTTTTGAAAATGAAATTTATATTTTTGCAAAACTTCAGCTGTTTTCTGCGGTTGTATTAATTCTCCCATAAATTCCTTTCCTTAACAAATCTTTCAATACGACAAAATGACCTCTTATCTTTGATGAAGCTGATACATACGATAAGCGTTCTGTTCCGTCACATCTATGACCTGCTGCTCTGTGACTCCTTTTATCTCAGCAATTTTTTTCACTATATAAGGAAGATATAAAGAACTGTTTCTTTTTCCGCGATATGGCTCTGGCGCCATATAAGGACAATCCGTTTCCAATAATAAATATTCTAATGGTATTTTTTCTACTGCTTCCTTTAATTTTTTCGCATTTTTAAAAGTAACTACACCTCCAACGCCAATATAATATCCCATCTGCACATATAGCTCAGCTATTTGAGAAGAATATGAAAAGCAATGAATAACTCCAGGAATGTGCATTTCATGTGCTTCTTTCATGATTGTAAGCGTATCCTGTGCAGCTTCTCTGGAATGAATGATGACAGGTAAATTCATTTTTTTCGCCAGTACAAGCTGTTTTCGAAACCATTTACGCTGTTTTTTCTGGATATTTTCATCTTTATCCCAATAATAATCCAATCCAATCTCACCAATCGCAACTACTCTAGGATGTTTTGCCTGATTGCTTAACCAAATCAATGCATCTTCATCCAAACATTTTATCTCACTTGGATGCACACCGACTGCAGCATATATAAAATCATATTTCTCAGCCAGCTCAATACTTTTTTTCACAGTTATCAGAGAAGAACCTACATTTACTATTTTATCAATTCCATGTGTACGCATGGATGTAAGCAATGTATCTCGATCTTCATTAAATTTTTCATCTTCATAATGAGCATGCGTTTCAAAAATCATATCGTCACTCCATCAAATGATTAGATTTTCACCAACAATAAAACCCGGTAACACGAATCATTTCATGTTTCCGGGAATTTAGGAATTATCTTTTCTAACAAATCTCAGCTCCGGATGGCATCGTTTTTTCTGGTGTCATTAATGCAAGCTCTCCATTTTCATCTTCAGCACATAACAACATACCTTCAGATAATACTCCTGCCAGCTTTGCAGGTTTTAAATTAACCAATACCATAACCTTTTTGCCAACCATCTCTTCTGGCGTATAGTACTTGCGAATACCAGATACAATCTGTTTTACCTGACTGCCGATCTTTACTTGTGAACAGAGGAGCTTTTTAGATTTTTCAACCGCTTTGCAATCAATAATTTCACCAACCTGAAACTGCATTTTTTCAAATTCATCAAACGTAATTTCTGCTTTTGGTTCGATATTTATCACTGATTCATCTTGTCCAACTGCAGCCTCATCCTCATTAACAGGGGGATGCAATTCATTTACACGCTCCATGACTTCTTTTATATCTAAACGAGCAAACAAAATTTCTGGTTTTTCAGTAACTTTTGTACCGCTTATATAATTTCCAAATGTATTTAACAGTTCAAAAGGCACTTCTTTCGTATTTAATTGTTTAAAAATATTTTCTGCCGTATCAGGCATAAAACTTTTTAAAAGCGTGGTTCCAATTGTAATGCTTTCTACCAGATTATATAAAACCTCCGATAGCCGTGGTTTTTTAGCCTCTTCCTTTGCCAAAATCCACGGTGTTGTTTCATCTATATATTTATTGCAACGTTTAAACAGATTAAAAATTTCCGTTATAGCATCTGCTACACGTAAATCAGCCATTTTATCAGTTACTTTACCTACTGTCTTAGTCACAATCTCTTTTAAATCAGCGTCCACCTCTTCTATGATACCTGTAGAAGATACGATTCCATCAAAATATTTATTACTCATGGAAATCGTTCTATTTACTAAATTTCCTAACGTATTTGCTAACTCAGAATTCAAACGTTCTACTATCAAATCCCAGGAAATAAGTCCATCATTATCAAATGGCATCTCATGCAATACAAAAAAACGAACTGCATCTACTCCAAAAAAATCAGCCAATTCATCTGCATAAAGCACATTTCCTTTTGATTTACTCATTTTTCCATCACTTTGGATCAGCCATGGATGCCCGAATATCTGCTTTGGCAGAGGAATATCCAAAGCCATTAAAAAAATTGGCCAATAAATGGTATGAAACCGAATAATATCTTTTCCAATCAAATGCAAGTCTGCCGGCCAGTTTTTTTCAAAAGATTCATCCGATGATTCTCCGCAATGATACCCAATTCCTGTAATATAGTTTGTAAGAGCATCCAACCAAACATAGATAACATGTTTATCATCAAAATCAACGGGTATCCCCCAGTTAAAAGATGTTCTTGACACACACAAATCCTGCAGGCCTGGAAGTAAAAAATTATTCATCATTTCGTTTTTTCTGGATACTGGCTGAATAAACTCCGGATGCGTGTTAATATGCTCAATTAATCGGTCTGCATATTTACTCATTTTAAAGAAATATGCTTCTTCCTTTGCAGGCTTTACCTCACGTCCGCAATCCGGACATTTTCCATCTACTAATTGTGATTCTGTCCAAAATGACTCACAAGGCGTACAATACATGCCTTCATAGGAACTCTTATATATGTCTCCTTTTTCATACAGTTTTCGAAATATTTTTTGCACTTGCTTTTCATGATAATCATCCGTTGTCCGGATAAAATTATCATAAGAACAATTCATCAAATCCCAAATCTTTTTAATTTCATCTGCTACTTTATCTACATACTCTTTTGGTGTAATTCCTGCTTCCTGTGCTTTTTGCTCAATTTTTTGACCATGCTCGTCTGTTCCGGTCTGAAAACATACTTCATACCCTTCTTGCCTTTTAAAGCGTGCAATAGCATCTGCCAGCACAATTTCATAAGTATTACCAATATGTGGCTTGCCAGATGCATAAGCAATCGCCGTTGTCATATAATATTTGCCTTTGCTGCTCATATTTAATTCCTATAACCTTTCCTTCGCATGTAATTTTAATTGCTTTTTATTACAGTCCTTACGTATCTTAATCAGATGAAAGACGGTTACAGCTCAAGCAAGTCTTTGCTGTATATGCTAAGACCTGCCCGAACTGTATTTAAAAATATTTTATATTTCTTTCTCTTTCACTGCCATATCTGTCTGGACCGTTAAATCTTCCTCAACTACTGTAACTGTTTCTTTAGTTTCCTGAACAGTCTCGGATTCTTCTTTTATTCTATCATCCTCAACAATTTCTCCTGCCTGCGTATCTGTATGCTCTTCAGAAGCCCCTTCCTCTGTATCAAGGTCATCAGACATTACTTCTTCCTTCTTTGGTTTTACAAGCTTTGTTCCACACTTACTGCAATATTCCGCCTCCATTGGCATATCCTGACCACATGCATTACATTTTACCATGCCTTTGATCTGCCCTAATTGCTGATTTAATTCTTCTAAAACTTCCTGCGCATCTTTGACTAGCAGCATTTGCTCCTTAAATTCTTTCTCTTCATCGTCTTTATGCGTATCATAATAAATTTTGCCGATCTCTAAAAACAGTTTATTTAGATAATCCTGTTTTGAACGTATTTCCATACGGATCCTGGCCAGTTCTGAAATATCTTTTGCTTTCTGTGTTGCATCTTTTGATACTGATACAATCGTATCACCCAATTTATCGAACAGTTCCATGTTATCCATCCTTTCCACACTTCATTATGAAATGCTATGTGCTGTCGGCTTACTATATGCCATTATAATATGTGCATCTGTATTTTGCAATATGAATTTACAGTTGAGAAAAGGTTATTCTTTTATACAGTAAACTATCCTCCTATCTTTATTATTTAATATCCAATATTATATATCATATAATATTATTTGTCAACATCTAAAATTTCTTTCTCACATACATCTTGACAATTACATCATTACTGCCTATAATGCAATATAATTATATAAGAAAAAGCTGTGACGGGAACAAGTAATAATTAGTCAGAACATACAGAAAGTAACCGGCTGATGAGAGGTACATGGAAAACTTTTTATGAATACATCCCCAAGCTTTGCACCGAACAACCGATATATGTTTAGTAGGCTGCAACGTTTAACACTCGTTATCGTGTTCAAGTATGATAAAATACTTACGAAGGCAGTTTATGTGAATAAACTGTAAATTAAGGTGGTAACGCGGGAAACCATTCTCGTCCTTATTGGTTATAATGAACCAATAAGGGCGATTTTTATTGCAAACATGTAATCTAACTCTAGAAAGGAATCATAAATATGACATTATATGACGAATTAGTTGCCCGAGGTCTGATTGCCCAGGTAACAGATGAAACAGAGATCAAAGAACTCATCAACAATGGAAAAGCCATTTTTTATATTGGCTTTGACCCAACTGCCGACAGTCTCCACGTAGGCCACTTTATGGCTCTATGCCTAATGAAACGTCTGCAAATGGCTGGTAATAAGCCGATTGCCTTAATTGGCGGCGGTACTGCTATGATAGGGGATCCATCCGGGCGTACTGATATGCGTCAAATGATGACGCCAGACATCATCCAACATAACTGTGACTGTTTTAAGCAGCAAATGAGTCATTTTATTGACTTTTCCGAAGATAAAGCAATCATGGTCAATAATGCTGAATGGTTAATGGATTTAAATTATATTGAAGTACTAAGAGAAGTCGGCGCACATTTCAGTGTAAACCGAATGCTCACTGCTGAATGTTATAAACAAAGAATGGAAAAAGGATTAAGCTTTTTAGAATTTAATTATATGATTATGCAAAGCTATGATTTTTATACATTATTTCAAAAATATGGATGTAATATGCAGTTTGGCGGAGACGATCAATGGAGCAATATGCTGGGCGGTACCGAATTAATTCGCCGAAAACTTGGAAAAGACGCATATGCTATGACAATTAACCTGCTATTAAATTCTGAAGGAAAGAAAATGGGTAAAACTCAATCTGGCGCTGTTTGGTTAGATCCAAATAAAACATCTCCATTTGATTTTTATCAATATTGGAGAAACGTATCTGATTCTGACGTGCTGAAATGTTTGCGTATGCTAACCTTCTTACCATTAGAACAAATTGACGAAATGGACAAATGGCAAGGAAACCAGTTAAATACTGCAAAAGAAATTCTTGCCTTTGAATTAACAAAATTAGTGCATGGTGAACAAGAAGCTGAAAAAGCACAAAACGCTGCGCGTGCACTATTTGCAGGCGGTGGAAATGCATCGAACATGCCATCTGTAAAACTATCCTCAGAAGATTTGAAAGATGGTTCTATTGATCTTATATCATTGCTTGTAATGGCTGAGCTAGTCTCCAGCCGTTCTGAGGGCCGACGAGCGATCGAACAGGGTGGAGTTACTGTAAATACTCAAAAAGTTACAGATATCAAAGCCACTTATACTGCAGATGATTTAGCAGCTGATGAATTTATCATAAAGCGCGGAAAAAAGAAATATATGAAAATTATATTTGAATAATATTCTAAATTTTATTCTATCATGTTACCACCTGCATTACTCCATCATATTAAAAGCTAATATTCAAGCTGTATGGTTTATTTTCTCCATACAATCTGAATATTAGCATTCCGTTTAATTTGAAATTAGAAATTCTATTATTTAGCCAATCCATCAGATTCTATAATTTTACATATGATACTAATAATAATTCCTGCAAAGGGCCAAATAATCCATGTAATTCCCCAATTTCCACTTACTATACTCCAAACAAGGTAAATAATGATGATTATGGGCCAGTAAATGGCAGAAATAATTTCTTCTAACTTTTTCTCTGATTTTTTGTTTGCAGAAAATTCTTTTTCTTGAAGTATTACTTTATAAGATTCTTCTTCCATACCTGCAGTAATAAATAAAAATACTCCGATTGCTACCATAACCATCAATATTGCAACGCAAATAATAATAGGAAACTCATTTTTATTACTTTCTGCAATAACGGAAGAGCAAATAATTACAGGTATTACAGAAAGAATACACAAAATAACACCTGCTGTAATTTTAAAAGAGAATTTTTTCTTATGAGTTTCCCAGATATGATAAATAGTCTGTTCATATTCAGAATTTAAGATAAAACATTCCTTCTTCAAATAATCATATGTATCCATCTTCATTCCAGATGATATAAATAATCCAACTGCACAAGCAACCATACTAAATAAAACTGTAAGACCAACCCCTGCTACAATACTATCTGAAATAGATGGAACAAATGATTTCATTCCATCTAAAATCATAAGCAAGATTGGTGAACAAATACAAAGAAATGTCCCTGCTCCAATTTTACCTGCTGACTGCTTCACAGCAAACAGATATTCATCTGCTTCCAAATCAGAAACGTGTCGAATCTTAGATGTATCATTTGTATTTTTACTTTTCTCATCTTTTATAAAATCTGCTTCTGAAAAGTTTGTTTTAAAATCATTATTTAAAGATTTTTTATCCTCTGTAATTTCTAATTCTTCAATTAATTCCTGAATATTCCCGAATTCAGAAATAACAATACCAATAGCTTCATTTTGCATTTTACCTTCTGCAATCAGTTCGTTATATTTATCTTCCATCATTTCCAACAAATCTTCTTTTGCCCGCAATACTTCCGATGTCTTGGGCAGATTAATAAACATATTATCAAGATAATTTATGATTGTTTCCATATAATACTCCTTTTAATACTCAACGCATCAACAAGTTTCATACTACATTGTTTTTAACTAGACAATTAGATTCATTTATACAAACTTATCTACAAGCTCCTTTACTTCTATCCATTCCCTACATTTTGCAGTATAATGGGAAATTCCCTCTTCTGTGATATGATAATAGACTCTTTTTTTTCCATTCGTTTTACTGCCTTCATAAGACTCAATATAACCAGCTTTCTCTAATCTGGTAAAAGCTGAATACAATGTAGTTTCCTTTATTACATACTTTTCTTCAGATATTTTACGTATTTGCTTTGAAATTTCATATCCATAGGAATCATTCTGAAGCAACAAATTTAAAATGATAATATCCGTATATCCACGAATAACATCATTACTTATCAACGGATCACCTCCCGTATTTTAGACGATCTATATATTTTTTTATCATAGATCGGTAAAATAAAATTACTATGTCTGTTGAAGTAGTTATATCACAATTACTACGTCAGGTCAAGTAATTTTCAAAAATATATTCTAAAATTTCATTTTTATATTTTTCATATAAAAAGAACCATTGATAGAGTCTTAAAATACTCTATCAATGGTTCTTTTTATAATGGTATCTTATATTCTTAATTCAATTTTCTTTTTAAATGAAAAAGGCGTCGGCCGGATTTGAACCGGCGGATAAGGGTGTTGCAGACCCGTGCCTTACCACTTGGCTACGACGCCTTACAAATTAATATTTTAAAATAATATCATTTTATCCTTTACATGTCAAGTAGTTTTCCCAAATATTTCTTAGATCATTCTATCCAGAAATTAAAATTTTTTCTGCTTATTTAAAATAACAAATTAATAAATCCCATGATTACACCTAATAACCCTCCCAGCCAAACAAGCGCATTTAATTCTTTTCTGGATATTTCCATAATCATATTCTCTAACTCTTTTAAATCATAATCATTTATTTTATTTTCAATGATTTGTTGTACATTTAATGTAGACAAAAACTTACCAAATTTATTTTGTATAAATTCAATATATTTCTCCCACAATAGATTCTTTATATTTGGATGATGTTGTTCCATATTTAAAATAACCTCGGCAATCGGATAATCTAAACCTTTTGCATAAGTTTGATCCAGATATTGCTCTATATATTCTTTTCCATGCTCCATAATCAATGCGTCAACCTGATGAATCATAGCTTCCTGAGCTGTATTTAATGCCTTTTTCCCCATTTTATATACTAATGGATTCATATTATCCTTAAAAGAAGAAAACGCAAATATGATTAATTTACGAGCTAATTCCTCTTCTTTACATTGTTCAATCAAATAATTACTAATCGAATCACTGATTCTTTTTTCCATATTGTTTACAGATTTATCCATATGGTACTTGCTTAGTACTTGACCAATAGTCATTTCTGAAGATTTCCATATATGAATGTATTCATCATATTTTCTTTCATATGCTTCTTTTATTTTGTCTGACGCCAATGCAACTAATATAGTATCTTGATCTAAAATATAACTTGCAATTACTTGTGCAATCGCATGTGCAATTCTAGCTTTTTCCTTGGGAATTAATCCCGGGGTAAATGGAATGTGTATACCAGCAATTTTGATTTCTTTATAAGGTCTAAATAACATTTTAATAGCTAAACTATTTGTAATCAGTCCTATAAGACCACCAATTAATGGAGCTGTAATTATTTGCAAATTCATATTCTTCACTTCTTCTTAACTCTTTTATTTATGAATATTAAAATTACAATAAAAAACTCTAAGGCAAAACACCTTAGAGTTTCAGAGGCGACAATCGGATTTGAACCGATGATAAGGGTGTTGCAGACCCGTGCCTTACCACTTGGCTATGTCGCCAAATACTATGATTCTATTGTTCGGATATTGAAGATTCTAAATGACCCCAACGAGAATCGAACTCGTGTTACCGCCGTGAAAGGGCGATGTCTTAACCGCTTGACCATGGGGCCTGATATTAAGTAAGACTCGCAAGCTCAACAAAACTTTTTACGAGTCTTAAAAACTCCCCGAGTTGGGCTCGAACCAACAACCCCACGGTTAACAGCCGTGTGCTCTACCATTGAGCTATCGAGGATTACTTTTATTTCTTCTTTCCTGCACCTTCAAAACTTCATACAGAATTCCATCCGCTTTCTCTAACTAACCTCTTATTCCTTCCTTTTTGGCTTTGAACCTCTTTGGTCAAGCCTTCGACCGATTAGTAACAGTCCGCTCCATGTGTTGCCACACTTCC
>CAJTZX010000007.1 GCA_910584345.1 uncultured Eubacterium sp. | reverse complement strand
TAATAGGTATTATATCATAAAAAATACCGAAAAGCAAGGAAATCCAATGCTTGTCGGCATCCTATAATACCTTTATGAATATGGAATAAGAGGGTAATACCTAAACTAAGGAAGTTACGGTTTAATTATTTTAATTTTATCTGTATAGGCACTACTTACAAACAAAAATTTTACTTTCGCTTTATTTAATATTGTCTGTATTCTTAAATAGGGCGCACCCGAAAATATTGGAACATAGCAACCACCTGCCTTTATAATTCCTAACATACTTATAATTGTTTCCGGACATCGTTTCATTAAAATTGCAATTTTGTCTTCTTTTTCTAAATGATTTTCTATTAATAAATTCGCTATCTGATTTGATCTTTCATCTAATTCCTGATATGTAAAACATATATCCCCATATATAAGAGCCTTTTTATTTGGATTACGCTTAACTTGTTGAGCAAAAAGCTGATTCACACATTTATTTTGAAATTTAATATCATTCATTTCCCCACCTCTCTCAATGCATCTATTTTTTTACTATACAATCACATTTATATCCATCGTTCATCTATTTTGCATCCTTGACGTCGTATATGCATAAATAAAATCCTGCTCATATTTTTTACGCTTTCAATATATTTATTAAAAATGTCAGAATTAAAGTATTCTTTCATCAACAATTGAAAATAGGTTTCATTCCATTGAGTTCCAAGTAATTCAATACATTTACTAAAGAAATCCACATTATTCTTTGTTAAAACCAACTTAATCTCATTTAATTGTTTTTCTTGCGTTTCTATTTTATTGATTATTTTTTCATGATATTTATATTTACGTCTCATATGTACTAAAATCTTGTCCATCGCAATAACTTCTGAACTCAGAACTGAAATATCTGCTCTTGAAAGTTCTTGTAAGCTTATCGAAAGTTCTTTCATGCTTTCCACTTCAAATTTATATTTAAATAAATTTTTATAACTATAATCTTGTTCAAGCAGCCCATCCGCTTTAATTTGGTGAAATATATCTGTTCCATGGAATAGCCACAAACGACTAGCAAGATAACCGGAATTCCAAGCCATATTTGTATGATTTAGTCCATCTATATTTAATATTAAGTCATCAATGGTCGTATATGGAGTAAACATTATAAATCCCATATCGATAGCTAATTTCATCTCGTCGCGCATAAAATAAATACATCGATAATTATCCTCAATTTTTGCTCTTTTATGAAATATATCCAACAAATGTTGTGAAAAAGATTCAACACCAATAAATACTCGCTCAAGCCCATTATCATACAAAAAACTTAAAAGCTCTTTATCTTCCATATTAAATGATTCTGCACGAATCTGACCACCCCAATCTACATCAATATTTCTCTTTTTTAGCTCATTGGCTAATTCATACAATCTTTTCTTGCCTTGAGCTCCAGGATCTTCCATGCTGGAATCTACGAAGTCAAACGATGTTATCCCAAGTGTTTTATAAAGCATTTCCATTTCGTTTACAATATTAATCGGAGTGCGTCCTCTCCATTTTTTCCATAATTTTTTTACATCGCAAAATGAACAAGAGCCAATGCACCCTCTGCTTGTACAAATTCTCGTATGTATTGGTTTCTCAATATTACGCTTTGGAAATGGTAACTTATCCAGATTCTCAATACATGACCTTGGCTTCTCTGTTATGATATCAACTCCTGAACGATATACAATGCCTTTGCATCCACTTAAAGTTTTTCCATTTATAAGACGATCAACCAACTCCAGTATAGTCGCTTCCCCCTCTCCACACATAACAGAATCTATTTGCTCATTATCAAGCAAATACTCCTCTGGTACAGTACTTACATATGGTCCTCCCACAGTAATATGAATATCTGGATATATTCTTTTAAGTCTGTCACAAAATCGATTGATGTTTGTAACGTTATCATATGTCAAAGAAAAACCTACCATTTTCGCGTTATTTTCCTTAAGTAATCGAATAAAGCAATCTTCATCCTTTTTATTTACAACTTTATATATTGTAACAGAATATTTGTTTTCTTCTAAAATGCTTTCCAAATATAATAGCCCTAGTTTTTCGCCCATCTTTAAATAATCATTTGATGAATTTATATAATGATGGATATCTAACCTTTCATCCAATTGAACTTCATCCTTATCCATTACATATAAATAATCTACTAAAAAAATTTGTTTTCTATTATCCTTATAGCTACCTAACATTTACACATCTCCTTCATCCCCTGTTTCCCCTCTTAACTGCTTGCACTTGTATAGGATGCAATTGCCAGTCGCATAAAACCATAACATAATAATAGAAATATGATTGGATAAACCATCTCCAATACTAATCCACTAACTTTTACAGAGTCCAATAAATATTTAGCAGGAATCATTGATATTAATTGTAACGGAATCATGAGAGTAATAAATAAAGAAAATTTTTTGGAAAAAATATCACCCGGATACCGATATAAATCAGTGACATTCATAAATATTTCGAATACATTATTAGCTCTCACAAACCAAAAACTCAAAAGATTAATCATAAGAGAAACAGAAAAATAAACAATAGATCCACAAACAATCAGAACTGCATAAAAACACATTTCTGCAACAGATTTCTGAAGATTTAGCTCTTTCATTCCTTTAGAAATAAAAATAACACCTAAAATAAAATTACTTAATCCACTACCAATATTTACATTCATAGCAGAAAGCATAAACATTTCGGACATAGGTTTTGTCAACAAAAAATCCATATCTCCATTGTTAATTTGCAATGAAATGGTAGTGTGACTATTATAAAAAAAGAACATATAAATACTTTCTGCCAAAAAACTGGATCCAAAGAAAATCATATAATGATATTCATTCCAATTTCCTAAATTACCAACATTTAAAAATAGCACATTAACAAAAACAACTCTTGATATATTAAAACAAAAATCGGTAATCAAACCCGAAAAAAAATTTGCCCGATATGTAGTAATTTTATAAAAACTATTTCTGATAATAATCCACAATACAAGAAAATATTTTCCTAAAATTCTCATTCTTAGCCTCCCACTGACTCATATTTTCTTACTCCCATATTCCAGACTAACCTTCCAAATAATACAAATACTGTAATCCATACTATTTGAATGATTAAACGAAACAATATATCTTTAATTGCCAATTCTCCCATTATAACTTGCGTAGGAAAATAAACGGAATAACTAAATGGCAAAAACAAAAGAATCCTTGTAACGAATGTCGGCATAACATCAATCGGCATTAACTCACCGCTTAATATCGAAATTATAAAAGTTATCGCTGAAAAAAAATATGAAATTTCTAAAAACCAAAACGCAGACAAACTAATCACGTAATATATCAGAAAATTTAATATTAACGAAAGAATTATTGTAACAATCGTAAATGGAATATTACAAACCGCAATATAGCCATCCATGTTATTACCATAGATACCCCCTGCTAATATAATAAACACTAATACATATATTACATTTATAAATTTGTCACCTATAAGCATACTAATCCAATAAAGCATATGATTTACCGGTTTCACCAGATACCGAGATAATGATCCATCTTTTATTTCAAAAGCGATATTATATTGAAAATAGGTTATATTTAGATACGAAAAAATCATAGAAAATATAGTATAAACTAATAATTCATTAAAAGTATAACCTGCTATTTCCTTCGTATCATCTGGCATAAAAGCTAATTTCCATAAGCTTAGCTTTATTACAAACGGAATTAGTAATATAAATATACCCGAAAAGAATTGAAATCTATAAGTTAATGATGTCTGAATACTATTGATTGCATTAATCCTGTATTTCTCTATCTTTGACATTTTTTCCTCCTTCCTTATATACTAATCTTTTCTTCATACAAAATACCGATTGTATTCGTATATACTTTACCATTAGCGTACCTTTAGGCTTATTTATTATTTAGAAATTTAAAAGTGAGTATTTTAACATCACTTCATATTTTATTTTATCAATCTTCACGCACCCATAGATCATGAAATTCATTTTACTTTCGTAAATCTAATACTATGTATAAATATAATCTAATTATTTTTATTTGTCAATATATTTATAAATACATTTTAATAATCTTTTTATATTTTTTTAATAAGTATAACGTCTATGTTAAAATTTTGTGATTAAATTTTCAAATAAATACATAAAGCTGTTTTTTGAGCTGATCCAGCACTATCTTAAATAAATTTTATGAACTAAATGATAGTAAATGATAGAAAATGATAGTAATGATAGAATATAAGATTTAAACATTTTTTTAATACACACAATCAATAAAAAGAGGCGGCATCCGCTAAAAGCAAACGCCAGCCTCTTAAACAATACCCATTTCATTATTTAAATAAAAACATTTCTGCAAATATCGGACTTAAATCAAAGATACTCCTCACGATTACATATCTTTAAATTCTCCAAAACCATCTTAATATCCGCCGCACTCCCCTTTTCACAGATGAGCGTCGCATCATCCGTATCTACAATAATCAAATCCTGCAGCCCAACCGCCGCAATCAGTTTTTTTCCTCCCTGGATAATATTGTTTTTGCTGTGAATCGTAATAATATTTCCGGTCACTACATTGCCGTTCTCATTTGACTTTTGAATTCGTTCCACTGCCAACCAGGAGCCGACATCATCCCATCCAAACACACCTGGCAGAATATAGATGTTTTGTGCTTTTTCCATAATGCCATAATCAATCGAAACAGATTCCAAATCCGGAAATGTTTTCTCCAATATCATCTCCTGCTTATCTGTCCCTATCACACTGCGGATTTTTTCCAATCCTGAATACATCTCTGGCAAGAATTTCTGAAAATTTTCCAAAATCGTGGAAACTTTCCAAATGAACATGCCGCTGTTCCACAAATACTCTTCTGTCTCCAAATATTCCTTTGCTGTCTCAAGATCCGGTTTTTCTACAAAGCGGTCAACGGCATAAGCATTCCCTTCTGCTTCTTCCGGGCGAAATTTAATATAACCATAGCCTGTTTCTGGATAGTCTGGCGTAATGCCTATCGTTACCAGATTGTTTCCTTTTTCCGCAATGCTGCAGCCGTCTTTTAATACATTTAAATACATTTTATGATATTTTATCAAATGGTCAGAAGGCAGTACCATCATCAGCGCATCTTCGTATTTTTCTGCCATATGCACTGCACCCAGTCCGATACACGGAGCCGTATTTCTTCCCACAGGCTCGCACAAAATATTTTCCGGTGGAAGCTGCGGCAGCTGTTCCAAAACCAGCTCTCTGTATGCACGATTTGTAGAAATAAAAATATCTTCCATATCAACCAACGGGCGGATTCTTTCTACGGTCAGCTGTATCATGGTTCTTCCATCATCTGTCAAAGACAAAAACTGTTTTGGCAGACTTTTGCGGCTCTTTGGCCAAAAGCGTTCTCCGCGTCCCCCAGCCATAATTAATGCGGTTTTTTTCATAACTATACCTCTCTTTATCAAAATATAAGACAATATGAAAATAGAAAATCGTATCGTCATTCACAGTAAAACATCTTATTCCTGTTAAATATGCACCACAAGAAGTATTTTAAGCAAAAAAATAATTTTTATTATTGTTTCTTTTTTTGATGCATCTACCTGTATAAATACAACTCTGTTTCCAGTATTTTTCCTTTGTTCTTAAATAATATTGTTATCCCGCAACAGTTCCAACACCCCATTGAACTGTTAGCGTCAGCTATTTGCGCAGCCCTTTGGGATAATGGTTTTTTAATATTCCATTCGCCGCTTTTCCCCATCCAATGGAACAGCCCTCTACCGTTACTAACGTCCACCCTTTTTGATTTTCGCAGCAGATAGTTTCTCCTCGTAAATAACGCTCCGGTTCTTCCAGCTCCAATATCCGCTTTGCTTCTCTTGGACGCAGCGCCATTGCCAGTGCATGTGACGGCTCAAACCGATTTTTCTTGCAGCAACCAAGCTGAAGTCCCACCCGTTCTGTTTTCAATCCGTCCAGGCTGTTCATACCGGATGGCAGTAAATAAAACTGATCTCCAAACACTGTCAGCCGCCCTTGTGCTATTTGCTTGAACATCCATGCCTGTACTTCTTTTGTCAATACTTCTTCGCAAAACTCTGTAAAATAATCGCAAAATGTCTGTATCTGCTTTTTATAAGCAGACGTTGCTGCAGTTTTTCCTCTTTCGGCTGCTGCCATTTTTTTCATCGTATCCGTTGTTTTTCTGCTTAATTGTGTAAGATTCATTTCTTTTACAGATGTTCCTTTTTTTATAAATTTTGCTGCATAATGTCCTTCTCCCCGCTGCAAATGCGGCCAAATCTGTTCGCTCTTTTGTAATGTAAACTGCGGATACTGCTGCACAAACCAGGCTGCATTCTGTTCATTTTCCTGCGGCGCAAAGGTACAGGTAGAATACACTAAAACACCGCCCGGTTTTAACATAACGGCTGCCTGTGCTAAAATATCCTGCTGTCTTTTGGCGCAAACCTCTACCTGTTCCAGACTCCATTCCTGTCGAGACTGTATATCTTTTCGAAACATCCCTTCTCCGGAGCAAGGAGCATCGACTATGATTTTGTCAAAAAATAACGGAAAACGCTCTGCCAAATGTTGTGGTGTTTCATTGCATACAACTGCGTTGCGCACTCCCATTCGCTCTATATTTCGAGACAGTGTTTTTGCCCTCTGTGGAATCATTTCATTGGAAACAAGCAGCCCTTGTCCCCGCATCTGACCGGCAATCTGCGTACTCTTTCCGCCCGGGGCAGCGCACAAATCCAATATGTTTTCTCCAGGCTTCGGATCTAACAGCTGTGCAGCGATCATAGCGCTTGGTTCCTGTATATAATAAGCACCTGCCTCATGCAGCGGTAATTTTCCCGGATGTGCATCTGCGGAATAATAAAATCCTTCCTCGACCCACGGGACTTTGTCCAGTATGATCTGCTCTTTAAAAAGCACGGACTGCAGCTTTTCCTTATCGATTTTCAGCGGATTGCAGCGAAGCCCATATACTCGTTCCTTCGTATACTCCGCAAGGAAGTCAGCGTAACCATCGTTCAGCTGTCCTTTCATACGTTTTATAAAATCCTGCGGCAGTTCCACCTGATGCTCCTCCTGTTTCTTTTACATATCAATATATCTATTCAAACACTTCTCCGATCAGCCGGTTCAATTCCTGCCAGGCATCCGTATCTTCAAATTCCCTCAGCTTGTTGGCTACTGTCCGATAATACCATCCATGCATATTTTTATCTTTTTGATGAAATCTATCCCAAAATTTTTCATCATTTTTCAAATATCCCTGTCTTGTGGCACGCATATTGGACAATTTATCAGCTAATGCAATAATTTTTTCATCCTTGGACTTATGATCTAACCCATCTATAAATTCCTGTTTGCGGATTTTCCACGTCTCAGAAGCATCCTGGCCTTTCCGCTTATTTTCACTCTCCATCTGCACAATATGTGCAACCCGGCTGCCAAATGCATCTTCAATATCTTTTGCGCTGTATCTGGTATCCTCGATGATATCATGAAACAACGCAGCAATGATGATGTCCTGATCTCTCGTCAAAGTCATCGTAATCAGCGCTGTCTCAATCGGATGAAAAATATACGGCACAGAAGAGCCTTTCCGTACCTGCCCTTTGTGTGCTTTGATTGCAAATTCCAACGCACGCTCAAAACGATCCCGTCTCTGCGCTTTTGTCTGCTTCGGCGTTGTAAACAGATCCCCTTCTTCATCTTCCAGCGTATGATCCGGTGGTTCTGATGATTGTCCCTCTGCCAAAGCACAAGCCTGTTCAAATATTTGCGCAGTGTCATCTTTTAACAATATATATGGCACATGCTCCAAAACATTGGAAAACAAAGCTCCTTCCGGCTGATCCAATAACATTTGCAGCATTTCCTGATCCGAAATAATCAATACATCTACAAGTACAATTGAATCCTCATAAAACGGTAGCTGAGCGCTTTCTTCTTTGCTTTCTAGATCACTGCATAACATTCCCGGGAAAAAAATCAGATTCACACCTTCCTTTTCTTTTACCCGACTGCACAATCCACGAATCATATGTGCCGAATAATCCGCATATGCATTGCTCATTATTACGCCTATTGTGATCATGGCTCTCCTCCAAATAACTCCATCACACGATTCATAACATTCCCATCTGCCGGAGCTTCCTCCAGCTTCTCACAGGAACCATCTTCTTTGATCCTATCCAAATGAAACTTAACCTCTTCTGTATCCAATCCCTTTTCGATGACATAATATCCGATCTGCTCTGTCAGTGGATTCCAGACAATATAAAGCTCTCTGCAATTCGTCTGATACAAAAATTTTGACGGAGCAATGATCTGAATAATACTTAAGTCATCCCGAACGCTCAGCTCCATCATCTCAAAACTGTCCTTCGTATAAGGATATTGTCCGGCTTGTCCAACCTCAATGTATGGCGCTTTATAAAGATCACATAACACTTCTTCATTCAGGCTTTTCATAAATTCCATCTTCTGTGCAAACAGCTTTTCTGGAATCTGATGAAATTCCACATTGTGACGAACAACCATGCGAAAATCATCCGTTTTGACGGAATACGCTTTTGGCGCCTGTTTTGCATTCTGCTCCACTTTGCGGCTTAACTCCAACATTTGTGATTTTAACATTAAATTATCCGAAAACGGATTCAACACAATTCCCTGCACAAGCGACGGATGATCCAACAACATAGATACGCACTGTTTATACTGTATTTTCAGCATACCCTGATATTTCTGATTCTGCGGAAATTTCTTCATAGAGGTAAATGCCGGCATATACATATCGCCTTCTGCATTTTTAATAATATATGGCTGAAAACCTCCCTGTTTTTGTTTTTGCACTGCCATTGCCGGTACAAACAGCTTTGTCTCCTGTATTGCATACACAAGCTGCACCAGATGTTCCTTATCCTGGTCCTTCATATATTCTTGCATTGCTTCTTCTAATCTGGTATTGTCGATGTCATTCATTTTCACACTCATTGTCCACTCTCATTTCCTTTAGTATTTTGCAACGGGCCAATATAACCTGTCTGTATTCTATCGCATTCCTTGCCGTTTTTCCAGTTATTTTTACAGTTATTTTCAGAAAAAAAGTTCACAAAAATAATCCGGATATTGTCTTTTTTCCAGCAAAAGGTTATAATAGGTTGGGAATGCTGATAATTTATTTGAAGGGAGAAAACAAAATGCATACATTTCAACCGTATCCAATCGATCTGATTGAATTCGACCCATTTACAAAAATAGGAGAAGAATGGATGCTAATCACAGCCAAAGAGGGAGACAAAGTAAATGCTATGACAGCCAGCTGGGGCGGCGTTGGCGTTCTCTGGGGCAAAAATACCGCATTCATCTTTGTAAGAGAAAGCCGTTTTACAAAAGAACTGATCGATCAAAGCGATCACTTTTCACTTACTTTTTTCGACAGCAGCTATAAATCCGCGATGAAATATTTCGGCATGGTTTCCGGACGTACAGAAGACAAAATCAAAGCAGCCAAAATGAACGTAAATTATTTTGAGGAAATTCCATTTATCGATGAGGGCAATTTTGTCATCTGCTGCAAGAAAATGTCCGCAACACCGATACTGCCTGAACATTTTTTAGATTCTGAAATTCAGGAAAAATGGTATGCGGATGGTGATCTGCATACGATGTACGTAGGCGAAATCGTACAGATTTTAGCAAGATAAAATAAAAACAGGAGGGTTATACTATGTCCAATGCACCGATTCCAACTCCGCACATCAGTGCGAAAGCCAATGATTTTGCAAAAACAGTTCTGATGCCAGGTGATCCGCTTCGCGCAAAATATATCGCAGATACCTATCTGGAACAACCAAAACAGGTAACTGCTGTCCGTAATATGCTCGGATATACCGGTACATACAAAGGAAAAGAGATTTCTGTCATGGGCTCCGGCATGGGAATACCATCGATCGGGATCTATTCTTATGAACTGTTCCATTTTTATGACGTAGACAATATTATACGCATCGGCTCTGCTGGAGGCTTACAGGATCATCTAAAGCTGATGGATGTCGTCGTTGCCATGGGTGCATGCACCAATTCCAATTATGCTGCACAGTATGGCCTTCCTGGAACATTTGCCCCAACTGCAGATTACAGCCTGATGAGCCGTGCCATCGAAGCCGCAAAGGCACAGGGTACAAACGTGGTCGTTGGAAATGTATTATCCTCAGACGTTTTTTATAACGCTGGCAGCAACGCCAATGATCTGTGGAAATCTATGGGTGTTCTGGCCGTAGAAATGGAAGCTGCCGCTTTATACATGAATGCTGCGAAAGCAGGAAAAAAAGCGCTGTGTCTGCTCACAATTTCTGACCATATTTATACGGGTGAAGAATTAAGCGCCGAAGACCGGCAGCTTGGTTTTGGCAAAATGATGGAAATTGCGCTGGAGCTTGCGTAATCATTTTCCATGTTACTTCTGCATGGAAGCAATTGTGCAATATCATAAACCCGGGGCAACAGCAGCCATAATGACCTGTGCCCCGGGTTTATTGAAAATCTTCTTACTTTGTCATTTTTTATACATGAATCTCTGCCTTCATACCTAATACTTCTCTGTTTTTTTCCAGCACAGGTTCCACTACGTCTTTTAAAAACTTTTCCACCTGCAGCGGCGCTCGTCCTACATATTTTGCAGGATCCATACTCGCCTGCAGTTCTTCTAAAGAGAGCTGAAAAGCCTCGTCCGCCGCAATCAGTTCCAGCAGATTATTATCCAGCCCTCGTTTTTTTACGTTCTCCCCAGCTTCCATCGAAAGCTGACGGATGCGTTCATGCAATTCCTGACGGCTGCCACCCTTTTTCACTGCATCCATCATAATATTTTCTGTCGCCATAAACGGCAGCTCCGCCATCAGATGTTTCGTAATTACCTTGTCATACACGACAAGCCCGTCTACAACGTTCAGACACAAATCCAAAATACCATCTACAGCCAGAAAACCTTCCGGTATCGACAGCCGTTTATTCGCAGAATCATCTAACGTACGCTCAAACCACTGCACAGCAGAAGTTACGGCCGGATTCAACGCATCGATCATAACATACCGGGATAACGATGCAATCCGTTCGCTGCGCATCGGATTTCTTTTGTAAGCCATTGCGGAAGAACCGATCTGATGTTTCTCAAATGGTTCCTCAATCTCCTTTAAATGCTGCAGCAGGCGGATATCATTGGACATCTTGTGCGCACTGGCTGCAATGCCAGAAAGCACGTTTGCAACTCTTGTATCCACTTTTCTGGAATAGGTCTGCCCGGACACCGGATAGCAATGTGCAAATCCCATCTTCTCAGCAATCATTGGGTCAATCTTATCAATTGTTTCCTGATCACCTGAAAATAGTTCCTGAAAGCTCGCCTGCGTCCCGGTCGTTCCCTTCGAACCAAGCAGCTTCATCGTCAAAATCACATAATCCACATCTTCCAAATCCATTAAAAATTCCTGCAGCCACAGAGACGCCCGCTTGCCTACTGTCGTCGGCTGCGCCGGCTGAAAATGGGTAAACGCAAGCGTCGGCAGACTTTTATACGTATCTGCAAACTCTGCCAGTTTTGCAATTACATTCAGCAATTTTCTGCGCACGAGCTTTAGCGCCTCTGACATAATGATAATATCTGTATTATCTCCAACATAACAGGATGTAGCCCCTAGATGAATAATCCCGGCAGCTTTCGGACACTGCAGCCCATATGCATAGACATGGCTCATGACATCATGACGCACTTCTTTTTCCCGTTTCACTGCATCTTCATAATTAATATCTTGTGCATGAGCTTTCAGCTCGTCAATCATTTCCTGCGTAATGACCGGTTCACCGTTTTCTCCTTTCAGGCCCAGTTCCATCTCTGTTTCTGCCAGAGCAATCCATAATCTTCTCCAAGTACGAAACTTCTTGTCCTGCGAAAAAATATACTGCATTTCTTTGCTGGCATACCGTTCAGATAATGGACTGCTGTACCTGCTTGTATCTGCTGCCATCTATATGCTCCTCTCTTTTTACCACAGATCGATATTGATAACTCACTGTTATTATTTGATACGGTCATAATAATCTCCGCGGATATCTTCCTTTGGCGGTTCCATCGGATATTTTCCAGTAAAACAGCCTTTGCAAATCGAAAGCCCGTCTACCATCTGCTCCAAACGCTCTTCTTTTAAATAACCAAGACTGTCTGCCCCGATGACATCCCGTATTTCCTCGATTGTCCGGTTATACGCGATAAGCTGCTCACGTTCCGGAATATCTGTGCCAAAGTAACACGGCCATAAAAATGGCGGTGAACTAATGCGCACATGCACTTCGGCGGCGCCCGCTTCTTTGAGCATAGATACAATCCTGCCTGATGTCGTACCCCGGACAATGGAATCATCGATCATAATAATCCGCCTGCCATTGACCGCTTCTTTAATTGCATTCAGCTTTACACGTACACCATCTGCCCGGAAAGACTGCTTCGGTTTAATAAAGGTTCTGCCGACATAGCTGTTTTTCATAAACGCAACCCCGTAAGGAATGCCTGACTGCATCGAGTAGCCAAGCGCTGCCGCGTTCCCGGACTCCGGTACACCTACCACCAAATCCGCTTCTACCGGAGAATCCATTGCCAGAAACCGACCGGCATTAATTCTGGAATTATATACACTCACACCGTCAATCTGGCTGTCCGGTCTTGCAAAATAAATATACTCAAAAATACACCTTCCGACCTTTTCCTCTGGCTGACAAAGCGTCCGGTCAGACTGAATGCCTGTTTCCGGTGTAATCGTAACGACTTCGCCCGGCAGCACGTCCCGGATATATTCCGCGCCAATCGTCTCTAACGCACATGTCTCAGACGCCAGAAAATATGACTGATCTCGTCTGCCAATGCAAAGCGGCTTAAAGCCAAACGGATCTCTTGCCCCGATTAGCTTTCGCGGGCTCATCACAACGAGCGCATAAGCTCCCTGAATCTTTCTCGCCGCACGCACAACAGCTTCTTCTACAGTTCTGGAATGCAGCCGTTCTCTTGCAATATGATAGGCAATTACTTCTGAATCAATCGTCGTCTGAAAAATGGCTCCTGTATACTCCAGTTCCCGCCGCAGCTCCGCAGCGTTAATCAGATTCCCGTTATGAGCCACGCCCAGCGTGCCTTTTACATAATTAATAACAAGCGGCTGCGCATTTTCCCTCGTAGAAGCTCCCGCTGTCGAGTAACGGACATGTCCAACACCAATATCACCTTTCAGACTTCCAAGATTATCAGGATTAAACACCTCGTTCACCAGTCCCATATCTTTATGGGAATCCACTTTCCTTTGCTGGCTCCTTGTATCACTGACCGCAATCCCGCAGCTTTCCTGCCCTCTGTGCTGCAGTGCAAACAGTCCATAATAAATATCCGACGCAACATCTCTGCCTTCAAAATCATAGACGCCAATAACACCGCACTCTTCACCCGGCTTGTCCAAACTTAAACGCTCTTGTTCCAAATAATGATCCCCCATACCAATCCCTCATTCATAAAATATGTTGACGACAAATGATTTTTATAACAGACGCTAACATGTCTTCCCTGTTAATAATGTATACGCTTCCCGATATTTTGCAGCTGTTTTCTCTACAACTTCCTCCGGCAATACTCCGTCATTGTCTGCATTCTGCTTTAACCAGTCCCTTACAAACTGCTTATCAAAGGAAGGCTGGCTCTGTCCAGGCTGATAACCTTCCAGCGGCCAAAACCTGGAACTATCTGGCGTCAGCATCTCATCTCCCAGCACCACCGTTCCATTCTCATCCAGGCCAAATTCAAACTTCGTATCTGCAATAATTATATTTTTAGAAAGTGCATACTCCGCACACTTTTTATACAGTGCAATCGTATAGTCCCGAATCTGAGCAGCATAAGCCTCTCCTTTTCCCGAGAACTGCTGTTCCAAAATATTTACACTTTCTTCAAATGAAATATGCTCATCATGATCGCCCAAATCCGCCTTCGTCGTTGGCGTATAGATCGGTTCCGGCAGCTTATCAGATTCTTTCAGCCCCTCCGGCAGCCGAATTCCACAGACCGTTCCATTCTTCTGATAACTTTCCCATCCGCTGCCTGTAATATAACCACGCACAATACATTCAATTGGAAGCATCGTAAGCTTTTTACACTTCATACTTTTGCCTTCAAATTCTTCTGTCCGAAAAAATTCAGGCATATCCGCAGCGTCTGTCGAAAGCATATGGTTCGGAACAATACGGTTCGTTTCATTAAACCAAAAACTGGACATTTTCGTCAATACAGCTCCTTTATCTGGAATGCTGTTTTTCAAAATATTATCAAATGCAGAGATCCGATCTGTAGCGACAATAATCAGGTTGTCTCCATTGTCATATACCTGGCGTACTTTGCCTTCTTTCATTGGTTTAAATTGTGTAATCATGATTCATCCTCCATGTTTATTCACGTCTAAACTTCGATACACGTGCATTATAATACAATCATCTTATAAAAGCAATAAAATGTGAATTGGCATACTTGATAAAAAATTGCAAAAACTGAGATAATAATTGTTAATTTGTTCCTGAAACAATAAAAAATGCCGGAAAAACCTTTTCCAACATTTTCTTTTACAATATAACAATAGTAGCGAGAGGGGGACTTGAACCCTCGACACCACGGGTATGAACCGTGTGCTCTAGCCAGCTGAGCTATCTCGCCATATTTTATTTCCAATGGGACCTATAGGGCTCGAACCTATGACCCTCTGCTTGTAAGGCAGATGCTCTCCCAGCTGAGCTAAGATCCCATTTTGTTTCGCTGCTTTCGCAACCGACTTGATAAGTATAACTTAGAAGATGCATTTTGTCAACAGCTTTTTTACTTTTTTTGCAAATTTTTTTAACTTTTGTAACAGATTAGATAAAGGCACTGCAAAATAAGAATATTGACAATCTTTTACTCCTCTTTTATAATTTCAAGCAGAATCAAAGTATCCTTATATTATATCAATGACAATCATTACAAAAAGGAGAATCCACTATGAATGAATTAGAACTGAAATACGGATGCAACCCGAATCAGAAGCCTTCCAGAATTTTTATGAAAGACGGCTCCAACCTGCCTATTCAGGTCTTAAATGGCAAACCTGGTTATATTAACTTTCTGGATGCTTTTAACGGCTGGCAGCTCGTTACAGAATTAAAAAAAGCAACAAACCTTCCGGCGGCTGCCTCTTTTAAGCATGTATCTCCAGCTGGCGCTGCAGTCGGGCTTCCTCTCAATGATATTGAACGCAAGATTTACTGGGCTGATGACTATGCAATAGAATATTCACCGCTGGCAAGTGCTTATGTTCGTGCAAGAGGCGCTGACAGAATGTCCTCTTTTGGTGATTTTATTGCGCTTTCTGATCTGTGCGATGTTCCTACCGCCGAATTTATCAAACATGAAGTTTCGGATGGCGTCATTGCTCCTGGTTATGAGCCGGAAGCGCTTGAAATTTTAAAGACGAAAAAACGCGGCGCTTATAATGTTATTCAAATCGACCAGGCTTATACGCCTGCCCCGGTTGAACACAAGGATGTATTTGGCATTACATTTGAGCAGGGCCGTAACGAATTAAATATTGACGATGCATTCTTTCAAAATATCGTAACGGAAAACAAAGACCTGCCGGATGCAGCCAGAATCGATCTTGCAATCGCAATGATTACATTAAAATACACACAGTCTAATTCTGTCTGTTATGTAAAAGGCGGACAGGCCATCGGTATTGGCGCGGGACAGCAGTCACGGATTCATTGTACAAGACTCGCCGGCACAAAGGCTGACAACTGGTTTTTGCGTCAGTCTCCGCAAGTACTGAATCTGCAGTTTCGTGACGATATCAAACGGGCAGACCGTGACAATGCGATTGACTTGTACATTGGAGAGGATTATATGGATGTACTGAGCGACGATGTATGGGCTAATACATTCAAAGAAAAGCCTCCGGTATTTACCGCAGAGGAAAAACGTGATTGGCTTTCTCAAAACTCAGAAGTAACGCTTGGCTCTGACGCATTTTTCCCATTCAGTGATAATATTGAACGTGCATTTCGAAGCGGCGTCAAATATGTTGCGCAGCCGGGCGGTTCCAAACGTGACCAGGATGTGATAGACGCATGCAATGCGCATGGAATGGTTATGTCCTTTACAGGAATACGGTTGTTTCATCACTGAAAATTCAAAAGCGATTGATACCGCAAAAAAGCAGCAGATTGTATTTCTGCTGCTTTTTCGATATTAAAAATGATCTCCCCAATCGAGCGCTTCTTCCTTTTTCAAATCTTCTTCTGTCATATACTTACGAAAGATCTTTTCCAAAAACATATCATATAAATACATCACTACCGCTGGTATAAAAGTAATTGCAATCGGAGACAGATAAATCAAAAGCATACCCGCCAACAAAAGCACAAGCGCTACAATTGACCACGGAAGGTTTAAAAGAGCGATAATTCCCGCATTTTTCATTGTATTCTTTAGTCCGTTCTCAAATCTGGCTGAGTAAGCAAAAATGTAAACACACCACACCGCCCAGAAAAACATAAGAAAATAGAAAAAATAGTACAGCATCCCCAGCCTGGATCCCTGTTCTAAAAAAGTAAACATAATCCGATGATCCGCAAACAAAAACGCAAAGATAATTAACAAAATAATCCAGATCTTTGTCGTCTGTTTAAAATTGGATTTAAAGGAACTCCAAAAGCTCCTCCATACATAGCCCCTGTTTCCGCGCAAAGACTTATGCACCGTATAGTAAAATGCTGTTGTAGACGCTCCAAATGTCACAACAGGCAGACTGAAAATAAACCACAAAATACTTGCCCAAAAACCATCTACAATTTTATTGACTACTCTGAAAAATCCATTGTCATAATTAAAAATATTGTTCATATACTACTGCTCCTTCGTATAAATAATACCTGCCAGTTTTCCATTAAATACATAAAAATCTGACAATGGCGAACCATCTGCGTTCGTTCGGTGCAAAATATCCCCTTCACGCTCATAAAATCCTTTTACAGTGCTGTCATCTGCTTCTGTCTTTCCCTTGATCGTATACGTATAGCTGCCGTCTTTTGAAAAACTTACAACATACTCCTGGCCGGCGCTATCCGCCATCGCACATTCTGCATCAAAAACATCATCCGCAGGCAAACTGCCTTCATAAATATAGTTTTGCGGAATAAGCAGATTATCTTTTACATAAAAAACAGCCGTCTCACTCTCTGCACCGATATCCTCTCTTCCATCTGAGACAAGCGTCACAACATCCTTATCCACCGTATAGCTGCCTGTCATCAAAGACCGCTCTCCCCAAAGCTCATCATAAGTACCCTTGTCTGCATCAAACTTATAATACACAACGATTGATTTGTCGTCCGAACCATTGATCGGATATTCACACGAATACGTTCCATCCACACTTTTGCGTTTTCCTTCATCCGCACGCATTGCGAACCATACGCCGAATATAATGACCGCCGCAAGCAATGCAGCTATTAAATATTCTCCAGGCAGAAACCCTTTTTTCCCATTTTTTCTCATTGTACACTCCATATCAAATATTGTTGTATGCTGTTTCTTATGCATAAAACATTTTTATTATAGCATATTCAAATCAAATCATAAAGACAAATCATAATAATTTCACAAATTAAAAAATCCTAAAGTCTGTATCAAAACATTCCTTAGGATTTTTAATTTTAATATATGATTTCCTGTAACAAATCAGCTTCTTACGACGGATATTATTTCACCCGAATCTCCGCCACACTGCACGCAGGCAGCGTCAGCTTCATTCTGCTGCCTTCCAGTTTATAATCTTCGAATGTCTCTTCTTTTACATTTTCAGGTTCTTCAAACGTATTATATGCATGCATGTCCTGGTGTGTAACAATATTTGCCTCAACAACTTCATAATCTCTGTCGCCGGTAAACTGCACATCCATATGCAGGGCATCGGTTGCAGACAAATTATTCAGCGTAATCGTAATGATGCCATCTTTTTCTGATACAGACTCAGTTACCTGCGGAACATGCCACTCTCCCATACCGATATCTTCCACACCTGTTAATTCACTGCTAATCAAATCTGCACCCTGATGATGGCGATACATATGAAAGACATAATACGTCGGCGTTTTTATCATCTTTTCGCCTTCTGTTAAAAGCATCGCCTGCAGGACATTGACTGTCTGTGCGATACATGCCATCTTTACACGGTCACAATGCTTATTAAAAATGTTCAGCGTAATACCTGCAACAAGAGCATCACGAACTGTATTCTGCTGATACAGAAATCCCGGATTTGTGCCCGGTTCACAAGTAAACCACGTTCCCCACTCGTCCACAGACATTCCGATTTTTTTCAATGGATCAAACCGGTCCATAATCGTCCCGTGTCTTTCAATCAGCTCGTCCATATATAACGTTTTGCTGAGTGTTTTATACCATACTTCTTCATCAAAATCGGTCGCGCTGCCTTTGATCTCCCATCCTTCAGGATGAACGTAGTAATGCAGTGACAAATAATCCATATTGCCATGCTTCTTCTTCTCCACATGTGCAAAGCAGGTCTTCATAACATCTTTCGTCCAGTAATAGTCGTCTACATTGGCGCCGCAGCATACTTTCTGAATCTGATCTTTATCTTCATCCAGATTTTTAACAAACGTCTGATAACGGCGGTACTCATTTGCATAATGTTCCGGATTCATATTGCCGCCGCATCCCCAGTTTTCATTGCCTACGCCAAAATAATCCACTTTCCATGGTTCTTCGTGTCCATTTTTTTTGCGCAGGTCAGCCATTGGAGATACGCCCTCAAATGTCATATACTCAATCCATTCTGCCATTTCCTGCACCGTACCGCTTCCAAGGTTGCCGTTCACGTACGTCTTGCATCCAAGCTGACGACATAGCTCCATAAACTCATGCGTCCCAAAACTATTGTCTTCTACGACACCACCCCAGTTTGTGTTAATCATACGCTTACGGTTTTCTTTCGGCCCGATGCCATCCATCCAATGATATTCATCCGCAAAACATCCGCCCGGCCAGCGTAGTACAGGCACCTCAAGCTCTTTTAATGCCTCTACAACATCTGTACGCATCCCGTTGACATTTTCTATCCCGGAATCCTCAGTTACAAATAACCCTTCATAAATACCCCTTCCCAGATGTTCCGAAAACTGGCCATATATTTCAGGTTCAATGCGTCCCTGCTTTTTTGCATCATTAATTACTAATTTAGCCATTCAAATCTCCTTTTTATCCATTCTATCATTCATTCTTACTGATACAGACATCTACAGACATCAGGCAAATGTGCATCTGCTACTCATCATAAGAAAATACAGGTCTTCCCTCATCATCCCAGCGAATTTTCATCAGACAGGCATGACGATTCGGATTATACAGTGGATTTCCTTCGATTCTTGCTTCCGTACGCAGATGGTACACCATGATATCATTTCCTTCTTCATCTGTGGTAAATGAATTATGTCCAGGCCCAAAAATATTTTTAGAAGCATCTGTTTCAAGTACCGGATACCGCTCTTTTTTCCATGACAATGGGTCCAGCAAATCCGCATCCATATCTGCTGTCAGCATTCCCATGCAATAATGCTCTCCCGTTTCACTGGCAGAATAGGTCAAAAAGAGTTTATTGCCGTGTTTAATCACAGCCGCTCCTTCATTTACCCAAAACCCAATACGCTCCCAGTCATAGTCCGGTGTGGTCAATAACACCTGCACCGTTTTCAGCTGATGCGGATGTTCCATCTTTGCAATGTACAAATTAGAAATTTGTTTGCCGACACCGACTTTTTCTGCCCATACATAATAATACTCACCTTTATTTTCAAACACTGTCGCATCTAACGAAAATGCTTCAAACGAAAATTCATCTTCGGGTGCACGCTTCATCTTTCCAAGCTCTTTCCATGGATCTTTCAGCGGATCATCGCCTTCACACTCCAAAACATACGGCCGAATCGCCCACACATCGTCTTTATCGCCTCCTGCATAATAAATATACCATTTTCCATCTAAATAATGCAGCTCAGGCGCCCAGATGTGAATGCTCATCGGACCTTCTTCATGTTTATGCCACACTTCCACCTCTTCAGCCTGCGGAAGCTCTGCCAGGCTTTTTGCTCTGCGCAGACAGATACCGTCATAAGCCGGCACAGATGCCGTAAAATAATACCATCCATCCGTATGTCTGTACACATAAGGATCTGCTCTCTGCAGAATCCATGGTTCATTATACTTTAATTTTGTATCCATTTCAATTCCCTTCTTTCCTTCACAAAACTTATGCAAAACCCTGATAAATCCCATATTGCCAAAAAAGAACGGCCAGCCCCAGTCGATACCGGTCGTTTTAAATCTCACCGACATCGACTGGCCGCTGCCCGAAGCAAATCAATACCCATTCCTATGTATAGAAAAGCTGATATAATTTTCTCTGTCAATTCAAACGTACAAAACTGACATCTGACTCTTATCCCTTAACCGCACCGGCAACCATACCCTCAATAAAGTAGCTCTGGAAGCAAAGGAATACGGCTAATACTGGTATAATGGAAAACATAGACCCTGCAATCAGGATATCGTAGTTGTTTCCATATGGATTCAAAAGTCCATTCAAATACACCGGAAGTGTAAATTTTGCCTGACTTCTGTAAACAAGCATCGGCCATAACAGGTTGTTCCAAGAACCCATGGATGTTAAGATCGCCATAGAAGCAAATGCCGGCTTTACAATTGGAAGCATAATTTTTGTACAAATACCATACTCACTTGCCCCGTCAATACGTCCTGCTTCCAACAATTCTTTCGGCAGACCGATCATATACTGACGGAAGAAAAAGATCGTTGAAGCACCGCATACACCAGGTAACACAACGCCCCATGTTGTATCTGTAAGGTTTAATTTAATGATTTCCTGATATAAAGGAAGCATCAGAATTTCAAAAGGAACCATCATCGTTGCAATTACGAGGAAAAACAACACATTACGAAGTTTAAATTCATACATGGAAATTCCGTATGCTATAAAATAGCAAACAACCAATGTAGCCACTACCGTAACAAATGTTAAAAACAAACTGTTCTTAAACGAGTTCAAATACTTTAATGAATCCGAATTGCCGCTGAAAATATATTGATAATTTTTCAACGTCATCGTAGAAAAGTCTAAGTTTAACGACAAACCCCTACGGAACAGCTCCTGGCCTGGCCGGAAAGATGCGAGGAAACCGGCAAGTACAGGAAATACTATAATCGAGCTTACAAGAACGAAGAGCCCTGTAGAAATCACAGTCAGGACTGTCGTTTTTGTACCGCCAACCTGTTCTGATTTTGTATTAGCCATTTACCTCTCCTCCTTCTTAAACGTACCAGTCATAACTAACTGTATCATATTAATAATAAGCGCAATTACTAATAGCACGAGACCGACTGCAGAAGCATAACCCATCTGATTCTTTTCAATACCACGACGGTACAGATAACCTACGATAGTAAGACCGATATTCTTTGGCGATGTGTTTCCTGGCCATAACATGAAGGACTCCAGGAACATTGCAAGACCTGCATATACTGAAATCGTACATACATAAACGGTCGTCGGTTTCAGTAGCGGAAGTGTAATATACCAAAACCGCTTCCAGGAAGTCGCTCCGTCAATCTCTGCAGATTCATATAAGCTTGTATCAATCCCTTTCAATCCGGACAGGAAATAAAGCATATTTACACCCGTCCATCTCCAACAGGCAAGCATCAGCAGTGCAACATAAGCAGTCCCTTTGATTTTCAGCCATGCAATCGGCTGCTGCCCCAAAGCCTGCATAATTAAGTTCATCTGCCCTGTTTTCATTTCTGTAAACATAAAACGGAATAATGTACCGGAAATAACAACGGACGTTAAAGACGGCATATACAGGATGGCTTTCCAAAGCCCCTTCGCCTTAACCAGACGACTGTCCATCAACGCTGCAAACAGCATTGGAAATGGAATCAGCAATACTAATGTAAGAATCATATACAAAAAGCTGTTCCCAATTGCTGTATGGAACACAGTATCCTTTAACAGTTTACCATAGTTAGCCGTTCCAACCCATTCCGTACCAGCCGGTTTAATTTCCTGAAAACTCATAACTACCGTACTGCACAACGGATAAATCCAGAAGATACAAAAACTTAATAAAAACGGCAATACAAATACATATGGCGCTACCTTCTGGGAATATAAAAATTTTTGAAAGATATTCTGCTTTTTCACGTTCCTCTCTCCTCTCCCTTAGATAATAATGAAAGAAAATGCCTGAGAATCAGGCTCTCAGGCATTTCCATCCATGCAACAGCTCAGATACCTTCACTGTTACCTATCAAAATCCGTCACTGTTGCCAATTACACAATATGTATTTACTGCTCCAAATCAATTGCATCCTGAGCTTCCTGTAATACTTCGTCAATATCTCTGCCTTCTTCTAAAATCTCATTGAAAGAAGTCAGGTTAAACTGCTCGCCGATGATTGTTGTTGCTTTCAAAATATTAATCTTGCCAATCTCATCTTTAATCTCATTTAATACGTCATACGGCATATTGCGGAAGAATGTATTATATTTGTTATCTTTATTGTGAGCAAATTCATCATTATCCCACAGAGAAGTGTTACATACATCAAATCCAAGATCATCCCAAATAACCTGACAGCCTTCCGGAGACATTTTTGCAAAACATACAAAATCTGCTGCCAGTTCTTTATTTGCAGACTGTTGTGTAACTACCGTACCAGTACCGCCGATACCTACAGAGCGTGGCTGTCCTGCTTCAAATACTGGACACGGAGCGATATACCAGTTGCCTTTTTCATCCGGCATCTTATCCAGGAATCTGGACATATACCACATAGCTTTCGGGAATGCTACGATATTATGATCTAAAATATTAGATGTACCTGCGTCAACGTCGATCTGGCCATCCGGTGAAACTTCTGCAATGCCTTCATCCAGCATACCTTTTTCAAACTCAAGCATCTTCTTTACAGAATCCAGCTGTACATTTGCTGGTTCTTCAAATGTACCTGTCCAGTCCTCGCCATGTTCTGCCATTGCAATCCAGATCCAGTCCGTACCGCCTGTATCTACACTGGTCCAGAATTTGCCTTCTTCCCCACGTGCTTCCACATATTTTTTACCGAGAGCTTTCCAATCATCCCATGTTACAATTGCATCAATGTCTTCCTGCTTAATGTCATATTTTTCAAGCTCTGCCAGATTATAGTACATAACTGTTGCGCCTACATGGAATGGTGCGCCATAGTAATGTCCGTCAGATCCCATATACACTTCCAAACGAGCCTGAACTATATCGTCTTTGTATGGTGCCATTGCATCATCCAGTGGATATAACCAAGTATCTACACCTTCAACTACATTTGGAAACTGTCCAACTTCAACGTCCACGATATCTGGTGCACCTTCACCTGCCTGGAAGGACATTAACAATTTCTGATGCATATCAGCGAATGGATAAGCGGTTGCTTCCAGAGAAATTGTTTTGTCTGGATTCTTCTCGTTCCACATATCAACCATTTTGCCATAGAAAGTTGCATGAACATCTACGAATGTCCACATAGACAGCTTCGTACCATTCTCATCACCAAATGTACCGGAGAAATCTATCGCTTCCTCTGTACCGGATTCCCCTTCACCGTCTGCGCTTGAAGCGTCTGCATTGTCATCTGCTGCGTTCGCATCATCATTTGAAGCATCTGCACCATCGTCTGCTGCATTGCTGTTATCAGATGTACTGCTGCTGTCGTCACCACCGCCGCAGCCTGCAAATGTCAGACATCCGGCAACCATTGTTGCACACAATAATGCGCTTACTAATTTCTTTTTCATTGCTTTCCCTCCTGTTTTGAAAATCCCTTAAATTTGAAATCAGCTCTCTAACTTCATGACTGTAGATTATTATATTTTTTATATTTTGTCAATATTTATTTTAGATTTTGCTATACTATTTTAGATGTTTGTGAAATATGTTAAAAAAGTCAAGCTATTTTTTGTTACTATTTTTCAAAAAAATGGGTTGATTTTTTTGAAAATTGTAGATTTTGCCTTTGTAGTATTTTGGAAGATTTTGTAACAAGCCATTTGTTTAGTTTTTTTAGAATTATTTTTCGATTTCATAAAGGATTGACGCAATTCAGCTTTTCCGATATACTGTTAGTGATAGGATAGGGGTTAGTAATGAGATTTGCTTTTCACGGGGGAAAATAATATGCTACACATTGAATCGCTGGATGACGGACTTGAATTTTTTAAAGCGCTCGGCTCTGAAGTACGGATAGAAATCATCAAGCTGCTCATCGCAAACAAATACATGAATATGAATGAACTGGCAACCAGACTAAACATCACGAACGGCGCATTAACAAACCATATCAAAAAACTGGAAGCATGCGGGATCGTCAATACCTCAAATGAATCTGCCAGTCATGGGAACCAAAAGCTCTGTTCTCTTCAACTTGATAAGGTGTTGATCGAAATCAGCAATCCTACCGTTGAGGAAAATGTTTATAATACGGAATTAAAGGTGGGGCATTTTTCGAATTATCAGGTATTTCCTACCTGCGGCCTCGCCTCCGACCAACGCTTGATAGGAGAAGTGGACGATACACGGTATTTTGCACATCCGGGACGTTATGATGCAGATATCCTCTGGTTTACCAAAGGATACGTAGAATATATGATCCCAAACTTTATCCCATATACACAGCGAATTACACAAATTGTTATTTCTGCCGAGCTAAGTTCCGAAGCGCCTGGTTCAAACAATAACTGGCTGTCCGATATCAGTTTTTATTTAAATGATGTTTTTATCGGCAAATGGACATCTCCCGGCGATTTTGGTGACGTTCGAGGCATCTTTACCCCTGACTGGTGGTTTCCGAACTGGAACCAGTATGGACTGCTGAAAATGCTTGTAATTAATCATAAAGGAACTTTTATTGATGGACTGCAGATTTCAGATAAGACAATCCACGATTTTCACCTAAACAGCAATAGTATGATTAAGCTGCGTCTGGGTGTGGACGATGATGCAGAAAATGTCGGCGGCCTTACAATTTACGGAAAAGGCTTTGGCAACTACGGACAAGATATCAAAGTCAGTATCCATTATACTCCTGTAGATGGATTGTCCTAACATAGCATTCTTACCATTTTTTATAAGGGCATCTGCCATGCCTGATTGCTGCCCGAAGCTCTACATAGCAGCCGCATGCCTGGCAGGTAGCTTCATAGAGTCTGTCGCATTCTTTACAAACGGCAAGCCGTTGTTCATACACTTGCCCATCTACCCGGTCCTGCCGTTTGATTGCGTCCAGATATCTTTTGATGTCTTTCTGATCCTCAGCGGCAAGATCTCTTAACAGACATTTCTTGCAGATTCGTTTTTCCGTTTGAACTTTTGACATAAGAAAGCTCCTCCTGTATATAACTTATATAATCATCAACAATATCATAATCTGTCAGAGAATACAAGCTCCTCGCACCTGCCACATCTTCGATTTCGTTAAATATCATCCGGCCCTTATGAAAGACAAAATCGATTCCGGCCATTCCAATCGAAAGCTCCTGTATCACATGTTCTGCAAGCTTTTGTTCTTCCATGGAAAGCTGATACATCTGCACATTTCCGCCCAGACAATAATTACTGCGAAAATCTGTCTGTGATGTCCGCAAAACGGCTGCTTTTATTTTATTTCCAACAACATATACACGTAGATCTCTCCCTAAACAGGAGGCTGCCTGCTGTACCACATACCGCTTTCTGTTCTGTTTATCCTGTTTGTTCTGATTTATACTCGCTTTCCACTGTTCCCATTCTGTTTCATTCCGAAGCAAAAAAACCTCAGTGCCACCATGCCCGTCACAAGATTTCACAACTGCCGGATACCAATGCGGCGGTACTTGCAATCCATAAATCGTAGGCATGATAGGAACATTTCTCTGTTGCATGTAACGATATGCTTCAGATTTATCGTTGCCCAACCTTGTAAGAAATGACGAGTTAAACACATGGATTCCATATGATTCTAACCGTTCTGCAAGCTGATCGTCTCTCGTACGGTTAATTACAAACTGCGGCAAGTCCTTTTCTGCCTCACCTTCTATCTGGCAGGCTTTTAACCCTGCTGACAGCAATTCAGGGTCATAGACACCAAATCTTACGTTCATTCCACACTTTTCACATGCTTTTCGATAAAGATTGACATAATGCATATTTATGCCACTGTCACGATTTGAATATAAAATCCATCCATTCAATATTTTTTGTCTCTTATTCATATACAACTGCTCCTTTTTTAATCGTTCATCACTGATTTCCCAACCCGGAATAATTGAATTTCTTTACTAATACATTTGTAAATAGACATATCTAAACAACCGATCTCATATATCCCCATATCTCATCTCTCCATTTATGAAAGCACTCGTATATTCCTCAAACAATACTCAACAATCGCATCCGCCACATTTACCCCTGTACATTTCCATATATTTATAAAATGAGCATTTGAATTGACTTCACACAACACTGGTTCGCCATGTTCTCCAAATAAAATATCCACGCCTGCAAAATCCAGCTTTAATGTCTCCATCACCTTTTTCGCCATTTTAAGCTGTGCATCATTCGGCTGGCAGGCTTCCATACTTCCCCCATTTGTAATGTTGGCACGAAAATCATGCGCATGATAACGGTGCATCGCTGCTACCGCCTCCGTACCGACCATCTGTATCCGAATATCGCTCCCCTTAGAAGCCGCTATATATTCCTGGAATAAAAACGGGCGGTTTTGAATGCCGCGCAAGCAATCTGACAATTCTTTTTCGTTAGGAACCAGCCATACCTGCTGTCCAAAAGAGCCGTAACATTCCTTAACTACCATAGGAAAACCAAGCTGGCTTTCTATCTGTTGCAAAAAATCCAGATTCGGATAACCTTCCATCCGAAAGGTTTTCGGCGCAATGATTGTTTTTGGCATTCGAATTTTTTGATCCAAAAGCTCTAAATGTGTCCTTGCTTTGTCATCACAGATTTCGATGCTCTGTGCGCAATTAAACAAGCGCAGTCCCAGCTTTTCCAGCAGCCTTGCCAAACGGACATCCTTATCCCAGAAAATAACAAACTGCGGCCTTCTGCAGCTTGTCAGCAATTCTTCTTCTCCCATTACAAGCTTTGGCAACAGCTGTGTATTGGTCTTTATTTCCAGTATGCATTGTTGTTTTTCAGCTGCTTCTACTAACCATGAAAAAATCTGTCTGAATTTTTCCGACTCAATAAATCCGTTCACTACAAGCCAGGCATATGCTGTCTTCATCTTTTACACCCTCCAAATCTGCCAAATATAAATTGCACAAAAAAGGAGCTGTGCAGCAGCTCCTTTTTTATTCTATCATAAACAATTCACTGTTTTTATATGTATTTATCCAGCGTTTTATTTTTAATCCGATGAACCTTCATTTTCTTCTAAAGCCTGTAAAATTTATATTCGGAAGCGCTTCGTAATTTTTCCTGCATTTTATTGCATTTCATTGCTTTTCATTGCTTCTTATGTTGTAAACCCTTATTGTATTATCCGGTAGTTTCCTTCCGTTAACGTATTCATATTTTTCATTCTTATTGTTTATTTGCTTATGTGTTTGTATAGCTTTTGGTTGTTTTACACTTAAATAAGCTTATATGATACCTATCATTTGCTTATTTTCATACTTATCTTTTGCTCTCCTTACGCTATTCTTATCTGGCTGCTGACTGCCACAATCCATCTTCCTGCAGCTGTGTCCAGTCCACTTCTAAAAGCTGCTGCGTATATTCATGATTTCTTCCTGTCTTTTTGGTAGTAACTTCTATATACTTTTGACTAATCATACCGTCTAATGCTGTCTTTACCCGCGACTTTGACACACGGTTATACGCAGCTACACTATCAATCGTTTTCCAATATGACGGCTTTTTCGCCGCATTTTTTGCCCGCAGCCTGTCCAGACTGATTAAAATCAAATCATTATAATGATTACGCTCCTGCTCCTGCCTTGGCATTTCAACATAACTGGTTGCAGCCGATTTTAATGCATTACTGAAAGCAAATTTAACGCCATAGATAATTACTTTTTTATCTTTTTCCTTTAGATATTCCACAACCTTTGTAAAATGAGCATCCCCTGTGAAAAGAATATAAACTTCATCCTCATTTTTCTCTGCCATACTGCGGTAAATGGTATCCAGAATCATGATATCGGTAAAATCCTTGTCCACACCTTCTTTCGTACTTGCCGTATGAACAACATGCTCTGTAAGCTCTTTCAGCTTTTCCAATTCTGTACCAATCTTAGGCTCTGAAAAATCACCAAATATGTAGAGTTTATGTATCTCATATTCTTGTTTCAGCTCGTCAATCCATTCTTCTACATTTGGTTTCATCTGCACTTTGTTATGATACCCATAATACCAGTGTTCATAATCTACAAACACTGCTGCTTTTGGTTTACCGGAAGTCTTTTTCTTAAAAAAATCGAACATCTCCTCCCTCCTTTCTAAATCGCGAAGTGACTCCCTCCTAATATTATAAAACATTTCAGACATTTATTGAAGTATTTTCTTTTTGTATAAACAGAAAAAGAAAAACGCCAAAAATGCATTTTTTTAGGCGTTTTTCCTAAATTTCCCTATAAAATCTTTCTTACTGCCTGCTGTACATTTTCCACTCCAAGTAAAGTGATCCCATCGACGTTATTTTGTGCATCTAACGAAACTTTTGGTAAAATACATGTTGTAAATCCCAGTTTACGTGCCTCCAAAATCCTCTGCTTTGCCATATGAACCGCACGCACTTCACCGCTTAGTCCTACTTCGCCAAAACAAATCATCTTTTCATCAATGCAGCGTTCCTTATAGCTGGATATAATAGCCAACACAATTCCAAGATCCAAGGCGGGCTCATTCATTTTGATACCACCCGCAATATTTACATAAGCATCACATTCACTAAGACGCAGATTTAATCTCTTCTCCAGCACTGCCATCAGTAAGTTCACGCGGTTTGTATCCGTTCCATCTGCAGTCCGCCTTGGGATGCCGAAATTACTGCGGCAAACCAAAGCCTGTACTTCCAAAAGAATCGGTCTTGTCCCTTCTATCGAACATGCGACTACCGAGCCGGATGCATCCTTTGGTTTCCCGCTTAACATATATTCTGACGGATTCTTTACCTCAGCAAGACCCTGCTCCCGCATTTCAAAAACGCCAATTTCATTCGTAGAGCCGAATCTGTTTTTTACCCCGCGAAGAATGCGATAAGCCGCATGACGATCTCCTTCAAAATACAGCACGGTATCTACCATATGCTCCAATACGCGGGGGCCTGCCACAACGCCCTCCTTTGTAACATGTCCGACAATAAAAATCGTGATACCAAGCCCCTTTGCAAGCTGCATAAAAGCCGCTGTCGCTTCCCGTACCTGTGATACACTGCCCGGAGACGACGAAATATTTTCGCTATACATCGTTTGAATAGAATCAATGATGACCACCTGTGGTTTTTCTTTACGCAATACCCCGTCGATGATGTCCAAATTCGTCTCACACAACAAAAAAAGGCTGTCCGTAAAACTGCCAATCCGCTGTGCCCTTATTTTGATCTGTTGCAAAGACTCTTCTCCAGAAATATATAATACCTGAATCTGCTGTGCGCTTAACTTTTGACAAACCTGCAGCAATAAAGTAGATTTTCCGATACCCGGATCGCCGCCTACCAGCACAAGCGATGCAGGAACAATTCCTCCACCCAGCACACGATCCAATTCCGGGAAGCCGCTTGTAAAGCGTTCTTCCCGTTTCATTTCAATATCCGCAAGTATCACCGGGCTTGCACCCAAAATCGGCTTTTTTTCAGCTGCACCTTTTCTGCGCTCCACTGTCTCTTCTACGAACGTATTCCATTGCTTGCATCCCGGACACTGTCCCATCCATTTTGCCGATTCATGCCCGCATTCCTGACAGAAATAAATCGTTTTTGCTTTTGCCATACTTATTTCTTCACAATCTTGACATTTGTTGGCTCTTTCGCACCGAGCTCTACGCTCACCGTCAGTTTACCGCCCAAATTCGTCTTCATCGTCCCTACATTATCACTATTAATAAATACTTCGTATTCTGTAGAATCGCAAAGCCCCAGTGTAATCTCCGCATCTTCCGGTCCTTCTACCTGAAAAGAAACTTCATTTTCTGTAATATCCAAACCGCTGACAGCTGTCCCTGGCACAGACTCGTAGACAAAGATGCCGTTGCATTCCAGCTTTGTAATTTCACGGAATGTTTTGACCTTGTAAATATCCGTACCATGCTCAAAATTGTCCTTTTTTGTTTTGGACGCCAGTGTATAATCCCCAAAGCTTATCGTTCCATCTGCTTCTGTACGAATCAATTCGTTAATTACACTCATTTTTTTATCCTCCAGTTGCTTATAAAGATAGTAATAATTTTATTATACTATATTTTTGCAAAAAATGTTACCCCATTTTTTCGCATATCGTAAATTAAATTTCGTCTTTGTACATCTAATTATATTTGGTTTGAAAAATGGATCTGTCTGTTTTTTGTCCCAATAGCCACCGTATCCCCTTTTTTCAAAGCTCCCGAAAGAATCTCTTCTGCAAGCTTATCCTCAATCTCCGTCTGAATCATACGACGTAACGGTCTGGCGCCAAATTTCGGATCATACGCTTTTTCCACGACATAGCTTTTTGCCGTATCACGGATCACTAATTGAATATCCATCTGTATTTTGCACCGTTCTACTAAATTTTTCGTCATAAGCGCAACAATCTTTTTCATATCCTCTTTATTGAGCATACGGAACACAAGCATTTCATCAATACGGTTCATAAATTCCGGTTTAAAAATCCGCTTTACCTCTTCCATAACACCGCTTTTCATTCGCTCATAATCCTGCTTTTCGTTTTCAGATGACGCAAATCCCAGTTTTTTTGGCTCAACAATGACTTGGGCTCCTGCATTAGATGTCATAATAATAATTGTATTTTTAAAATCCACCTTGCGTCCTTGCGCATCTGTAATCCGGCCGTCGTCTAACACTTGCAGCAAAATATTAAATACATCGGGATGTGCCTTTTCAATCTCATCAAATAAAATTACGGAATACGGACGTCGGCGTACTTTTTCACTGAGCTGTCCGCCTTCATCATATCCAACATATCCGGGAGGCGATCCAATCAGCTTGGATACACTGTGTTTTTCCATATATTCTGACATATCTACACGGATCATTGCCTGCTCATCGCCAAACATCGCTTCCGCAAGCGCCTTGGATATTTCCGTTTTACCAACACCTGTCGGCCCAAGAAACAGAAAAGAACCAATTGGGCGATTCGGATCTTTTAATCCCACACGTCCTCTGCGGACTGCTCTTGCAACTGCACTTACTGCCTCTTCCTGGCCGATCACTCTTTTATGCAGTATTTTTTCCAGCTTTTGCAAGCGCTCGGCTTCTCCTTCGGTCAGCTTCTTCACCGGTATTTTCGTCCAGCCGGAAACCACATCCGCAATCTCATTTTCTCCAACCGTAAGGCGGCGTTTTTCATTATTTTTCTGACATCTTTTTAACAATTTGTCATATTCTTTTTTACATTGGTCGCGATCTGCTTTTATTTCACTCGCATGTTCAAACTGCTGATCGATCAAAGCCTGTTCCAGCTGTTCTTCCAATTCATGCATCTGCTGTTCTAACATACCAAGCTTCTCCGGCACCGGATATCCGGCCAGCCGTACTTTGGATGACGCCTCGTCAATCAGATCAATGGCTTTATCCGGCAAAAACCGATCATTAATGTATCTTGCGGACAGCTTGGCTGCCGCTTCTAATCCGCTATCTGTAATCTCCACCTGATGGTGTGATTCATATCTTGCGCGCAGCCCTTTTAAAATCTCAATCGTCTGTTCCACTGTCGGTTCTTCTACTGTAACCGGCTGAAAGCGCCGTTCCAGTGCCGCGTCCTTTTCTACATATTTACGATACTCTTCGATTGTAGTCGCGCCAATCAGCTGAATTTCTCCGCGCGCCATTGCCGGCTTTAAAATATTCGACGCATCAATCGCGCCTTCTGCGCTGCCAGCTCCAATAATCGTATGAATCTCATCAATAAACAGAATGATATTACCTGACGATGTAACTTCGTGAATAACGCGTTTAATCCGCTCTTCAAATTCTCCACGATATTTAGATCCGGCAACCATTCCAGACAAATCCAATGTTACGACACGCCTGTTCGCAACACTGTCCGGCACCATACCGGATACAATCCGCTGCGCAAGCCCTTCTACAATAGCTGTCTTACCAACCCCCGGCTCTCCGATCAGACATGGATTATTTTTTCCACGCCTGCTTAAAATCTGAATCACACGTTCTATTTCCTGTTCTCGTCCGATCACCGGGTCCAAATCGTCTTCTACGGCCATACGGGTCAAATCTCTGGAATACTGATCCAGTACCGAAGTCATGCCATCTTTTCTGCGAATTGGCTTGCCATTTTGAAAGTCTTCTTTATATGCATTCGTATCTTCGCCCATCGCCACAAGAATATCAATGTACATTTTTTGCATATTGACGTTCATCGTATTCATAAGCCGTGACGCCGCACAGTCTACCGACTTAATCATTGCCAGCAGCAAATGCTCCGTACCGATAGTTTCACTTTTAAAACGGTCTGCTTCTGCTGCTGCCATGTCCAAAATCATACTTGTCTTTGGTGTATAGCCATCACGTTCCTCAATTGCCACAGAAGAGGAAGGTGCGATCAGATCTTCAATCAGCTGCAGCAGCTGGTCTTCCTCTACCCCATTATCCATTAAGATCTGTGCTGCCACGCCTGAACCTTCTTTTATCAAGCCTAACAGAATATGTTCGGTCCCTATATAATTATGCTGCAGATTCTTTGATGTCTTGCCCGCAAGATCTAATGCTTTCTGCGCTTTCGCAGTATATGGTTTCCGCATCAATTTTTCCTCCAAAATTAGTTTTACATGTTTGTTTATAAATCGTTCAGATCCATAATTTCCATATCCTCCTCCACACGACTGCGTTTCTTTCTGGAAGGTTTGCCTGCCTTTTGTGATTTACGGTCTGCCATTTCCTCCATATCCCAATCATCCATCGGATCATGTTCCGGCTCTTGCACTTCCGGTTTTGGAACCGCTGTCCTGCGTGGATATTTCACGGACTGCCGCATCCGTTCTGCTGCCATCTGCATGCTATCCGGCGAGCTGTTCGTCTGATTTTTTAACAGCTGCTCTCTTTGCATTGCTGATGATGCATAACCGCTGGATTCCCCCTGACTCATCTGTGCACGGATTTCTTCCGGTGTACTAATATGATCCTGTCGGGCAGTCTGATTTCTTTGCGGCGCTTCTGAAGGCTCCTGTGTAAATGTCTTCGTCACTCTTTTTGAGCGTTTTCCAACATTACCTTCAAAATTTCTGCCGGCTGCGAGAGAGCTTTTGGAAATTGTTTCTGTTTGTTTTGCTGCTCTTTTCGTTTTTTGTTTTTTCTTTCTGCTGCTTACTCTGCTATTCTCTTCTTCGTCATCCTCCTCATCTCCCTGGCTGCGCAGCAGCAGCGCTGTAAATATAATAATCACAAGAATCATCGCAACTACAAGAATACTGACTATTTTTACGCGATTTTCCTTTAGTTCCGTATATTTTTCATTCAATGAATTATATTTTGTCAGAGAAACGGTTCTTTCTACTTCCTCTTCCTGCCCGTCTTCCTCCTGCCCCTGCACTGCTGCAAATGCAGTTGAATAGCGCATATACGTTCCCTGCTTTTTATCATACAAATACCAGCCGCTTGTACCATCCGAATAAATTCCGTATACCAGATAATAATCTTTTAATTCATCTGAAAACTGGCACTGATACGCCGCAGCTTTTTTTCCTGATGGCAATTTTAACGCTTTTTCCTGAAATCCGGCTGGTACTTCCTCTCTGGCATTGCTGATAAATATCACAAAATTATCCCCAGTCGCCGAATATTTAAATCGCTCAACCACATTTTTTAGTTCGTCATAAAAATAAAATCCCGTTGCTCCTTTTCCATCTGTATTTTCCATATATACAAGATGAACTCTATTTGCCTGGCAATAAAGCGTTGGATAGCTGTTTTGTCCAATCTGTACAGAACCCTGCTGGAATGCAGACGGAATATCCTGTGTCGTCGACCCATACGTAAAATTGCTGGAAAGCTTATATGCTGCACCGCTCAGCTTTACCGTTCCATCCGCTTTTACAGCGCCCGAAAGTCTTGCGGAAAGGCTTCTCTTTTTGCCGCTGTTTTTCGTTTCCGGCTGATCTCCATCCGTACTGCCTTCTTCTGGCTGTGTATCCGGTGTACTTCCCGCAACAGAATCTTCTTCATTCCCTCCCTGTTGATCTGCAAGCTCTCCTTCCGGCTGCGTATTCCCGGTATCCGGCTGTGTAGTAACTGGCTGCTGTGCATCTGCGCTGCCTACGGTCAATGTGATCGTATAGACCGTATATGTGTTATCCTGCGCGGAACAGGTTACCCGAATCGTATTCACCCCGGGATGCAGCCCATCCCTGCCTTCTACAGACGCGATAACCGCACCTGCCGCACGCGGAACCGCCTGGACGCTGACACTCGTTACATCCGCTTCTACCGTAGACGTATATTCTGTTACATCCGGTGAAAAAGCAGGACTTAACACTCCTGGTGCAATATCAAAGGCTGACAGCTTACTGTCATGTGAAGCAGATACTTTTGCAGCTTCTATTGTCTGCGGTATATATGCATTTCGAACCGGCATAAGCAAAAACATGCCGGTGAATGCCGCAAGCAGTAATCGTTTGCTTTTGTTTTTCTTCATAGTATTCATTCCCTTCTTTTCCTAAGTTCACATATCTGGAAACATTTTACCATCTTTCTTACATTTTGGCAATGAAGGGACTCACAATTATAAAACAGACTTTAAAAGCTGAGGCAATTCCCGAATCGCATTCAGCTTTGGAACATCTGCATTTACCGTACCAAACCCATATGCCGCATGAATGAACAATGCACCTCCTGCAACGGCTGCTTCATAATCCGCCTGTATATCACCAACGTAAATCCCTTGATCCAGCTGATTACGTTCGATGATGAGCGCAATATTTTCTCCTTTCGGCCGATTGTTTGCTCCAAAGCAGATGTAATCCTGAAAATACGGTTCCAGCTGATAATAGCTTAAAAAAGCTTCAATATATCCTTCCTGGCAATTACTTACAATGTACAACGGATACATTTTGGACAACGTCTGAATCGTAGAAATTAAATCTGGATATAAATCAGCTCCATGTGCTGCCAAATAATCGTTTTCTTCCCGATATCCTTCTTCCAAAATCGGCAGAAGCTTTTCCAGTTCATATCCCGGAAAAATTGCTTTCGCCAATTCATCCATAGGCATTCCCATTGTACGGTACATGTCCTGCGCGGTCACCTGTTTTCCAAGCTTAGGTACAGTAACCCGACTCCATGCTGCTGCCACCTGGCTGGCGCTGTCCCAAAGTGTTCCGTCCATATCAAAAATAATTCCTGTTTTCATTTGTCTTTTCCTTTCTTTACTATATATGATCCTGCCTATGTCTTGCAATATTTTCACAATATTTTCATAAAAAAATTAGAATTAATACTCCACAAATGAGTCGAAATCGTGTATAATCAAATGCGGCAGTATCCTTGCAGACAATATGTCTGCTTTGATGCAGATAAATTTTATTATAACACAGAAGTATGAATTTTAGAATAGGAGATTATTAGAATGAGCCAACAAAAAGTAGATCGATATAAAAAAGAAAAGTACAGCAGAAAACAACAGCTGCAAAAAGAAAAAAGACAGCTTCTGATCTATCGTATCGCTGGCGGCGTTGCCGCAATTGCGATTGTCGGATGGATTGGTTTTTCGGTGTATTCCCGTGTCGAAGAAAACAAACCGGTATCTTATACAGAAGTCAGTTTAGATGCCATCAGCGAATACATGAGTACGCAGATACAAAATTAACAGCGGCCGTTTCCGCTGCTATTAAAAAGGCTCCTTCCATATAAAATGGCAGGAACCTTTTCTATTCTGTAATAAAAATCTGTAACATATTCCTTCTGGAACGCACGTCATTCTATTTTCATTATTTTTGCAAACCGAGCAGCAAATAATTGAATAAGTGGCCCTGCAGATAATGCTGTCAATATTGTAATCACACCTAATTTTCCACCCAGTACAAACCCCAATACAATACAGGTGGCATCAAAACATACTTTTACCGTCTGATATTCTCTGCCAACTTTATCTCGTATTACCATGACCAGCCCTGTAAACGGATCCAGTCCGATATCTGCAGTAATAAACATGGCAACACCAATATACAGGAGCAGGCAGCCAATCGTTGCCCCCAATATTTGTATCGGCAACGTCTGCACGTGAAAAAATAAGTCATACAGCTTTCCACCCAGGTTCACAATCGTTCCATACGGAACAATGTAAATAAATGTACCAATATTCACATACCGTCTTCCCAAAAGAAATACGACGACAACCAGTATGAAATTCACCAAATTCGACGCTGTTCCAAGCTGCTGTGGGGAAAGACCTGCCGTATGTCTGATCCCATCATAAACAATGCCAATCGGATCATTTCCAAGTGCTGCCGCAGCATTAAATGCAATACCTGTTCCAACAAGCAAAATTCCTACTGCTGCCAAAATGAGCCTGTTCATTTTTATAGTCTTCAATCACATATACCTTCCCAAATACCTTTATTCGTTCCTATCTATTATTAATGCTCAGGCACATACATAACCGCAACATTGCTTACCTTTCCAAATACCTTTTTTGCATTTGCATCTGTACGATACGCACGAACACGCACATAATAATGCTTATCTCCACTAACTTTTTTAATTGTAGCGCTTGTCTTTTTAGTATAAACTTTTTTTGCATTTTTAAAGTTTTTATGAACAGAATACTCAATCCTGTATCCCTGCACATTTTTGACTTTTTTGTATCTAACTGTAAAACTCTTTGCTCCCGCTTTCAGGCTCTTGATCGCCGTCTTTCCCGGAATCATATTGCTGTCCCAATGTGCATAAAGAGTGCCTGCCTGTGCATTTGAACGATCTGTTACTTTCGTGCCGCCGTCTTTCTTTGTATACCAGCCTGCGAATTGATATCCGTCTCTGACCGCTGCCGGCAGATTTCCATATGGCTGTCCTTCCTGTACATAATAATCTACGGTTGCTGCCGTACCGCCATTTGCATCCAACTGAACTTTTACAACGGAAACATAATCTTTCAGATCATCTACCGTAACTGCTTTTACATTCTGCGTTCTTCCATCCGCAGAAGAAGGTATACTTATTTTTTCTTCTTTTACGAGCTGAGCCGCCTTTTTATGTAAAGCTTCGTTCCAGTTCGTTCCGATAATTTCCCAATTATTGCTTAACTGCGGCTGAATAACACCTTGATTCTTTTCAATAATCCATTTTCCAATCATACTGCGGACTGCTTCGCCAGCCATAACGTCTTTTTCCAGTAATTTTGGAAGCGTATCGCCTTTTTCCTCAGAAAATACACTGCCATAAGTCAGCAATTGGGAATTTGCACGGTAATTATTTACTGCCAAAGTAAGCGTATCGGTATCTTTGATTGGTGTGCCATCCATTCTCGTAAGATTCTGAATGCGGCTGCCCGGTTCTTTTGAAATGTCAATCTGATATTTTACGCCGTCAAACATATCATAAAGATAGCTTCTCATATCTTCGTTAAAGGATATCGTCAAATCCCCGTCCTTGTATGTATTAAAGTAATTTGCAGACCATTCCATATACTGCTTTAACTGTTTTCCGGTCACTTCCAGTCGGTACAGTGTATTGTCAAATTTATAGATCAAAGACATATCACATTTTTTGATCTTACCTTCTTTCATATTTGCAGAAGGACTAAATACGGCTGCAGCAGATACATCCGCTTCACCATAATACATCTGCGCCTGGTTAATCAGCTGAATCATTGCTGTTTCCTGAATCTGTGACTGCGTAATTCCAGGGATTTCAGTTTCCGGCACAAGATCCCCACCTTTAAGCTCGCCAACAATCGTCTGCGCATCTTCTTTCGCACGTGCATCATACTTAGCAAGCGCATCTGTGATCTCTGCGTCCGATTCAACGTCCTTTGCAGCTACGATTTCGGCTTTTTTATCTGTAACCTCATATCCGCCGTTTCCATCCGGCTTTACCGTAATATCCACATCAGCCAGCGTTTGTCCCTGACTCTTATTTTCTATCATCAAAACGCCGTTTTTTGACTCATTTACTTCTTCATGACCATGGGCAGCTAAGATTACGTCTATATCAGGAAATGCTTCTGCATAATCAGCCGCGCCGGAGCCTTTCAGATCAAATTCACCTTCTACCCCCATATGCAGTGCAGCTACAATGATGTCTGCTTCATTTTTAGCCTTCTCTACCATTTCTTTCATTTCGCCGTTTTCCAATGGATTGGTCACCTTGTACTCTTTCAGATTTTCCGCATCCCAATGCGTAATATTCGGAGTGACATAACCAATCACAGCAATTTTCACACCATCTTTTTCAATTAATTTGTATGAATCACCTATGGCCTTATCCTCTTTATCGTAGACATTTCCACATAAAAAAGTGCCTGTAAACTTTGCTGCAGTTTTTAACAGCGTATCGATTCCATAATTAAACTCATGATTTCCTGCTACCCATACATCATAGTTTAACAGATTAAATCCGGCGATCATCGGATGGATTTCTTCGTCAAAAAATAAACTTGCCGAATTGCTTTCAATCGTATCGCCCACATCAATCAATACCGTATTGTCATTTTTTCTTTGTTTTATCAACGTTCCTGCCTGCGCTATGCTGCCGCTCTTGCTTTCTTCATTCACCGCATAATCATAGGCGACAAATTTGCCGTGCAGATCGCTTGTAGCAAGTATTTGAATCTGCTTTTCCGTCTCTGCAGCCTGCACGCTGTCTGCTCCAGGTATCGCTGCTGGTATCACCAGCGCTGCAGACAACAAAATTGCTAAAAATTTGTTCTTACAGTTTTTCATATTTCTCCTCCTTGGTTTAGAATAAATGGATAATCAAATCATGTCATATTTCCCTATAATAAAATAGGACCGATGTCTTCTTTCTGATGATTTACTGAAAATTTGTTGTATTTTTACAGTTTTTTATACTATTTTTTATGCACATTTAGCAAAAGCAGGTTTGAAAAATAATTTCTATTTTTCAAACCTGCCCATATTCTGCCTGCTTCCATATATTCATTGTTTGCTTTCTTCTGCTTCTGCCCTTTTTAACGCATCTTCAATTGCATTCAGCAATACAACTGAAGTATACTGATTCGCTTCATCATATGTAATTCCCTCTGTAGACTGTTTTTCATAGATTTGCTGGCTGATATTATCGAGTGCTGGCTGCATCAGCGGATACATCGCTGCCGCAGTTTCGTCCAGATTATCTAGAGAAATGGCATTGATCCGATTCTCATCTACGACAACCTTTAAATCCATCGTCTGATTATTCAGCACTATGGATGAAGTATAGACTCCCGATGCATATTTCATCGTTTCTTCTAAGGCATCACCCTTTTTACCGGAACGAAACATAAAGACCAGCAGCAAAATTAGCAAAATCGCAAGCAAAGCGAATATTACGGTATAGATAACCTCTCTCATATGTAATACAACAATTCTTGTCTTTGCACTCATGGGATGCTTCTCCGTTATCTGCTTATCTTATTATATGTAAAAAATGGAAACTTATGCATGTATTTATTTATTATCCCCTACTCTATAATTCTCTCCAGACAGGTATGCGTAACGCAGGTTTACAAAAGAGTGGAAAAAGGGCTATGATATTAACACCGAACCATCAATTTTTATCCAAAAGGAGGAGGCATATGGATGTAAAAAAAATAGGCGCATTTATTGCTGAGCAGCGCAGACTGAAACAGCTGACACAAAAACAGCTCGGCGCAGCGCTTGGCATCAGCGACAAAACTGTATCTAAATGGGAGTGTGGATATGGCCTGCCAGATATATCTATGATTACACCCTTGTGTGCAGAGCTGGAAATAACAGTCAATGAGTTGCTGTCAGGAGAACAACTGGCACAGGAAGATTATCATGAAAAAGCGGAGGAAAATATGATTCAATTAATGGAAGAAAGCAAAAAAACAAACAAAGCTTATCTTATAAAAACTATTTTCGGCAATATCTGTATTCTAGCAGCAGGCATTGCAATCGCAATGATATACAAAGCCGAAATATACTTCAGCGCGGTAAATTTTTTGGATACCTTTCGAATTACCCAACTTTTGTTTTTTCTGATTGCATCTTTATGGACTGCCGGATGCTTCAAAGATTTTGGAATTGCTTTTTTATTACTTTTTAAAAAGGCTGCGTATCCACAACAACTGGCACATGCCGTTCTGGCAATATCTACCGCACAAAAAGCATTATTTTTTGGAAGCGCATTAAACGGCACTATCAGACTTATTCTTGTCTTTGGAGAACCGGAATTTGAAAATTGTATTTCTGCGCTTCCGATCAATCTGGCAGAATTTTTTGTTACGATATTTTATGGTGTACTTGGAGTACTGTTGCTGGAACCGGTGAAAAGCAGATTAAAGAAAAAGCAGATTGATATTTAGGTTGTTTTTTGAGATTATATTGCATTAGTTCTTGTAAATATCCATATTTCCAAATATAATATACTTGCATTTACATTTCTTCTATAGTGTAACCAAGAACTATTGGGTACTGTATGGAAAAACTAAATAAATAGGAAAAAGGAGGGGATTATCATGCTTTTGCAATATGTCGTCAGCAATTTCAAATCCATTGGTCATCCGATGGAATTTAGTATGTTCCCTGTTCAGTCGACAACGGATCAACGTTTTTTAAAGTCCATCTCCACTAAAAAAGGCACATGGAAAGTACTTCGCAGAGGTGGTTTTTTTGGACCAAATGCTTCCGGCAAATCATCTTTTATTGAATCTATTGCTTTTGCTCGTAATTTTATCGTCGACGGGCAAAAAAGCGGTAAAGGTATTAGAATCGATCAATTTAAAGGAAATTTTGAAGATCTAAAAGACAAATCTACATTCCAATTTGTCTTTTTCTTAAATAATGAAGTATATGAATATGGTTTTTCTTTGGATTGCAACCAGATTTATGAAGAATGGCTAATGCAGCTGACAAATTCAGAATTTGTGCCTTTGTTTACACGCGCAACTGACAACTTTGGTAAAACAGAAATAGATATAGAGTCAAAATTTGCACGTAAAAATTCAAAAGAACGAATGTTGGCTGAAGTTTTAAAAGATAGTATTCAAGAAAATCAGAAAAATCAACTCTTTCTTTACAAATTGCACGATAATGGAATAAAAAAAGCAGAAAATATTGTTGAATGGTTTAGAAGGCTGCAAATTATATTTCCTACAACTAAAGTCAAAGCTCTTCCTATTCGGATGAAAGCTAATATTGAGCTAAGTTCTTATATTGGCGAAATGCTCCACAAAATGGACACAGGTGTATTCAACATTTCGGTTGCAAGTAAAGAAATTGATTTTCATGATTTTGCAGAGAAGATACAAATGCCACAAGAGATTATTGAAAATATCGAGGAAATTCGAAATGGCATTGTGAATTTCGCAGGCAAATATTTTATCTTTGTTGAGAATCAAAAAAATCATACCGTTCTTGTTCAGCTTAAATTTACACATAATCTGAATGGAAAATCTGTCCAATTTGATATTGATGATGAGTCTGATGGTACACAGCGTTTATTAGATTTGCTCCCCATTTTATTTGCCATGAGGGAAGATAACCATGCTATCTATTTTGTAGATGAAATTGATCGTAGCCTTCACACAAAACTCTCTCAATATTTATTAAGTGAATTTATCAATTGCTGTGAAAACACCTTTCATCAGATTATCTTTACCGCACACGATGTTAACCTTATCAATACAACTGATTTTAGACAAGAAGAAATCTGGTTTATTGAAAAAAACACTTTAGGCGAATCTCAATTGCGCCCTCTTTCGGATTTCAATTTGCAAAAAGGCCAGGATGCTCTAAAAGCATATTTAAGCGGGAGATTTGGCGCTATCCCAATGATAAGGAGGAGTACCAAATGCCGCTGATTACGAGTCGAATTCCATTTAACCACCAACATCCATTTCGTCCTGTGAGACCCGCTACAAGTAAAATTATCTTTTTGTCTTTAGAAGGCAGCGTAACCGAAGAAGAATACTTTGAACGAATTTCTGATTTATTCAGTGAAATCAAAAGTAAAATACAATTTATTTCTGTAGCTGAAGATGCCGTTCATACCGCCCCAAAACGAAGGACACCTGAGCAGGCCAAATTGCTTAGTAAAGTTCGCCCAAAACAACTAGTAGAGCGCATTGACCAATTTAAATTAGAAAAAGATGATACCTATCAGTTTTCTCAATATCCAGAAGATGAATTTTGGATTATTACTGATGTCGATAAAAACTGGTCAAATGAAATCATCAATTCAAATAATGGCAAAACCTATTATGATGAATGGAATGAAGCTATGGATATGTGCCAATCAAAAGGTTATGGATATGCGATCAGCAATCCGTTTTTTGAATTTTGGTTATTACTTCACCATGATTCACCAAATAATGCAGATAAAAGTTTTGCCATTACAGAAACACATCCCTATGAAAAAACAGATCACTTTCGGCTCCGTCTTAGAAACCTTAATGCTCCATTAAAAGATAAAAAGCATATCAACCCTTTAGATTATAATATAAATAATGTAAGAACAGCTATTTTCAGAGCTGAAATGCTACATCAAAATAAAACAGACTTATGTCCTAAATATTTATCTACTACAGTGTATATTCTATTGAAGAAAATGATGAATATGTTACCTAAAAACAACTAATATCATCCACCTTAAATAAGCGTACGTTTGACATGTGCTATCGGAAATTTAAGCCAGTCAAACGTACACTTATTCAAGGTGGATGATACTAGAGCGTGTTTCTTTATTATGTTATCTCAACTGAAAAATTTTGGATATGTTATTTTAATTAGCAATATGGATTACCACATATTCACTATGCTTACCAGTCCGCAGCGGATATCCCCATCCTGCAATCCCGGACGATACGATCAGCTGCATATTATCAAATAGTTTCTGCCCATAATTGACTGTCCCTTTATCAAACAGCGTAGTAATCAGTCCTACCGGCCACATCTGTCCTGCATGTGTATGCCCTGACAACATCAGATCATATCCTGCCGCTGCATTTTCCTGCATATCACGCGGCTGATGGTCTGCCACAATATGGTAGGCCGTCTGTGGCAGCTCTTCGATCAGAGCTGCCGGCGTTTTTCTATCCCCTGTGTCTACAGCAGCATAGGAACGGTCCTTTCGTCCAGATATTGACAATTCCTGATTTAACAAAACTGATTCATCTTCTAAAATCTGTACTCCGGCGTCTTGAATTGTTTTTTCCAGTTGCTCTTCAGTAAAATCACAAGTATTTGAATAACGTCCTTTATCGTGATTTCCATAGACATAAAACGTGCCAAATGTACTTGGAATCTGTCCCAAAGTACGAAATGCTTCGTCTACTTCCTGCAAAGACGTTCTTTCATCTACGATGTCCCCGCCCAATACAACTAAATCCGGCTGTTCCTGCTCCATACGCTTACAGTATTCCTGGAGTTTTTCCAGGCCCACTGTCGTACCATAATGCAGGTCAGATAAAAATACAATTTGATATCCTCCTTCACGAATTGGTTTATCTGTCTGTATCGTATAATTTGTAACGATCACCCGATGCATATTCACATAAGCATATCCCATAACCGCAGCAGTTACTGCAAATGCAATTACACCGCTGCGCCAAATCCATTCCCAAATCCAGCTGAATCTGCATCCGGCCCGTTTCAGAAAAAGACGTATGATATCCACAAGCAAAGACACCGCTGCTACATGAAATACAATGAGTGCCCAAAGTCCAAAAAAATTTACAGAGCGGGCAGCTATAACAATTGCTGCAATGACAGAAATTATTTTCTGCAAACGCCCATTTTGATCTTTCAAAAACAGCCCTAAAAATCTTCGAATTAATATATATAAGTAGATACCAAGAGGTACGGTAAGTATCCCTGCAAAAACAAAAAATAAAATCATAACTTCCTCCATTGCTGATGATGCCAAATCTTTTGCGTAACCATTCAGATAATCCATGAAACTGTTACTATTTTCTAATATGCCGGATTTCGTTACTGTGAGCACCGTAAGAGTGGACAGTAACTATTTTACTGCATTTTAACAGAGTATTCAAGATATTCTATAGACTTTTCAGAATCATTCATTTAAAATAAGTAACAGTTCAGATCATCCACAGACCTACCTGAACGGTTACTATCAGTCACATATAAATCATAAAACAGCTGCAGCATGTAAAAGCTGCCATAACAAGAAAGGAGTCCCTATGAACTATCGCAAATTAGGAAACACCGGCCTGATGATTAGCGAAATCGGCATGGGCTGTGAAGGTTTCAGCGGACAAAACTATACAATGGCCAAAACTCTATTGGATGCTGCCGAAAAAAATGGCGTCAATTATTTTGATCTGTATGCCTCAGACCCACGTGTGCGTGAAGCCGTAGGAACTGCAATGCTCGGCCGCAGGGAAAAATTTATTGTACAATCGCATATCTGCTCTATCTGGCAGGACGGACAATATAAGCGGAGCAGAAACAGAAAAGAAGTCGAAGAAGGATTCGAAGATATGATGCGCTTGCTGCAGACAGATTACATTGATGTCGGCATGATTCACTATTGTGATTCTATGTCAGACTGGAATGCCATTATTCATAACGGCATTTTAGCATATGCCATCGAATTGAAAAAGCAAGGGCGTATCCATCATATCGGACTTAGCAGCCACAATCCCGAAGTTGCACTTGCAGCTATACATACCGGCTGCATAGAAGTGTTAATGTTCAGTGTAAATCCATGTTATGATCTGCAGCCTGCCAATGAAGATGTCAACGAATTATGGAACGAAGAAAAATACAAAAATCCACTTGTAAATATGGATCCGCAGCGTCAGGAGCTATATGAAACATGTCAGACACTTGGCGTCGATATTACTGTTATGAAAGCATTTGGCGGCGGAGACCTGTTAGATGAAAAGCTCTCACCTGCCGGAAAAGCTCTAAGTGCATACCAATGTCTGCATTATGCGTTAACCCGACCAGCTGTATCATCTGTATTAGCAGGTATCCATTCCCTGGAACAGCTTGAACAATGTATCTCCTATGAATCTGCTTCTGACGAAGAAAAAGATTATGCACCTGCATTTGCGGCTTTTCCAAATATCAGCTGGGAAGGACATTGTATGTACTGCAGCCATTGTGCACCATGTCCGCAGAAAATTGACATTGCTTCTGTGACAAAGTTTTTAAATCTTACGCTTGCACAAAAAAGCGTACCTGAGACAGTACGGGAACATTATGCAGCGCTGGAACATCATGCAGGAGAATGTATTGCATGTGGCGCTTGTGAAAAAAGATGCCCATTTGGTGTTTCCATTCGAGAAAACATGAAACGGGCAAAAGAAGTATTCGGACAGTAACCTCTAATCCAACATCTGACTGCAGCACAGCCATGAGGAATACCTCTGACCATATTGACCATTGACAAATTATGAAACCAGGTTTGAGGTTCTTATACTGCAGGCAGATTTGTAATAGCTAAAATTCAATATATGTAGTAGCATTTGATACTTTAATCTGCGTATCCAGTTCTCGCAAAACATGTTCCCTTTTTTCTGACATTTCCTCCATTTTCTTAAGAATGCCCAGCGGGTCAGCCAATTCTGTTGTATTTTCCTTTACATACGTCTCTACAACTTCCAAAGGCTTCTCTTCCTTTCCTCTAGTATCTTTGCCAAGAATACTTAACCGCATATCTTCAGCCGTACTTTGCAGCTTCTGGTTGCGGCTTTCTGCAAACTGCACGCTCTTCTCATATTGTTGCTGCATAACCTGTTTTAAATTTCCTTCAAAATCTGCACGATCCTCATAGGAACCGGTTCCGCGCATTCTTCCTCTTATAGCAATGGCGCTCGCGACGCTCATCCTGCCATAAGATGTTACAATATAGGTATTCGCATTCGAATTAACAATTTGCACATCTATTTTCTGATAACGGTCAATCAAATCCATAATCTGCTGAAAAGCAGCTTTTGCTTCTTTTTCAAAATCCTCTCTTGTCATACGGGCTTCGCATACCTTAGTCTCACTACATTTCACCGTATCGACAAATCTAGCTTTGCAGATTTTATCTGAAATCTTCTTTACCAGCAAATCTCTTTCATCAAGAGCCTGCGTAACCAACATTTTCTCCGCCATCGGTCCTTCCTCCCTGCAGGAATCCTTTTACAATTCCTCACATGCTTTTATCGTATTATAGATTTCCAGTCCGCTCTTCCTGCCAAACAGATGCAGGCTGCTTAGATAAATGATTTTGGACGTCTTTTCTTTTCCTTCGATCAGATTTTGTATATCATCTGTCATTGTCTCATACTCGGTTCCTGCAAACAGTCTTTCCAATACTTTTCGAATCCGCATCCGCTCCGTATAAGCCGAATAATATCCACCAATCGCAAGTTTTTCACGTAGGCGCCTTAATTCATTTGTCCGATGATTGTTCTCGTTACCGCTGACAATCCCATCTTCTATACATGCAGACAAGCATATCGTTCTTTTACAATCTGCTTTCTTCTCCCAGTAATCACGGACTGCCTGAAAACCGTGATCGTTGCTTACAATCACAGAAATCCCCGCATATCCGCGGCCAATCATTTCTCCAAGCTTAGACGCGATATAAAAATCCAGCGCATTTTTTCCCATACGGTACAATTTGCATATTTCAAATACACACCCGGAAGATGTAATTTGATCCAGGCTTCTGCGCTCAGCATTCTTTTTGCCTTCACTGTAAAACAGTACCACATGATCCTGCACATCCAGATATTCACAGCCGCGCATTCCTGCCCTTCCAACATTCTCATAGTCGATCAGAAACAGCACGAAACCACCTCCGCATCTTTTTCACACCTGTATCTTAACACGAAAAGCGAACCATGTCATTCAGTTTGTAACAGAAACCGACGCTGTAAAATGCCCTGTCACGCATTTTATGTTTTTGGGCTCATAATAAAATGCATAAAATGATTTTCTGGCTTAAATAATTGTCAAAATGCCAATCGATTTAAGCAGCAGCACAACAAGCAATATCGGAGCAATAAAACGAATCATTACTACATACAATCTTTTTCTTCCAAAGGTACAACCGGATTTTTCCACTTCCTTAATAATCAAGCCTGGCTTTACAATCCATCCTATCAAAATACATGTACCAATCGCTACAATCGGCATTAATGCATTATTACTGATATAATCCATAATATCCAAAATCTGTCCAACCGCACCATTCGGGAGTTCAAATTCAAAATACAGTTTATTATACCCAAGACATACAAGAATACCACCTGCTAACGCAATCACTGTCTCGATCACTGCAGCTTTCACACGTGATACATGAAACTCATCCATAAAACTGGATACAACTGCTTCCATAACCGATACCGCACTTGTAAGCGCGGCAAACAGCACCATTGCAAAAAATAAAGCGCCGATAATATTTCCAACTCCGCCCATTGCCGCAAAGACTTTTGGCAAAGACACAAACATCAGGCTTGGCCCTGAAGCTTCCATTCCTTCTCTGCCCATAAACGTAAATACGGCCGGAATAATCATAACGCCAGCCAAAAATGCAACAATTGTATCAAAAAACTCAATCTGATTAATAGACTTGCCAAGATTTGCATCATCCTGTACGTAAGATCCATAAGAAATCATAATTCCCATTGCCACGCTTAAACTAAAAAATAACTGGCTCATCGCATCTAACAACACTGTGAAAAATCTTTGTACGGTAAGCCCCTCAAAATTAGGAATTACATAAATCTGAAATCCTTCCAATCCGGTACGTACAGCGCCCGACTCATCCGTATGCCGAATGGTCAGAGAAAATACCGAAATGCCAATCACAAGGAGCAAAAGCAGCGGCATAATAATCTTTGACGACGTTTCAATTCCCTTATTCACCCCACGAAATACAATAAACGCTACGGCAAATAAAAATACACATAGTAATATCATAGGCTCTATATCTGCAGTAATAAATCCAGTAAAATATCCATCCTCAGCTGCCTGCTTTCCTTCTCCTGTCAAAAAGGCAATCAAATATTTTACTACCCATCCGCCTATCACACAGTAATAAGGCATAATAATCACCGGCACAAGACATGCTATGATTCCAAGCGGTTTCCATTTTGCATGAATTTTTCCATATGCTGTCAATGGGCTTTGCTTTGTCTTCCTGCCAATTGCAACTTCCGTAGTCAATAGTGTAAATCCAAAGGTCAGCGCCAGTATTAAATATAGCACTAAAAACAATCCGCCGCCGTCTTTTGCAGCCAGATACGGAAACCTCCAGATATTTCCAAGACCTACCGCACTTCCGGCTGCCGCCAGCACAAATCCGATCGATCCTGAAAACGAATTTCTTTTTTTCTCCTGTTTCATACCAAACTCCTTTTGCTTCCTCTTATTTTTCATTTATAACAGATCATTCTAATCTACTTGAATTTCACCTGCTAATATGCGCTGATAGTCTTTGTAATTCTTTTCTAACAACGTCGGGGTATCAAGCTCATATGGACATTTGCCCTTACATTGTCCACAGTGCAGACAATCTTCAATTTTTTTCATCATCTCCTGCGCCTGCGCTGTCAGCTGCGCTTTTGACGGCGAACGACGGATCAGCAGCGACATTCTTGCACATGTATTTATCTCAATACCAACAGGGCAAGGCATACAATATCCGCATCCCCTGCAAAATTCTCCGCTTAATTCCTCTCTGTCATGAGATACCAGCTGTTCAAGCTCCTCTGTCAGGACTGGCGGATGTTCTATATAAGTAATAAATTCATCTAATTCCGCCTCTTTTTGTACTCCCCAAATCGGTAGTACATTCTCATACTGTGCTAAAAAAGCATACGCTGCCGCAGAATTTGTAATCAAGCCACCGGACAACGCTTTCATTGCAACAAATCCCATATCCGCCTGTTTACATGCTTCCACCAAATCCAACTCCTGTTGCCCGCTTAAATAGCTAAATGGAAATTGCAGCGTTTCATATAAACCAGACGCAATGGCTTCCTGTGCAACTGCTAATCTGTGATTCGTAATCCCAATATGATGTATTTTGCCCTGCGCTTTTGCCTCCAGCATCGCTTCATATAAGCCGCTGCCATCTCCCGGCTTTGGACAAAACGGCGGATTGTGGAACTGATAAACATCGATATAATCGGTACGCAAATTACGTAAAGACGTCTCCAAATCTTTCCAAAATGTCTCTACATCCGCTGCCCCTGTTTTGGTTGCTATATATACATGCTCCCTCATACCGTCAAACGCTTCACCCAGCTTTTCCTCGCTGTCTGTATACCATCTGGCTGTATCAAAATAAGTAATCCCTGCATCATACGCCTTACGTACTAAATAGACAGCATCCTCTTTTGAAATACGCTGAATCGGCAAGGCGCCAAATCCGTTTTTATTGACTGTAATGCCTGTTTTGCCCAGAATAACTTTTTGCATTCAATTTCCCTCCTTCTTTGTCTTTTTGTTAGCATTTTCTATTATAACTTCTTTTTCATCAAGATGTAAAGCCGAAATTCAAGGAATCCCCAAAAAACATAACACCTAATTTTCGCATATAGTTTCCCAACAAAAAATCTGTGTCTGGCCGGAGCGGTCTTAAATATGGCTGCTCCCTGTCGACACAGATCTTTTTACTGTCTACTACGCTTCTTTTATTTCTTCTACTGTGATAGAAATATCCATTCCCATAATTTTTTTAGCTGCAGAAAATTTTGTAAAATCCTCACTTTCTGCTGTAAGTTGTTCGGTCAACGTATTTCCATCAGATTCTACTGTAATGACTGCCGTTTTTTCTTTTAAAACAGCCTTATATGTTCCGGAAAATTCTTCCGGCATCATCGTCGTTTCATTCATCTTCGATCCTGACGCTGTGCCGTCTTCATGAAAAGTAATATTTAACACGTCGATGCTTCCAGCCGGTGTATCTGCAGTCCCTTTATAAGATTTTCCGGCTAATAAAGCAGAAATATCCTGTTCATTCAAATCCGGATTCGAATCAGGCTTTGCCTGTTCTTTTACCGTAATCTTACATTTGAGTGCCTTTTTATTTACAACCGCTTTAATGGTTGCTTTTCCCGCTGATTTTGCTGTTACCACCCCTTTAGATGATACAGCTGCAACTGCCTTTTTTGAACTTGACCATTGAATGGCAGTTCCCTTTTTGATATTTTGCACTTTTAATGTCATTTTCTTGCCAACTGTCATAACAGCTGAGGATTTGTTAAGCTTTGGCGCAGCCGCTTGCACGGTCAGCGGAGCGGCTGCCAATGGTGCGGCAATGATTGCGGCTGCCAGACAGCCACATGTAATTTTCCTAAACCTTTTCATTTTGGTTTCCCTCCTGAAGTCAAAGTTATTTGCAACAGTTTCAACAAATCATTTTGTTTGCAACAGCTCAGGCAATCTGAACTGTTACACACCTGTTACATCTCTCATATTTTGGAACGTATTTATCATAGCACAAATCAGCGGAAAATGTTACCATACAATTTTTTAAAAATATACTGAAATACAGACATCTTATTTCATATGTTGGACTTTCAAAACATATAAAGATAATTGTGGCTATGGCTTCATATGCATGCGGTCAAACAATCATAAAGCTCACGAACCAGTAAATAATCTATTTCATACAGCTGTTTGTAATAATCCATGATTTTTTATCTAAAATATGGTTATCATTGCGACATATATATTTCATAAAAAGATTATTCGTAACAGTTGACAATTGAATGCAGGCATCCATCTTTGCATAACTTCCATAAAATAGATCTGCTCTATATATGCTACTATCTTTTGACATGAACGGTAATTCTCTTCAATATACTTCATCTTTAATAATAGTAATAGAATATACTCCCATTTTTTAAGAACTTCATCAAAATCATCACATAATCCATTCGTATCAATCCCTTTTATCAATAAAATTGACAACTGAAATTTGAACAGTTTTCTTTTTCTGTTTATCGAATAAAGCGGATAATATAGCTGAGACAATTGCTCTTGAGAAATTTTAACTTCTCGCCCTATTATAATCTCCCTTTCATTTAACTCAATTTTCACATTAAAGGAATAGTTTGAATTAATCAGTAATCTTGCATCTTCAAACCCATAATACTCCAATATTGTCTAACGCAATTATGTACACAACATGATTTATATTCATCATAATATGAATGCTTTGCAGAATAAAATTCAATCATTACCCACCTTCTCCTTTTAATATTTCATACAGCCGCGGATTTTGATTCTTAAATAATTTTATAAAATAGTTGTTATGGTGTATTAAATCTTCCAGATTCCCATCTGCGACAATTTTCCCTTCATCCATAACAATACACCGCTGTGCAAATACAGCTGCCGAAAATTGATGCGACACCATAATCATTGTTTTATTCTTTCCAAATTCTTTGAATGACTCATAAATCACTGTCTCAGAATCCGGATCTAATGCAGACGTCACCTCATCTAAAATAATGATTGGCATAGATGTCAAAAAAAGTCTTGCTAAAATTAATCTTTGTTTTTGGCCTCCAGACAGCCGGATGCCGCTTTCACCTATTACCGTCTCAAATTGTTCTGGAAGAGCCTGGATATCATCATATATATTTGCCATTTTGCAAGCCTTTATGATATCCGCCTCAGTTGCACTGCAATTCGCCAGCAATAAATTTCTTTTGATTGTCATATCAAATAGCGTACTATCCTGCAGAACAGCGCCTATTTTTCCTGACATATATTCTTCACCTAAAGACTCTATATTGTATCCCCCGATGCAAATGCTCCCTTCAGAAACAGGATAAATTCCCAAAATCAGCTTTAACAATGTTGTTTTACCACATCCGCTTTTCCCTACAATTAATATTTTTTCTCTTTCTGAAACATTTAAATTTATTTGATTCAGAATTCTATGATTTCTTTGCGCATATTGAAACGTCACGTCATGAAATATAACATCTGTCTTGATAAGCTGTACCGCATTTCCACGCTCTTTTTTTAAGTCAAATATTTCGAGTACTTTCATCAGTGATGGTAAGTTATTCAAAAATGTATAATTGTTCTTATTTACAGCATTTATCTTTTCATAAAACAATTCATAATAACCGGCAAACATTAACAGTTCCCCCACCGTCATACCGCCGTCAAAAATAATCAAACCGCCTATGAAGTATATAAAAATTTTAGTAGACGCAATTTTACTGAAAAAATCAACAGATTCCTGTGCTACTTCACAATATCCGCTTATAATATCAAATCTGGCAATTTTATGTCGTAAATCGACAAATTTCATTAAAAATCGCTTTTCCAGGGCTAATGCTTTTACTTCTTTCCATGCCTGAAGACTTTCATAAACTAAATTTTCATATAATCCATAAAACTTTCTTCTTTTCAGTTGTCTTCCATAATTAAATCTTCCTAAAATACCGCTTACAATGTATGGAACAGGTATAAAAAGGCAAAGAATTAAAGTCATCTTAAAATTTATTCTTATCATCAGAAAAAACAGAGAAACAATATATACCACATCGATCAAATAATTTATAATCTGTTCTTTCCAAAATGTTTCAAACATTGCTATATCCTGATTTATAATCTCTTCCATGTCGCCCGCCAGATATTCTTCCTGTTTATTTGCAGGCATATGTAAAAAATTACTCAATATTTCTTTTTTTATATGATAAATTAATCCATTAAAAAAGGTAAACTTTACATGGTTATTGATCGTACAAAAAAGGACAAAGAAGATACATACACCAATTTTTCCGAAACACACAACAATAAAACTGTTCCAATCTTTTCCTATGAGAACATTATCTATAAAGACCTTATAAAAGTATGGATCTATCATCTGCAATGTTAAAATAAGCCCCTCTAGGAAAAAAACAACCAGCAGTAATTTAAAATGAGATTTTACGATCTCTTTATGCCTTTCTATTATCGTCTTTTTTTTATTGATTGTACCAAATAATGATGCCATACATCCCTCTTTTTTCTGTTACAGCTGAAACAAATCTTGAAATAATTTATTAGATTGATATAATTGTTCCGGTGTACCGCAAGCTTCTATACATCCATGGTTAAGCACTAATACCCTATCTGCCTGCATAGCAGATGCCAAACGATGGGTAACGATAATGGATGTCTTATTTTTACTGATTTTTTGCCATGCCCTATGGATAAGTTCTTCTGTATCAGAATCCAGAGCAGAGGTTACTTCATCAAATATAACGATTGCAGGATTTCGTAAAACCACACGTGCTATCGCAAGCCTTTGCTTTTGTCCTCCCGATAATTGTACTTCATTTGGAGCCAGTATTGTATTTAAACCATCCGGCAGTGAATCAATCAATTGGTCAATACATGCATATTCACAAGCCCGCATAATCTCAGCATCATGATAAGAAGAATCACCCAGAGTCAGATTATAGCGGATCGTACCTTCAAATAAAAATACATCCTGCTGCACATAACCGATTTGTTTACGTACAGACTTATACGAACAGTTCATGATGTTTTGTCCATCTATCCAGATTTCCCCCTGATTGGGTTCATACATTTGAATTAATAACTTTACAAATGTACTTTTCCCCGAACCACTTTTTCCGACCACTGCAATTTGTTCTCCCGGATGTATGCAAAAGTTAAAATCTTTGAACACATCCCTGTCCGACGTATATCCAAAAGCAAGGTGTTTTATTACAATTTCTCCTTTTGTACAAATAAATTTTTCTTTTCCTGAGTTATTTTCCTGTTCCAGGTTTATGTAATCTGACACATTTGTCAAACTTATCTGCCGGGATTTCAGTAAAATGTAAAATTCACATAGCTTCGTCAACTGCTTTTGAGAAAATACAGCTAAAGAAACCATAGATATAAAAGCACCTATAGAGATCAAGTTATGATAAACTAAATATGCGCCCACTGCATAAAAACACAGATCAGAAACCAATACAATCATTTTTCCAATACATTGAACATAATTATTTACCTGCATCAATTTTTTTAAATGAAACAGTATTTCACCATAATATTGTGAAAATAAATTCAATGCATTGTTCTGCGCATTTAAAAACCTTATATCTCTGGCCCCTCTTACGATCTCTAGAATCCAGCTGTTTAATTCCCCCTGTCTTGCCCTTAAAGATGCCGAACTTTTTTTCGCTGTATTCCCAAGCTTTAATGTCAGGTACGAGCTAAGTGGAATTTGAATCATCATTGCAACAGCGAGATATTTATCAATAGAAAAAGAAACAACGATTGTCACCAACAATGCAGCTGCCGTACTAATCGTCTCAAAAATATTATCCGTAATCACATTCATATACTCAGGAGTATCTAAATTAACACTTCTTAGTACATCTCCCGATTTCATATGATCCAAAAACCGTGCTTTTGCATGATAAATACTTTTCATAATCCCAACTCTTAAATCCAGCACAAATCTCAGCTGTGTATTCCAGAATGCGCCAGTTTCAATGATACTGGAAAAAATATAAGCAAATACTAAAATAAATGTAACAAATACCAGCTGAAAAAAAGCTTCCATATTTCTATAATAAATAATTTCATCAACAATCAAACCATACATAATGCTAAACGACATATCTATAAGAACTTTCATCAGCATAGCAATCATTAAGATTACAAATCTGCATCTATATGGTTTTGTATAGTTTTTTATCAGACGATAGATCTGCTCATTATGCCATTTCATTTTTATTCCTCATAGCTACATTCAAAAATTAATCAAACGATAAATACTGTCCTATCCGATGCCATAAGGGCACCTTTTCTGTTGGAATTAAAACCCGCAGTTTTTTTGATCTGTTCTCCAAAATTTGTTGATAAGACAACGGTTCATTAAGCGAAATCTCTATCAGACAAGTTTGAAGTACACCACATTCCGCCCATTGGGCCATATATCTTGTATCATCATCCTCAAAGTACCACAAAAGATCTGCCTCTGTTCGTTTATAATCATCGTTTATAACGTTTGTACGAACTTCCAGCTCGGCTATAACTTTTTTCGAATCCAAAGAAACGATATGAGCTTTTTCTTCAACATACTCAAATACATAATTGTGAGTAAATACAGAATAGATCATCCAGCCTAATAATATATATACAACTCCAATCATCCAAAAAGAATCATAGGCGGCCCATTTCATATATCTATTTATTTTTCTTATTTTTTTCTTTATAAATGATTGATTCATAATAATTACATTATATAATTGCTTATAAAATCCTCCAAATTGATTTTTTTCAATAACAGGTCAGGAAGTTTTGCTAAAATAGGGTTTTGATGCTTTTGATAAAACAACTCACAAGAACCAATTAATGCCTGCGCATAATCTTCCCTATAATGGCTGATATGATAATTGTAAGCCTCATCAGCATATATCATTTGTTTGCCTGTCATCATAAATCGATAACCGAGCTCTAAATCCTCAACTCCCCATGCAACATCAATATTTTCATCAAACATTCCTATTGAAACTACATTTTCTCTTTTGCAGGAGAAATTCCCGCCTGTGCACAGCAAAAAAAAGAGTTGTTTTATATCCTTTTCATATATTCTTTTGATATATTTTTCTTGCATTGTAATTCTTCTCTGAGACAATAAATTCTCTTGGTGACAAACATCATCCATATTTAGTTTATATTTCAATAAATGTTTTATTTCGTTTTAAAAATGCTTTTTTTTGGAAACCAGTGTTCCATATTCCGGATCATCAAAAAAAGATGCAAAAGGAAGGTTATATATTTTTCCATGAATCAGAGCGTCAGAATTACTTTCCAATAATTGATAATGTTTTTCTATAAAATCTATTGGCAAAATCATATCATCATCACAAAATATCAGATATTTTGTATCAGAACATTCTATTCCAACATTTCTGGCATGTGATCTCCCACTGTTTTCAATTTTTATGTAATCTAATTTCAGCTTTTCCTTATACAAATATATATTCTCATCTGTCCCATCTATAGAACCATCATCAACTATTATAATATTAAAATCAACAGCCTTTGATTGGAGTTCCAACGATTTCAGCAGATACTTGATCCGATTCTTCTTATTATAAGTTGGTATAATAATTGAAATATTAGATTTTCCCATCGTTATTTGCTACATCCTTTTCTTTCGTGTATTGATAAATTATATCTGCCATCTCCTCTATGGATGAAATAAATTCCATCCCTAATAATTCATCTTCTATTTCAATCTGAAATTCATCTTCTACATATGCAATTATTTCTACAGCTTCCAGACTGGTATATTCAATATAACTGTCAATCCTCTCACTATATTGAATATCATCCGGCAAACCATGCTTTCCCAATACCTCATACAATATTTTCCGGACGGAATTTCTAATTTCAGTTAGCTCCAAATTTGATAAATCTGTTTTCATCCATACATCCTCTCATATACTAATTGTTTCAGACAACTATGTGTATTTAAAAATATCTCAAAATGTGAAACATGCTATCACTTATTTTTCTATGTAGCTACATTAAAATACACATGTAAATTATTTCATTTTGACGTATTATACACTTACTACAGTCATTTGTCAATATATTATTATATATTTAATACAATTACTCTTCTGCAAAGCGCAATCATTCAGAAAACAAAAAAACATTTGAACCAATCATCAAAGAAAAACAATCTTGAAAGCTCTCAGAAAACATGATATACTCTTTCGAACAAATACAGCCTGTCTTGCATTATTTTGATGTTACTGAGAATATACCGCCTATGTATTATAATAAAGAAAGGATACCTTATGATTTTCTGCATCGAAGACGACACCTCCATACGTGACCTGATGATCTATACGCTAAATTCTGCAGGATTTCGGGCAGAAGGGTTCACGGACAGCTCCGGCCTGTTTCAAAAGCTTCAGGCAGAACAGCCGCAATTAATCCTGCTCGATTTAATGCTGCCTGGCGAAGACGGCATTTCGATATTAAAAAAATTAAAATCAGATCATACAACCAAAGAGATTCCTGTTATTATTGCCTCTGCGAAAGGGACTGAATATGATAAAGTTATGGGTCTGGATCTTGGCGCCGATGATTATCTTGCCAAGCCTTTTGGGATGATGGAAATGCTCTCCAGAGTAAAAGCTGTCCTGCGGCGTACAATGCCGAAACAGTCTTTAGATTTGCTGCGCATAGGAAATCTGGAGCTGAATGTCCGCGAACACACCGTATCTGTTGAACCGTCAAATCTGAATGAATCAAATAAAAAACAAATAGAATTAACACTTAAAGAATTTGAACTTCTGCGTCTGTTTATGGAACATCCGGGTATCGTATTTACTCGGGATATCCTGCTTAATAAAATCTGGGAGTCCGATTTTTTGGGTGGTACAAGAACCGTTGACGTCCATGTCGGTACGCTGCGGACCAAGCTTGGAATATACGGCCGCCTCATTAAAACGATACGCGGAGTCGGGTACAAAATGGAGGATAAGCTATGACAAAAAAAATATTCCGTTCGATCTGTCTCGTTGCCCTGCTCGTCTTTGTTTCTTCTATCGTGCTGATTATGAGCGTATTATATGACTATTTTTCAGATATACAGTTCAAACAGCTAAAAATCCAGACAAACCTCATATCCCAGAGTGTGACAAATGAAGGCGTCCGTTATTTCGATGGGTTAGATTTTGATTCCTACCGGATTACATGGATTCGCCATGACGGAGAAGTGCTTTATGACAGCAGCTTAAATACGTCATCTTCTTTTGCGCATATGGAAAACCATTTGGAACGCACCGAAATCCGTCAGGCGCTTGCCGATGGATTTGGACAAAGCGACCGCTACTCTGCAACGCTGATGGAACGGTCATTTTATTGTGCAAAGCGTCTGGACGATGGTTCCGTTTTACGCCTTAGCGCCACACACGGTACGATACTTATTTTGCTGCTTGGAATGTCCCAGCCAATTTTTCTTGTATTTGCAATCGCCATTGTTCTGTCCGTCGTACTTGCTGCCCGGCTTTCCAACAATATTGTAAAACCATTCAATACATTGGATTTAGAAAATCCTTTGGAAACGGCTCCTTATGAAGAACTGTCTCCGCTTCTTTTACGTATCAGCAGCCAGCAAAATCAGCTAAAGCTAAAAGAAACACAACTCAGGCAAAAACAGGAAGAACTCTATGCCATTATATCCAATATGAAAGAAGGCATCATATTATTATCCTCAGACGGCACCATTCTTAGTATAAACCGCGCAGCTGTCTCCTTCTTAAATATTGAAACAACTATGAAACAAAACCTTTCCGAAAAATGCTGCATCGGAAAAAAACTATCTGACATAAGCTGCTGCCAGACACTTTTACATGCCGCAGACAATGTTCTTTGCAAAAATCCGCAAGAACTGACAACACCTTTGCGAACAAGCCATTATCAGATCACTGCCAGCCCCGTCTTCGCGGATACGACTATCTTTGGCGCAGCTTTACTTTTATTAGATATTACGGAAAAAGAAAAGGCGGAACAGATGCGGCGTGAATTTACCGCAAATGTCTCTCATGAACTGAAAACTCCACTGCATTCAATATCCGGATATGCTGAGCTATTGAAAAATGATATGGTAAAAAAAGAAGATATCTGTCCATTTGCAGATAAAATATATACAGAAGCACAGCGGATGGCAAAACTTGTCGAGGACATTATGAATCTTTCCCATTTGGATGAAGGCGCCGCCGATATGCATCTAGAACCTCAGGATCTGTTTGAAACTGCGTCTTCGGCTATCCGCAGCCTTTCCCAGGAAGCTGCGGACGCTGATGTTACGGTAACGCTGTCCGGCCAGCCTGCCATCGTCAACGGCATCCCACAGCTGCTTTTTGGAATCGTTTTTAACCTTTGTGACAATGCCATAAAATATAACAAAAAAGGAGGATCTGTTTTTATCTCAATCCTCTCAGACGCGGAAACCGTATCTTTAACTGTTCGTGATACCGGCATTGGTATCTCGACAGAACATCAGGAACACATATTTGAACGGTTTTACCGCGTGGATAAAAGCCACTCCAAACAATTAGGCGGAACCGGACTTGGCCTTTCCATTGTAAAACATGCAGCCAAAATACATCATGCAGACATTATGCTGCAAAGCGTACCTGGAAGCGGTACCACAATCATGGTAACATTTCCAAAGCATGAAATCTAAAACATACGGTATCTTTCGGCCGATGCTGCATAAACTAATACTAATGAAAAAGGAGAACGATCAGATTTATGGCTATCGGTTATTTAACCATCCAGGCAAGAACTGCCCATGATGCTGTCCCGTTAAGCGGTGTACAGATTACTGTTTCCGACAATCAGGGAAATACTCTTTATCAGCTGACAACCGATGAAAACGGAGAAGCACAGGAGGTTCCTCTCGAGACACTGGACCGGAGTTTTTCACAAAACGCAAATTTTACGGGCACACCTTTTATCAGCTACAATGTGCTGGCACAGGCTAACGGTTTTAACTCCTTATATGTTTCAGAAATACCGATATACGAAGGTGAAAATGCGATTCTGCCGCTTGCATTGGTTCCTATGCAGGAAGCGCAGCGTACGCCGACACAGACAGATATTTCTATCGGCAAACCAGCCGTATCCATGCATGAAATGCGTGGCCAGGAAGGCCCGGACGCCATCCCGTACGTTCTGCGCCAGGTCGTGATTCCTGATCCAATTACGGTACATTTAGGAATGCCGGACTCTACCGCCCGCAATATACAGCTGTCTTTTCGGGATTACATCAAGCATTCAGCCAGCAGTGAAATCTATCCAACATGGCCAACAACAGCGCTGACTGCTAACATCTATGCAATTATAACCTTTGCATTAAATCGTATTTACACAGAATGGTACAGAGGCCGCGGATATTCGTTTGATATTACAAACAGTACCGCCTACGATCAGGCTTATGTATACGGAGGGCCTGTATATGAATCGATCAGTAAGATTGTAGATGAGATTTTTAACGAATATGTGCGGCGCAAAGGGCAGAACGCTCCTTATTTTACGTCTTTTTGCAACGGAACTACGGTGACCTGTGACGGACTGTCCCAGTGGGGAACCGTGACACTTTCCGAGCGCGGACTTACCCCTCTGCAAATACTGCGGTCTTACTATCCAAAAGACATTGAAATCGCTGAGACAAATGCAATAACCGGAGCGATCTCCTCCTATCCCGGAACCCCTCTGCAAACCGGCAGTACCGGACTGGACGTGCAGACGATTCAGACTTACTTAAACAGAATCCGACGCAATTACCCTGCCATCCCTGCCATTACAGATCCCGCCGGAGATTTCCAAAACAGTACAAAAGCTGCCGTTACCAAATTCCAGCGTATCTTTAACCTCACGCCTGATGGTATCGTCGGAAAAGGAACCTGGTATAAAATTTCCAGCTTGTATACGGCAGTAGCCAGATTAGCGGAATTAGACAGTGAAGGCAATACGCTTGGGATCGGCACGATACCACCGTCGTCCGTACTGCGCCAAGGTTCCAGCGGGCAGGATGTCGTCACGCTTCAATACCTGCTGAATGTGCTTGCGGAATACTATCCGGATATTCCCAGCCCGGATCAGGACGGCGTTTTCGGCAGCGGCACCAGACAGTCCGTCGTAGCCTTCCAGCGGATCATGCGTCTGGACCCGGACGGCATTGTTGGAAAGAATACCTGGGAATCCCTATATCATACTTACCACGGTATCCAGCAAAATATTCCGGACAACACTCCAGACTCCGGCACAATACGCTATGTCGTACAGCCAGGCGACAGCTTATGGCTGATTGCACAAAAATACAATACAACCGTAAACGCTATTAAAAATCTGAATGGATTGTCAAGTGACCTGCTAAGCATTGGACAGGTGTTAAAAATCCCTGCTCCTTCAAATACTTCCGTAATACAATACACCGTAAAACCCGGGGACAGCCTATGGCTCATCGCGCAAAAATACAATACAACCGTAGAAGCTATCAAGCAGCTGAACGGGCTTACTGGCAACCTGTTAAATATCGGACAGATTTTGAAAATACCGTCCTCCCAATCCGTCTCTTATACAGAATATATCGTAAGGCCAGGCGATTCTCTCTGGCTCATTGCACAAAAATACAATACGACCGTAAATGCAATTAAAAGCATGAACGGATTATCCAGTGATATGCTAAGCATTGGGCAAGTACTAAGAATTCCATTATCCTGACAACAATTTCTTCCTGATGCAGACAAAGAATCCGGCGCTTTGTGGCAAGCAGATGGTATATGGCAGCCATTCAGATAAACCATGGAACGGTTATTATAAATACACAAAGCTTCAGACCATGTGCCGGATTCTTTCATTCAAATCTGATCTGTCCCTCTGCTAAATCAGCCCCCATTTGCTAAGCGCATAGGCGATCCCATCCTCATCGATCCCTTTTGTGACAAAATCGGCCATGCTTTTGAGCCCTTCCACAGCATTTCCCATCGCTATCCCGACGGCCGCATATTCGAGCATATCAAAATCATTTGGCCCGTCTCCGAATGCAATCGTATCCTCCTGCGCAATCCCCGCATAGGCAAGATATTTCTGCATGCCATGCGCCTTATTGATCCCTTTGCACGTAATTTCCCCGGAATCATTCATTTCCGCTTCAAAACTGGATTCTGTCACATCACAAATATCCGACAGCCGCTCCCGAATCGTCTGCACCGGCATCTGTGATTCATAATATACGAGCTTTTCAATATCCTCACATTGTTCCATGTGATCTGTAAGCTCAATATGCTGCCAGATCTGGTCAATCATTTCCTCATCACCCAAGTTTTTGAATCTGGCTATCTGACGCTTCTTATGATTCTCGGAAGTAATCATACGATTGCCTGCCTGTGCTGAATAGCAGGCGTTTGCTTCGTCCAGCAAGGAAGTTATCTCAGATATCTCTTTCCTTGACATAAAATGCCTGTAAATGACTGCTCCGCCGCACTCTACATAAGCCCCTGTAGCAGCCACAATCCCATCAAATCCAAGCTCCAGCAGCCATGGGTAAATCTGTACTCTGGAACGGCCGCTGCAAACTATAATCTGATGCCCGTTCTGCTGTACTTTTTTTAATGCCGCCGCTGCAGATTCAGGCATTTTTCCCTGAAAATTAACTAATGTTCCGTCTACGTCAAAAAACAAAGCTTTCCTCATATCTTTCCTCATTTCCATCCGATTTTAACATACAAAGCTGCCGCATTGGAGAATCCTTGTCGTACGATTCATCCAAATGCGGCAGACTGTGATTTTTGTAATTACATTTTTTGCATCGCCATCCGGCATTTAGCTTTTTTACAGATTTTCCTGGAAAAATTTTTCCATCTCTGCTGCTGCAGCTTCTTCGTCATCACCTTCTACGGAAACTGTAATTTCCGTTCCTTTTTTAATACCCATGCTCATAATTGCCATCAGCTTTGTAGCTTCTGCATTTTTTCCGCCTGCACTGATTGTAATCTTAGATGAATATTTCTTTGCTTCTTTTACAAGTATTCCTGCCGGTCTTGCATGTACACCCTGTTCATCTGTAATGACATAGTTAAATGATTTCATAATTTTTGTCCTCCTTGTTTTTTAACATAAAAATAACTGCATCATACTCATTCAAAAACCACCACATGATCTATTGTTATGATCTATTGTTTTACCGTGAGTACAATCCAGTTTTGCCTACTTAAAGTTACAACCTGGCATGTGCTTGCATTACTTGATATAAATTTTACTATAAAATATTTTTACTGTCTATCCCAAATTTTCATTTTATATAAATTGTCCAATTTTACCTACAACATTTTATGCAAATCCTACAATATTCTTAAAATAACATAACAGTCAGATCATATGTTGCATAATGGCCTCTCAAACGTCAGATGACAGGGAGCTGCACTGACTTCTTGTCATCCGACTGGTAATCCAATGTTATTTACCTAACGGATTCCCGAACGGCTCTGAACCTGGCGGAATGGTTTTGTCCGGGAATCCACAACATTCAACACATGCTCCAAACTATTACATTATCAAATTTCAGCGTTTCGTTGACGCCATCAGCATCATATCACCTTTCAGACAAAATGTTCCATAGGAAGAAGGCAGTATAAAATGATCTCCCTTCTTAATCGGCTGGTCGTCGATCCAACCGCTGCCTTCCAATACTGATACAGCCAAAAATGGATACGCCTGTTCCAGCTTTGCTTCTCCTTCAGTCTCTATTTTAAATATTGTAAAATATGCACAGTCTAACAGCTGATGCATCTGATTTTTCGGCAATGCTCCCGCAGAAACGATGCACTGATCCGTCTCCTTTGCAGGAACCTGAATCACATCCATGCTTTTACCAAGATGCAGCTCCCTGGGTTTTCCATTGCTGAGTCTTCCATAATCGTAAAGACGGTAGGTAACATCGCTGTTTTGCTGTGTCTCAAAAATCAAGCAGCCGCCTTTGATTGCATGGACGGTTCCCGGTTCAATCGGAATAAAGTCTCCTTTTTCAACTGGTACTTCGCGAAGCAGCTCACTCCACTTATCCTCTTCGATCATTTGTGCCAGTTGTTCCTTTGTCTTTGCATGATGTCCGATAATCAAAGAGGCAGGCTTTTCACAATCCAGAATATACCAGCATTCCGTCTTTCCATTCGCACCGTTTTCATGCTCCTTCGCATAGCTGTCGTCTGGATGTACCTGAATACTCAAATCCTCTCTGGCGTCAATAATCTTTGCCAGAAGCGGAAACTCTCCTGTTCCGTCACTTCCAAACAGCTGTGGATGCGCTTTCCATACTTCTGATAAATGCATCCCTGCATACGTTCCGTTTTTAATCTTCCCATCTCCGTTTGGGTGGGCAGAAATTCCCCAGCATTCTCCCGTCTGCTCTCCTGCAGACGGATAATGAAACTCTCTCTTTAAGCGATTTCCGCCCCAGATATTTTCTGTACATACCGGTTCTAAAAACAAGATTTCCGTCCTGTTTTCCTCGATTCCAATGGCTGTTCCAACTAAACTTGCTGCGCCGATAATGCCTGCGTCATTGCCGTTTTGTGCTGTTACCACCTTTGGCACATAGGAGACTGCTGCCCCAAAACATTTTTCTTTCAAATAACGATTTAACGGCTCCGTCAATTTTTCTTTCTGCGCACAAACGCCGCCTCCAAGTACTATGATATCCGGCCGGAAAATATTCGCAAGATCTGTAATACCATCTGCCAAATACTGAATATACTGCTCAACAAGTGCCTGTCCGCATGTGTCGCCTGCCTGCGCCGCGTCAAACGGCATTTTGGCATTCATCTGTTCCAAGTCATGTCCACACAGCTTCCAAAGTATGGAATTTGGAAAGCGCTGCGCCATATTTTTCGCATCCTCAATCAAAGCGGTTGCTGACGCATATGCCTCCAGGCAGTCGTCTCTGCCGCATGTACATCTTCTTCCTTCGGACGCAATCCTTATATGTCCCAGCTCAGCGCCGCCCGGATGCCCGCCTTCAAAAATGTTTCCATCTATTACGACGCCTCCGCCGACACCCGTACCAAGCGTCAAAAACACCGCGTTTCTGCATCCTGCCGCCGCACCTTTGACGGTTTCTCCAAGCGCCGCGCAGTTTGCATCGTTATTAACATAGATCGGTACCGAAAGGTATTTTCTAAGCTCTGCTGCCAGCGGTACGTTATCCCAGCGAATATTATTAGAATACAACACGACGCCATTGGTACTGTCAATCGTTCCGGGACTGCCAACACCGATCCCCAAGCAATCTCCAGCCTGGTAACCGTTTTCCTCTAAGAGCTGCACCGCCGCCTGCCCCATATCCGCAATTACCTGTGCATAGGGACGATCTGCACGCGTTGGAATTGCAGTCTGTGCAAGAATCTCATAATCTATATTCAAAACGCCGATTTTAATTCCGGTCCCGCCAAGATCAATTCCTATCATTACTTTTTTATTCTTCTCAGACATTTAAATACTGCTCCTTTTTCATTACTGTTCACACGCAATGTCATTTACTTAAGCTTTGGCACTCACTGTAAGGAACTGTCCCGAAATAACTTACCGATAGTCCGCAGGATTTTTCTTCGAGAGTGTCACTTAAAAAACAGGCCCATAGCAGGCTATGTAACTCATTTTCAAGTGACACTCCTGGAGAAAAAGACAAGGGATATGGTAAGATATTTCGGGACAGTTCCTTGCAGAATCCGGCACAATGCCTGCAGCGAAGCGCCGGATTCTTTGGTTAATCTATGGTGTCTTTCAGTCCATATACTTCCACTTCATAAATACGAGCCGCACTGTCGCTGCCCTGGGTTGGTTTATTCACAACCAGTTTCACAAACTGCGCATTGACCGGAGCAAATGTATCATGCGTCTCCCCTGCCGTATTTTTCGTAACACTTCGTACTTCTTCAAACGCTGCGCCATCCTCGCTCGTATAAATCGCATAAGATTTCGTGTTCATATCCGTACTTTCTCCGCCGGCCTGCGCATGGTAAACATCTACCGCACTGACTGCCTGTACAGAGCCAAGATCAATCGTAATCTCATGCGGTGCACTACCGGTTGCACACCATTTCTTTGTCTTATCACCGTCTACTGCAAATTCCGGCGCTTCGTTTTCATTGACAAAAGTATCTGCTTCCGTTGCTGCTCCCTGTGATAACAGCTGCAGGCCATCGGCCGCTTTATTTGTAATCACAATATAATTTTCCACCGAAGCGTCTGCACTGCCGGAGCTGTTATCTGCTTTCAGTGCAACCGGATAAACGCCTTCTTCTGCATAGGATACGGTGACGGTATCGCCTTCTGCGCTTTCCGTATCTGCACCTTTCAGTGTCCAGGTAACTTTTTCCGTATTCGGTGAACAAAGACTCGTAAACGTAATCTTATCACCTGGTTTTGCCAGTGTCAAGTCAGCCGTAAATGCAGCCTTTGGCAGACTGTTATCCGGCCACTCCATCGTTATTTCGCTTCCTGTGCCTTCTTCCAGCAACGCATTTACCGGCACTACACGGAATGTGGATTTATTTGTTTCATCCGTACGTGGCAGCGTATTAATATAGAAGCTTTCCGTATTCGATACGCCGAGCAGTGATTTTGTCTGATCCTGATTGATGCGGTATACTTCGTAATAATCTGCCGGCACATCGGATTTCCAGGACAGACGCACGCCTGCATACATCGCATCTTCATCAAATTCACTGTCCAATACCTGCACATCGCTGACCGATGCTTTTTCTTCCGTATTCGGCTCTGCCATTGTAATATTTCCAAAACGCCTGATCCCTCCAGCGGAAATACTGCGGCGTCTGTTTCCTTACATCCTCTTCTGTCAGAATAGCGGTTCCATACTTTAACGTATACCAATATTCCTCCGGTTCCAATTGTGTAAAACTTTCCACCGCCGTTCCATAGCTTTGATTCAGCCTGTCAATATCTCCTTCATACAGCGTCCGCAGAAAATCCAGATACCGCAGTTTCCCTTCTTCATCAAAGCTTGGAGCCACAACCGGATCCCACATGCTGCATACCGGAATGACTTCTTTGCCGTCGTTTCCGGTGAAATCTTTCATCATACACCGCTCGCAGCCATCTCCATACCGTTCCATAATACGCTCCACATGCTCTTTCATGGACTGTCTGGCCTTCGGCGACCAGTACTTATACCATTTTCCCGGCGTACCGTCCAAAAAAACGGTCTCTTCCCCGTAAATCGGCGGACTGAACCGGATATGGGGATAAAGATTATCCCCATTTAAATACAGCAGCAAAAAATTATATCCAAGCCCATGCGCCCTTGCAGATCTCCCCATATACTCCTGCATTCTCACATATTGGCTCAACGCTCCCGTATCATACCGTTCTTTAAAATCTTCCCACGCCTTTGTGTCAAACATGACACTGTTAAATCCAAGCTCTTTGATTCGCTGCATTGTCTCATCCACAAATGCCTCATCATCATAAGCCGGACTGTAAAAATTGCCAAAAATCACGTTCATGTACGGCCTGTTGTCTGTCCTGCTGACCAGCATATGCACATCCTCCATCCTGATACTTGATAAGATTTCGTTTTGCAGCAGCTCTCTATCGTTACTTATCGTTATTTACCGTTACTTTTTCCCTTTGTCACATTACTCCATATATTCCATCAATCGATCTATAGTCGTAAACGCAAGTCCTGTAACCGTATCCGCACATCCATAGTAAATAGCGATTCTGCCTGTCGCTGCATCTGTAAGCGCCGCACACGGAAATACAACATTCGGCACGTCTCCGACACATTCATATAATTCATGCGGCCCTAATATATAGTTTTTTGTCCTCTTTAATACCTTCCATGGCTCTTCCAGATCCAGTAGTGCACATCCCATCCGGTATACAAAGCCATTGCATGTATTAATAACGCCGTGATAAATGAGCAGCCACCCGTCTTCTGTCTCAATCGGAACGCTTCCCGCCCCAATTTTTGTACACTGCCATGCAGAAGCATCGCCTTTGATCGTTCCCATTACATACCGATGGCATCCCCAATATTTCATATCTGGACTTTCACTCAGAAAAATGTCTCCAAACGGCGTATGTCCATTGTCGCTCGGACGGCTCAGCATATAATACTTGCCGTCGATTTTTCTGGGAAACAGCACCCCATTGCGATTAAACGGCAAAAATGCGTTTTCCATCTGGTAATACGTCTGAAAGTCATACGTATATCCTACTCCAATCGTCGGATACTCATGATAACCGTTGCACCAGGTCACATAATATTTATCTTCGATTTGGCACACACGCGGATCGTAGCGAAAATCCCTTTTCGCTACTTCCGGATGTGCTCCTTCAAATACGATCGGATCATCGGAGATCTCCCAATGAATACCGTCTTTACTGAATCCGGTAAAAATATCCATGCTGATCGATTTGCTGTCACAGCGGAATACGCCTGCAAATCCATCACCATATGGAACTACCGCACTGTTAAAAATACTATTCGAATTTTTTGTTGCAAATCTTTCTATAATCGGATTTGCGTCGTAGCGCCACACCGGCAATACTTCCCCGCCTTTCGGCTCCTGCCACGGCATGTGCGGCAAATCCGCCCCAATGATTCTCGCCATACTATCATCCCTGTCTGTTATTTTTTGTTTGCCATAAACTCATCTACCTGTTTCTGCGCTTCATCCAGAATATCCTGGAAACCTGCAGCCATCAGTTCTTCTTTAATCTGCGGTACACAAACTGACGGATCCTGCACGCCTGTCATAACCTCGCTCTTATACCGCAGCCAGATTTCCCCGCAGTTTGCAAGCTGGTCGTATACAGATGTTGTATCAAACGTAAAACCAAGCATTACTGAAGCTACTGCCCCGTCTGTCAGTTCTTTAATCTCGTCAAACTGTCCATACTCATCGGTATCTTCCTGCGTTACTGTAAAATAGCAGCCGTTTGTATAGCCAGCCATTTCCCAGTTTTTATCACTCTTGTGTACCTTGCCGTCCTCTGTATACTCAAAGTTCACGCCTTCTTCTCCGTAATAGAACATATCACGCAGCTTTGTATCTGTATTTACCAGATTTAACAGCTGCAGACATTTCTCAGGATACTTGCTGTTCGTAGATACCATCATTTTTGGAATAGAACGGATAATCATTCTTATCTGCCTTAAGCTGTTCAAACACCGGCGTCAGAGATTCCAGATCCGTCAGTTTTTCAATATCCAGATTGTATTCATCTACCAGCTCTTTATCCCAGATTGCATAATTGGATATTGCAATATCCTTATAGGTCGGCACACCATAGATTCTGTCATTGACTTTTACCGCAGTCCAGCATTCTTCAGGCATCATTTCATTTAACTCCGGCATATTTGCTTCGATCAAATCTGTAATATCGCAATATGCCCCCAGATTAATATCTGAAATATAGTTGCCGCCATGACCAAAGATAATATCATACGGTTCATTTGTACTGACAATAATATTTCTGCGGCTGTCCCAGTCTGCCCAGCTTACGATTTCCATTTCCAGTCTCACGCCAACCTTATCTTTAATATAGTCGTTGACTTTTGAGATCCAGGAATCATAATTATCCGGCATACCATTTCCGATAATTACCCATTTCAGATCTACTACTTCTCCATTGTCTGAAGACTCAGAGCCTTCCGCCTGCGCATTGCTTCCATTATCCGAAGACGCCTTCTGTCCTCCGTCAGAACTGTTTCCACAGCCAGCCAATGCACCGATTGTCATCATTCCTGCCAAACCTGCTGCTAATAATCTTTTCAATTTCATTCTCATTTCCTCCTTATATTTTTAAACGCTTTCTTTTACTCTTTTACCGAACCAATCGTAAGACCGGAAATAAAATATTTCTGGAAAAACGGATACGTCAATGCAATTGGTACAATAATGACGATTGCAATCGCCATACGCACACTTTCTGTCGGCATAGATGCCTTGTACTGCTGCATGGACAGACCGCCATATGGATTATTTGCCAAATATTCAATTCCTTTTTGTACATTGTTCAACAAAGATTGCAACGTCTGCAGCTTTTTATCATCTAAGTATAAAGAAGCCTGAAACCAGTCATTCCAATACCCAAATGCAGCAAACATTCCAATCGTCGCCATAACCGGCTTGGATATCGGGAGTACGATCTGCGCCCAAATGCGGAACTGCCCGGCTCCGTCGATTTTTGCCGATTCTACAATTGCGTCTGGAACCGTCGTACGGAAAAACGTCCGACAGATCGTAACGCTGAACGAAGAACATGCCAGCGGAAAGATCAGCGCCCAAATCGTATCACGCAACCCTAAAATATTATTTACAACTACATAGCTTGAAAGCATACCGCCGTTAAAAATCATCGGAACAAAGATAATCCATGTATAAATTCCTTTTAACTTAAATCCTCTTCTGGAAACTACATATCCCATCGTTGTCGTCAATGCAATCGTAATGATTGTACCGATCACTGTCACAATGATAGACATAAATACTGCACGGAAAATCATGGTTCTTTCATTCCATAAAAACTGATATGCAGCTATCGAAAACTCCGGCGGAATAATCTGGTACCCGCCAGACCGAAGCGCCTCTTCACTTGTAATGGATATGGAAAAAACGAACAGCAGCGGAAAGATACATGTCAGCCCCAACAGTAAAAATATAATGTTAAATATGATATTGGTAGACTGCTTAATCTGATTCGTTGATGACGATTTTTCCAAATCTTTATTCTTTTTTCCCACTTTGTGCACCTCCCTCAGATAATCTCACATTAAATCAGACTGTTTTCTTTGTCGATCTTTCTCACAACCCAGTTCGCCAGAAGAATCGTAGCACAACTACAAATCGCCTGGAAGAATGATGCCGCCGCAGTTCTTCCAATCGGCGTCGCCGGAGACTGGATCGCCTGATAAATATACGTATCAAATGTGGATACAGTTGTATACAATGACTGTGGAATTTTTCCAGTTACCTGATAGAACAATCCAAAGTCTGAGTTAAAGATTTTCCCACAGTCCAGAATCAGCATCATAATAAATACCGGTTTAATCGAAGGGAGCGTAATATGTATCGCCTGCTGCCACTTGGTAGCCCCATCCATTACCGCAGCTTCATATAAGGACTGGTCAATACCCGTAATGCTCGCAAGGTAAAGCACCATACCATATCCCATACCTTTCCACGTGTTCAGCAGCACGAGAATAAACGGCCAATACTTTGCTTCCTGATACCACATGATCGGATCTGCGCCCATTGCTTTGAGAATTCCGTTCAGATAACCTCTTTCCGGCGTCAGAATCGCATACACGAAATAGCTGACCACTACCCAAGACATAAAATATGGCAGAAACATCATGGTCTGATAAACTTTCGACCCCTTCTTGTTGCGCATGTTGCTTAACATCAGAGCGCCGCCTACCGCAACGCTGGCGCTGATGATAATAAACGCGATATTATAAAGAATCGTGTTTTTCAGCAGCATGGTAAATGCATTTGACGAGAAGAAAAACGAAAAGTTTCCGAATCCGGCCCAATCGCTGTGCAGCAAATTGTAAATGAAACCGTGCCCGCCAGGCTGTAACTTGTATACCTTAAATGCGATAATAATACCGAACATCGGCAAATAGGCAAAGATTACATACCAGATTAACGTAGGCAGCGATAGCAGAAACAATTCTGTATCATCTTTCGACCAGCGTTTTTTTCGGCGCTTTCCCTTTTCCATGAAGCATGTTGTTTGTCTTCATTTTGTTTGTCCTCCTTGTTTATTTTTGTTAAGTTAACATTAACATTTTCCGAAACAAATGTCGACTTTGTATGTTAGTTTCATCACTATATACAATTATTCATAATATTTTTAGCATAATTTTACCAATAATTTATTTTTTTACCAATGTGGCACGTTAAAATATAGCTTACAAAAATTAAGTTTTTTATGTAAACAGATATATTTCATTCTCTGTTTTGGCTGCGCGGACGCCGGGATAGGGGATTTTCATAAGCTTTACACAGCATGATTACTTACCGGCAAACTCTGAATGATTTTTCATAAAAAAACCTATATTTTTATCCTTTTTTTGAAAACAATATATTAAAAATAGCGCCTTACAAATAATATCATTCTTGTAAACAATACTTTACAAACTTTTTCTTGCGAACGATAGCTTCAAACTTTTTTTCTTGTTTTCAATGCCTGCATTCTTTCTCTGTTTTCAATGCCTTGAAAAAAATTTAAGATTAAGGAATGATTCAATGTCCTTGTCCTTTTCTTAACGGATTCCAGAACGGCTCTGCACCTGGTAGAATGGTTTTGCTGGCTGAAACATCCTCTGAGCGAACTGGAGCAACACTGCGGTGAACTAATTGCAAATAACATGCCCCTTGAGCAGCACCTTTAGCTGCTGGCGTTTAGCCAGGGCGAACTAGGTGCTGCGACCGTACGGTGCCATTGTATAAGTGCAGAATGCTTAGGGCTTCTTACATTCTGGAATTGCATGCCCCGTTTTATCGGGTACGGACACAGGCAGACCGGGCAAATTCCCTCTCCCAGCGTCCGGGTATCCACAACATATAATATATAATATATAATATATAAGATTTGAAGTTTAACATTTGTAAAGCAAATTATTGTATTTCTCTTCCATTTATGCTATACTAGTTGACAGAATATACCATCGAACAGTTATATAGGAGCCCCCACATGGAAAAAATCACAATGCAAGACATCGCAGACGCTCTTAATATTTCAAGAGTTACTGTAAGCAAAGCCTTTAACAATCAATCTGGAGTGTCCGATTCTCTCCGGGAACTTATCTTTGAAAAAGCACGGGAACTTGGCTATGCCAAAGTCCCCTATCTGGCTATTGAACAAATGCAAATGCAGCAGCAGGAACATCCCTCCCGGACTGTTTCCCTAGTTGTTTCACGACCGGACTCTGCTGTATTTTGGACGAGTATCATACATCGCATGGCGCAAGAGCTTTCCAGCTACAATATTAATCTTTTGTATACTTATGTTCCATCCGTGTATACAAAGACATTTAACCTGCCGCAAATGCTAAAAAATATGAACAACATTGATGGGTGTATTATTTTAAATGTTTATGATCCAACGATTCTTGGTATGGTAAATGATCTTTCTGTTCCAAAGGTTTTTCTGGATATGGTTCCTGCTTTGTACCGTCTTCAGTTAAATGGAGATCTGGTTTTGATCGAAGGTTACCGGACAGAATATGATATTACGGAATCTCTGATTCAAAACGGGCATACGAATATCGGTTTTCTTGGAGATATTTATTATGCACAGACAAATTTAGAACGTTACCGGGGTTACTGTGCCTGTATGCAGGCACATCGGCTGGATATTCATTCGGAATGCTGTCTGACCGAAAGTATTGGCATTTTTTCGTATGGAAAAGAACTTTATGATTTTTTGAATGAGTTAACAGACTGGCCTTCTGCTTTTGTATGTGTCAGCGACTTTGTGGCGCATTTTGTCAAACAATATATGGACGAACATCCAGATCACGTACCTCATCCAGTAGTATTAACCGGTTTTGATAATTCTGATGAATATACAAATGTTGCGGGTCATATTATTACGGCAAATGTGCCTACCAGCCTGCTTGGCAAGCGTCTGGCGCTGCAGCTGTTATTTCGCACGCAGCATCCAGATGCGCCTTATGAGCTGACGTTTATACGTCCCACAATTATTTTCTAAGCAGGATACACACATGAACACAGTCTATCACAGTTTGCTTTCTCCTTATGATTCGTAATAATATAAAATCTATCACACTCTGACAAGAATGCAGGAGTGTGATAGATTTTATATTACGAGTGCTCTTCCTTTTTTCGAAACTGTGACGGCGAACATCCTTTCTGTTTGCGAAACAATCTGCTGAAATACAGCGGATTATCATAACCGACGATACGAGATATCTCATTCACGGCATAGTTCGTAGTTTCCAATAACATCTGGGCATTTGTGATTCGTATAGACGTAACAAACTGCATAGGAGTCGTTCCGGTGTATTTCTTGAAATTGCGAATAAACCAGCTCACGCTCATCCCTCTCGAAGCGGCATATTCTTCAATATGAATATCCCGGTTATAGTTCTCATTAAAATAGGCGGCAGCTGTCTCCATCTCATGATCCAGAAACTCGTTTTTTGATATATGCTCTTTCGTGAAATCCCGGTGAAAGATAATCAACAGATGACGAAACAGCAATGTCAGCATTTCTTCATAATCATCCTGACATCTTTGTAATTCTAAAATGATCCTTTTGAATATATGTTCATATTCTAATGATGTACCGACAGGAAATATCCGTCTGTCATCCGAAAAGCCATATTTTCTTAATAAATTCTTCACATTGCTTCCTGTAAAGTGAATCCAGTAAACTTCGGTCTTATCTGTTCCGTAGTATTCATATTTCTGAAATTCTTTTGGGCGGAATAACACAATGTTTCCAGCCGTCACGATCGTCTCATTTTCGGGCTTGTCAAAATGAAAATAAGCACGTCCGGAAGCGATATAGATCATCTGAAAATCCAATCTGCCTCTTGGGCGGTACGTTGGCAGTTTTGGATGTGAAGACAGACGATAGGTTCCGCAACTTCCCACAATCAATGGTCTGCTCTTGTCTTTGAAATCTATAAAAGAATTGTTTTTATATCCGGAATTAATGTACACATCCGTTCCCTCCTTTGTTTTATTGTATCATTTTGTGCATATTCTGTCCATTTCTATTTATAGACAGATCATGCCTGAAAATGTATGATATTATCAACAAATTAAGTGATCCAAAGTAAATGCCGGCAATTGGAAAAACCAGGAAAACTTAATAAAAGGACAAAAATGTGTATATCAAAGGAGGATTAACCTATGATTGTACCATGTTACTATGAAGATTTAAGTATGCTGCATGATTGCACTATGCCTGCGAGAGCCTATTACATTCCGGCATCGGTAAGAAGCATGGATCTCGTTGAACATCGTGAAAACTCAGACCGGTTTCAGTTATTGAATGGAACATGGGATTTTAAGTATTTTTCAAGCATTTATGATGTAACCGATGTTTTTTATGCGAAAGGTTATAATACTTTAGGATTTGACAAAATGATAGTTCCGGGTGTATGGCAGATGGCCGGATATGACAGCCATCAGTATACCAACATCCGCTATCCGTTTCCATTTGACCCGCCATATGTGCCACAGGATATTCCTTGCGGAGCATATGTACATACCTTTTCCTATCAGAAAGAGGAACAAGCGCCAATGGCATTTTTAAATTTTGAAGGTGTGGACAGCTGCTTTTACGTATGGCTGAACGGAGTTTATGCTGGATACAGCCAGGTATCTCACGCTTCCAGTGAGTTTGATGTAACTTCCTTGCTACAGGAGGGCTGTAACACACTTGCAGTTTTGGTACTCAAATGGTGTGACGGTTCTTATTTAGAGGACCAGGATAAGTTTCGTATGAGTGGTATATTCAGAGATGTGTATTTATTAAAGAGACCTCGAAAAGCCGTGCGAGATTACTTCATCAGGACAAAAGCTGCAAAACATAACGCCACAGTAAAAATAGACATTTGCTTTAGCGAGCCGACGGATGCAAAAATAACAATCGAAGACAAATATGGTGAGATTGTTGCAGCAGGCGAGATTTCACAGGATGGCTCGATAGAACTTACTGTGCCAAATCCTATCCTTTGGAATACAGAAAACCCGTATTTATATACCGTAATCCTGATGACAAAGGACGAAGTGATTACAGATCATATTGGTTTGCGAACCATAGAGATTAAAGATCAGACAGTCTTGTTCAACGGAGAAAAGATTAAGTTCCGTGGGGTGAATCGTCATGATTCTGATCCGCAAACAGGGTTTGTGACCAGTGCAGAACAGATTAAGGCCGACCTTGCTTTCATGAAGCAGCACAATTTCAATGCCATCCGCTCCAGTCATTATCCAAACGCACCGTATTTTTATGAAATGTGTGACCGATACGGTTTTATGGTCATTGACGAAGCAGATATTGAGGCACACGGACCATTTATGCTATACCGCAAAGAAGATACTGACCAAAACCGTTTCAGCCATTGGAACGAAAAGATTGCCGATGATCCGGCATGGGAAAAATCCATATTAGACCGTGTACAGCTTATGGTTCAAAGAGATAAAAACCGTACTTGTATCGTTATGTGGTCAATGGGAAATGAAAGCGCCTACGGCTGCAACTTTGAAAAAGCGCTGGAATGGACTAAGAGCTTTGATCCAGAAAGAATTACACAATATGAGAGTGCAAGATACCGTAATTATGATATCACTTATCATTATGAAAACCTGGATCTCTACAGCCGTATGTATCCATCTCTGACCGAAATAGAGGAATATTTGGAAAAAGACGCAAGTAAACCGTTCCTGCTGGTAGAATATTGCCACAGCATGGGAAATGGGCCGGGAGATTTAGAAGATTACTTTCAGATCATCCATAAAGACGATCGGATATGCGGAGGTTTTGTCTGGGAATGGTGTGATCATGCCATTGCACACGGCAAGACAGAGGCCGGAAAGACCAGATACCATTATGGCGGCGACCATGGAGAACTGATCCACGACGGTAATTTCTGTGTAGATGGACTGGTATATCCAGACCGCACACCACATACCGGGCTATTAGAATATAAAAATGTATATCGGCCTGTAAGAATCGTTTCCTATAATGAAAGCAATGGAGAACTGATCCTTCATAACTATATGGATTTTGATAATTTAAAAGACTATGCAGAAATTTCCTATGAAATGACGCAAGATGGTCTGACCGTAGAAAAAGGAAACCTGCCTTGTGTATCTGCAGCGCCTCACAGCAATGCAAAAACAGAATTGAAATTGCAGATTCCGTCATCCGGAAGGATTTATCTGAAATTGACATACCACTTAAAAAAAGAAATACCGTTGCTGGAGCACGGCCATGTATTGGGCTTTGATGAGATCAGACTGGCAAATGAAGACGGAAGAAACAGACTGGCAGTCAGGCATCTGGAAAGAGAACCTGCATCTGGTAAGATTACAGCAGAGGAAACTGATACGCACATTATATTGCAGGCAAAAAATTTTTATTACAAACTGGATAAGCGTACCGGTTTGTTTACACAGATGCAGTTTGCAGGAGCTGACTACTTAAACCGTCCAATGGAATTAAATATTTGGAGAGCGCCGACAGACAATGATATGTATATGAAAGAAGAATGGAAAAAAGCACATTATCATGAAGCCTATACCAGGGCCTACTGCATTGAAACACTTGTAAATGAGCATGGTGTACTGCTTGTAGCACACCTGGCAGTTGTCGCCGCAACCGTACAAAAAATTTTAGATGTGGTAATCACCTGGAAAATCGACTGCTGCGGAAAAATTTCCTCTATCATCTCAGTGACAAAAGACGCAGAGCTTCCAGATCTTCCGCGATTTGGAATTCGTATGTTCCTTCCAAAAAGTTTAGAAAATGTCAGCTATTTTGGGATGGGGCCGCAGGAAAGCTATCGGGATAAGCATCAGGGTTCTTCTCACGGATGGTATCGTTCCAAGGTCATCCTGATGCATGAAGACTACATCCGCCCGCAGGAAAATGGAAGCCATTTTGACTGTGATTATGTGGAAGTAGCAAATACACAGTTTGGTATCACCATCGTTTCCGATCAGCCGTTTTCCTTTAACGCATCGATCTATACACAGGAAGAACTAGAGAACGCCGCACACAACTATGAACTTGTAGAGGCTGACAGCACTGTACTCTGTATTGACTATGCATTAAACGGTATTGGTTCTAACAGCTGCGGCCCGGTAGTTTTAGATTGCTACCGGTTTGATGATACCGCATTTCAGTTCCAGGTTGAACTGGTTCCGTATATAAAAGAGTAAATTATAAACGAGGAGGGATTCTGATGGAGGAAAAGAAATATTTAAAATGGTATAACAAAGTAGGATACGGATCAGGTGATGTAGCCGGAAATGTCGTATATGCATTTCTCTCATCGTTTGTTATGGTTTACCTGACAGATACGATCGGTCTGGCATCTGGAATTGTGGGAACCTTGATCGCCATATCAAAACTGTTTGATGGATTTACAGATATATTTTTCGGTTCTATGATCGACAAGACGCACAGCAAGCTTGGGAAAGCAAGACCGTGGATGCTATACGGCTACATCGGCTGCGCCATAACATTGGTGGCCTGCTTTGCAGTACCGGCCAGCCTTGGCAGGACGGCACAGTATGCTTGGTTTTTCATCGCCTATACCCTGCTTAACAGTGTGTTCTATACCGCAAATAACATTGCATATTCGGCGCTTACTTCACTTGTTACAAAAAACAGCAAAGAACGTGTACAGATGGGTTCTTACCGTTTTATCTTTGCATTTACAACAAGCCTTCTGATTCAGACCATTACTGTCGGATTTGTAGATATGTGCGGCGGTAATGCTGCCGCGTGGAGACTGGTAGCTATCATCTATGCGATCATCGGATTGATCGTAAATACAATCTCCGGTCTTTCCGTAAAGGAACTTTCAGAAGAAGAGACAGACGACAGCAAGACAACTGACGGGGAAGAAAAGTACGGATTGATCCAGGCGTTCCAGCTGCTTATGAAAAACAAGTTCTATCTGATGATCTGCTTAGCCTACATCTTACAGCAGTTGTACAGCGCCATGATCGGTGCAGGCATTTATTATATGACATGGGTATTAAAAAATAAAAACCTGTTCGGACAATTTGCATGGGCTGTAAATATTCCGCTTATCATAGCGCTGATATTTACACCCGCACTGGTAGGCAAATGGAAAGGTATGTACAAGCTAAACTTAAGAGGCTACATCATCGCAGTCATCGGCAGAGCATTGGTAGTCGTTGCCGGATATATGGGAAACATCCCTATGATGATGGCATTTACAGCACTTGCAGCGCTCGGCCAGGGTCCTTGGCAAGGCGACATGAATGCCGTGATTGCTTCCTGCTCTGAATACACTTATCTGACTCAGGGAAAGAGGGTCGACGGAACGATGTACTCCTGCACTTCACTTGGCGTCAAGATCGGCGGTGGTATCGGAACCGCAGTCGTAGGATGGCTCTTGGAGTTCAGCGGATATGTCGGTACCAATGCCGTACAGCCGCAGTCAGCCCTTCAAATGATGCAGTTTATGTATTTGTGGCTTCCATTCATCTTCAATGTACTGATTATGTTAGTACTTTCTAGAATGAATGTAGAAGACGCGAATGAAAAAATAAAAAAAGAAAAATGTATTACGACAGCTTCCATTTCACAGTAATGCAAAAGACCATTTCACATTTGTGAAATGGTCTGCTTTTTACTATGCACGATACACATAACTAAAATAACCCTCATAGAACGCTAAAAGGTTGTTTATATAGTTTTTTAATCTTCTCATTTTGTATTTCTCCTTTCCTCATTTACAAGTTCATTCTACGACATGCTGAGAAAAAATGCTTGCCAAATGATAAGAAAGTATAGACAAATCTTGCAATACAAGTCAGAAGGTAACATACAAAAACCAGAGTATAAAACCAGATTATAAAATCAGGTATAAGAATTAGAGTATAGAAATTAATGTATACAGAAGGGACTCCTGCCAATGCATTTGACATTTAAAGAAACAAAGGAAGAAATTTTTGCAATTCATCGGGTATCAAAACATGTATCTCCTCATTTGCATCATGCATTTGAGATTGTATGCGTAACAGAAGGGACGCTGGAACTGGGCGTCGGACAGGAATTGTATCATATGAAAAAGGGAGACATAGGGCTTATTTTTTCAGATATTATCCACCATTATCAGGTATTTTCTACCGGAATCAATAAAGCTGTTTATATTCTCATTCCCCCATCCGTCACTGGCATTTTCGCAGAAAAAATACAAGGCTGCGCACCGGCATATCCAATGATCCAGGCGGAACAACTGACCCCCGATGTTTATCATGCAATAGATGCGATTATGCAGTTAAAAGAAGGTGAGCCAATGATCCTGCAAGCATACGTCCAGATTATTTTAGCTAGATGCATGAATCACTTGAATTTGGTAGAAAAAAGCTGTATGGAAAGTGATGACCTGATTTATCAGACGGTTTCCTATGTATCCGGTAACTTCAGAAAGCAGTTTTCCTTAGAAGATATGGCACGAGATCTGGGCGTAAGCAAATATGTACTGTCCAGAATATTTTCAAAGACCTTCCACTGCAATTTTAATCAGTACCTTAATGAAGCAAGATTAAGTTATGCATCCGCAAGGCTGGAAAATACCAGCGATACGATACTGGATATCTGTTTTGACAGTGGTTTCGAAAGCCAGCGAACATTTAATCGGAGATTTAAGGAGCGGTATAAAATTACGCCAAGTGAATACCGCAAGAAGTAACTATTACTCATTTGCTTAAAATTCTGCAAAACCAGAAAAAATAACTTGCTATCTGCTCATAATTCCTGTATAATATTTCTTGTGATGCGGATATGGCGGAATTGGCAGACGCGCCAGATTTAGGTTCTGGTGGGAGACCGTGCAGGTTCAAGTCCTGTTATCCGCATTTTTATTATGTTGCATCTTCTTCTCCGTTGTATTCTACAGAAGAAGATGCAACGTACAATGACTTAAAAGCATTGCTTAAAGCACATTCCATCTCCAATATGCTTTACACTTTTTATTTACGAAACAGGCAATGTAAACCCCTCTTTCATCATAGTCTCATCCGCCCATCCAAGCCAAAGTAATTTCATATCATAAGGCGTCCAGTCTGATCTCAGCGGATTTTCACGTACAGACAGTACGTAGCAAAATAGCTTCGACTGTTCCTTGTCTCCCGCATACTGGTAAAACGCAACACCATTTTCTCCCTTATAAGACACAAACTGTGCCGAATATGCCGCATGATTCTGAAAACTGTAATCGTCGTCTAATTCATTCTTTTGCGGCGTCCATTCCAAGAAACGGTTCGTATTCTGAAACGTAAGCTTCATCACATCCCTTTGCGCATCGTAAGTCAATAAAGAAGGATAACCGGCTCGCATCTTTTGACTGTCCAAATATGGCCCGCCATCATCGCCTGTCAACTCATATTTTTCATATTCTCCGCCAAACTGTGTATACAACGCTATGTTTCCTTCCCTTACGGAACCTTCTATAAGGTCTATCCCTGTAAATAGAATCATAGATTGGTTACTGCCTGTAATTTTGACTGAAGAAATACCCGGCGTCATCAAATAAATGCCAAATTCACCAAGAAAGAGGTTTTTGCCATTTCCAAACTGTATTTCAAAAGAAGCCGTGTTTTCCTTTACCTTACGATAAACACGATCTGTTTTTCCATCGCCGTCCAGATCAAGTTTTCTGTAAATTTGTCTGGATTCATTTGGAAATTCATCCATATATCCCTCATAGCGTACCGTTTCCGAAATTTTGTTCGTTTGATCCCGGGCATCCTCTGTATCATTCGAAACGGATACCGCAGCTTTTTGTTCGTTACTTTGCGCATTGTTATTATTCCGCTGTACATCTTTGTATCGTTTTGCCCTTCCCGGCTCATAAAACTTACTCTGCGGGTTATAATCATAATATTGCAGATAGAGCTCTCCAACCGCATGATTATAAAACGAACCGATGATTGTTTTTTGCCCAGACTTTTCATCCTGCTCCAATATCATCGAAACTCCCTCGGATAAGCTGTTTTCAATTGAAATTTCTCCATCTCCGCTGCAAAGCCGTTCCAATCTGCCATCCTCCCGGACGGTAAGAAGTAAATATCCCCTTGTGCTGGAAGACTGCGGAAGTCCAAGCGTAAAATCCGGGCACCCATCCTCATTATAATCCGTCCATTTCAGTGAAAACTCTTCCGAAAAATTAAAAACTGTACCGCGATACGGCCACAATTGTTCTAAACCTGTTTCAAACAATATATTTCCGTCCCCGTCAGACGTACGAAGTATATAATTCCCTTCATAATTTTGCGGATACGTGTAAATACTTGGCGCATATTCATCCATCGACTCATTATAATATGTGCCTTCTTTCATCCAAAGCTCTACCGTTACGTCACTTCCATCAGGCAATGGCATTACACCTGAAGCCATTTTAATATTTTCCAGCTGTGACGCCGTTTTCTTATTGACATAGTCCTTCTCTTGCCGATTCTCCTTTGGATTGAAAACTAATGCAATCGTAGCCACAGCGATCAGCGCTAAAATCAGAACACTCGCCCAAACCGAACGTTTTTTATATCGCAGCACATTCACAATCCGCCTGCGGACACCGTCCTCACCAAACGCAAGCGGAGTACCTAATATAATTTTTCTGCCTGATGACAGCGACAACAATGCTGCGGAATACGGTTTACGCATATCTTTGCCAAGCTTTCGGATCACAGACTCATCACATGCCATCTCCATATCTGTACACATCAAATAAAAGGCAGCCCATACAAGCGGATGAAACCAGTGTACACAACAGATCAAAAACGCAGCCTGCTTTACTAAATAATCTTTTCTTCGGATATGCGTCTTTTCATGTTCCAGTACAAAACGCTTATTTTCCTCTCCTATTTCCATTGGAAGATAAATGCCTGGCTTGAAAATCCCAACAACAAACGGCGTCGTTATCTTATCTGTTTTATAAACTCCCTTTTCCATCCATACTGCATCACGCAGCTGCAGACGCAGCCGTACATAAGACCATACACTTCCAGCCACAAGTATACACAGTACAGCCAGCCATAAAACACTTGCCGCCAAAAGCAGCTGCTGCATCGGATGCCCCGCTGCAATATTCGCAGACGCTTCTACCTTTTGTGACGGTTCCTTTGCAATATGTTCCATCCATACAGATGCATTCACACTTTCAGATACGCTTTCAGGCGCTTTTAAATTCCCTGGATGATACGGTATCGTCTCCGGTTTTACTTTTAAAATGCTAAACGTACTTTCCAGTGATATCGGACAAACCAGCCTGAAAAAGACTGCCGCCCACAATACATAAGAATAAATTCGCGGCAATTTTCGAATACACATTCGCAGCAGCAGCACAATCACCACACAATATCCTGCGGTAATACTCATATTTACTACTTTTATAAAAATTTGTTCCAACATACCCATCCCTCTCCCTTTCTCCAAACCTTTGCCATCTGTAACGATCAGTAACCATTCAAATACCCCATGGAACTGTTACAGCAATCGTTCTCTCCCAAAGTATATCTGAAAACCAGTTCCTTAGTTCCGGTTAATCCTCTTCCTGATAACTTTCAATCAATCTTTTCATCTCGTCTACCTGCTCTTTGCTCAGCTTTTTCCTTCCGATAAATGCAGTTAAAAATTGCGGCAATGATCCATGAAACGTGTCCTGCACAAACTGCCGGCTCTTTTCTGCATAAAATTCATCTCTGCTAATCCGTGCCGTAACAACAGCATTTTCATTTTGAAATATCCCACGAACACACAATTTTTTTAATACTGTATATGTAGTAGACTTCTTCCAATGCAGCTTTTCCTCGCATATTCTGACCAACTCCATCGATGGAATCGGTTCCATATCCCAAATAATATCCGCAAACTTTTTTTCTGTTTCTGCTAATTTATATACAATCAAAATTTTTTGCCCTCCTTTCGCAAACATAGGTCTATACGCAATAGACTTCCTTATGCCATTGAGTCTATCACATATAGACCAGACATGTCAAGCTTTTTTAAATTTACACTCCATTCCCGCTGAAATACAAAAAAGCAGAAAACCTATTCCGAGTTTTCTGCTTTTTAACATTATAATACAACTTTTCTAATTGTTCCAGCTGAATCATCCCTGCAATTCCTTTGCCTGCCTATCCATTATTTTAGCCTTATACTGACCTGTAACTGCTGATTTTAATGAGTTAAGTACATAATTACTGAAAAAGCATAAACATTCATTCTTATTGATGCATTTCAACGCACTTTCTACCGAACTATCAAAAATCATATTTGTTCCGCCTTTGATATCGTTAAAATAGTACATTAAATGTTTTGCACTATCAAACAAGCCACCTAAAGTAACAATATCATTCCTAATTCTTTTTTATCTATTTCAAGCCATAAAAATTGCCGAAGAAATCTAACCAGACTTTCTTCTGTGACTTGACATGAATTCACTCCTAAAAAGCTTCGATATTTATCTACTACAATTTTTAAAGTCTTTTTGTCCAATAGTCGGACAAAATTCTCATCTTGCAGTAAATATAATGCATCATTATAATACCCCAGTTCTAAGAGCCTCATACGAATCTTATTCATTTCTTCATAAGGAACTTTGGAACAAATCGCTGAATCTCTTGCCTGCTTCCATTGTTTCTTGTTTCATCAAAGTAGAAGACCAAACACAAAATAATTTAAACTTTTCCGATGAAGAATCTTGGATAACTTGATGAAAAAATTTTTTGGTTGACGATAAAGAGCCACTAAAGCTATTCCTTGAAAAGTCATCCTATCTGCCACCTCTGTTACTCCTATTGTATGACTAAAACGCGAACTATCTGCATTACAATAAACACTACTTGCCAATCCTAAATGATGAATCCGCCTTAAACGTTGTAATAAAGGAGAATCTAAAACACAAATTTCTGAACTGCTAAAATTAACGGTTCCCCAAACAAAATCAAAAATATCCTTATCTGAAAAGCAAAAGCCATCACTTTAATCTATTGGTATCATCGGAACATTAGCGCCTATACAAAATGCCTTGGCAAAGTCAAATAAATAATGTAGCGGAATATTCAAATCATGCTCATCTAAAATATTATCAGCATCTATATCATCTATCTTAATGATACCGATTGTATATTCGGGATTTTCGAAAGACATATACCACCCGTTTTGCTCTGATATAGCATCTCTAAAACGAGCAAAATTTTTTTCAAAAGGATTCTTAATAAATAATAAGGAGATTTCATTAGAAACCTCACCTAAATTCTCTCTATTATTTTGAAAACACAACTTCATTTGTTCAACTCCATTATAAAAAGCTGGGGTATCAAATGGAATTTGAACCGCACTTAATTTTTTTAAGTTTGCGATGTCATTTCAGACACATTTGTACAAAGAAATGCCCATTGATAATTCTTCACGCAAAGATTATAATACACTTCACGTGACAGTGAATTTGTCGACCAACTGGAAGAATGGCTGATTCATTTATCTGAGCAGACAAACGCTGAACAGGCAGATATGCGGCAGACATTTAAATTTTTCAGGGACAGCAGCTACTCCGATGCCGGAGAAAATGTGGAAGAAGCGCTAAAACAAAAATTAAGGCAATCCGAATGGCTGATACTCGTTTGTTCCCCACATATTAACGCCTACCAGAGTTCGGAACGAAATTGGGTGGATTTTGAATGCAGTTATTATGCACATACTTTAAACCGGAAAGATAACATCGTATGTATCATTTCCAATACAGCGCCGCTCGGCAGAGATATCAGCCCTTTTTATCCAGAAAGCATCAGAGAGCTTAGGCAAACGCTCGCGGCTGATATGCGCGGCAATAACAAGTGGAGCAAAGAAGCCAGCAGAATCTATGCCAGAATCACCGGACATAAATTTGAAGATATTTATCAGATTGCCAACAAAATTTACTGGGAAAAGCAGTATTATGAAACGATTACTGCTGCATATAAAAAGAACTTAAACGGAGACAACCTGGATGCCCTTAGAATCATGTCAGAAATACCTGATAAATACAATCCCTGCAACATAGAATGGAATTATCTGAAAGCTTTGTGCTCAAGAAGCACTTTTCAGGACTATTGTGGACGCCCGGATCAATTTGCAGGCAGCCAGATCATTTGTTTCGATCAGTTCCAAGACAACTCTTCCTATGCCTGTTCAACCGATCATAAATACCTGTATATTCTGGATTGTCTGCAGGCAAAGGTAACGGCAGCTATCGAAGCTCATAATGGCAATCCTTTCCGTTTTATCTATCTGGGCGAACGCTCTATATGCACATTTGATAATCAGATTACAGTAAAAATCTGGAAATATGACAAAAACCAAATTTATCTGAGCAGCCAGGCTAAGATACAACTGCCATTTTCAAAAGCACAGCCTGCCGTATTTCAGACTTTTTATCCGGACTGTCAGCTCAATTACATGCCTGCCGTATACAATCATCAGGCTCAATTGCTGGCTATTACAGCCCGAAACCACTTATTTTTATTAAATATGAATACGATGGACTGTCAGACAATTGAAATCCCCAATCTAAAAGGTACGCTGTCACAGTTATCTTGTGTATGGAAAAATCTTGTCTTCTCCGAACATGCAGAAATGATTTTTCTAACAGATGAAAAATATTTACTTGGATGGAGCTTAAACACCGGCCACCAGATCTTTCATTGGAACCGAAAACGCTGCCAGCCTTCTCAGCATATTTTCGGTTATAACCAAACCTCATTCTATGCTGAAAATACTGCACATTGTATTTGTATCCACGGCAAAGGAAAAAAAGCAGAATGGAAGGAACACGATCATACGATACTATTTTTTGATGCGCTCCCTCAAAAACAGCTAAACAGTGTTTATACCGCTCATCAAAGCAATGATTTTATCATCCTGCTGTACGAAGGTAATACCATACAAGTACTTGAAAGAGCCGCCGGGACTGTATATTCGGAAACAATATGTATCGAAACCGCAAATACTGTTTCTGATGTTCCACAGCCATATTGCCCCGCAGTATTATGGTACGGAGAATTATGGCACCAGCCACTCCGTCAAATACAAAAACCCCTCTATAACGAAAAAGGCAGCTGTCTGACCGGAAAAACCGTATACTGTGATGGGCTGACCGCCATCGCCACACAGAACCGGAGAAGTATCGCAGTATATCAGCAGCAAGGACAGCTTTACCGTGAAATAGAAATCTGCTCCAAAAAACAGCCAACGATGCTTACGGATGCAGAAATGAACCTTCCGCCCTCAAATACCGCCAGCGAGTTGTTAAAGGCATATATCAGTCAAAATATGGACCAGGATATGTATGAATGCAGTACATACGCCTTTCTTGATAAAGACCATCTGTTGATCGGCTGTACAAAAGGTTATGTTTATCTATGGGAAATCGAAAAAAATATCTTAACAAAATCAGAACGGATGCATACAAAGGATATTACGATCATCCATATATATCCGCAATGGCGCCGTATTCTTACAGCTGACAGAGAAGGAACCGTTACGATATGGCAATACCTGCAAGACAGCGAAGGAATTTCTATAGAGGCTGATTCATCTGTCCGTACACACAAAAACAACATTCTGACACAGCTGCTATCCGACCATGAACTGTCTGTTTTCTGTAACGATACCGGGGAACTTATACTTTATACAGATCCCAGCAAAGATACACAAAAAATGAAAACGCTGCTGTCTCAGGAAGCGGCCAGAGAAAATCAGATATCTCAAATTGTATCCTTATATGTTACCGCTGATCGGTCAAGACTCGTTGTCAGCAGGAAGAATCAACTCGATTTTGTCCGTCTTCCTGATGGAAAAGTCCTATTAGAATCTTCTCTGCCTGATGAACTCAAAGAGCTTGATATAGATGATAAGGAGCAAATGATGAAATTGTTCCTAAAAGACCGTTTCGGACATGATTTTATAGAAACTCGTTATATTGCCAATTTGACAGATGCACAATATTACCAGCTGTTACATGACAGACGCTTGCATTTCTTTTCTTAAAAAATGATAGCATAAAAAGACACTCATTACCAGTACCTATACAAACTTGGAGCAAACCTGTATAATAATAACAGATTTGCTCCATTCTTTATTTCACTTCCTATTTATTAGATTTCCGGCAATGCTCCGGCAAGTTCGCAGACCATGGGAGCAGGCCATTCAGGAAAGACCAGTCTGTGTCATCCAAGTGTTTCGATATCTCTGTTCCTGTACCAGTCATAGTATCGTAATGATAAATTCTTCGTCATATTCATCGTCCAGATCATCATATATCATTCTGATTTCATCCTCCGACAGCCATTCCACACTAAAAGACACCGATTCCATAAAACCACCGCCCGGATAAGTCCAGATGTGCCTTTTCCCAAACCATGTCTTTTTGTATACATACGGTCTGCACACATAGTCATACTCTACAATAACCGTGTTTGTACCCTGAGGGGAGGTATGAATCTCCTGATAGGAAACAAATAAAGCATTGCAGCAGCCCCGGCAAAGACATATGACCAGGAAAAACACTGCCAGCAGTGCGATATGTTTTATTCGTCTACTCTTTACTTTGTTATCTCTACATAAATTTTTCAAATTTCTGTCTAACATTCGCAAATCCATTTGAAATTCGCAATATATGCACACAGGCAAGCAACCGAATTTTACATCATTGTATCATCCTTAAGAACCTCTGTCAAACTGATTTTGCGTACATTCCGCCATGCAAGAAAATATGCCAACGCTACAGAACCCAGGATAGCCAGCATAAGCAGGGAAATAGGGAGCAATGGCGCTTCTGCCATAAATACCCCTACTTCAAGATAACTGCTCTTCAACAAATACGCTACTGCAATGATTACAAGGGGAAGGCTTACGAAAATCGGTTTGCCGGCTATCACCAGTGCTTCCGTGCAGAACATTTTCTTAAGCTCCCTGGGTGTCAGTCCAATCGACATATATCTTGCAAATTCCCTTTTCCTCTGACGCACAAATCCCAATGTGTTAGAAAACACATTGCCGATGCCAATAATCGCGAGCAAGATACAAAAGCCTCCAAAGATCGCCATCATTCCCTGTATCTGCTTATCATTTGTTTCATATTCCTGGATACGGTTTTCAGATTCTATGATATATTTCCCGCTGATAATCCGGCCAATCTCATCCTGAAGCATGTTCAGTTCTTCCAATGACGCATTTTCTTTCCCAAGGACACGGATATAGCTGTCTTCTTCTCCTCCTCCGATCTGGCCTTTAATCTTCTTCCATAAAGATACCGGAATAAAATGCACCAGTTCGTAATAATTAAGCTTTGCATATTCCTCCCTTAAAACAGGGACTTTTTCTGTATAAGCCAGAACTGGCATCTCCGCTGTCATTTCCTCTTTTTCGCCGTATGGCATAGAGGTATCCCCGAAAGGGGTTTCTTCATTCCCTGACTGTATCAAAATACTTGCAGCGTTTTCTCCTGCGCTCTGCGCCTTTACATAAGGCATAAAATCTGGATGCCTGAAATCCGGATTTGTCACATCCCGGATCTGATTTAATATGACTGCTCCACTTAGCTGCGGCGTAACGCCGATCTGTTCACAGTAAGCTAAAAAGCTGTTATCATCCAGTACAATAATCGGTGCATCCACCAGCCAGCCGCCATCCATCTGTGTTACATAATTACCAGGTGCATGTGAAAATCCGCCGAAGGATTTCATCTCTTCGCTCATTTCTTCCTCTGTAATGATCCGCTTCGCCATCGCCTTCTGATATATAATAGCGCTTTCCAGTCCGTTAATTCCCTGAATACGATCCGTTTCTTCAAATGTATCCACATCCGCATCTTTCACGGTAACCATGACATCCCAAACTCCTTGATACCTTTCAAAATAAGTCTCCCTTGTACTAATTCCAGAAATAGCAAAAAAGCACTGCATCACCGTGAACGCCATAAACGCAGATATCAAAGATAAAGATGCCGTCCGCAGGGCTTTTCTCTGCGCTTTTAATGCATTGCCAGCCAGCTCCCCTTCCACTCCAAACAGCAGCGAAAGGAAATAGGAATTTTTCCGGCGCTTTAACTGTAATTCGCCTGTATTTTTGATTGCTTGAAGCGGTGTCAGCTTACTCAATTTTCTGGCCGGCAGCCATGCGGAGATCCATATGGTGAGTATCGTTACAAACAATGTCAATACCAGTACCAGCGGGTGATAGCCAAAAACCGCTTTATGGCGCCCTGCAATACCGCTGCCCAGCAGAACATTTACCATCTGCAAAAGTCCCATACTGCCCACAATACCTGACAGATTCCCAACAATAACCGGTACTGCGCTAAGCGCAGCAGCTTCCTGTAAAAGGCACGTCTTCATCTGCTTTGGTGTAGCTCCGATACTTGAAAAAATACCAAACTGATGAATTCGAGCGTTCATGGATACTGCAAAGGAATTGTGGATGATCACGATCAATGAGAATGAGGCCGCAAGCGTGATTAATATAAACATCGGAAACAACAGCCTCGGTGCCGTATCACTGGAATCCCTGACCAGATACATTGCCAGAAGTTCATAATTATAAACGATTTTTTCCGGTGCAGCTCCTATCTGCTGCGCAATGCAGGGCGTGTCTGAAAAAACAAAACCCATACCATCAAAGTAAATATCCAATACTGTTTCTGCACTGTCAGCACCTTTTTGATGGACAACAACCTCTTTCACATTTGCAAAATTTTTAATTGTTTCCATGTCCCCTTCTGCAAATTCCCCAGAAATCCGGCTGTGCCAGCCGCCTTCCTCCTGCTTAATCCGCTCAACCTCGTATTTCCATGCATTATAAAACAGTCCGCACAACAGGGATAAGAGCAGCGCGGAAATAAATGCTGCGATCATGACGGACAGGCTGGAGGAACGGTTGTTTTTCATATAACCTGACGAATAATCTTTCCACATATCTATTACCTCCGCCGTTCATCACTGATAATGCAGCCGTCTTCCATCGTTATAATACGCTCTGCTTCCAGAGCAACCTTTTCATCATGGGTAATCAGTAAAATGGTCTGCTCCAGATTGCGGTTGGAAAGTTTCAGCATGTCGATAATCTCTTTGGAATTTTTCTGATCCAGGTTCCCGGTAGGCTCATCCGCCAGAAGCAGGGCCGGACGGTAAATCAGGGAACGCGCAATCGCTACCCTCTGCTGCTGGCCCCCAGATAGCTGGTTCGGCAAAGCGTCAAGCCTCTCCGAAATACCAAGGGAATTTACCACCTTCTCAAAATATTCCTGATTAGGCTTTTTCTTATCCAGTGCAAGAGGCATAAGGATGTTTTTTCGCACTATGAGTGTCGGTATAAGGTTATAAAACTGATATACAAGCCCCACTTTCCTACGCCGAAAAATTGCCGCCTCTGTCTGGTTCAGTTTAGAAAGATCGGTTCCATCTATCATAACCTTTCCCTCTGTGGGCTTATCCACGCTGCCGAGAATATGCAGCAGGGTTGATTTTCCAGAACCAGATGCCCCGACGATCGCCACAAATTCCCCTTTGCTGACTGACAGGTCAATTCCGTTAAGGGCTGTCACCTGATTTCCACCGGAGCCATATACCTTCCTGACTCCCTCGCATCTCAAAATTTCCATTTTGGATTTTCTCCTTTCATTTGCCTTCATCAATTTTACAATAAACAGTATAGCAAATGAAAGTTACAACTCAATGACTGTAAAAGCGAATCTCAAAAAGAGCGCCGCCACCAGGTTTATTTTTTGCCCGTATGGTTCCGTTCTGGCGTTCAATCATCTCTTTTGACAAAGCCAGTCCGATTCCGATACCGCCTTCACATGCGTTTTTCCCCCGGTAAAATCGTTCAAAGAGATGGGGAATATCTTCTTTTGCGAATCCTTCCCCATCATCCCAGATCTGAATTTCTGTATAAAGTGGATTCTGCACATAGGAACAGTGGATTGTTCCTCCGGGATTGTGCTCCATGCAGTTTTTCATCAGATTTATGACTGCCTCCATGGTCCAGTCCAAATCCGCAGTCACCAGCATCTCCCCATGCTCTGGTATATCAACAGAAGTATGGGAACTTACAAACAACTCCTGCAGATGATCGGCTGCAAGGACAAGAAGAGTAAAGACATCTACCTCATCCTTCTGCAAATGTAAGGCTCCTGCATCAATCCTGGAAAGGACCAGCAAAGCCTCCTCAAGATGTGTCAGCCGTAAAAGCTGTTTCTCTACCTGTTCCAGATGTTTATGATTCATATTCTGCTTCATCATCTGGACAGAAAGGGAAATGGCCGTGATCGGTGTTTTGATCTGGTGGGCAATATTGGACAGATTTTCCGCAAAATCGTTTTTTGCCTGTATTGCTTTGTCCTTCGTCTGATAAAGAAATGTCACTGTCTTATAGGTCTCATCCTCCAGTTTTGAAAAATCGTCCTCACCGGAAGTGGATAAAATGGCAGCCCTGCCAGTATTTGCCTGTTCCAGATACTCCGCCAAATCCCGAATCCGTATGCTTTCTCTTTTATTCCGATACAAAAACGTGACGATAAATAGCAGGATTCCTATCAGAAAGCCTATTGCAGCAAATAAAATGTTCTGCAGGGAGGTAGAGCCTGAAAAATCAGAAACACGGTATCCCAATGCAGACAGCACGTCTTCTTTCGTCACACCGTTAGGATTTCCTCCCGTATATTCCTTTAATGCTGCAGAAATGATATTTTTTGTTTCCGGCTCCTGTTCCACCACTTCGCTGCAGATTACATTCAATAACTCAAATTGAAGCTGGCTGTAATGGTAAGAAGCAAGCAGAACGGAAAACACTGCGGCAATCAGACTGACGGAGACGACGAATCCAAAAGTGACTCGTACATTTTTCCGTCCGTTCATAGGGTATCCTCCATACGGTAGCCTACGCTTCTGACGGTTTTTAGGCACACCGGCTGGCAAAGCTTGTCTCTTAAACGTTTCATGGTAACGGTTAATGTATTATTGTTCACATAATTTCCATTTGCATCCCATACCTGCTCCAGTATTTTTTCCCTTGTTACTGTCTTTCCCTTATTCTGCATCAGACACAAAAGCAGCTGGTATTCCGCCTCGCTTAAACGAATTTCTTCCGAACGGCAGGAAACCGTATGGCGGTTTAAGTCCATCCTAATCCCGTCACAGGAAAGATACTGCTCAGCCACGTTACCAGTCCTGCGAAGTAATGCCAGAATCCGTGAATGCAATACCTCCAGTTCAAAAGGTTTCACAATATAATCGTCCGCACCGTTCCCCAAGCCCGAAACAATATCTGCACAGTCTCCCCGGACAGTAAGAAAAATAATAGGCAGCTCTTTCCAATTCCTGCGAATCCACCGGCACAAACCGTCCCCGTGTCCATCCGGCATGTTCCAGTCCAGCAAAACAAGGGTTGGAACATGCTCCTTTAATGCCTGTCCTGCCTGTGCAAGCGTTTCACAAATCGTTACCTTAAAATTCCTCTGTTCCAGATATTCTTTTACTGTCAATGCAATACCCGGATCATCCTCAATATAATACAGATCAACCATGGCCAGTCTCCAGTCCTTTCTTCCTTGCCTTTCAATGCTATCATTCACCTTGGAAGTTCGCCCTTGTAAGCAGGCGAACTTCCTGTAACTTATATTTTAGCAAATAAAAGTGACAATTTCATGACTGACTGATCTCTTTTTATTTGATGAATCAAAATGATTGTTTCTTCCCATGCTTGGATATAAGAAGATAAAGTAAAAACCAACCCGCACAATAGACCACAAGAATCACCATATCTTTGGCTGCGGTTGCCATACCGCCATTTGCCAAATCCATAACACCCTCAAAGGTTGCGCTGGACGGAATCACATAGCAGATAGCGGAGAGAACCTTATTTCCTGCCATTGCCAGATACTTAAGGTCATAGGCAGTATTTCATTAATCAGCACAACACCATCTTCCTTTTCAGAAATAATATTCATTGCATTAAAGGTTGCGCCCATGGACATCGCAATGATTAATGTCATTGTCATAAAAATATATTGAACTCCTGTCAGTACGTCAGGCTGTTCCAAAGTCTGTATACTGATTCCAGCCGACACTTCCCGCTGCTTGTAGATGTCTGGAAGCGTGCTTGCCATCTGCTGCCATATCGTTAATTCATCGCCGGACAAAACGGTCCTGATACCTTCTGCGTCCATTTCCACGCCGATTCCATTGGTAGACGGCTCCCTGATTACCGAAAGCCATTCTTCCCTTGACCGGCAAACTGTAACATCACCGTATCCCATCAGCCACTTCTGTGTTTCATCAGTGACCTCACCATCAACCACACAAAAGTAATATTCACTTAAAGAAGAAAGATCAAGGGAACCAGCAATATTCAGTGCGATAGCTACCACAATAGGCAAGAGAAAAGACATGATACAAAACTTATCTTTCCTGACGCTTTTCAGCTGATAGATGAGCCCTTTCATAATCAGCCCTCCTTTCTCAAAATTTTCAACTGCGTTCCACAAAACAGAACGGTTAGCAAATTCTTTCGGCGCATATTCCGGCAGTAGGATTTCGGAATATATTACATGACCTTTCCTTGAAAAATCCTTAACTTCCCGTCATATTCACAGTAAATTTTTGTTGCGCTCCGATATGCGGCAGAAGCCACCGCCGACTGCGGCTTTTTTCCACCCCTGATGATTATCTTTGCGGTAAGGTGTATCATTTTTGTGCCGATAAGTATCACTCCTTTGTTTGTTTTTTCTTTCCCCGACGGAAAACGTAGCTACGCTACGTTTGACAAGGGCGCATTATCCGAGATAATCAATTATCCGAGGAAACTCTCAAAACCGCCAG
>CAJTZX010000006.1:20619-97809 GCA_910584345.1 uncultured Eubacterium sp. | reverse complement strand
ATCCAGAAAAAGCAACACTTTGTCTAAACTGTTGCTTTATTACTTGCCCCACCCCATGAAAAGTAACAATACAACAAACATATTCGAAGAAAAAATGTAAAAAAAGTATTGACTCCCATAATGAGGTATGCTATCCTATACACGTTGTAAAAACGAAGTAGAGTATCCACTCTCACCTTAGCATAATTGCGTGACTAAGTGTTCATAACGACAATATCGATTCAGATGCCTGAATCATGTCTTTGAAAGTGGATGTTCTGCCTATCCACTTTATTTTTTTGGAGGTGTAAAACCATTAGTGATTTAATGATTAATGAACAGATCCGTGACAGGGAAGTTCGTGTAATTGGTGAAGACGGACAGCAGCTTGGAATCATGTCCGCAAAAGAAGCAATGAAGCTTGCGCAGGAGGCAGAACTTGATTTGGTAAAGATTGCTCCGACCGCGAAGCCGCCGGTATGCAAAATTATCGACTATGGAAAATATCGTTATGAGCTGGCCCGCAAAGAGAAAGAGGCCAGGAAGAAGCAGAAGGTGGTAGAGCTCAAGGAAGTACGCCTTTCGCCAAATATTGAAGCAAATGATTTGAATACCAAAATTAATGCTGCCAGAAAATTTGTTACGAAAGGAAATAAAGTAAAAGTAACGCTTCGTTTCCGTGGACGTGAGATGGCTCACATGCAGGCCAGCAGGCATATTTTAGATGATATTGCGAAAGAGCTGGAAGAGGTGGCAGTAGTGGAAAAAGCGCCAAAAGTCGAAGGACGTGCAATTAGTATGGTGCTGGCAGAAAAGAAATAAACGGAAGTACTTATTATAAGGAGGTCATAAATCATGCCAAAAATGAAAACAAAAAGATCAGCCGCTAAACGCTTCAAAGTAACAGGCTCAGGAAAATTAAAAAGAAATAAAGCCTATAAGAGACACATTTTAACAAAGAAGTCTCCAAAGACAAAGAGAAATCTCAGACATGCAACAACTGTAGACGTATCCAATGTTAAGAACATGAAGCAGATTTTACCATACATTTAAATAATGAAGGAGGAGATCAGACATGGCAAGAGTAAAAGGCGGCTTAAACGCAAAGAAAAAGCATAAAAAAGTATTAAAGTTAGCAAAAGGCTACAGAGGCGCACGCTCGAAACAGTATCGTGTTGCAAAACAGTCTGTAATGCGAGCGCTTGCAACTTCTTATAAAGGCCGTAAGGAAAGAAAGAGACAGTTCCGCAGCTTATGGATTGCACGTATCAATGCTGCTGCAAGAATGAATGGCATTTCTTACAGCAGATTTATGCATGGCTTAAAAATGGCAGATATCGACCTGAACCGCAAGGTTCTGGCTGATATGGCTGTGAATGATGCAGAAGGCTTTGCAAAATTAGCTGAGATTGCAAAAGAAAAGGCAGCATAACGGACAAGCTCTACTGATGTATTTGACCCTCGTAAACATTTGTTTGCGGGGGTATTTTATATTTCGATTAAATTTAATGATAGTGAGGGATTCCTATGCGTGAATCGTTTGAAAAAAATAAAAAAGGAATTGTGTTAATGCTTACCGCTGCTGTTCTTGCGTGTGTCGGGCAGCTGATGTGGAAGCTTTCCGTAACAAACGGTATATTATTTTTGATTTGCGGATTTGCATTGTATGGGGTAGGAGCGGTTATCATGCTCTTAGCCTATCGGTATGGAAGTGTATCTGTTCTGCAGCCTATGATGAGCGCTAACTATGTGTTAAGTGCAATACTGGGATTTTTGGTGCTGCAGGAGAAAATATCGGCACTTAAGGTAGTCGGTATTATCATTATAACATCCGGTGTAATACTGATTGCGGGAGGAGATGCAGAATGATAGAAATAGGTATGGTTTTGTCTATGACATTTATGGGAGCAGCAGCTTCGATCTTTTTTAAAAGGGCGTCAGGGAGTGAAGGATTTATAAAAATGTTCTTAAATGTTCATTTATATATTGGAGGAATCTTATATCTGGCAGCGGCAGCGGTTAATATACTGGTGCTGCGGTATTTGGATTATTCTGTCGTGTTTCCAGTTTCTTCGATCACATATATATGGACGATGCTGCTGTCTTATATAATTTTAAAAGAGACGATTACAAAGAAAAAAGTGCTGGGAGTATTGTGCATTGTTATTGGAGCAGTATGCGTGGCAGTGTAGCACGGTAATTGCTCATGAACCGCTATGTTTTTGCCTGTATTCACGAGGAGGAATGTGTTTTACTTTTTTAAAAGCTTTCGAAAAATACAAGCTGCTTTCAAAACCTACAGAATTGGCAATTGCCGTGATCGACAAATTTGAATGCCGCAGCAGATAACAGGCTTGTTTGATTCGAAATTGAGAGAGGTATTCCTTTGGAGAAATCTGCAGCACTGTTTCGAACGAACGGAACAGATGGCTGCGGCTTAATCCTACATAATCTGCGATATCTTCGACAGTGATCGGATAGGAGTAATGGGCAGAGATATATTCGATCGCTTTTTGAACATACGTATGATAATTGTTCTGAACGGGCGGATGTCCGGCTCCTTTTAAAAAGACAGCTAAAGCCGTATACAGACGCCCGGTCATTTCTACCGCACTTTCAAAATCATTCCCACGTACTTCGTAGATATGGAGCAGCTGATGCGTCAGATCTTTTCCATAAGGAGTATTTGTAATTACAGGACAAGTTGGTGTAAAGTCGGTTGCTTTTAGAATAATCGGCGCATCAGAACCATTAAATCCTACCCATGCATATTCCCAGGGGTCTTTTGCATCTGCCGTATAGGATGCTTCCGTATCTGGATAGATTAAGAAAGAGTCTCCGGCTTTCAGATGAAAGGATGCCTGTTTTATTTTCAAGCAGCCTTTTCCTGAAATAATATGGTGGATTAGATAGTGATCTCTCACACCTGGCCCCCATTGGTATTGTGGATCGCATTTTTGGTATCCGACATTATATACAGCCAGAGATACCAGTTCTTTTTCTGTAGATTTATAGGAGTTTTTATAATTCGCATTCATAGATTGTGTCCTTTGCAAAGTTTTTATGTTTAGGAGTTGTATGTAAATAATCTGTGACAGTTCCTTATCATATGCTGTAAAGGATTATAAAGCAATTTTTTTGTTTGTGCAACAAAATTACATGTTTATTATACATTTTTTTCTGTACATTTACTGCAAACAGAGATAAACTTAAAGCACAAAGATACAGAAAAGCAGTAACAGCATACAAAGATCCGGCAAACCTATGCTGTTGCAGAATAAGAGAGGAGAACAATATTATGGCAATTTTAGTAACAGGCGGAGCGGGGTATATTGGCAGTCACACATGTGTAGAACTGTTAAATGCAGGCTATGAAGTAGTTGTATTGGATAATCTGAGCAATGCAAGCGAGAAGTCATTGGACAGAGTAAGACAGATTACTGGAAAAGAGCTTAAGTTTTATAAAGGGGATATTTTAGACCGGGAAATTTTAAACAAGCTGTTTGCGGAAAATACAATTGAGAGCTGCATTCATTTCGCGGGCTTAAAAGCTGTCGGCGAATCGGTACAAAAGCCATGGGAGTATTATAACAATAATATTTCCGGAACACTTACACTGGTAGATGCTATGCGTGAGCATAACTGCAAAAACATTATTTTTTCCTCCTCGGCAACTGTTTATGGCAATCCTGCACAAATTCCGATTACGGAAGAATGTCCAAAGGGACAGTGCACAAACCCATATGGATGGACAAAATCCATGCTGGAGCAGGTGTTGACGGATATTCAGAAAGCAGATCCACAGTGGAATGTTATTTTACTGCGCTACTTTAATCCGATTGGCGCACACAAAAGCGGTCTCATGGGAGAAAATCCAAATGGAATACCAAACAACTTAATGCCATACATTACCCAGGTAGCAGTTGGAAAATTAAAAGAGCTGGGTGTGTTTGGAGATGATTACGATACACCGGACGGTACAGGTGTCAGAGATTATATTCATGTCGTAGATCTTGCGGTAGGACATGTGAAAGCATTAAAGAAGATTGAAGAAAATGCCGGCCTTTGCATTTACAACCTCGGCACAGGACACGGCTACAGCGTATTGGATATCGTAAAAAACTTTGAAAAGGCAAATGATGTTAAGATTCCATATGTGATAAAGCCACGCAGGGCAGGGGATATTGCGACCTGTTATTCCAACGCGGATAAGGCGGAAAAGGAACTTGGCTGGAAAGCAGAAAACGGGATTTTGGAAATGTGCGCAGATTCCTGGAGATGGCAGAAAAATAATCCGAATGGATACGAAGACTAAGGTTTTTATAATAAAAGACTAAGAAAAGTATATGCTTTTGTGTACCATGCTAAAACAGCCGGAGAAACCATAGATATAAGATTTTCTGGCTGTTTTTCGATGGATGTTGGACTCGTATAGTTATTATTATTTGAACGGATGTAACAGTTTAGACCATGTGTTTTATATTGGCTTCCCGGACGTCGGATGGTAGGGAGCTGCGCTGGCTTCTTGTTCCTGTTCCAGAATGTAACAAGCACTAAGCATTCAGTGTTTACACTATGCCAGCCGGACGGTCGCGGCGCCTACTTCGCCCTGCAAACGCCCTCTCTCGGCGTCCGGGAATCCATAATATGCAACACATGATCTAACTGATACGAACTTATAAATTTTTTGAAAAAATTTGTAAAAAAGGCTTGCTTTTTTTTTTCTATCGTGCTATTATATTTATGGTCATGGTCCGTTGGTCAAGCGGTCAAGACGCCGCCCTCTCACGGCGGAAACACGGGTTCGATTCCCGTACGGACTGTTATCAGAAAACCCGGTCTATGGGTAATTAAGCCAGAGATGTTAAAGAATAACATTTCTGGTTTTTTGTTATCTATGGCATATCGCTATGCTTTTTTCATAACAGGTTTGTTTTCTAAATATCTTCTTTATTATATTGACATTTCTATAAGACTGTAGTAGTCTATATAACAGGAACTACTACAGTTTTGTTTGAAAGGAGAATATACTGCATGGATAAAAAAACTGTAAAACTTTTCGACTCTGAATTAAAAGTTATGGATATTCTTTGGAAAGAAGGTGATGTACAGGCAAAACATGTTGCAGATGTTCTTACGAAAGAGTTAGGCTGGAATAAAAACACAACCTATACACTTATCAAGCGTTGCATCAAAAAGGGAGCGATTGAACGTTCGGAACCTAATTTCATCTGTCACGCTCTTATTCCGAAAGAAAAAGTGCAGGAAGCTGAAACGAACGAGTTGATTAACAAAATTTACGATGGCTCTGCGGACAAGTTGTTTGCTGCTTTGCTGAGCAGGAAACAACTTTCTGCAAAGCAGATTGAAAAGCTCAGACAAATTGTTGCAGATTTGGAATGAGGTGATAAGCAGGATTTGCAAAACTGTTACATGGAAAAACGAAAAATGAGGATAATTTTTCCGTAAACACTTGCATTTTACATGTAAAAGTGCTATTTTATTAATTAAGAATAAAGTAACTATTTATTGAGAGTGGATCGCCATCCACTCTCAATTCGCGTTGTACTGCATTTGAAACATAAGTGTAACAGTTTTATGGGTGATCGAAACTGTTACGTAAAAACAAAATAAATGTGCAGCGTTTTACAGCGGCATATAAGGAGGTGTAAAGAATGTCAAGAAGAGAAGAATATGAACAGAAAACAGAAGAACTGCTCCTGCCTATCTTAAGCAGGTTTCATTTTGATCTCGTTGATGTGGAATATGTAAAGGAAGGAAATACGTGGTTTCTGCGTGCCTATATAGATAAAGAAGGCGGAATTACCGTAAACGATTGTGAAGACGTGGCTAGAGAAATGAATCCGATTTTGGATGAGCTGGATTATATCGACGCATCTTACACCTTTGAGGTTAGTTCGCCGGGACTCGGCAGACCGCTGAAAAAGGAAAAGGATTACGCCAGAAATCTTGGAAAAGACGTAGAGATCCGAACCTATCGTCCGATTCAGCATGAGAAGGAATTTTGCGGAATTTTGCATGCATATGACGACAGCACCGTAACAATCGTTACGAAGGACGATGTGGAACTTTCCTTTGCAAAGAGTGATATTGCTCTGATTCGTCAGGCACTTGATTTTTGAGTGCAGCAGTACACATAGATTAGGAGGATCGAAAAATGAACAATGAATTGTTAGAAGCGTTGAATATATTGGAAAAAGAAAAAAATATCAGCAAAGATATATTGCTAGAAGCGATCGAGACATCACTGATTACTGCATGTAAAAATCATTTTGGCAAGTCTGACAATGTAAAGGTAGATATGAATCCTGAGACTTGCGAATATCATGTGTTCCAGGGAAAGACAGTTGTTGAAGAGGTCGAGGATCCTGTGACAGAGATCAGTCTTGCAAATGCAAAGATGATTAACAGCAGGTATGAACTTGGAGACATGGTAAATATTGAAATTAAATCCAAAGAATTTGGCCGTATTGCCACACAAAATGCAAAAAATGTCATATTGCAAAAAATCCGTGAGGAAGAACGTAAAATTCTTTGTGATGAATATTACAGCAAGGAAAAAGATATTGTAACCGGTATTGTTCAGCGATATATGGGGAGAAATGTGAGCATTAATCTTGGAAAAGTAGATGCGGTGCTGACAGAAAACGAGCAGGTAAAAGGAGAAGTCTTCCAGCCGACAGAGCGGATTAAACTATATATCTTGGAAGTGAAATCTACTTCTAAGGGGCCAAAGATTCTTGTATCCAGAACGCATCCAGAGTTGGTCAGACGGTTGTTTGAATCTGAGGTAACAGAGGTCAAAAGCGGGATTGTGGAAATTAAAAGTATAGCAAGGGAAGCCGGAAGCCGTACAAAGATTGCAGTACACTCCAATGATCCAAATGTAGATGCGGTAGGAGCCTGTGTCGGTATGAATGGCGCAAGAGTGAATGCGATTGTCAATGAGCTGCGAGGAGAAAAGATTGATATTATTACATGGAATGATAATCCTGCGATGCTGATTGAGAATGCATTAAGTCCTGCAAAAGTAATATCTGTTATCGCTGATGCAGAAGAAAAGACCGCAAAAGTCGTAGTGCCGGATTATCAGCTGTCACTTGCTATTGGAAAAGAAGGACAAAATGCAAGACTTGCCGCGCGTCTGACCGGATTTAAAATAGATATTAAAAGCGAGACACAGGCAAGAGAAGCCGGAGATTTCCTGGACTATGAAAATGACTATGAAGATGCGGATGAATATGATGAGGAATATCTGCAGGAGGATTATGATGAGGAATCCTATCGGGAAGAGGATAGCGGCTATGATGCTGAGGAATTTGAAGAAAACGAATATGACAAAGAGGCGGATACAGAACGTGCGTCTGATGAGTGGGAACATGACGAGGATTCGTATGACGACAGCAGTGCGGTAAATTCAGACAGTACACAATCGATGTTTTTAGAGGAAGACGAAGAAGGTGCGGATGCTTAGTGAAGACGAAAAAAATTCCTTCCAGAATATGTGTAGGATGCAGGGAACCGAAAGAAAAAAAGAGTATGGTGCGTATCGTAAAAACAGCAGAAAATGTAATTTGTCTGGATGAAACCGGGAAAATGAATGGCAGAGGCGCCTATATTTGCAAAAATGCGGAATGTCTGCAGCGTGCGATACAATCAAAAGGATTGGAGCGTTCTTTGAAAACCGGGATACCGGAAGACGTTATGAATTTATTGAAAGAGGAGATGAGTGCGGTTGAAACCAGATAAGGTATTGTCAATGATCGGAATAGCAGCCAGAGCAGGAAATATTGCAAGTGGTGAATTTTCAACGGAAAAAGCTGTAAAAGGCGGCAAAGTTTATCTGGTAGTTGTTGCGAAGGATGCGTCGCAAAATACGAAAAAGCATTTTTCAGATATGTGCAGCTATCGCCAGATACCACTGTTTGAATATGCAGATAAGAAACGACTTGGTAATTGCATTGGAAAAGAATACAGAGCTTCATTGGCAGTTACGGATGAAAATCTGGCAGAAGCAATTAGCAAAAGGTTAACAGAAACAGAACAACTGAATAATGGAGGTAATTAATAGCATATGGCAAAGCAGAAAATACATGAACTTGCAAAAGAACTGAAAGTTGCAAGCAAGGTAATCGTAGATTATATGAATAAGAAGACAAAAGATAAAGATAAAAAATATACTTCTTCCAACGCCCTGGAAGCAGAGGAAGCAGCGGATCTTAAGGCAAATTTGGATACATTGGTAAAAGCAGACAACGCGCTAAAAGAAGCATCTGCACAAAAACAGCCAGATACGAAAGCTGCGCAGGCAAAGCAGACGAGGCAGCCAGATACGAAAACAGCTTCGAAAGAAACTCCAAAAGAAGGAGAAGCGCGTCCGAAGAAAAAAGCAAGTATAACGGCAGTATTCAATGCGCAGTACAGCAAACAGAACCGTAAACCGAATGCAAATCGGGGGAATAAGTCCGCAGGAGACAAAGAACGTACGGAACGGCCAAACAGAGAACGCGGGCCAAGAACTGTAAAACCGGCAGAAAAACCACATATTCCAATCCGTCCGAATGCAGACAGACCGAATTATGACAGAGCATCCGCCCATGTACCGGATGATGAAATCGTAAAACCAGCACCCACAAAGGCAGAAAAACCTGAGCGGGGAGAGCGTCCGGCACAGGCTGACCGGACAGACCGTACCGACCGTACAGACAGAGCGGAACGGATGGACAGAGCGGATCGTACAGAAAGACCTGAACGTACCGACCGCAATGAGAAGAATGACAGATCCGGTTCCGGAAACAATCGTAACCAGCAGCGTTCACAGTCTGATCGTGGAGTACGTGCTGCAAGCGTTCAAAAATCTGGTGGCGGGCAGCGGTCAAATGCAGGAAATAGCAGATCGGAACGCGGTCAGAATGACAGAGGTGGAAGAAATGCGGGATTTGAGCAAAAAGGTGAGAAAAATCATTCGAATAATCGAGCGAATTCCGGTAATAATTATGGTGATAAAAACGGCAGCAGAGTCGGTCAAAATCGCCAGAAGGAATTTAAAGGCAAATTAGAGCAAAATATGAACCGGTTCCATAAAGAGTCGGTGAAGACTTCTCCGGAAGAAATACAAAAGGAAAGCCGTGACAACAGAAGCCGTGATAATAACCGTAAGAAAAACAATAGTAAAGATTACGATAAATTAGGCGGCAAGAAGCAGGAACGCTATGTAAATCTGGAAAAGACGAGTGGCCATAAGAAGAAAAATCAGACTCCGGCACAGAATGTACCAAAGGAAGAGGATGCGATTCGTTCCATTACGCTACCAGAGCACATGACAATTCGTGAATTGGCAGACAAGATGAAAGTACAGCCATCTGTAATTGTGAAAAAGCTGTTTTTAAAAGGTACGATGGTAACCGTGAATCAGGAAATAGACTACGAACATGCAGAAGAAATTGCGCTAGAGTTTAACTGTATCGCGGAACCAGAAGAAAAAATAGACGTGATTGCTGAACTGTTAAAAGAAGAAGCAGAAGATGAAAGCAAGATGGTATCACGTCCGCCGGTAGTCTGTGTTATGGGGCATGTCGACCATGGAAAGACTTCTTTACTGGATGCCATTCGGCATACAAGAGTTACCGATAAAGAAGCCGGTGGAATTACACAGGCGATTGGCGCCTATATGGTAAAATGTAATGGGGAAAATATTACCTTTTTAGATACACCAGGACACGAAGCATTTACGGCAATGCGTATGCGTGGGGCAAATTCTACGGATATTGCGATTTTGGTTGTTGCAGCGGATGATGGCGTTATGCCGCAGACAGTAGAAGCGATCAACCATGCAAAAGCAGCCGGCATTGAGATTATAGTTGCCGTTAATAAAATTGATAAGCCGAATGCCAATATTGAGCGTGTAAAACAAGAGCTTTCCGAACATGAATTAATCCCGGAAGATTGGGGCGGCAGTACGATCTTTGTACCGGTATCGGCGCATACAAAGGAAGGGATCGAACAGCTTTTGGAAATGATTTTGCTGACGGCAGAGGTATTGGAGCTAAAGGCAAATCCAAAACGAAATGCCCGTGGCGTTGTGATCGAAGCAAAATTAGACAAAGGCCGCGGTGCAGTGGCAACCGTTCTCGTACAAAAAGGCACGTTAAAGGTTGGTCAGCCGGTTGCCTGCGGCAGCAGTTACGGAAAAGTCAGAGCAATGATTGATGACAAAGGCCGCAACGTAAAAGACGCAAAACCATCTATGCCGGTAGAAATACTTGGTTTAAGCAGTGTACCGGATGCCGGTGAGACGTTTGTTGTATGTGAATCTGAAAAAGAAGCCAGAAACTTTGCAGAAACGTATATTTCAGAGAGCAAGGAAAAGCTGTTAGAAGAAACACGGTCACGGATGTCGCTTGACGATCTGTTTTCACAGATCCAGTCCGGCAATGTTAAAGAGCTGAATATTATCGTAAAAGCAGACGTACAAGGTTCTGTAGAAGCAGTTAAGCAGAGTTTGCAAAAGTTGTCTAACGAAGAAGTTGTCGTTAAGATTATTCATGGCGGCGTCGGTTCGGTCAATGAGTCTGACGTAAATCTGGCATCTGCTTCCAATGCGATTATTATTGGATTTAACGTACGTCCAGATCCGGTGGCAAAAGCGTCAGCAGAACGGGAAGGCGTAGATATCCGTCTGTACAAAGTTATATACAGTGCGATTGAAGACGTATCTGCAGCTATGAAAGGAATGTTAGATCCGATTTTTGAAGAAAAGGTACTTGGCCATGCAGAAGTACGCCAGATTTTCAAAGCATCCGGTGTTGGAAATATTGCAGGTTCTTATATTTTGGACGGTATTTTCGAAAGGGGCTGCAAGTGCCGTATTACAAGAGAGGGCGAACAGATTTTCGATGGAGCATTGGCTTCGTTAAAGCGTTTTAAAGATGATGTGAAAGAAGTAAAGACTGGTTTTGAATGCGGGCTTGTATTTGAAGGCTTTAACGATATCGCAGAATTTGATCAGATTGAAGCATATAAAATGGTAGAGGTGCCTCGCTAATCGAAAAGCTGTCAGAATCAGGAGACTTTTAAAGTTCGAAGGTGTAGAAAATGAGAAAAAACAGCATAAAAAATACACGCATCAATGAAGAAGTATTAAGAAGACTTAGCGAGATTATCCGCGGCAGTATCAAAGATCCACGCATTCATCCGATGACAAGTATTGTCTCTGTGGAAGTGGCGCCGGATTTAAAGACGTGTAAAGCATATGTCAGTGTGCTTGGCGATAAACAGGCGCAGAAAGATACACTGGCAGGTTTAAACAGCGCAGAGGGCTATATCCGGCGCAGCCTTGCACAAAGTGCAAACCTGCGTCATACACCTCAGATTAAATTTATTATCGATCAGTCGATTGAGTATGGGGTAAATATGTCACACTTGATTGACCAGGTAAACCGGAAAGCAGATTCCCGATCTGTGATGGAAAATGAGAAGGAAGAAAAGGAAGACAGAAATGATGAATAGTCTAAGCGAACAGCTTGCCGGAATACACAGCGTAGCGATAGCAGGCCATGTAAAACCAGATGGGGACTGTATCGGTTCCTGTCTGGCTGTTTACAATTATATTAAGGATTATTATCCACAAATTCTGGCGGAGGTATATTTAGAACCGATTCCTAATATATTCAAATTTTTATCACGGGCAGAAGAGATTATCAGTCAGCCGGATGAAACAAAACAGTTTGATTTGATGATTGTACAAGATTGCGGAGACGAGCAAAGATTGGGAAAAGCCAGCTGTTTACTTAAAAATGCCGGACGTGTCATCTGCATCGACCATCATATCAGTAATACCGGTTTTGGAGATGACAGCTATATTTTTCCAAAAGCCAGCTCTACGTCGGAGCTGATATTTGATCTGATGGAAAAAGAACGGATCACAAAGAAAATAGCAGAATGTATTTATGTGGGCATTATTCATGATACCGGACTGTTTCAATATTCTTGTACATCTCCTAAGACGATGCGTACGGCAGCTTTTTTAATGGAACAGGGGATTGACTTTTCAGAAATAGCAGACAAGACATATATGCAAAAGACGTTTGAACAAAATCAAATATTAGCAAGGGCGCTGGAAAAAAGCAGGCTGCATCTGGGAGGAGCCTGTATTTCTTCTGTCATTACGAAAGAGGATATGCAGCAATGCAACGTATTGCCAAAGCATTTGGAAGGCATTGTATCTCAGCTGCGCGCTACAAAAGGAGTGGAGGCTGCAGTGTTTTTTTATCCAAAAGAAGTTCTGCCGGAAAATAAGGCTGGCGAAAATGGCACAGAGTATAAAATCAGTTTTCGTTCCGGTTCCGATGCAGTGAATGTGGCAGAAATTGCCATGCATTATGGCGGAGGAGGCCATATCCGAGCAGCCGGAGCTTCTACAACGTTAGAACCAGAAGCGTGTCTGGAACAGATTTTGGAGCTCATGAAACAGCAGATCGTTCATGCATAAGAAATGGAGCATCTTTTATGAACGGAATGATAAACGTATATAAAGAAAAAGGCTATACCTCACATGATGTTGTTGCAAAGCTGCGGGGTATCTGCCATCAGAGAAAAATCGGGCACACAGGTACGCTCGACCCGGATGCACAAGGCGTGCTTCCGGTCTGTCTTGGAACAGCCACAAAAGTCTGTGAACTGCTGACAGATAAAGATAAAGTGTATGAAGCAGTGCTGATGCTTGGAATAGAAACAGATACGCAGGATATGAGCGGGACGGTATTGCGTGAGACAAGCGTTACAAATACAAAGGAAGAAATCCAGGCGGCGATTGATTTTTTTATCGGAGAGTACAGCCAGATTCCACCAATGTATTCCGCCTTAAAAGTAAATGGAAAGAAATTATGTGACCTGGCAAGGGCTGGCGTAGAAATAGAGCGCAGACCGAGGCAGGTCTGTATTTATGAGATTGAAACTTTGTGGATGGATCTTCCAAGAATAAAGCTGCGCGTACATTGTTCGAAAGGTACTTATATTCGTACGCTCTGTCATGATATCGGACAGCGGCTGGGCTGCGGCGGATGTATGGAAGAGCTGCTGCGTACCAAGGTCAGTATTTTTGAACTGGAACAGGCATTTACTTTGGAACAAATTCAAAAGTTAGCACAGGAAAATCGGCTGGATGATGTGCTCATACCGATCGACCGTCTGTTTTTACAATATCCAAAGACACAGGTAAAACCGCAATATGAAAAAATGCTGCAAAACGGCAATCGCCTGCCACAGCAGGCATTGTGTTATACAGATGCAGATTCGCTTATGTTATCTGAATCAAATCCAACTTGTCGTGTTTACCTCAATTCCGTATTTTATGCACTTTATACGCCGGATGATGTACGCAAAGATTATAAGCCTTTAAAAATATTCGGACAGGAAAATGCGGTTAAGAAAATGCAAAGCAATGCTGTCCGAAAGAAGATTGAAAAAAACGTCAGACAAGGAAATGAAAAACAGTATCAGTCGCACGAAAGGAATGGGAGAACAGAGCATGAGATATGAAAAAGATTTTTTGCATTTACAGCTCACAGAACCGACTGTTCTTTCACTTGGAAAATTTGATGGGCTGCACCGCGGACATGAACTTCTGATGGAATCCGTATTTGAAAAAGCAAGGACAGGACTGAAAGCAGCTGTTTTTACGTTTGATATTCCTCCGAATCAGACAAATGAAAATATTCAGCAAGTCATTACAACAAATGAAGAAAAACAACAGCTGTTTATGGAGCGCGGCGCAGATTATTTGATTGAGTGTCCTTTCACAAAAGAAATCATGCAGATGGAAGCAGAGAAGTTTATCGAGCAAATGGTAAAACGTCTCTGTGTGAAATGGATCGTAGTCGGCACAGACTTTCACTTTGGGCATCATCGCAGAGGGGATTATCATATGCTGCAAAACTATGCAGATCTGTATGGTTATCATGTTCTGGTCATGCAAAAGATGCAGTATCAGGGCCGAGACATCAGCAGTACTTATATTAGAGAAGCTTTGCTAAATGGGAGCATGGAGCTTGCGAATGAACTGCTTGGATATCCTTATTTTATTCAGGGAAAAATCATTCATGGAAATCAGCTTGGCCGTACAATCGGATTTCCTACGATCAATATCACACCGCCGCCCCAAAAGCTCCTGCCGCCGTTTGGCGTCTATGTATCTCAAATTCAACTCGATGGAAAACAGTACAAAGGCATTACAAATATCGGTATGAAGCCGACGATTCAAGGAGACAATCCGGCCGGAGCGGAGACTTATATTTATGATTTCAAAGGTGATGTTTATGAGCGGACAGCAAAAGTAGAGCTGCTGCACTTTGAACGTCCAGAAATGAAATTCGATGGGATCGGACAATTAAAAAGACAGCTGGAAAAAGATATTGCATATGGGGCAGAGTATTTTAAAAATACAGGCGCCATTGAAATGATATAGTAATTTATGCAACACTCTATCTAAATTGCTGTTATTTTTTATTACAAAATTGTTACAACGCCGTTGACAGCAATAAGTGATATTGCTATAATGAAAAAAGGTTGTGAAAAAATTTCACATTTTTACAATGAAACAGATAAAACTATGTAAAAGAAATAAATTAACATAAATAAAAAACAATAGATAATCATCATTCAGGAGGAAATTATGAAATTCAGATTCATAAAACTTGGAGCAATCTTTATGACGGCTATGACAGCGGTATTACATTCAGGTACAGTAGCAACACAGGCGGCATCTATTCGCGCGGGCGTCAGTGCGGCACTGGCAGAGTGTTTAAATGACAATGCAAAAGTAACAATGCTTGCAAAAGAAGGAGACGTGAGTTCTGCGCGCAGTGCAGTGACAGCTGATACGTCTAAAGAACATCCAAAGAATGCAGGGAAGGCTGAAAAGCGTTCGAAAAAAATAAAAGATCCTGAAGATAAGACAATTTGCGGATATACAAATCTGGGTATTGCCAACGTAAGCAATTATTTAAACATCCGTGCAGAAGCGGGAGAAGATGCTAAAATCGTGGGAAAATTGCCGGCAGAAGCAGGCTGTGAGATTTTAGACACCAAAGATGGCTGGTATCGGATACGTTCTGGGAAAGTAAGCGGTTATGTCAGAGGAGATTATATTATTACCGGAGATCAGGCCAGAGAAATGGCGGAAAAATTAAAAAAGACGATGGCGACGGTAAATACGCTCACCGTATACATACGGGAAAAACCAAATACAGACTGTACGATTCTTACGATTGTAACGACAGATGAAGAATTAGAAGTAGTAGAAGAAGGCAACGAATGGATTGAAATCAAGCTGGATGATGAAAATGGTTTTGTGAATGCACAGTATGTCAACCTTTCTGAAGAGTTGAAAAAGGCAATGCCTTATACAGAAGCAGAACGCAGCGCAGAAGTTCCGGATACGAAATATTCTCTCGTACAAAAAGCATTAAGCTATGTAGGCGGCCGCTATGTCTGGGGTGGGACAAGCTTGACAAATGGAGTCGATTGCTCCGGATTTACGATGCAGATTATGGCGCAGTATGGCGTGTACCTGCCACATTCTTCCAGAGGACAGGCAGGATATGGAAGAAGTGTGAGTACATCGGAACTGCAGCCGGGCGATTTGATTTTCTATGGAAGCGGTAGTTCTATCAGCCATGTAGCAATTTATATCGGGAATGGTCAGATTGTACACGCAAGCAACAGCCGTGACGGAATTAAAGTATCGAATGCATTTTACCGTACGCCGATCTGCTGCAGAAGGATGTTTTAAGTAACCTGTACCGTATGAAATCTTATGCATTTTAGAAAAAAACAGTTTACAACAACTGGCAGGTATGCTATATTGGAAAGGCATGAGTAAGCCCATATTCGGTAGATGGAGGCTCCGACCTTTTACTGAGTATCATGTGTTATCGGGCGATTATAAAATAGATGGAGGACATTTTCATGTTATCAAAAGAAAAGAAAGAAACGATTATTAAAGAGTATGGCAATAAGCCAGGCGACACAGGTTCACCGGAAGTACAGATCGCACTTTTGACAGAGCGTATCAATGAGCTGACCGAGCATTTAAAAGTAAACCAGAAGGATCACCATTCCAGAAGGGGACTTTTGAAGATGGTTGGTCAAAGAAGAGGACTTCTGGCTTATCTTAAGAAGAGTGATATCGAAAGATACCGTACTTTGATTAAGCGCTTAGGATTAAGAAAATAATTCTGTATGAAAAGAGCGGAGTTTTTCCGCTCTTTTTTAGGAATGTGAAAACTTCAAGGTAAAAAATTATACGGTTGGGGTGTTAAAAGGAAGCTGCTGATGTGCTTCGGCAGTTTCCTTCTGACACCCAAACCAATAAAAAAGGAGAAAAGAAATGTATAATAGTTATTCTATGGAAATCGGCGGAAAGACATTTACCGTTGAAATCGGCCGTGTATGTGCGCAGGCAAATGGTGCGGCGCTGATACGGTATGGTGAGACGACGGTGCTTTCCACTGCAACTGCATCTGACAAACCAAGAGATGGGATTGATTTTTTCCCGTTAAGCGTAGAGTATGAAGAAAAACAATATGCCGTAGGAAAGATACCAGGCGGTTTTAACAAGCGGGAAGGAAAAGCGTCTGAAAATGCGATTTTAACTTCCCGTGTGATCGATCGTCCAATGCGCCCGTTGTTCCCAAAAGATTACCGCAACGATGTTACATTAAATAATATGGTTATGAGCGTGGATCCACTGTGCCGTCCGGAAATTACCGCAATGTTAGGAGCAGCAATTTCTGCCTGCATTTCGGATATTCCGTTTTGCGGACCGTGTGCGATGACGCAGATTGGAATGGTGGACGGGAAGTATATCGTAAATCCGTCTCAGCAGGAGTGGGATGAAGGTGATCTGCAGCTTACGGTCGCATCGACGATGGAAAAAGTCATTATGATCGAAGCTGGAGCAAACGAAATCCCGGAAGCAAAGATGCTGGAAGCCATTTATATGGCACATGACATTAATCAGACGATTAATGATTTTATTAATAAAATTGTTGCTGAGGTTGGAAAACCAAAGCATGAATATACAAGCTGCGCTATTTCAGAAGAAATGTTTGCTGCTATGAAAGAAATTGTAACGCCGCAGGAGATGGAAGAGGCAGTCTTCACAGATCAAAAACAGGAACGTGAAGAAAATATTCGTAAGGTTACGGAAAGATTTGAAGAGGCGTTTGCAGAAAACGAGGAGTGGCTGGCTGTACTTGGAGAAGCAGTTTATCAATATCAGAAAAAGACAGTTCGAAAGATGATATTAAAAGACCACAGACGCCCAGATGGACGTAAGATCAATCAGATCCGACCACTGGCAGCTGAGATTGATTTAATACCAAGAGTGCATGGTTCTGCAATGTTTACACGCGGACAGACACAGATCTGCGATATTGTAACGCTTGCGCCAATGTCTGAAGTACAAAAAGTAGACGGGCTGGATGAAAATATTGTTTTAAAACGATATATGCACCATTATAATTTCCCGTCTTATTCGGTCGGCGAGACAAAGCCGTCCAGAGGGCCGGGACGTCGTGAGATTGGACATGGTGCGCTGGCAGAAAAAGCATTAGTTCCGGTATTGCCATCTGTAGAAGAGTTTCCATATGCGATTCGTGCTGTTTCCGAGACTTTTGAATCCAATGGTTCTACATCCATGGCATCGACCTGCGCTTCTTGTCTGTCGTTGATGGCGGCCGGAGTGCCGATTAAAAAAATGGTAGCCGGCATTTCCTGCGGTCTTGTTACAGGTGATACGGACGACGATTATGTAGTGCTGACGGATATTCAGGGATTGGAAGATTTCTTTGGAGATATGGATTTTAAAGTAACCGGAACACATGATGGCATTACAGCTATCCAGATGGATATTAAAATCCATGGTCTGACCAGACCGATCGTAGAAGAAGCCATTGCACGGACAAGAGAAGCAAGGCTTTACATTATGGATGAAGTTATGTCAAAAGCCATTGCAGAGCCGCGTAAGGAAGTAGCGCCGCTTGCGCCAAAGATTATACAGATTCAAATTGATCCGATGAAAATCGGCGATGTTGTAGGACAAAGAGGTAAGACGATTAATGAGATCATTGAACGTACCGGAGTTAAGATAGATATTAATGATGAAGGTGCTGTATCTATTTGCGGCACAGATAGGCTGATGATGCAAAAAGCTGTGGAAATGATAGAAATCATTACAACAAACTTTGAAGAAGGTCAGATTTTCAAAGGAAAAGTTATTAGTATCAAAGAGTTTGGCGCATTTATCGAGTTTGCTCCAGGCAAAGAAGGTATGGTGCATATTTCTAAGATTACAAAAGGAAGAATCAATCACGTGGAGGATGTACTCACATTAGGAGATATGGTTACTGTTGTCTGCCTTGGAAAAGATAAGATGGGACGTGTCAGCTTTAGTATGAAAGATGTGCCAAAAGACAACTAAAAAATAGTAAAAAAACTGTGGACATGAAAATATCCACAGTTTTTTTACTATAAAATACCAGCCATATGCAGTAAATAATATGCATTGGTAGTACTGCAACGTCCTTTTTTGATCTTGTAATCAAATAAAATCTCATTTTGACTGTATCGTTCGGTGAAATAGTAATTGACTGCATCAATATCACTGTCATGTTCTAAGTCACATAACTCCAGGTCATGCGTAGTAAGGATTGTCAGAATATAAGGCTTTGCAAGATTTCTAACGGTCTCCCTTGCTGCTAAAATCCGGTCTTTGGAATTGGTACCTTTATAGATTTCATCGATAAAAGCGATCATTGGCTGCTGTTTTCTGCTTGTTTCCATAATGTTTTGCATACGCAGCAGTTCGGCATAAAAGGAAGAAATGCCTTCATTGACGCTATCTGACGTACGCATAGAGGTACAGATTTTCATATAGGAGGCGCAGAAATCAGAAGCAGCGCAGAATCCTCCGGCATAAGCAAGCGCCAGATTCACACCAATCGTACGCATAAAGGTAGTTTTTCCTGACATATTAGAGCCGGTAATAATACAGGTCTGATGTGTCAAGTCAAAGTCATTATCGACTGCAGCCTGCTCTTTTAAAAGAGGATGTTTTAATGCGCAGGCAGACAAGACCGGTTTGCCGATATCTAAAATTTGCGGCAGTGTATATGTCTGTCTGGTACGTGCGACGACACCAAGGCTGATGAAAGCTTCGACAGTTCCAATTACTTCCAGCCATATGCGTAAAGTATGCCGATATGCGGTCTGCCATTTGCGGTATCGTTTGATACAGTGAAAATCATAACAAAACAGACTGTTGAGAAGAAGCCAGGCATAGACATTATGACGTAAAACGACAGCGTCAGCAATGGATGCAAGCTCTTTAAACGCCGAAGCCGCGTTTTCCTTTTGTGAAAGCGATTGCTGAAGCTGCTGCAGATAAGGGCTGTCAAATGACTCTTGTGTCAGTAAATCGATCAGTTTGCGGTATGGTGTAAGTGTCTGGTTCATTTTATATACGGGCGCAAGCAGCCTGCTGATATGCCTGTTTGCAAGAAAAGCAGCAAAAAGCTGGAGCATTGCGCATACCATGAAACAGGAAAATGTAAAATCTTGTTGAATGCCGCATAAATAACAGAAGAAAAAAGCCAATGTCAGGAAAGGAACGATATCAATCGTGAGGCTCTTTAACAATGACGTGTTGCTTTCCTGTTCTAAGGCATGAAAAAAATCATCCAGATTTTTTTTGCTTTCGTCATAGGAAACCGTTCTTAAATTTCTTGCCGATGCTTCAAAATGCAGAGTAAAATCGGTTTTTTGTGTCAGTTCTTTTACTGCCTGCTGGCGGCTTGGAATGAAAGCAACGTCCAAATCCGGCTGCGTCAGCAAACGGGCAAGCTGCTCTTGCCCAAATACAGTACTGGCCGTGCAAATATATTGAAATAATGAATGCTTTCCCAAAAGATCCAAATCACTGGCATGTGGCATGGCATATGCATGCATTTGAGATCCATCTATGGAAAATTGTTTCCAGCCATCGTCAAGCCTTGCTTCATAATCATGGATAACAGATTCAAAATCAGACAGATCAGACAGTCTGTCTTTCTTTTGATTAGTTACCTTCACAAGAAATAGAAAACAAAGCACAGCTGCGGCACACAACAGATAGCAAAAAGAGAAGGACTTTGCATATCCGAATGAGAAAAATGCAGCTGCGGCGGCAGCTGTAATCATGCGCCAAAAAGAAATCTTTCTGCATTGGTTATGAAGACGGATGGATTGCTTTTGACAGTCTTGTAAATATGTTTGATACATAGCATACCTCGTTTTAAAGATGATAGAGTGTATTTTTATGAAAATCTATTGCAAATGGGTGTGATAAATAGGTAACCGGTCAATGGGTTTTATCTGAATAGTAGCCACAAATACAAATGCTTTGTATTTTATTATAAGGATATAGATAGTAAAATGCAATGTATTGTGATAAGATATTTAATAAAAAACAGAAATCATGGAACGGTTCAGATAATCTATAAAACTGTTACAAAATCGTTTCATATGCTTTCAGATAATGGAAGGTTTCGATCCTAACTTCATAAATTAAGTAATTAGAAAAGGATGATGATATGAAGACAGAAATAATGCTTGCGCTATATCGTTATTTAAAAAAAGATTTTTCAGAAAAAAACCAGTTAAAGCAAATCCAAATGCTTCGGACAATACTTGAAATTAATCAAAATGTTGTCAGGGAAGGTATATCCAAGATCGAGGACTATGAGTACAATATTATAAATTTTCCTATGCTTGGCAAAGGGCTGACATTGGTAAGAGAAGGGCAGGAGCCGCAAGTGATTGAATCCATATTAATCAATACGGCATTTGCCAATGATGTTGACTTATTAGAAAGTTTACTTGTTCTAGAAGGAGTCAGTTCCATCCAAATGCTGCGTCCTGCGGATGTAACGAAAGAATTACTGTTATCTTATTTTAGTTTCAATATGCAGGATCATTTACGAAGAAATCTGCAGGATTTGAAGATAGATTTCAGCCAGCCGTTGAATAAGAATGAATTGAGAAAAATATTGGAAGATGTGGGTATATAAGATTCGGATTTATGTTTTATGAACAGTTATTACAACAACTTAAGGTTAAAACTGGATTTCAAGAGGAAAAAGTTATTGAGATTGTAAATTATAATGTTCGCCAGATGCAGAGTCTTTCGGGAATCCGTCAAGTAAATGACATTGACTGTTAATACAAACGAAATCTGTTTACAGTATATGAAACAACAATCCAAAATATCGTTTTTACAGGTATTAAAAAGGGGGTGTTCGAGGAGACAATGCTCAACAAAGTAACTGATTTGCTTTCAGTCCCGCCATTTGGCAGGACTGAAAGATTTTAAGCGCAATGATTTTTCTAATGTTCTTTCAGCGTATCATCATTTTGTTTCAGATTGGCCTTGCATTTCGCTTTTATTTTTTTGACCGATTTGCTGTTTGGTCGATAGGCGCTTCTTGTGACAGTGCCATCTTCATTCATCATATAAGTCGTAAACGTTATACTTTCTATTTTATAGTAATGATCGGTTCTGCTGCCAAGACCAAAACCATCAGAGATGTTTAAAACTCCTGGTGTCTTGTCGTTAAAACAGTCGTCTATTTTTTCAGTATGATATCCGGTATCGCTGTCACCGATGCGGAAGGAGTAAGTGAATACGCCGTTTTTATCCGGCACACAAGTCTGAAAATCATCTAATTCGCACACGTTGTTAATATTTTCCGGTGTAACAGTCTTTAAAAATTCTGATGCAAGACGGGTGATTTCTTTGTTTGCCCGTTCTCTTTGCTTTTCTTTTTCCGTGAGTGCGGAAGGCTGAGCAGATTTAGGGTGATTTTTCCGGTTTTTTTATGAAAGGTATAGGCAAGGCTGCTTAAGTGGTTACTGCTATGGATAAAAATACAACAAGCATTTGACTTCACTGGAAAATAAAGTTATTATAAATACATTTCAAAATAATCATATTATAGGAGAAAATGTTATGTTACAAAGAGAAAAGAAAGCTAAGTCACCAAAAGCTGATAACAGCAGTCTTAGCAAAAAGATTATTTCCAAAATGGCAGTAATTACTGCCGGTATTTTTCTGCTGACCATTTTGATGTCTGCTTTTCTTGCTGCAAGAGCATTGATTCAGGTAAATCGGGAAAAGCTGGCCGCAGCCGCTTATGAAAATGCTTTTTTAGTTGCAAATGATATTGAAAACGCTTATGGAAAAGTAGTCGGTTTTGCCGGATCTCTCCGAAATATTTCGCAACTGGACACAAAGGAGCAAAGACAGGCGATTGATACTGCGCTTGTGGGCCTTTTGGAAAGCGGTGGAGGGTATCCGACAGCGTTTGCTTATTTTGAGCAGAATGCGATTGCGGATGAAAATGGAGAACCTTATAGTATCCATCACAGAGAGATTGCATATGAATCTGTCGTATACCCCAATGAAGAACAGACTGGATATGTATTCGAAAAACACGAGGATGCATTTGACAATTATACAAAAGAATATTATATGCAGATAAAAGAATCTGGAAAACCGTATATTATGGATCCTTATGTGTATGAGCTGATGGGAAAAAATATAATGATGATAAGCATTATTGCGCCAATCTTTGATGCACAGGGAAATTTTCTTGGGGTTACCGGCGTTGATGTGGGACTCGATCATATGCAGGAACAGTTATTAGTCAGTACGGATTACAAAACAGCGCATTTGGCGGCGCTTGCAGAAGACGGAACCGTATTGGTGGATTCCTCCGACGAAGAAAAAGTGGGATTGGCGGCCACGGATGCCGGCTTGGAAAAACTGGAATCTTATGCGCAAAAGGTGCGTGAAATGCCGCAAGGCGATCAGGAGAACAGCCGTTTCCTTATGAAAGGCGGCAAAAACTTTGGGACGGGCAGACGCGGCATGACAGTGACGGTTCCTCTGACGACAGGCGGAAAGACGCAATGGACGTTACATATGGCTGTTAACAGCACAGAATTTTACTGGGCTATTTTAGAAAGCACCGGGAAGCTGACGTTTATCGTAGTGCTGCTTGGAATTGTTTTATTACACACTGTGAATCGCATGATACAAAGATATTTGGAACCGATTCAGGTAATTACAGAAAAAGCGGCCAGATTGGAAGAAGGGGATTTAAATATCCATATTGACATCCAGTCAGAAGATGAGCTTGGGAGACTTTCGCAGGCGTTTAACCATATCAGCGCTGCGTTAAGTAATTATGTGGAAGATATTTCTGAACAATTGTCTAAGATGGCAGACAATCATATGGATATTGCAATTACGCAAAATTATATCGGTGACTTTATTCCGATACAGGCATCTATTGAAAAGATCTCGCAGTCTTTAAATGATACGCTTCATGAAATCGTACGTTCTGCAGATGAAGTATCAGCCAGTTCTGCGCATGTTTCATCTGGTGCGCAGATTCTTTCGGATGGCGCTGCAGAGCAGGCAGCAGCGATTGAACAGTTAGCAGCCTCGATCGAAAGTCTGTCCGGGGATGTCGCTGCAAATGCAACGGATGCACAGACAGCAAATGCAGCAGTTACGGAAGTTGGGCGTAATATCAGGCAAAGTAATAAAGAGATGAACCATCTGACACAGGCAATGACTGAAATCAGCCATTCTTCCGGTGAAATAGAAAAAATTGTAAAGACGATTGAAGATATTGCAGAACAGACAAATCTGCTTTCCTTAAATGCTTCCATTGAGGCTGCAAGAGCAGGGGAAGCAGGAAAAGGCTTTGCAGTTGTTGCAAATGAAATTCGTGATCTGGCGTCTAAAAGTGCAGAAGCAGTCAATCAGACAGCTTCTTTAATCAAGACTTCACAAAGTGCAGTAGAGAACGGTATGGAAATCGCAGACCATACTGCCAGGTCTTTGGAATCCGTCATGAGCGGCTCAGAAGAGGTTGTAAGCGCTATGGATAAGATCAGCAGCGCTTCGCAGAATCAGAAAGCCGTATTGGAAAAGCTGACAGATCACGTAGATGCGATCAGCAATGTTGTACAGTCAAATTCTTCTGCCGCACAAAGCAGCGCACAGACAAGCGCTGAATTGTCCGGTCAGTCCAATCGTCTGCATGAGTTGGTCAGCCGGTTTCATTTAAAACAGGAATATCAGTCATAACAAATGTAACAGCGTAATATCGGTTATTCTATCTGGATGATATGAACGCTGTTGCCATGTTCTTTCAGAATATGGATCAAATCCGTTGTTTTCAGATAGACGGTTGCCGTATTGTCATTCGGATGGACACCGATAAGACCGGGTGCGTTTAGAAAGGATGCATCTAAAAAACACTGAATTCTGCATTCGGTATCATTTAAGATGCCGAATGGGGTTACGGCGCCGGGAATCAGCCCCATAAGATCCATTAGTTCGTGTTCGGAGGCAAATGAGAGTGGACGTGTTCCGTTTTTTTGCCGAAATTGTTTTAAATTCACACGTTTATCACCCATGACCGTAATCAGATAATAATTACGCCTTTTGTCATCGCGTACAAAAAGATTTTTTGCATCTGATTGCGGAAAGGGGAGTGCAGTTTCAGATAGATCCGACATATGATAGACTGCTGCGTGTTCCGTAATGTCATGCCAGATGTCGTTGCTTTTTAGAAATTCATAGATTTCAGCTTTATTCATGGTGTTTTTCTCCTGTATTATATTTTTTCATGATGATACAGACAGCTGCCTGATATCCTCATGCAGTACTTTTATCTGATTTTAACATATTTTTTGATTTTATCATAGAAAAGCAGTTGGAGCAAGACACACACAAGACGAACTAGATGAATAAAGTGCAAGATGGTTATTGTTCAAACCTAATGGCATCTGTTGTCCGTTGATAAATTTTAGAAAGGCTTCAAAGTGATCTCTTGATTTTTTATTTGATACATGCTATACTCATATCCGTTGTATCGTCCGCAAAAACAGAGGCTTTGCGGACTTGCCGCCGATTTCCGGCGTAAAATGAATCGAGTGTTCGAGACCTTCCACTCGTAAAACAAAACTAAAGGAGAATCAGACAATGAAACAAAACAAAACTATTTCTGTGCAGTTTCTTGCACAGGCGGCTATGATTGCCGCTGTCTACGTGGTGATTACACTTGCGTTTGCACCGTTTTCCTATGGAGAAGTCCAGGTGCGTCTTTCAGAAGCGCTAACGATCCTGCCTGCGTTTACTCCGGCTGCGATTCCAGGACTTTTTGTCGGATGCCTGCTCAGCAATATTTTGGGCGGATGTATGGTATTGGATATTATTTTTGGAAGTTTTGCCACCTTGATTGGTGCCGTATTTACTTACCTGTTACGCAGACAAAACCGATTTTTTGCACCGGTTGCACCAATTGTATCAAATTCCCTGATTGTGCCATTTGTCTTGAAGTATGGATATCAGGTGCCTTTGCCGATTCCATTTATGATGCTGACTGTGGGAATCGGAGAAATCATATCCTGCGGTATTTTGGGTATGATCCTCTACATGGCGCTGTCCAGATATAAACATATGATTTTCAAACCAGTTTCATAGCAGAGCGGAGACTTTCCAATGGCTGGATACGTAACAGTTTCATGGATGATCTAAACTGCTACATAAAAATAATAGTGGATGAATGACAGCGAAAGATTTGATATGGGAAATGATACAAAGTTGTGTTATAATAGTTAATATCAAATTATGTGAAGAAAAAAGGAAAGGAGTTGGACATCATATGCCATCAAATGAAAAAGAATTAAATGCGAATCTTTTTGATCAGCTTACTTTAGTTGAAAGAATTGAACGTCATTTGAAAAATGGAGGAATCGAAGCAGCGGAAGCGGAGATTGAGATCGTAAAGAATGAAATTAATCGTAAATTATACCAACAGCCACCACTAAAAAATGAATAATGGAAACTGTTTCTATATGAAGTTTTCAAAACAACAGTGATTTATAAATAAGTTCCAATAAAAGGAAAAAATTCCTTGCTTTTTCGTCATTTTTCTTATAGAATTAGAAGTACAATGAAATGTTCATTGTACAATATTACTAATTTTATAAGTAAAAGGAAAGGGAGGGAATTTATGTTACAAAAAATGAAAAAGCTGCTGTCTTTGTTTTTGGCATTGACATTGATGTTGGGAATGGCGGGTATGTCTTCCTATCAGGTGCAGGCAGCAGAGGGGGACGTAGTCATTACCCTGCTGGAAACAACGGATATCCATGGACATCTTGTTGAGACACCAAGCAGTGACAAAGCTGAGTATCAGTATCGGATGGCTTATATGGCAAAGCTGTTTCAGGACTATCGTGAGAAAGGCGATGTTATCGCATTAAATGGTGGGGATACGTTCCAGGGAACACCGTTATCAAATCTTTCGTTTGGAAAGTATTTGATCCAGACATTGGATGCGATGAAGTTTGACGCATCTGCAGTAGGCAATCATGAGTTTGACTGGGGAATTGAAAAAGTTACAACGAATGAAGCGACACTGGCAGACAGTCAGATTCCAATGCTTGCATGCAATATTTTTGTAAAAGAAACCGGAAAGCTGGTTGATTTTGCAAAGCCGTATACAGTGATCGAAAGAAACGGCAAAAAGATTGCGGTCATTGGATGGGCGGACGAATATTCTGCAGACATTATGGCTGAGCGAATTGCTCCGTATACGATCAGCGAAGATGCATCTTTAGTGAATAATCTCGCAAAAGATTTAAAAACAAAAGGGGAAGCGGACGCAGTAATTGTCTTGGCACATGATGATGCGCAGGAAGCAGTAGAGAAGTTTGAAGCAGGTTATATTGATGTACTGTTTGGCGGACATTCCCATCAGATCAAGGTCGGCACAGGAAGCAACGGCATTCCTTACGGACAGGGCAATCGGGAGGCAAGAGGTTTTGCGACAGCGACAATGACGATTGGGGCTGACAACAAAGTATCTGTATCAACACCGGAATACATTGATATTTATGAGAATGCTGACAAATTAAAATACTCGGAAGCAAACAAAGCAGATTTTGACGAAGAGATTCTTAAGATTTCCAATACGGCAGTGGAAGAAGTTGCACCACTGTTAAATGAAGAAATTGCAGAACTTCCGGTGGCGCTTGAGAGAACTTTGCTGGAAGGATCATTAACATCTGTAATGGGCAACTGGATTACAGATATGATGCGCTATGATGAAGATGTAGATTTTGCATTTTGTAATGATGGCGGCATTCGTACCAATTTTGAAGCAAAGAAGCTGACGGTTAATGATATTTATACGGTAGCACCGTTTGGCAATCTCATTTATAAGATTGAGATGACCGGCAGCCAGATTGTAAAATTGTTAGAGCAGGTTGTTGGTAATGATTCTTCAAATATGCAGATGTCCGGCCTGACTGCAAAGTATGACCTGAGTCTCTCGGAAGATCAGCAGGTATTTGATGTGCGTCTGGCAGACGGAACTTTGATTGATCCGGAAAAGACATATTCGCTTGTTACGAACGAATATCTGGCAACAGGTGGAAATAAGTATTCCGCATTTGTTGAAGACAGGGTATCTTCAGTGAATACGAATGTAGCTGATAATATTTCGCTTATTGAAAAAGTGAAAGAACTAGGAAAAGAAGGTCCACTTGTCATAGATGCAAAGCCGCGTTTTGTGGAAGCTGCAAAACCTGCAGAAGTTCCGAGTGCGGCAGATAAGAAGACAGCTTATGCAGGTCAGAAGTTCACGGTAAAGATCAACGGACTGGCAGATGATGCAAAAGTTGTTTACAGCTCTAATAATAAGAAAATTGCCGTAGTAGATCAGAAAGGCAAAGTAACTGCAAAGGCAAAAGGAACGGCTGTCATTACTGTAAAGGTAACGCAGAATGATACAACTTATAAGTTGAAAATAAAAGTTACGGTTAAAAATCCGACAGTTAAAATGACTGCTTCTACAAAACAGCTGACAGTTGGGAAGACATATACATTTAAAGCAAAGGCTTATGGCTTAAAAGGTGATGTAACATGGACTTCCAGCAATACAGCAGTGGCGGCAGTGACGAGCAAAGGGAAAGTAACGGCAAAAGCAGCTGGTACGACGACGATTCAGGCCAAAATCAATGGAAAGAGCGTATCATGTAAGCTTACGGTAAAGCAGAAATAGGAGAACAAAACGGTAGAAAACGTGGTAGAATCTGGTTATATATCATAGAGATTTAAGGAGCGGCAGTGTGATACTGCTGCTCCTTTTATGCTGAAAAAGTTTTCTTAAACTGTTAGATTCAATGACTGGAATCGTCGTAACAGTTTGGATCACGCATTGAGCTGCTGCAAAGCGTCATGAATCAAATTAGAAATGAACATGTTCAGAAATATATTGACAAAACCATTTTTAGTTATTACAATATAAGTGAACATGTTCAGAAAAATGAATTTGCACAGAAAACATAACAAATACGAAAGGAGCCAGAAACATATCATCGGTTGTTTATATGTATGTTTCTGTGTGCTGCGAACTGGTTTCATTGGGGTAGTGCCAGGCAGAAAGGGGATTATGAAAAAGAAAGATGATTCGCTAAGGCAGAAGTTATTAAATACTGCCCGTGTGCTTGCAGAGGAAGAGGGAATAGACAAACTGAATATTCGTTCCATTTCAAAAAAAGCCGGTGTGGCGAGCGGCACCGTGTACAATTATTTTTCCGGTAAAGATGAAATTCTTCTCATACTGACAAAGGAGTACTGGAAACAGACGCTTTTAGAAATGGATGCAGCCATTTCTGCAGAATCTTTTTGTGAAGCGCTGTTAGAAATGATTCTTTATTTAAAGGAAAGAATCCGCAAGCCAGCCGGAGAATGGATGAATCGTTTGGGCGGCGTACGTCTGGCAGGACAGGAATCAATGGCGTCTGCACAAGAAGAACTCAAACAGATGCTTTTAAGGCGCATGGAGCAGGACCCCAATATTTGGAATGATATTTGGGACGACAGCTTTACCAAAGAACAATTTTCTGAGTTTATTCGAATGAATTTGATGGAACTGTTAAAAACGGAAGGTTCTCAAACAGAGTTTTTCATTCGTGTTATTCAGCGTATGATTTATCGGCAGTTATAAGATAATCATAGAAATGATAAAAAATAACATACAAATAAGGATATTTTAATAAAGATGCAAAAAATATTGTAAGAAAGATATTTAATAATTAAAGATACGAAAAGAAAGATACCGTAAGAATGATATTATGATAAAGATACGAAAAGAAAAATACTGTAAGAAAGATCTTATAATAAAGATACTGTAAAAAAGATCTTATAATAGTGAAATGACAGGAGGGATTATTATGCCACAGGCAATAGCAGAAACTATTTTTGATATTTTATATCTTGGATTTGCACTTTCATCAGGTTTCACGATGCTGTTACGAGGGACAACACCGTTAGTAAAAAAATTAGGATGGATGGCGGCGTTGTTAGGAGCCGGAGATGCATTTCATCTGTTGCCGCGCAGCTATGCCTTGTTTACCACAGGTCTGGAGGCAAATGCAGTTGCGCTTGGGATTGGAAAATTTGTAACATCGATTACAATGACAATCTTTTATTTGATACTGTACGCTGTTTGGCGCGACTATTTTAAAATAGAAGGACGCAGCTATTTAACAGTAATACTTTATGTTTTAGCTGCTTTTCGAATCGGTTTTTGTTTGCTTCCGCAGAATGAGTGGCTTACATACCGACAGCCATTGGCTAATGGAATTCTTCGGAATGTGCCATTTGCGGTTATGGGGATGATTATCATTGTTATTTTTGCGCTTGAAACGAAAAAGACGGGACTTTTGGCATTTCGATTTATGCCGCTTGCCGTAACGCTTTCTTTCGGATTTTATCTGCCCGTTGTTTTGCTCAGTGGAGTATTGCCGATCATTGGTATGTTAATGATACCGAAGACATTGGCTTATGTGTGGATGATTTGGATGGGTGTTCAGATTTACAGACAGGATGTATAAGATAAGCGAATACGGCAAAAGAATGGAGCAGTTTGTATGAAGGATCATAAAAGAAATATACACGTGGAAGAAATTTGGATTTAAAATTACTACCATTTTGTCAGATATCTGTGCAGTATGTTTTTATTGAAGAAATGTATGGAAAGAGGTATAATACACGTAATGAAAAACTCCCTTGTCCCTTATCATTGAGAGGACAAGGGAGTTGATATATTTAGGAACGGTAAGTAAAATGATAGGATCTATTTACGGTCCCTTATGGAATAGGAGGAGAAGATGAAAGCAGCAAAAAAAACTCACCCGATACCCGGTCTGACTAGGAAGGAAGAAGAAGCGCAGCTGGCTCGGATTATTCGTGTGGCGCAGAAAAATCTGACAAGAACAGAAACATATATCCGTCAGCTGACAGACGAACTGGATGATCTGATGGAAGTTTATGGCACAAAAGATAAAGAAGCGCTTGCATTGTTTCATAATACGCATTCTCAGATACAGGAAAACAGACGTGACTTGCTGCGCTGTCAGAAAGCACGGAAAAAACCATACTTTGGACGAATTGATTTTAAAGATCCTAAGCAAAAGCAGGCAGAATCTTATTATATTGGGCGGACAGGCATTTCAGACAGTGATGCATATCCGCTGGTGATAGACTGGCGGGCGCCGATTGCTTCGGTTTATTATGAAAATGCGATTGGCCCATGCACGTACAAGGTAAAAAATGAAGGGTGCTTTGCAATTGATTTAAAAAGAAAGCGTACCTATGAGATTGAGAATGACAGGCTAAAAGATTTTTATGATTCGGATGTAGTGGCAAATGACGATCTGTTAACACAATATCTGGCAAAAAGTAAAAAGGCGGTTTTGGGGGAAATCATTGCCACGATACAAAAAGAACAGAATGCAATTATCAGGCAGTCTCCAAAAACGAACCTGATCGTGCAGGGGGTGGCAGGTTCCGGAAAAACAACAGTAGCAATGCATCGCATTTCGTACATTTTATACAATTACGAAGAACAGTTCCGTCCGCAGGATTTTTATATTATTGGGAGCAACCGCATTTTGCTCAATTACATTACGAGCGTGTTGCCTGATCTGGATGTATACGGCGTATCTCAGATGACGATGGAAGAGCTGTTTACAAGATTATTGTATGAAGACTGGGATCCACTTTCCTCTCAGATCTGTTCGGTAGATAAAAAGGATAGAAGCTCCTGTATCAAGGGGAGCTTTACATGGTTTCAGGATCTTGTGAAGTTTTGCGAAGATTTTGAACAAAAGACGATTCCAGTTGCAGAAGTGTACGTGGAAAAAAATGGAACGCTTTTATTAAAAAAGTCAGAGATTGTCGATTATCTTAAAACGATGCCGCAGGTTTCTATGCAGGGAAGAATCAATATGCTCAATGAGGTCTTACTGTCCAGGCTGGAAACAGAGATGTCCGGGAAACATGTTTCTTATACTGCGAAGGAGAGAAAAGAGCTGCAGTGTACGATGCGCTGGCATTTTGGCAAAGATGTCTGGAAAGGATCGATATATGAGGTATATGAGCAGTTTTTACAGGCACAGCGGCAGAATGGAAAGATAGTTCGTTACAAGGAACAGGAATTTGATGTATATGATTTGGCGGCGCTTGCATATATTTATAAACGCATCAAGGAGACAGACGGCGTGAGGGAAGCGACGCATGTGATTATTGACGAGGCACAGGATTTTGGCATGATGGCTTACGGAGTGCTGGAATATTGCCTGCGGGGATGCACATATACGATAATGGGCGATGTGTCACAAAATATTTATTTTGGATATGGATTAAATGATTGGCAAAAGCTCCAGGAATTGATACTGACCGGGACGTATGATCGTTTTGGCCTGCTGAAAAAAAGCTACCGTAATACAGTAGAAATCTCTCATTTTGCAACGGAAATACTGCGTCATGGAAATTTCCCGATTTATCCGGTAGAGCCAATCAGCCGGCACGGGTCACAGGTATGTGTCAAAGCGTGTGGCAGTGAAGAAGAAATGCTGCAGGAGATGGTCACATGTATCACGGAGTGGCAGAAGAACGGACGGGAGACAGTTGCGGTGATCTGTCGGGATGAAGCACAGGCAGAGACAGTAAACAGAATGCTTGGGCAGAAAATCCAAGTGGCAGATACGAATTTGGAAACTGCGGAATTTGGCAGCGGTGTGATGGTGCTTCCGGTAGAGTATACGAAAGGGCTGGAATTTGACGCGGTACTTTTGTATAATCCTTCTGCGGACAGCTATCCGGCACAAGATGCATATGTAAAGCTTTTATATGTGGCTGCAACGCGTGCGCTGCATGAGCTGGAAGTTGTTCATCTGGGAAATCTGACAGACCTGATCGCAAAGCCTGTTTCAGAAGAAAAACGAATGCAGTCGTTGGAAAACGAAGTAAGAAAAGAAGCTATACGGTATCAGAAGGAAGAAATTACAGAAAGAGAACAGGAGCTTTTAAAAGCAAAGCAGGGAGAAAAAGAGCGGACGGCACGTAGTTATTTTGGGCCAAAGCCTATCCAGGTACAAAAACCGGCAAATGCACCTCAAAAAAATCCGAGGCAGAACACAGCAAAACTAAAAGCGCCCGCTTTAAAAACAGGCGGTTCCCTATATAAAATGCCGGATTACACAGCGGGAAAAAGCGCTGCAGTCATCAGAAAAAAAGAAGAAAAAATGCAAAAAGATGTTCCTGTGAATTTATCACCGTATCAGTTTGGACAATGTCCGGACAGCAGTATGCTGCGGCCAAAGGGACATGGCCATATTGACAATTCCATACGTATGGTAAGGAAAACGAAAGAATATGTGGAATTGCTCAGCAGTTATGGGACGCTGCGGCTGACGCCGATACAGGATGAAGTGATTCGCGTACAGTTTCGAAAAGGAAATATGACACAATTTGAACCCGGATATTGGAATCCGCAGCCGGAGCAAGCTGGTTTTTGGACAATCAAAGATGGAAAATATCTGGTAGAGGTTGTAACTGGCAGTCTGAATGTCCAAGTCGACAAAAAAACAGGGGCGTTGCAGTATTTTGACCTTCAGAAAAAATTATTGCTGTCAGAAAAAGCCACACTGCCGCGCCAGTCTGAAAGGATAGATGATACGTCGCAGCATTGGGTCTATTTTGACTGGCAAAAGAACGAACCGTTATTTATAAAGGGACTTCTGGCCGACGATCTGGAACGTATGAACCAAAAGGCAAGATATATCAGCTTTGGAGGGAAAAAGATGCGTATGCCGCTGATCGTTTCTGAACATGGATATGGAATTGGTGTGGCAGCGGAACGGACAGCTATCTGCTGTACGATTCCAATGTATGGCACTTATGTGTATACAGATGGGAGCGGACAGATCGATTATTATTTTATACATGGAAAAAACAGGGAACATGTCCTGAAACAATACCGGAGCTGCTTTGGGTGAGTGGCAGCGTTCCGCCAGATGCAGAGTCGTTCGGGAATCCATTCAGTGAATGACATTGGTTCAATTGGTATTACTATTTCTGCGGAACTTTTCGATTCTGGTTGACAATATCGGAGAAAAAGGTTAACATTGTGATATATAAGGAAAAATATGATTACAGGGAGAAAACGTGAGGCAGATATATGGAAGAGCAACAGATTTTGATCGTCGATGATGAGGCGATTAACAGGGAAGTACTTAAGTCAATGTTTTCAGAATACGACAGGCTGGAGGCGGAAAATGGAAAAGAGGCAATTGAAAAGATTGCAGCAAGCCGCAATCTGGTGTTGATTCTGCTTGATATTTCTATGCCGGTAATGACAGGATTTGATGTGCTGGAATACATGCACGAACAAAAGCTTTTGGATAAGATACCTGTGATTCTTATCACAGGTGAGACAGTGATTGACAGTGAGGACAAAGCTTACTCTTACGGCGTAGCAGATGTGATACATAAACCGTTTTATCCTCATATCGTAAAAAAGAGGAGCCAAAATATCATTGATTTGTATCAGCATAAGCTGGAGATGGAGCTTCGGCTTAGACAACAGGAAATAGAGATTAAAGAGCAGGAAAAGGAAATTCGTGAAAACAACGAAGTGATGCTGGAGACGCTTAGTTCGCTCGTTGAGTTCCGCAGTGTAGAGACCGGAGAACATACACAGCGGATCAAGTATTTTACGAAAATTATGCTCGAATATATGCAGGAATATTTCCCGAAATACGGATTGGACAAATATCAGATCGACCAGATTGTCCGCGCATCCGTATTGCATGATATTGGAAAAATCGGCATCCCGGATTCCATTCTTTTAAAACCTGGCCGGCTGACGAATGAAGAATTTGAAATTATGAAATCGCATACAACGATAGGCTGTGAGATACTTGAAAAGTCCTATCGGAAAAAGGATACGGATTTTTATCGATATAGTTATGACATTTGCCGACATCATCATGAACGTTGGGATGGAAGAGGGTATCCGGATCATCTGAAGGGAGAAGAGCTTTCCATCGGCGTGCAGGTCGTATCGGTCGCAGATGTATATGATGCGCTGATTAGCCCAAGAGTGTACAAGGAACCGTTTTCGAAGGATAAAGCGTATGATATGATTACAGGAGGTGAATGCGGTCAGTTTTCACCGGACGTAATGGAATGCTTTGCACTTGCAAAAGAAGATGTTTTTAATTGCGAAGTAATTAAAATGTTAAAATTTGTGTAATACACTATAAATGCAGGCGGTAAAGGAGCACGTTTTTGCTGCCTTTGTTTCGTGTGTTTGAGGAGGCAGTTAGTGAATGGAACAAATAGAGCAGACAAATGATGCGGATAAGAAAGCAAATCTGCTGCTGATAGAAAAAGCGCTGGAAATGGTGCTGATTTTCGATATTTCAGGAAGCATTATGTATACGAATGACGCAGCGAATAAAAAACTGGAATATGAAGACGGACTAAAAGGAAAACATATCAGCGATGTGTTTCCAAATACTTTTAAAGCGGCAGACGGCGGGTTTTCTACAGAATATGTATTCGGGGATGAGACGCAAAACCTGGTGGCGTATCGGAAAAATCTGACTTGTTTTCCGGTAGAAGCAAGGATTATGAAGTTTGTGTACGAGCAGGAAATCTATATTTGTATGGCGAACGATATTCTGGAAAAGGAATTTCTGGGCCGGGAGGTCGAGCAGGTACGGCAGGAAGCGCAGCAGGCAATGAAAGTAAAATCTGAATTTGTCGCAAACGTTACGCATGAGCTGCGTACACCGGTAAATGGGATATTAGGCAACGTTAGGGAAATGTTTGATTTTGTGACGGACGAACAGACGCTTAAGTCGCTCCGTTTGATTGAACGCTGCTGTGGAGATATGAACAAGATTATCAATAACATTCTGGATTTTTCCAAACTGGAGGCCGGAAAGTTTACGTTAGAGCCGAGACGGTTTCATTTCCGCAATATGCTTGATTATATCCGCTCACACCATATGAATAAAATTACAGAAAAAGGACTCGGTTTTTTTATGACGGTATCGCCTCAGGTGCCGGAGTATTTAATCGGAGACGAATTGCGTATAGGCCAGATTTTAAATAACCTTTTGTCAAACGCATTAAAGTTTACATCGGTAGGGAAAATTACGGTGGAAATCGTGCGGACGGCGCGGGTCAATGATAAGATGGAACTGTTTTTTATTGTAAAAGATACAGGTATCGGTATCGATCAGGCGGATAAGGAGAAATTGTTTCAAAGCTTTTCTCAGGCGGATGCGTCCATTTCCAGAAAATTCGGCGGCACAGGTCTTGGATTAAATATATGCAAGCAGCTGGTGGAGCTGATGGGCGGCAGAATTGAAGTAGAAGGTGAAAAAGGAAAAGGAAGTACGTTTTCTTTTTCAATCTGGCTGGGCATCAGCGCTGAGGATGAAATATCGCCGCAGGCGGAAGAAGCGGCGGATGATGCTTATGCATTTGATGGATCAGAAGAAGATCCGGACGACTTCGACCACATCAAAGAATTCGGGACACCGGAAAACATAGATAATTTAAAACGGAACCTGTCAAAATTGATCCTGTGTGTGGAAATGGAAAACTGGGAAAAAGCGGAGATGTTTATGGAAACGATCCGTCAGCTTACGGAAGGAGCGCCGCGAGAAGTCAGCCGCGGGATCTTAAGATTAAAAATGGCAGTACAAAAAGCAAACTATGAAAAGGCGGCGGCACAGTATCAGGAATTGGAATCCGCGCTGGAAAATGGGAACTGGCTAAAGTCTTAGAAATTAGAAAGCGGGTAAGAGTATGATTTATGACGAAAAAGACACTGCCGCAGCACAGATCTTAATTGTAGACGATGTAGAAATCAATCGGATGGTACTGGAAGAAATTATAAGAAACATGGGCTGTGAACCGCTGCTTGCCGAAAATGGCCAGCAGGCGTTAAAGATTGCGTCATGCAGCCAGCCAAAGTTGATATTAAGCGATATTTCGATGCCGGGAATGGATGGATTTGAGCTGTGCAAAAGTCTAAAGGCAAATAAAAAAACGAAGGAAATTCCAATCATATTTATTTCTGCGTTTGATGAAGCAGAAGATATTGTAAAAGGATTAAAGCTCGGCGGGGAAGATTATATTACAAAACCGTTTATTACGGAAGTCGTGCAGGCGCGTGTGGCTGTGCATCTGCATTTATATACCGTCAAAAATGAGCTTATGGAAACGAACCGCAAGCTGCAAATATCTGTAGATGCACAGCTTCGGCAGATGGAAGAAGAGAAAAAAAATATTTTATATGCGCTTGCCAATATCGCAGCTAAAAATTCCGGTTTTGAACAAGGCCATATGCAGCGGCTCCGCCGGAATTGCCGCCTTTTGGCGCAGGGGATGCAGCTGTCTCCAAAGTTTGAAGATCAGATTTCGGACGATTATATAGATGCGATTGAGCTTGCTGCCTGTCTGTGTGATATCGGGAATATTGGCATACCAAAAGAACTTTTACGCAGAGAGACAGATTTTACACAGGAAGAGAAGGACATTATTCATAGTCATACGGAGCTTGGAGCTCAATTGTTAACGGACTTGCATGTAAACAGTGATTACAATGATTTTTTATCGATATCCATCGACATCTCTCATTATCATCATGAAAACTGGGATGGCAGCGGCTATCCGCGGGGATTAAAAGAAGATCAGATTCCGGTGTCTGCACAAATTGTTTCCATTATGGAAACATACTGTATTTTGACAGGAGAAAAAAAACACAGCAGAGAAGATGCGCTGGAAATTATGGCAAAAGAAGAAGGGGTTCGATTTAATCCTGATATTTATCAGATTTGCCGCAGGATTTCAAGACAGTTTTGCTAAAAGACAGGTTTTGCTTGTGAAATCCGACGGCATTACGATATTGATTTTGCATATAGCTAACGAGGTGATTGGTTTGATAACGGATGAGGAGTTTACGAGGATATCCACATATATGAAAAGGCATTACGGCATTGATATGAGCCAAAAAAAGGTGATTGTCAACGGGCGGTTGGAAAATTATATCCGTTCTGGCGGCTGGGGGTCTTTCAATGAGTTTATGAACGCGGTGGAACAGGATAAAACCGGTAAGCAGGAAAAAATGCTTGTCAATCTTCTGACAACAAATCATACTTATTTTATGAGGGAATTTGAGCAGTTCGATTTTTTACGCAAAGAGATACTGCCTTGGATTAAAAACAAAGAAAGCAATACAAAAGACGTGCGTATCTGGTGCGGCGCTGCTTCTTCCGGAGAAGAGCCGTATATGATTGCAATGGTACTTGCAGATTTTTTTGGAATGGAACGAAAACAATGGGATTTGCGTATTTTAGCCACCGATGTATCAACAGGAATTTTAAAACAGGCAATCGCAGGCATTTATACCGCGCAGCAGCTTGAAAACGTTCCGCAGCAGTGGAAACGTCAGTTTTTCAGACAGACAAAAGATGGAAAGTATGCGGCTATAGATGATTTAAAAAAAGGGGTGCTGTTTCGCCAGTTTAATCTGATGTCGCAGTTTCCGTTTAAAAGAAAACTGCACACCGTATTTTTAAGAAATGTTATGATTTATTTTGATGACGACACAAAAAGGCAATTGGTGCAGAAAGTGTATGATTTCCTGGAACCGGGAGGATATCTGCTTATAGGCACGACAGAGACGCTTGACAGAAGTGCGACGCCGTTTGAAATTGTTCAGCCGTCTATATTTCGAAAAAAGGAAGGATGATTAGCGTTATGCGGTCAATTAAGGTTTTAGTTGTAGATGATTCGCTTGTATTCCGCGAGCTTTTGATTCAAAACCTGTGCAGGGATCCTGCGATCACAGTCGTAGCGGCCGCAAAAGATCCGTATGAAGCAAGGGATGCGATTATCCGGCACAAACCGGATGTAATGACTCTGGATGTGGAGCTTCCGCGTATGAATGGAATAGAGTTTTTGCGAAAGTTGATGCCTCAGTATCCGCTTCCGGTTGTTGTTATCAGCGCATTAAGTGATAAAGTATTTGATGCAATGAATGCAGGCGCAGTAGATTTTGTAGGAAAACCGGCGATTACGAATCGTGCACAGCTGGAAGATTTTATTCGTAATGAGCTGCTTGTCAAGATTAAGATTGCATCTACAGCTAAAATAGGAAATATTAAAAAGAAAGTACATATTCAGCAGGATTTCAGTGGCCCTACAGTTGCAAAAAGCAACCTGCTCGTGGCAATTGGAGCTTCCACAGGCGGTACAGAGGCGATTTTTGAAGTGGTGAAAGGATTTGGGCCGGATATTCCGGGTGTCGTGATCGTGCAGCATATGCCTCCGGGCTTTACGGCTATGTACGCAAAAAGGCTGAACGATCAGTGCAGGGTACGTGTGAAAGAAGCGCAGACCGGTGATACAGTGCGGCCGGGACATGTGTTGATTGCTCCCGGAGGCGATCAGCACATGCGGGTTGTAAAGGTGAATGGCGTCTATCAGGTGGAATGCCGGAACGGGCCAAGAGTCAACGGTCATTGTCCATCCGTAGATGTATTGTTTGAGTCTGTGGCAAAAACAGTCAAAAAGGATGCGGTTGGCATTATTTTGACCGGGATGGGCGGAGACGGCGCCAAAGGGCTGCTTTCTATGCGAAATGCAGGGGCAAAAACAATTGGCCAGGACGAGTCTACCTGTATTGTGTATGGAATGCCGAAGGTGGCATATGATATCGGAGCGGTAGAGCAGCAGGTAAAGCTGCAGGATATCGCTGCCAGGACTTATATGATACTTAATAAAATGTAAAAGGAGAATAGATGATGAAAATTTTGTTGGCAGAAGATGATTTTGTAACCCGCAAATTTATGGTGAATTTTCTATCGAAGTACGGGGAATGTGATGTTACTGTAGATGGTATGGAAGCAGTAGATGCGTTTATGATGGCGCTGGAGGATGACGAACCATATGATCTCGTCTGCCTTGATATCATGATGCCGGTTATGGACGGTTATCAGGCGCTTGTCGCGATTAGAAAGCTGGAAAAAGAAAAAAACATTTCGGAAGAAAAAGCAGTAAAAGTCATTATGACAACAGCGTTAAACGAAGAGAGAAATGTAAAAATGGCATTTGAACTGGGCTGTACGATTTATTCCGGAAAGCCGATTAATCAGGACAGATTTGAACAGGCGCTTAAAAAGCTGAACCTGATCTGAAAAATATAACAAAAAGGAGAAGAATATGGCTGAAGGATTTAATACAGAAGACATGCTGGATATGTATCTGTTTGAGAACGGACAGCTTCTGGAACAGCTTCAGGATACCGTACTGGAACAAAAAGATGCAGACTGTTTTGATGAGGACAGCATTAATGAAATATTCCGTACGATGCATACGATTAAAGGTTCATCAGGCATTATGATGTTTGATAATATTACGGCTGTATCGCATAAGCTGGAGGATGTCTTCTTTTATTTAAGAGAGTCTCACCCGGAAAATGTTCCGCATCTGGAGTTAGTAGAGCATGTGCTGCATGTTGAAGATTTTATTTCAAATGAAATGGAAAAAATCCGAAACGGTGACCCGGTAGATGGAGATTCCAGTGATATTATTGCAGAATTAGATAAGTTTTTGAAAAAGATCAAAGGAGAAGAAGGCACAGCAGCAGACGGAGCGTCAAAACCTGCGGAAAACAAGAGTGAAGAGCCAAAGCAGTTTTATATCGCTCCGGTTGCGACAAGCGACAGTCACTTTTATAAAATTTTTATATCATTTTATTCAGATACGGAGATGGCAAATATACATGCATATAAAACTGTATATGCATTAAAAGAAATTGCAGAAGATTTATTGTATACGCCGGAAAATATTATTTCCGATGAGAGCAGTTCAGAAGTGATTATTAAAGAAGGTTTTAAAATGCTTCTGCAGACGCAGGCGGATCCGGCGGAAATACGTTCCATTGTTTCCGAAGGATATTCGGTGGAAAAGGTGGATGTGACCGAGTGCAGTCCTGAAGAATATGTGCGCGGCTTTGGCGGCGATGTCCAGATTGACCTGGATTCCAGTGTGGAAGCGATAGAAGCGCGCACACAGGGCGCTGTACCTGCCGAGACAAAAGATAAGGCGAAAATTGCCCCGGGTGATTTTGTTATCAAATCCAAAGAACCGGGCAAGCAGAAAAAATTAGCAAAAGATAAGCCGAAAGCAGAAAAGGCTTCGTTTATCAGTGTGAATGTCAGCAAGATGAATCAGCTGATGGAGCTGATCGGAGAGCTTGTTATTTCTGAATCTGTCGTTCTGCAGAGCTCGGATTTAAAAGTACCGGGATTAAATCTGGATAATTTTAATAAAGCAGCCGCACAGCTATCGAAGATTTCAACGGATCTGCAGAACGTCATTATGTCGATGCGTATGGTGCCTTTGACTAATACATTTCAGAAAATGAACCGTATCGTATTTGACGTATCCCGCAAACTCGGCAAAGACATCGAGTTTGAAATGGTAGGAGACGCTACGGAAGTAGATAAAAATATTATTGAACATATTTCCGATCCGCTGATGCATCTTGTCAGAAATGCGGTAGACCACGGTATTGAGACAAATGAAGAACGCGCTGCCAGCGGAAAGACGGATAAAGGCAAAGTTACGTTGTCGGCAAAAACAGAAGCCGGAAAAGTATGGATCACTGTTCAGGATAACGGAACGGGACTGGATCGGGAAAAAATTCTTGCCAAAGCAAGAAAGCAGGGTATTTTAGATGCTTCCAGACCAGATAGTTCATATTCTGATAAAGAAGTATATCAGTTTATTACATTGCCAGGTTTTTCAACGAATGAGCAGGTTACAGAATACTCCGGCAGAGGCGTAGGCATGGACGTTGTAGTCCGTAATATCCAAGAAATCGGCGGGATGCTTGATATAGAAAGCGATCCGGGCAACGGAAGCACAATGAGCTTAAAAATACCTCTGACACTTGCGATTATTGACGGAATTGTGATGGAGACAGGCGGGTCTTCTTTTGTGATGGAGTCCGGCGTTATCAAAGAATTTGTACGTGTACGGGAAGATATGATGATTCATGAACCAAACGGTGATGAATATATTATGATCCGCGGCGAATGTTTTTCGGTAATACGTCTTGGCGAATGGTATGGATTAAGCAACTATCAGGAAGCAGTGGAAGACGGCATGATGGTCATTATAGAAGTAGATGATAAACGGATCGGACTCTTTGTCGATACGCTGGTAGGCAAACAGGAGATCGTAGTAAAGCCGATTCCTTCTTATATTAAAAAAGTCAAGGGTCTGACCGGCTGCACGCAGCTTGGGGACGGAAGCATTGCCCTGATTTTAGATCCGGGCGGATTAATCGGGTAAATATAGAAAGAAAGGAATGTAGGACTATATGAGTGAAATAAGCAATTTGAATGATTCGGCAGATCTTCTGGATCTTGGGTACAGCGAAGTCGAAGAGCATAAAAGCAAATATATGACCTTTAAATCCGGCAACGAATATTTTGGACTCAAGATCCAATATGTGAATGAGATTATTCAGATTCAGGCAATCACGGCAGTTCCGGAAACCGAAGACTATATTAAGGGGCTGATTAACCTGCGCGGCAAAATCATCCCGGTCATTGATGTGCGTCTGCGGTTTGGGCAGGAAGCTTTTGAATATAATGACCGTACATGCATCATTGTTATTCAGTATAATGAAATGATGGTTGGTCTGATTGTGGAAAAAATTGCGGATGTGGTAGAAATTAAAGACAGTGATATTTTGCCGCCTCCAACCATTTCACGTGCGGATCAGGGAAACCGTAAATATATCTACGGTATCGGCAAGATTGGTGATACGGTAAAATTGTTATTGGATCCGGATAAGCTTCTGCGTGATGTGGATCTTTCGTCTGTAGAGCAGTTGAATCAGTTAAGTGAAGAAGAATGAGAGGTAGTGGGACAATGAAAAACTGGACGATAAGGGCAAAATTAATGCTGGGCTTCTTTATCAGCATTATTATGACAATTTTAAACATTGTATTCAGCGAGATGACAACCAGAATGGCGGCAAATTATTCCGGCCAGGCGTTAAAAGATTACAATAGAAACGCGTCTATATTTACATATTCGGTTGGGATTGTATCTATTATTATTATTTTATGGGTAGCTGCGGTATTAATACGTCAGATCCGCATGTCCGTAGAAGAATTGTCGAATGCGGCAAAGCAGATTGCTATGGGACGTGTAGATATCCAGATGAAAAAATTCAGCAATGACGAACTGGGACAGTTAGTAGATGAATATGAAAAAGTAATCCGGAATATTAAAAACCAGGCGCATATCGCAGAGGAAGTTGCAAACGGAAATCTGACGATTACAGTTACTCCTGCGTCTTCGGACGACCTGCTTGGCAATTCTTTAAAAAAGCTTGTGGAAGATAATTATCATGCATTGTCAAATATCAGTGATTCCGGCACACAGGTTACAATCAGCTCTTCGCAGGTGGCGAGCGCTAGTCAGGCGTTAGCGCAGGGTTCCACGCAGCAGGCAAGCGCGATTCAGGAGATTACGGCTTCGATCGACGAGATTGCCGAAAAGACAAAAGAAAATGCGGAGCAGGCAAATTCTGCGGCAAGCTTGATTGAACAGGCAATTGAAGATGTCAAACATGGAAATATGCGGATGAAAGATATGACAGACGCTATGCAGGAGATTAACCAGTCATCTGAAAGCATTTCCAAGATTATTAAGACAATTGACGATATAGCATTCCAGACAAATATTCTGGCTTTAAATGCCGCAGTTGAAGCTGCAAGGGCGGGCGAAGCAGGCAAAGGATTTGCGGTGGTGGCGGAAGAAGTCAGAAGTCTTGCCGCAAAGAGCGCGGCTGCGGCGGCAGAAACAGCCGAGCTGATTGAAGATTCTATTACGAAAGTCAGCACAGGTTCGCAGATCGCAGAAGAAACAGCAAGCGCTTTGGAAACGATAACTAATGTAGTGCAGAAAAGTGAAGGTATTATTAATGGAATTGCCGAGTCTTCCAACTATCAGGCAACGGCGGTAGCTCAGATCGAACAGGCAATTACACAGGTTTCACAGGTTGTGCAGACGAACTCAGCAACGAGTCAGCAGTGTGCGGCAGCAAGTGAAGAGCTTTCTAACCAGGCATCCAAGATGAGGGATATGCTTTCTATTTATAATTTGGGAGCAGGCAGACAAAGTACGAGTCAGGGATATGATTATCGAAGCGTCGAATCAGACAGCAGTGATGATAGAAATGAACCGGTAATTTCTCTGGAAGACGATTTTGGGAAATACTAGGAGGGGTATATATATGAAAAATCTGAAAATAGGAACAAAATTGCTGCTGACATTTATGATTATTATCGCACTGTTTTGCGGTACGGTATATGTAGCGACATCAGGGCTGCGGCAGAGTTCGGATAAATACTCAGAGTTTTATCACGAGGAATATCAAATTACGCAGAGAGTGATGAGCATGCGCCGCGGGCTGCAGATTATTGTCAAGGATCTTACATTTCTGACGATTGATGATGATGCTGCAAGATGTGAATCTTACCAGAGCGATATGCAAAAGGAAATGGAATTGTTAGAAGAAAATGCAACATGGATAAGCGGTAATTTAGACAGCAATTCGGATGCATTCACCACTTTTGCCGAAGATATCCGAAAAGCGGTAGATATGCAGGAAAATGTAGTTTCCCTGTCTCAGACAGATAAAGGACAGGCACAGCAGATTTTGATTGAAGAGTATCAGCCGTTAGTAGTAGGGGCGGTAAGTGCGCTGACACAGATCAGTGATGAAGTGGAGGCAGGCGTAGATAAGAACTTTAACGATTCGCTGGCTACACAGAAATCCATTACTTATTCATTGTTGGCTCTTGCTGCGGCTGCATTGCTGATTACGATTGTACTTTGTCTGTATCTGACAAGAATGATTACAAAACCGATCCATGAACTCGTAGCATCAGCAGGTAAGATTGTAGCAGGCAATTTCGATTTTCAGATTGCATACCGTTCGAAAGATGAACTGGGAGGTCTGGCGAATGCGTTCCGAGATATGGCGTCCATTCTTGGAGATATTATTGCAGATGCTTCCAGACTGTTGAGTGAAATGGCAAATGGTAATTTTGATGTACGTACCAAGGCGGAAGAACGTTATGTCGGGGATTTCCAAGGACTGTTGTCCTCTATTCGCAAGCAGAATCGGGACTTAAGTTCTACATTGGCACAGATTAACTCCAGTGCAGATCAGGTATCGTCCGGTGCAAATCAGGTATCTTACGGCGCACAGGCGCTTTCACAGGGAGCTACTGAACAGGCTGCTTCTGTAGAGGAGCTGGCCGCTACAATTGCAGGCATTTCCCAGCAGGTAAAAGAAACAGCAGAAAATGCGGCAACTGCAAGAAGCCAGTCAAATTCTGCAGGCGATCGCGTAGAGGAATGCAATCGTCAGATGAAAGATATGACAAAGGCGATGGAGGAAATTACACGTACTTCCAACGAAATTGGAAAGATTATCAAAACGATCGAGGATATTGCATTCCAGACAAATATTCTGGCGCTGAACGCAGCCGTAGAAGCGTCCCGCGCAGGTACGGCAGGCAAAGGTTTTGCGGTTGTGGCTGATGAGGTACGCAACCTTGCCAGTAAGAGTGCGGAAGCATCCAAAGACACTTCTGATCTGATCGAAAGTGTGATCGGAGCAGTATCGCAGGGAACACAGATTACCAATGCAACAGCGAAATCACTGATACAGGTTGTAGATGAAGTGCGTGAAGCAACTGTAACGGTAGGGAAGATCGCAACTGCAGCAGAAGGCCAGGCAGGCGCCGTAGAGCAGGTTTCCGTAGGTGTAGATCAAATTTCCAGCGTAGTGCAGACAAACTCTGCAACGGCTGTGCAAAGTGCGGCAGCCAGCGAAGAGCTTTCCAGTCAGGCCGAGGTTTTAAAAAATCTTGTGTCAAAATTCTCGCTGCGGGAAGAGTTTGTACAGAACAATATAAGCTTTGACTCTGATTTTGATAAGATGTAATATATTGTTGATAAATGGTGCCTGTTATGATAAAATAATGCAAACTTAGTATGAGAGGTGATTTTTATGGGATTATTTGAAGATTTAAAAGAACTCGGCGTAGATGTAGACGGAGGCTTGAAACGAATCGGCGGAAATGAAGCGCTTTACAAGAGACTTTTAAATACTTTTGTAAAAGCGATGAAAGGCCAGCAGGTTTCGCCGGATTTTGATATAACCAATTATGAGGATGTGAAAGAAAAGGCTCATGCGATTAAAGGGACGTCGGGCAATCTGTCTATTACTCCTGTATTTGAAGCATATTCACAAATTATGGATTTGCTGCGGGCTGACAAGCCGGAGGAAGCAAAAGAAATACTGAAAAAAGTTATCCCTGTACAGGAAGAGATCGTTGCCTGTATAGAGAAGTATGCGGAATAAAATTTGGCAGAAGGTCAAAAACGTGTTTGGAAATTGCAGATAGCGGGTTTCAAACACGTTTTTGCATGGGTGCAGAGAAGATTATGGACAAGAAAACAAAAAGATTTTTTATGCGGAGCGTTGTCAGTATTTTCTTTTTATGCATTGGCGTGTTTTTCTTTCTGACACATTATATGGGAGCGAAAACAGAACGTGTGATTAGAAATACGACAAGTATTTATATGTCAGAGATGAGCCTGCAGGTGCAGGAAAAATTTACGGCAGTCATAAATATGCGAATGCAGCAGATAGAAGCGATGATTCAGCTGTATCCGCCCCAAAACGCAGTATATGGGGAAGAGATGCGCAATAGTCTGGTAGAGAATGCAAAAATAAGAAATTTTGCATATGTTGGACTATATGCGAAAAACAAAGAACTGGAAGATTTGTATGGCAGTTCGATTGAATTTATGCAAAAGAGCGGGATTGCAAAAGAAATGCAGCCAGGTGCATTTGCGGTCGGCGAGGCAATGAATGAATATGGGCAGAAGATGCTGATGATTGGAATGAACGCTGCTTATCCGATGAAGAATGGCGGAAAGAGTAAAGCATTGTTTGTCGGCATTCCGATGGATTATCTGAGAGATATCTTGTTTTTAGATCGTAACGATTCACTGCTGTATTATCATATTATTGATGCGGAAGGAGACTTTGTTATTCGAAGCGGGGATGCATATCGGGAAAGCTATTTTGAACGAATGCTGGAACGTTTTGATACTTTTAACGGTAAAACGCCGGAAATGTATGTGCAGGAGCTCTCAGAAGCAATGCAGGCACAAGCTGTATATGCTGTCCCGGTATCTATGGACGGAGAGGAAAAATATATGTATTGTTCCCCGTTGATCTCTAACAGCAGTTGGTATCTGATAGCGGCGATGCCGGATAATATACTGATAGAATCTATTAAAAATCTGGACAGTACGCGCGGAGTTATAATGATAACTTCTGCAGCGACGATTTTAGTAGCAATGGGCGTTATTTTTATCCTGTATTACCGGCTGTCAAGGCAGCAGATGCGGGAGCTTGTGAAGGCACGTAATGAAGCGGATTATTCCAATGCCGCAAAAAGTAATTTTCTATCCAGTATGAGCCACGAGATCCGCACGCCGATGAATGCCATTATCGGTATGACGGAAATTGCCCAGCGTAATATCGCAGATCCTGCAAGGGTTAGCGACTGCCTGAAAAAAGTTCGTCTTTCCAGTAAGCATCTGCTTGGACTGATTAATGATGTTTTGGATATGTCTAAAATTGAAAGTAAAAAAATGACGTTAAATATCGCTCCGGTTTCGCTCAAAGATACGATGGACGACCTGGTAAATATTATACAGCCGCAAATCAAAGCCAAAAAACAGCATTTTGATATTTTTATTCAAACGATCATTTCTGAAGGCATTTGCTGTGATGATGTACGTTTAAATCAGGCGTTGATTAATATTTTGTCAAACGCGGTAAAATATACGCCGGAAGAAGGGAATATTTACATATACCTGAATCAGGAAGCTTCTACACTGGGAGATGGGTATGTACGTACGCATTTCACTATCGCAGATACCGGAATGGGTATGTCGCCAGAGTTTTTGGAAAAAATATGGGATACGTTTTCCAGAGAAGAGACGGATCAGGTACGTCATATTGTTGGAACGGGACTTGGGATGTCAATTACCAAAAGTCTGGTAGATCTGATGGGCGGAACGATTGATGTAGAAAGCGAGCTTGGGAAGGGCAGTTCCTTTCATATTACATTAGATGTAGAGAAGGCAGATTCCGCAGATGTGGAGCAGATGAAATTGCCGGAGTGGGACATACTAGTAGTTGATGATGATGAACAACTCTGTTCCAGTGCAGAGTTTAATTTGGGCTTGCTGGGCGTCCGATGTGAGTGGACGCAAAGTGGTGTTCATGCTGTTTCTATGGTGAAAGAGCGTCATGCGCAGGGCAAGGACTATGATTTTTTGCTTGTTGACTGGAAAATGCCCGGACAGGATGGGATTCAGACAATACGTATGATTCATGAACAGGTCAGTAAGGAATTGCCGATATTTTTAATGTCAGCAGATGACTGGAGTGAAGTGGAAGACGAAGCGTCACAGATCGGCATTGCAGGATTTATTGCAAAACCGCTCTTTGCCTCAAGGTTGTATGAATGCCTGCGAAAATACACTGAAGGCTATGAAGAAAATCCTGCATGTGCAGAAGAAAAGAAGGAAGATTATTCGTTTGACGGCAAAAGAGTATTGCTTGCAGAAGATATGGAGATTAACTGGGAAATAGCCAATGAGATTCTTTCTAGTACCGGGATGCAGCTGGAACATGCGCAGGATGGAAAAGAATGTCTGGAGATGTTTCAAAAGGCAGAGATTGGTTATTATGACGCAGTGCTGATGGATATCCGTATGCCCGGCATGGACGGTTATGAGGCGACAAAAGCAATCCGGGCCTTGGAACGTGCGGACAATCAGCTCCCGATTATTGCAATGACGGCCGATGCTTTCGAAGGGGATGTGCAAAAGTGTCTGGACGCAGGGATGGATGACCATCTTGCAAAACCGCTGGATATTGGGGAGTGCATGCGCGTGCTGGATCACTATTTAGCGTAAATGACTATTGCAGGCCGATGCGTTTTCTTAAATTCACTTTTCATGCCAATGTTCATATGATAATAAAAAATGCAGGATTGCGTATATATGGACAGGGTTCGAAATTTAATTAACTGTGACCGGATACATCGGCTTGGTTACACAGGACGCGGTGTTGGGGTTGCGATCCTGGATACAGGAATTTCCCTGCACCCGGATTATGCAGAGCGAATACGTGTGTTTCAGGATTTTTGCAATCATAAAAATCAGCCTTACGATGATAACGGTCATGGTTCCCACATCGCAGGCATTATAGCAGGTAACGGACGTATGAGCAAAGGACGTTACCGCGGAGTAGCGCCGTTGGCGTCCTTGATTGTTTTAAAAGTACTTGATCGTACGGGAAATGGAAATACAAAAGATGTAGTGAGAGCAATGCAGTGGATCATAGAAAATCGTGAGCGTTATCACATTCGTATTGCTAATATTTCTGTCGGTATGCTGCCGCAGTCTAAGTCCAGGGAACGCGACCAGATGTTAGAATGGGTAGACCGGATGTGGGATTGCGGTGTGTTTACGGTAGCTGCTGCCGGTAATGGCGGACCGTCTTCAAACAGTGTCACAATACCGGGCGCCAGCAGTACAGTACTGACGGTAGGAAGCAGTGACGACAGAGACCAGCTTGTACGCAGAAGAGGTTTGTATCCGGGCTACAGTGGCATGGGGCCTACAGAATGTTGTGTATGTAAGCCGGAAATTTTAGCGCCCGGTACGGAAATTAGAAGCTGTCATTTTTCGAATAATGGGTATACTGTAAAGAGCGGGACTTCTATGGCGACGGCTGTCGTTTCCGGGGCATGCGCGTTAGTATATGACAGATATCCACAGCTGACGCCGGCAGGATTAAAGCTCAGGTTTTATGAAAAGCTTGCGTCAGATAAGAATACATCCTGCTGGGGAACGCTGGATGTCAGAAAGCTTTTGGAGCGTTAACAGAAAGCTTTTGAAAGGTAAAGGAGTAAAAAATTGGTTTGGAACTGGATCTTAAAGGCACTTCGCATTATACGAAAAGCAGTTCAGAAACTGTTCAGCAGGCTGTTTGTAGTTGCGCTTGGCATCATCCTTCAGCTGTTGTGGCTGTTTCTTGTACTGTATCAGTTTAGCGCGCAGCATACATTCGCAAATGTGATTGTAACGGCAGTCGGAATATTGACAGCTTTTTATGTTATCAGCAGACCGTTTCATCCTGCGGCAAAGCTGGCATGGACAGTTGTATTGCTGACAGTGCCTCTTCTTGGCATTCTTATTTATTTTGTATTCGGAAGGCCGGAACTGACAAAACGTACAAGGGAAGGAATGGAGAAGGTAAATCTTGGAATTGAGGTTCATTTAAAGCAGGATATGCAGGTGCAAAAGCATATGAAAGAAACAGATGCCAATATACTTCGCCAGTCCGAATATATATTGCGTCAGGCAAAATTTCCAGTTTATGAGCATACGAAGACAAAATATTATCCATGTGGAGAAGAGATGTTTGAAGATATGCTGGATGCAATTCGCCAGGCAAAGCAGTTTATTTTTCTGGAATATTTTATTATCAGTCCTGGTGTGATGTTTGACCGGCTGCTAAAAGCGTTGGAGCAGAAAGTACAGCAGGGCGTGGATGTGCGATTGATTTATGATGATATCGGATGTGTGGCGACACTTCCGGTAGATTTTGTACGATATATGGAAACGATTGGCATCCGTTGTGCAGTCTTTAACCGCTTCCGGCCAATCTTAAGCATTGTAATGAATAACCGTGACCATCGCAAAATACTTGTAGTGGATGGCGTATGGGGATTTACAGGTGGGATTAACATTGCAGACGAATATATTAATGAAAAGGTGCGGTTCGGCTATTGGAAAGATACGGGTATCTGCATTCAGGGAGAGGCAGTATGGAATTTTACAGCGATGTTTTTGGAAATGTGGGATTATATTCGCCATGAAGAAGACGACTGCCTGAAATTTCGTCCGTCACTGACGGAGTATCAGACACAGGAGCATGGGTTTGTGCAGCCTTACGGCGATACGCCATTAGACAGGGAAAACGTTGGAGAAAACGTATATCTGAACATGATAAATAAGGCAAAGCATTATTTGTATATTTATACTCCATATCTGATTATCGATCAGGAAATGCAGACAGCGCTCTGTAATGCAGCAAAAAGTGGTGTAGATGTCAGGCTCGTTACACCGGGCATTCCAGATAAGAAGATCATTTTTCTTATGACACGTTCCAATTATAAAGTGCTGTTGGAAAGCGGTATTAAGATTTATGAATATACACCTGGGTTTATACATGCAAAATGCTTTCTTTGCGATGATGAAATTGCTGCTGTTGGAAGTATTAATCTGGATTACCGCAGCCTGTATCTGCACTTTGAATGCGGCGTGTGGATGTACCGAAGCGAAGCGGTGATGCAGTTAAAAGAAGATATGGAACAGACGTTTGCCTGTTCACACCAGATTTTAAAAGAAGAGTGGAAAGAGCCTAACTTCTTTTTGTGGGTCGTACAAACAGTGCTCAAGCTTTTTGCACCATTGCTATAAATAAATTGCTCTTGGCAGCTCCCATTTTCATCTAGTAAACATGTGAAACCACCACGAATGGAAACTGCCAGAGTAATATTATGCCAATAAGAACAATTTTTGCAGTAAACTGAGAAAGTAATCAGCAAATGCAGCGTGTTTTACACTGTCTGCATATAAAATATTAATATGTCCGAGTTCCTTTTCGCCTGAATAATAAGTGACCTTGCCAACAGTATCGCCTTTCTTTACAGGAGCGGTTACAGATTTTGGAAGCCGGATTTTTTTGGTAACATTGCTTAAATCCTCACCGTTCGTGCTCACATAACTCATATCCGATTCATAGGTAAGCGCAACAGAGTCTTTTTCGCCTTTCTTTACAGCCATATCAGGCAGCGGGGAAGGGTTTTTGTCTTTGTAAATGCGGCAGACGGAAAAGCCATAATTTAATAACGTCTGGGCATCTGCCGTACGAGATTTAATATCAGGAGCGCCCATTAAAACAGCAATCAGTTTCACCCCATCTTTTTCGGCGGTAGCTGCGATACAGTATTTTGCAGCGGCAGTATAGCCTGTTTTCAGTCCGGTAGCATAGGGGTATTGTTTCAGCAGCTTATTCGTATTTGCAAGGCCAAATTCCGAATCTCCTCTTTTTGTCTGGTGGATGATATTTTCTATCCAGATGGTGCAGTAATCATGTATCTGTGGGTGGCGCACGCTCAGTTCCCTTGCCATCAGCCCGATGTCATAGGCGCTTGTCAGATGCCCGTTTGCCGACAGTCCGCAGCAGTTGACAAAATGCGTATCTTCCATGCCAAGATCGGCGGCTTTTTTGTTCATTTGTGCGACAAATTCTTCTTCGCTGCCGCAGATGAATTCTGCCATTGCCACACAGGCATCATTTGCGCTCGCAATGCTGATGCATTTGATGAGTGTTTCAACGGTCTGGACTTCCCCGGCTTCTAGAAATACTTGTGAACCGCCCATGCTGGCAGCATGTTCAGAAATAGTGACCTCATCCGTGAGTGCGATTTGCTTTTTTTCTATTGCGTCAAAAATCAGACACAATGTCATGACCTTGGTCACGCTGGCCGGAGGACGGGACGTATGCTCCTTTTTTTGATACAAGATCGTTCCGGTTTCTGCTTCCATGAGAAGAGCGCTGGGTGCAGAGACGTCAAGGGAAGGTTGGGAAGATGAACTTTTCTTTTTGGCGTGTATGGGGCAGGATGCGGATATAAATAAGACAAGCGCCAGAAATGCAGTGATAAAACGCTTCATATTGTGATACCTATAATCCTTTTTTATAATGTAGTCTAGGATTTTGGAAAATATGACTGATTTGTTGATTGTCAGGAAGCATTTTTTGGTGAAAATAAATTTTCGAAAAAGGTTTGAATATGAATGTATTAATTGGTATAATTAGCGTTATCGTAATCATTTACCTGTTCTGGCAATATCAGGAACTCAAAAAATTTCAAATTACACAATATGAAATGGAATCACAAAAAGTCAAAAGAAAAATAAATATTGTAGTTATTTCAGACTTGCACTCCTTTTCTTATGGAATGGAGAACAGGCTTCTTTTTAAAGCTGTGAAAAATGCTGCACCCGATCTCATCCTGATTCCTGGAGATCTGATTGTAACTGCGAAGACAGAAAAGTATGACGTTTCGCTTCGGTTTGTCAGACAGCTTTGTACGCTTGGGGTTCCGGTATTTTTTAGCAGCGGAAATCATGAAAGTAAGGCAGCGCTGCCGGAATCAGAAAGTTTTTTCGCTTTTCAACAGTATTATAGAAAGCTGGAGCAGTCTGGTCTTACGATTTTGAACAATAAAAGCTGTGAAGTTTCGGTTCAAGGTACAAACGTATGTATTAGTGGCTTGGAACTGCCACTGTCAAGTTATAAAAAAGGTAAAAAGCCTTATTTAGAGAACGATTTTTTAGAGCGCCAGCTTGGAGCTTCGTCTAAAGATAACCTGCAGATTTTGCTTGCGCATCATCCAGCATTTGCGCAGCAATATGCACAGTGGGGTGCAGATTTGACCGTATGCGGACATAATCACGGAGGGCTTGTATGTATACCAGGTATTGGAAGCGTGATATCACCGCAATTTATACCGTTTCCCAAATATGATGTAGGAGAATTTACGGTGGACGGCAGAAAGATATATATTAGCCGTGGGCTTGGCACACATACTTTTCATATCCGGGTATTTAACCGCGCGGAACTGGTTGTTATTACAGTGAAACCGGAAACGTAAGTCATTTGAATACTGTCACAAAGCGAGCATGGAGGAATAATATGGAATTGACCGTAAAGTTGGAGTCGTTTGAAGGTCCGTTGGATTTGTTGCTGCACTTACTTGAGAAAAACAAAGTGAACATTTATGATATTCCGATCGTGGAAATTACAAATCAATATATGGAATACATTCATGAAATGGAACGTCAGGATCTGGATATTATGAGCGAATTTATGGTTATGGCAGCCACTTTAATTGATATTAAAGCGAAAATGCTGCTGCCCCAAAAAGCGGCAGAGGATGAAGAGGAAGTGGATCCGCGTGCAGAGCTGGTACAACAGCTGTTGGAGTACAAGCTGTATAAAAGTATTTCCTATGAATTAAAAGACCGCCAGCTGGATGCGGATCGTGTGATGTACAAAGCGCCTACGATACCCGACGAAGTATCGGAATATGTTCCTCCGCTTGATATGGACGAGCTGCTAAATGGTTTGACTTTGCATAAGCTCAATACAATTTTTGAATCTGTTATGAAGCGACAGATCGATAAGTTAGATCCGGTACGTTCTAAGTTTGGCCGTATTGAAAAAGAAGAGGTATCTTTGGAAGAAAAGGTTGTGATTTTAGAGCAATATGCGGCTTTACATAAACAATTCAGTTTTCGTGGGCTATTAGAGCGCCAATCCAGCCGTGTTCAGGTCATTGTTACATTTTTGGCCATTTTGGAGCTGATGAAGACTGGCAAAATAGAAATTTTTCAAAAACAGGCATTTGACGATATCAGCATTACATCTCTTATTGCGGCAGCATAAAAACAGTACAAAAAATAATAGTAAAGTCGTATTTGCCCGTATGTAAAAGGAATGGTGAGAATTATGGAGCTAAATGAGTCCGGAAGTGAAGCGGTAGAGTGTACCTTAGATTTGGAAAGTACAGAAGGTTTGGAAAATACAGCAGAATGGAAAGGCATTATAGAAGCCATTTTGTTTACTATGGGAGAATCCGTACCATTAGAAAAACTGGCAGCTGTCCTCGAGCTTGATAAAGAGAAGGCAAAAGCAATTATCACGCAGATGATGTCTGATTATGAAAAGAAAAACCATGGTATTCAAATCATTGAATTAGACGGAGCATATCAGATGTGTACAAAAAAACAGATGTATGAATATCTGATTAAAATTGCACGTCAGCCAAAAAAGCAGGTGCTTACGGATGTATTATTGGAAACGTTGTCAATTATTGCCTATCAGCAGCCGGTGACTCGGATGGAGATTGAAAAAATCCGTGGCGTTTCCAGCGGACATGCAGTAAATAAGCTCGTTGAATATAATCTGGTCTGCGAGATTGGCAGGTTGGACGTACCTGGCAGACCATTGCTGTTTGGAACAACAGAAGAATTTCTGCGCAGCTTCGGCGTCAATTCTATTGAAGAGCTGCCGCAGCCTGAGCCGGAGCAGGTGGAGGAATTTAGACACGAAGCGGAAGAGGAACTGGAAATACGGATGAAAGTTTAGCGGCGCTTTTGATAAGGATTTTGCCATGCGCTTTCGAAAAATATTCTGCACCTGACGATGAGTTATTTTATGTACGGTGTATCAGGAATATAAAAGATACAGATTGCATAAGATGAAAGCAAATACAGTTTCGGAGCATTCTGTAATATGAAGCGATTACTCTGTTATCTGACTGCGATAGCCATTACTTTTTTATGCATTTTTTCTCTGGATCTTCCAGTGCAGGCAAAACGTAAAAAAACAGCGGAGTTTGACAAAAGCCAGCTTTATGCCCGTTCAGCAGTATTAATGGATGCTGATTCCGGGCGGCTGTTAATAGAAAAAGATGCCGACCATCCAATGCCTATGGCAAGCACTACAAAGATTATGACCTGCATACTGACACTGGAAAGTGCACAGCTGGATGATCTTGTAACCGTATCTGCATATGCTGCAAAAATGCCGGAAGTAAAGCTTCATATTATGGAGGGCGAGCATTATAAACTCAAGGATCTTTTATATTCGCTCATGCTGGAATCCCACAACGATGCTGCAGTTGCGATCGCGGAGCATGTTGGCGGCAGCGTGGAAGGTTTTGCACAGATGATGAATGAAAAAGCAAAAGCGATTGGCTGCATGAACACTTTTTTTATTACGCCGAACGGGCTGGATGCTTCTGTGCAGGTGAAGGATTCACAAGGTGCGGACAGTACAAAAGTGCATTCTACAACGGCCTCAGATTTAGCAAGGATTATGAGCTATTGTATCAAGCAGTCGCCGAAAAAAGACGAATTTTTAAAGATTACACGTACGCAGAGTTATACGTTTCATAATTATGAGCAGGAGAAAACGCAAACTGCAGCACCCGGTACACGAAGCTTTACATGTGTGAATCATAACGCATTTTTACATATGATGGATGGCGCTCTGACCGGAAAGACGGGGTTTACCGGAAATGCAGGATACTGCTATGTGGGAGCGCTTGAAAGCAATGGGCGTACGTTTGCGATTGCGCTGCTGGCGTGTGGCTGGCCGAATAATAAGACGTATAAATGGAAAGATGCCAGAAAGCTCTTTCAGTATGGTATCGATCACTATGAGCAAAAGGATATTACAAACTATGATTATGAGCCAAATCCGATTCCGGTAGAACATGGTGCAGGAAAAGATCGTCTATTGAAAACAAAGATGCAGCTGCAGCTAATCATAAAACAGCAGGAGCAAAAAATGCTTCTGTCCGAATCCGATTCGGTACAGGTGCGGGCAGAGCTGCCAAAACAATTGCAGGCGCCTGTGAAAAAGAATACAAAAGTCGGTTCGCTGAATTATTATGTCAATGGCGAGCTTGCAGCGCAGATGCCGATACTTGCAGCACAGGATATCAAAAAGCGGTCGCTGCGGTGGTATTTCATGCTTGTGCTTTCCAGGTATTTTTATCCATATTTTTAAATTAAGAAAGCGGATTTCCGCTTTCTTTTTGTTTTATAGCTGGGTGTGCCGCATATCATTATCCACTGTCTCCCTCAAAGTGAAATTTTTAACAAAATTCTATTGAATATTAAGTTGAAAAGCGTTACTATTATACTGACGAAATTTTTGAAAAGTTTCAAAATAGATGGAGGGCTAAAGAATGAGTAATAGTAATGATAACTCTGCAATGCAGCGAATTGCAAAGTTAGTCGACGAAAACAGCTTTATGGAAATTGGTTCGCTTGTTACTGCAAGAAGCACTGATTTCAATCTGGCGCAGACAGATACTCCTTCCGACGGTGTGATTACCGGCCATGGTCTTATCGATGGAAATCTGGTTTTTGTCTATAGCCAGGATGCATCTGTGCTTGGCGGTACAGTCGGAGAGATGCACGCAAAAAAAATTGCGGGTATTTATGATATGGCAATAAAAATGGGCGCTCCGGTCATTGGTCTTATAGACTGTGCCGGGATCCGTTTGCAGGAATCGGTAGACGCACTGGAAGCATTTGGCGCCATTTACAGCAAACAGGCGGCAGCATCGGGAATGATCCCTCAGATCAGCGCAGTATTTGGTACATGCGGCGGCGGACTGGCAGTTGTCCCTGCGTTAAGTGACTTTACGTATGCGCAGGCGGATCAGGCGAAAATGTTTATCAATTCCCCGAATGCCATCGACGGCAACCGCATAGACAAATGCGATACATCGGCGGCTGCATTTCAGAGTGCAGAGACGGGAACGATTGACGGTATCGGTACGGAAGATGAAATTCTTGCTAGGATTCGTCAGCTTGTATGCATTTTGCCTGCCAATAATGCAGAAGGCGGATGTGCAGAAGAATGTATCGATGATTTAAATCGTGCCTGCCAACATCTGGATACGATGAAGGGCGATCCAAGATTTGTTCTGAGTGAGATTTCTGACCAACATGTCTTTATCGAAGTAAAAGCGGATTATGCAAAGGAAATGACGTGTGGATTTATAAAGCTAAACGGTATGACGGTTGGTGCGGTAGCAAATTGTACGGAAATTTATGATGCAGAAGGTAAAAAGACAGAAGAATTTGATGCAGCCCTTTCTGCAAGAGGCTGCAACAAAGCTGCAGAGTTTGTAACATTTTGTGACGCTTTTGATATTCCTGTGATTACGTTCACAAATGCAAAAGGATTTCGCGCAACGATGTGTTCAGAAAAGAATTTGGCAAAAGCGGTCGGACGCCTGACAAGTGCATTTGCAAATGCGACTGTGCCAAAAGTGAACCTGATTATGGACAAGGCTTATGGAAGCGCTTATACGGTAATGAATTCCAAATCTCTTGGCGCAGATCTTGTATATGCGTGGCCGGATGCAAAGACAGGGATGATGGATGCCAAATTGGCAGCTAAGATTATGTATGCAAATGAGTCTGGTTCTGTAATTGAAGAAAAGGCAGCAGAATATGAAGCGCTGCAGGGCAGTGTGAAGGCTGCGGCAGCCCGGGGGTATGTAGACCGTATCATTGACTATCCGGATACGAGAAAGTATTTGATCGCGGCAGTTGAGATGCTGTATACAAAACGGGTGGACCAGCCGAATAAGAAACATGGTACAAAGTAGAAAGGTGACGGATATCATATGAAGAAAAAATTATGTCTGATCGTCAGTATGTGTTTGCTTTTGCTGGGCCTTTCTGCCTGCGGGGAAGATCCGAAAAAAATGGATTATAACGGCAAGTCTTATGACGATCTTAAGTCTACGAGCGAGAATCTTGCTTCCAGCCTGCCGGAATTTACGGACCAGCAGATTGACGAAGGGATTGCATACTACGAGCAGTATGGCGATACGGTCATCGTAGGGCTGATGAAGCAGTGGAAGGAAATCAAGGCAGATGTCGGTGATTTTGTGAAGCTCGGCGAGCTTTCTGTTGATAAATCAGGAAAGACATTAACGACCTCACAGCTGATGGATTTTACAGGGCGTGATCTGACGCTGACCTGTGTATATAATTATCTGGATATGCAGATTACAAGCGTAACGCTGGATGAAAATTATTCTCTTGGCGAGAAAATGCAAAAAGCAGCAATGAATACGCTGATGGGACTTGGAACGGTATTTTTAATTCTGATTCTGATCAGCCTGGTTATTTATGGCTTTAAAGTAATCCCATATCTGGAGAAAAAGGCAAAAGACAAAAATGCTCCGATGCCGGAGCCGGTACAGGCTGAAGTTCCTGCGCCTGTGGTACAGGCAGAGCAGATGGATACGCAGCAGGATGATTTGGAGCTGATTGCAGTCATTACGGCAGCAATCGCAGCATCAGAAGGAACGCTTGCGGCAGATGGCTTTGTCGTACGCTCGATTAAGAGAAGAAAATAGAGATGATTTTAGCATATAACAGGAGGAAATAAAATGAAAAGCTATACAATTACCGTTAATGGAAATGTTTATGATGTTACCGTAGAAGAGACAGGTGCATCCCAGGCTGCGCCAATGACAGCGGCGGCTCCAGCGCCAAGAGCAGCAGCCTCGGCTCCTGCAGCAGCGGCTCCAAAAGCATCCGGCGCTGCAGGCAGCATCAAGATTGAAGCAGGCGCGGCAGGCAAGGTATTTAAGCTGGAATCTGCAGTCGGCAAGCAGGTGAAAAAAGGAGATCCGATTTTAGTATTGGAAATTATGAAAATGGAGACACCGGTAGTTGCACCGCAGGACGGCACAGTAGCAAGCATAGAAGTAGCTGTTGGTGATACGGTAGAATCAGGCGCTTTACTAGCTACCATGAATTAATGAGCAAAGGATATTAGGAGGACAAATATGCTTAGTTACGTTGGAGAGACAATGAGTAACCTCCTGCACCAGACAGCATTTTTTAACTTGACATGGGGCAATTACCTGATGATTTTGGTTGCCTGTGTATTTTTATATCTTGCAATTGCAAAAGGCTATGAACCATTATTGCTTGTGCCGATTGCATTTGGAATGCTGCTTGTAAATATTTATCCGGATATTATGGCGAGTCCGGAAGAAACAAGCAATGGTGTTGGCGGATTACTGTATTATTTTTATACATTAGATGAATGGTCGATCCTTCCGTCACTGATCTTTTTAGGTGTCGGAGCGATGACAGATTTTGGGCCGTTAATTGCCAATCCAATCAGCTTTTTGATGGGTGCGGCAGCGCAGTTTGGTATTTACATGGCTTATTTTATGGCTATTTTAATGGGCTTTAACGATAAGGCTGCAGCAGCCATTTCCATTATTGGTGGCGCCGATGGGCCGACTTCGATTTTCCTGGCCGGAAAACTCGGGCAGGCAGCGCTGATGGGCCCGATTGCAGTGGCAGCTTATTCTTATATGTCTTTGGTGCCGGTGATTCAGCCGCCGATTATGAAAGCTCTGACGACAAAAAAAGAACGCCAGATCAAGATGCAGAATCTTCGTCCTGTGTCCAAGCTGGAGAAGATTTTATTCCCGATTGTTGTTACGATTATTGTCTGCTTACTGCTTCCGACAACGGCTCCTCTTGTAGGTATGCTGATGCTTGGCAACCTGTTCCGTGAGTCCGGTGTTGTCAGACAGCTGACAGATACGGCATCAAATGCGCTGATGTATATCGTAGTTATTTTGCTTGGAACATCGGTAGGTGCGTCTACAAGCGCTGAAGCGTTTTTAAATTTCAGTACGTTAAAGATCGTAGCGCTTGGTTTGATTGCGTTTGCATTTGGTACGGCAGCAGGTGTATTGCTCGGAAAGCTTCTTTGCGTGCTTACGCATGGCAAGATCAATCCGTTGATTGGTTCTGCGGGCGTATCTGCAGTTCCTATGGCGGCACGTGTATCTCAGAAGGTAGGCGCTGAAGAAGATCCGACGAACTTCTTACTGATGCACGCAATGGGGCCAAACGTTGCAGGCGTTATTGGTACTGCCGTAGCAGCCGGAACCTTTATGGCAATCTTTGGTATATAACAGGGAGGAATGAAAAAAGATGGCAGAAGTTACTAAAAAACCGTTAAAGATTACGGAAACTATATTACGTGACGCGCACCAGTCTCTGATCGCTACTAGAATGACGACCGAGCAAATGCTCCCGATCGTTGATAAAATGGATAAGGTTGGCTTTCATGCGGTAGAATGCTGGGGCGGAGCTACGTTTGACGCGTCTCTTCGTTTTTTGAAAGAAGATCCGTGGGACAGACTGCGCAAATTAAAAGCAGGATTTAAAAATACCAAGCTGCAGATGTTATTTCGCGGCCAGAATATTTTAGGCTATCGTCCATATGCAGATGATGTAGTAGAATACTTTGTACAAAAATCAATTGCAAACGGCATTGATATTATTCGAATTTTTGACTGTTTGAATGACCTTCGCAACCTCCAGACAGCAGTTACTGCATGTAATAAAGAAAAAGGACATGCACAGGTAGCGTTATCTTATACACTAGGTGATGCTTATACGCTGGAATACTGGACGGATATGGCAAAGAAAATCGAAGAAATGGGTGCGGATTCGATTTGTATTAAAGATATGGCAGGACTTTTGGTGCCGCAGGAGGCAGATACGCTTGTTCGCGCATTAAAATCTTCTACAAGCCTTCCGATTGAGCTGCATACACATTATACATCCGGTGTAGCTTCCATGACATATATGAAAGCAGTAGAAGCCGGGTGCGATATTGTGGATACGGCAATGTCTCCATTTGCACTCGGTACGTCACAGCCGGCGACAGAGGTTATGGTAGAAGCGTTCAAAGGTTCTGTATATGATACCGGACTTGACCAGAATTTATTAGCGGAAATCGCTGATTATTTCCGTCCGATGCGAGAAGAAGCGTTGGAAAGTGGTCTGATGAATCCGAAAGTGCTTGGCGTTAATATCAAGACATTGCTATACCAGGTACCAGGCGGTATGTTGTCGAACCTGATTTCCCAATTAAAGGAGCAGGGGAAGGAAGACAAGTATGAAGAAGTGCTTGCGGAAGTACCGCGTGTGCGCAAAGACTTGGGTGAGCCGCCGCTTGTAACGCCGTCTTCCCAGATCGTAGGGACACAGGCTGTGTTTAACGTATTGATGGGTGAACGTTATAAAGTTGCTACCAAAGAGACGAAAGACGTGCTGCTTGGAAAATATGGACAGACAGTAAAGCCGTTTAATCCGGAAATCGTAGACAAGGTGCTTGGCGAAGATAAGAAAAATGCCATTACCTGCCGCCCGGCAGATTTGCTGGAACCGGAATTGTCTAAGATTGAAGCGGAGATGAAGCAGTGGAAGCAGCAGGACGAAGATGTGTTGTCCTATGCACTGTTCCCGCAGGTTGCTACTGAATTTTTTAAATACCGTGAAGCACAGCAGAAAAAAGTAGATGCTTCTGTAGCTGATACGAAAAACGGAGCTTATCCGGTTTAATAACAGGGAAGGGTTACACTGGCACTATAGTGTGAACCAATGTCATTAACTTAAGCTTTTCATAGTCGTTCGGAAATCCGTTAAGTTAATAATATTGGGTGTGAACTGTAACAAAAAAGGTGCTGTGAACAGCGTTTGCAGCACCTTTCATAAAATGAGATTCGACTTTACACTCGATCATGGAGGTATTTATGAAAAAGAAGACTCTGAAAAAGAAGACTTTGCTGCGCAGCATCGTGTTTACTTTTTTGTGCTGTATGATGATTCTGGGTTTTCAGACGAATGTAAAAGCAGAAACGGGGAATTACTATCTGAAAGTAAATAAGGGAACGAATGTGGTAACTGTATATACACATGACGATAAGCCTTACACAGCATTTGTATGTTCAGCCGGATATGCAACGCCGGTAGGGACTTTTTATACAATGAATAAATATACCTGGTGGATATTGGATGGCCCAAGCTACGGACAGTATTGTACGAGAATTACCGGTTCCATCCTGTTTCATTCTGTCTGGTATTTTCAGCAAAATAAAACAACGCAGTCTTATGTACAGTACAATAAGCTGGGGTCGCTTGCCTCTCATGGCTGTGTACGTATAACGACGGCTGCGGCAAAGTGGATTTATGATAATTGCCCGCTGCGGACAAAGGTCATTATTTTTAATGGAAATTCGGGTGATGATCCTCTTGGCAAGCCGGCTTCCATTAAAGTTAGTTCATCGGTACGTATGGGATGGGATCCGACAGATCCGGATCCAAACAATACATATGCAACGAAAAATACACAGCCAAAGATTACCGTAAAGAGTACAAATGTAAAAGCGCAGTATAACGGTACATTTACCCCGGTGGAGATGAAAGCTTATGATTCAGCAGGCAATGAACTGAGTCAGGCATGGATACGTACTTCTGGTACGGTTAATACAAAAAAAATGGGAAGTTATCCTGTGACTTATTCACTGACGGATTCTTTTGGCAGAGATGCATCCGTAACGGTGACTTATACGGTAGGAGATGCCAGCAAAGCGACCATTTCAGGAGTGCGCAAGGAGATTACAAAAGAGTATAAATCTACCGTTAATCTCCGGTCCAAAGTTACAGCGAAAAATTCTATGGGAACCGTGTTGACCGATAAGATCATAACGAAAGTACGCAAGCCGGGAACGAAGGAATATAAAGGTGTGCGTGCGGAAACTTTAAAGTTGAACCATACCGGAACTTATCGGATTATGTATTATCTGAAAAATCCGACAAATAAACTCGTAACAGAAGAATATATGAAGATTATCGTGAAAGATACGAAAAAACCGGTAATCAAAAGCAAGGATAATTTCAAAACGATTGAGCTTGCGGCGGGGACATCTTCGGTAAATTATAAAAAACTGATTTCTGGCGTGACAGCCAAGCTTACGTCAGGTAAAAATATGACATCTAAGATCAGCATTAAAGTGACAGATCCCGATGGAAAAGTTAAGACTGTTTCTCAAAATGGTTCTTATAAGCTTACGGGAGCAGGGACATATACCGTAAGATATTATTGCTCTAATCCTGAAAAAAGTTTAAAAACAGGTAAGTATCTTGTTGCGGAAAAGAAGAGAAAGCTTGTAGTGGCAAAAGAGGAACCGCAAGATCCAACAATACCACAAGATCCGACAACACCAACAGATCCAACAACACCAACGGATCCGGTAACACCGACGGATCCAACAACACCGACGAACCCGACAGAACCAACGGATCCAGCAACACCGACAGATCCGGTAACACCAACAGATCCAGCGAACCCGTTAAATCCGGCAGATCCATCTCAGACAGGTCAGCCATCAGTGACGCAGCCAACCGTAGTGTCGGTTATGCATACGATTATAGCTCCTGCAGATGATATTCGGACGGCCGGTACGTTGGTTAAGCCGTTGGAAAATGTTTCTGTGCAGACCGTCACCGTTATGTCTGACGGCACGCAGCAAGTGTCAAAAACAGCTGAAGGCATTCAATATAAAGTAACTTATCAGATGAACGCCAGTGTTGTTGAGACAGACTTGATGTTGCCAGAAGGTATGGATCTTGTCATTGCAGATACGGGTATTTATAAGATTACCTATACTTATACCGATGCACTGGGCAATACAACGCAGTATGTAAGGACAATTACAGCCGCAGCAGCTCCAGCCGCTGCTGGGGTATAGGCAAAAAGAAATGGGGAATACAAATGAGCTGACCAACCGGATGAATGAACGCTACAGCACAATGAGTAAAGGTCAGAAGCTTTTGGCAGCCTATATTACAGATAATTATGATAAAGCAGTATTTTTAACAGCGGCAAAATTGGGAGAAGTTGTCGGTGTGAGCGAATCAACAGTTGTGCGGTTTGCCGCACAACTGGGATACAAAGGATATCCGCAGTTTCAAAAAGCATTAGAGGAAATGGTTCGTTCAAAGCTGGACGCTGCTTCGCGAATAGAAGTTACTTTTGGCAGAATCAGTCGATCCAGAGTACTGGAATCTGTGTTAAAAGCAGATATTGAAAAGATCAAAGGGACTTTGCATACCATTGACCAGAATGCATTTGAACTGGCTGTGGATACGATTTTAACCGCTAAGCGGATCTATATCATTGGTATCCGCAGCTGTGCACCGCTTGCTGCATTTTTGTCCTTTTATTTGAATTATATTTTCGATCATGTGACACTGCTGCATACAAACAGTTCCAGTGAGATATTTGAACAAATGGTACGCATCAGCAAAGAGGATGTCATTATCGGCATCAGTTTTCCGAGATATTCTCTTCGCACATTAAAAGCGCTGGAATTTGCGAATCACCGAAATGCAAAAGTAATTACATTGACAGACAGCGTGCATTCTCCAATGAATCTTTATTCTTCCTGCAACTTGATTGCAGAGAGTGATATGGCATCTATTGTAGATTCTCTTGTGGCACCTTTAAGTGTTATTAATGCGCTGATCGTGGCGTTATGTATGCGCAGGCAGGATGAGGTGGCAAATACGCTTGAATCGTTAGAGCAGATATGGGAAGATTATCAGGTTTACAAAAATGATGAAATCGATTATATCGACGATAAATTCAAAATGCATTATGCAAAGGCAGTAGATTTTGATATGGAAAAAGATTCAGATATGGAAAAAGATTCGTCGTAACCGTTCCTAATGATAGAATCGATTACAAAAATCTGTGCTGGTAAGGAGAGAAGAATGGCTGAACAGATCATAGTAGTAGGCGGCGGTGCATCCGGGATGATGGCTGCGATTGCGGCAGCGCTGCAGGGGAGCAGCGTCCTCGTTTTGGAGCGTAACGAAAAGCTCGGAAAAAAGCTGTATATTACAGGAAAGGGGCGCTGCAATGTAACCAATGCCTGTGATACGGAAGAAATTTTTCGGCAAATAGTTAGAAATGCTAAGTTTATGTATAGTGCTGTTTACACGTATGATAATTTTCAAGTCATGGATTTTTTTGAACAAAATCAGGTTCCCTTAAAAACGGAACGGGGTGGCCGGGTGTTTCCTGTATCAGATCATTCCTCTGATATTATTCGTGCATTAACGAAAACGTTAGAACGGCTTCCTGTGGATATCCATCTGCAAACAAGAATTGCATCTATCACAAAACAAAATAACAAATTTTATGTAAAAGATACTAAGGATCGAACCTATTGTGCAGAAAAAGTAATTCTGGCAACAGGAGGACTTTCTTATCCTGCAACCGGGTCGACAGGGGATGGATACTTATTTGCAGAGCATTTTGGTCATTCTTTGATCCAGCCAAATCCAAGCCTGACAGCGATGTACACAAAAGAATCTTACATTCCAAAGCTACAGGGGCTTACGTTAAAAAATGTACGCACTCGTATTTATGATGGGCATAAGGCGCTGTATGATGATTTTGGAGAAATGCTGTTTACACATTTTGGCGTCAGCGGGCCGTTGATGCTGCGTGCAAGCGCTGTTATTAACGACAGACTTTCCAAAGGTTCTTTGCAGTTAAGAGTCGATTTAAAGCCTGCATTAACACAGGAACAGCTGGATCAGAGAATCTTACGTGATTTTGAGCAAGCGCAAAATAAGCAGTTTAAAAATGTACTGAATCATCTGCTGCCGTCGAAAATGATTCCAGTGATCCTCGCATTAAGCGGCATTGATCCGGAGAGGAAAGTGAATGAAATTGTAAAAGAAGAGCGGAAACATCTGGCAAAAATACTAAAAGATTTTCCTGCAACTTTAACCGGATTTCGTGATTTTAAAGAGGCAATTATTACAAGGGGAGGAATCTGTGTAAAAGAAATTGACCCATCCACGATGGAGTCAAAGCTGACGGAAGGATTATATTTTGCAGGGGAAATCATAGATGTAGACGCTATGACCGGAGGATTTAACTTACAGATTGCCTGGTCCAGCGGATATTTGGCCGGGATGAGCGCCGGATTGGCAGTCTGACAAAACAGTTTGTATTTATCATACAGAAAGGAACAGGTTTCATGGGTTTTAACATTGCAATAGACGGTCCGTCCGGTGCGGGAAAAAGTACCATTGCCAAACGCCTTGCAAATGAGTTATCATTTGTATACGTAGACACAGGCGCTATGTACCGCGCGATGGCCCTCTATTTTCTACGGGAAAAAATAGATCCAAAAGATGAAAAGGCAATTGCAGCGGCATGTCCAAAGATTGATATTACGATTGCTTATCAGGAAGGCACCCAGTGCGTAATATTAAACGGTGAAAATGTGAATGATTATATCCGTGATGAAGAAGTGGGGATTATGGCGTCCAATACGAGCATATATGCCGATGTTCGGGCAAAATTGACAGCGCTCCAGCAAAAACTTGCCCAGACAAGTAACGTAATTATGGACGGACGCGATATTGGTACTTGTGTGCTGCCAAATGCACAGGTTAAGATTTATCTGACGGCTAAGGTATCCGCACGTGCTGCAAGAAGATATGAAGAACTGGTCAAAAAAGGCGTAGAGGCAGATTACGATCAGATTGAAACGGATATCAAGGACCGCGATTACCGTGATATGCACAGGGAAATCGCACCATTAAAGCAGGCAGACGATGCTATTTTAGTAGATTCTTCTGATATGGACATTGAGCAAGTGCTGTCTGCCATAAAAAAAATTTACGAAAAGGCAGTTTTGAAAGGAAAAGAATGAACATTACAGTAGCAAAAAGCGCCGGATTTTGTTTTGGAGTCAAACGGGCGGTTAACAAAGTCTATGAACAGGCCGATATAAAAAAAGGGTTTATTTATACTTATGGGCCGATCATCCATAACGAAGAGGTTGTCAAAGATCTGGAAGAAAAAGGCGTGAAGGTGCTGGATAACTTAGAAACACTTACCGATGCACAAAAGCAGGAAAAGGGAACTGTGATTATTCGTTCTCATGGTGTATCCAAAGAAGTCTATGAGAAGCTGGAACATGCCGGATTTGAGATCGAAGACGCAACCTGCCCGTTTGTTCTGAAAATTCATCAGATTGTGGAAGAGTTTTCAAACGACGGTTATGAGATTGTGATTATCGGCAGCAGCCTGCATCCGGAAGTGGAAGGCATCCGGGGGTGGTGTGACCCAAAGCATACTACCGTGATTGCAGATTATGAAGAAGCGCAAAATTATAAGCCAAAATCCGGTAAAAAAGTATGTATTGTGGCACAAACGACTTTTAATTACAAGAAATTTCAAGAATTAGTTGAAATTATTCAAAAAAAAGGGTATATTAGAGATATACGTGTATTGAATACAATTTGTAACGCTACAGAAGAACGGCAGAATGAAGCAGCAAGTCTGGCAGAAACTTCCGATATAATGATTGTTATTGGAGGAAGGAGCAGTTCGAATACGCAGAAACTGTATGAGATATGCAAAGAAGAATGTGCAAATACTTACTATATACAGACCGCGGCAGATTTAAAATTATCTGAGACTGGTCACATTGATAACGTAGGTATTACCGCAGGGGCTTCCACCCCAAAGAAAATTATTGAGGAGGTTCAAAAGTATGTCAGAACAAAGCTTTGAACAAATGTTGGAAGAATCTTTTAAAACAATAAGAAACGGGGAGGTTGTTGAAGGTACTGTTATCGATGTAAAACCAGACGAAATCGTGCTTAATATCGGTTACAAGTCAGATGGTATCATTACGCGCAGTGAATACACCAATGAACCAAACGTTGATCTTACTACTTTGATTGAAGTAGGCAGTACTATGGAGGCAAAAGTTTTAAAAGTAAATGACGGCGACGGCCAGGTGCTCTTAACCTACAAACGGCTTGCCGCAGAAAAAGGAAGCAAGAGATTAGAAGAAGCATTTGAAAATCAGGAAGTGCTGACAGCGAAAGTTGCGCAGGTATTAAACGGTGGTTTAAGCGTGATTGTGGATGAAGCAAGAGTTTTTATTCCATCCAGTCTTGTGTCAGATGTATATGAAAAAGATCTGACCAAATATGACGGACAGGAAATTGAGTTTGTCATTACGGAGTTTAATCCAAGAAGAAGAAGAATTATCGGCGACCGTAAACAGCTTTTGGTTGCAAAAAAAGAAGAACAGCGGAAAGCGTTGTTTGAAAGAATCAATGTTGGTGACGTATTAGAAGGAACTGTAAAGAATGTTACAGATTTCGGTGCATTTATTGATCTGGGTGGCGCAGATGGTTTGCTCCATATTTCAGAAATGTCCTGGGGACGTGTGGAAAGCCCGAAGAAAGCATTTAAAGTCGGTGATGTTGTAAAAATCTTTATCAAAGACATTAATGACACTAAAATCGCACTCAGCATGAAATTTCCAGAAGATAATCCTTGGAATAATGCAACTGAAAAATTTGCAACAGGTACTATTATCACTGGCAGAGTTGCAAGAATGACAGATTTTGGCGCGTTTGTAGAGCTTGCTCCTGGAATTGATGCATTACTGCATGTATCGCAGATTTCAAAGGAGCATATTGACAAACCGTCTGATGTTTTAAAAGCAGGTCAGGAGATTGAAGCTAAGATCGTTGATTTTAACGAAGCAGAGCGTAAGATCAGCTTAAGCATGAAAGCATTAATTCAGGAAGAAAATGCTGTGCAGGAAGAAGAAGAGTCATAAAAAAGAGCTGTAGACCGGTATTATCAGCCGAATACGGCAAAAAGTACAGCATATAAGGAACTGTAGTAAATAACCTGTGATATTTGCGCAGGATTTTTCTTCGAGAGTGCCATGCAAAAATCAGGCGCATACCCTAGGGGGCACGCTGTAGCGGGCTATGTAACTGATTTTTGCATGGCGCTATCGGAGAAAAAGACAAGCAAAGATCATGGGTTATTTACATACAGTTCCTAAGCAGCATGGTTGTTTATATGCTGTTTTTATCAGCCATATGGAACGGTTATGAAAGAACTTGTGCTGTTTTATCATAGGAATAAATGGCAAATGATTTTGTGGCGGTTCCGAAAATATTTTAATATGGGAGTGTCCAGACCGAATGTTTGAAAATTACGAAAAATTTAAAAAAGACGTATTGACTTTAACAAAAATTGATTTAAACTGCTACAAAGAAAAACAGATGAAGCGCAGAATTGATACGCTGATCGGTAAAACAAATGCAAAAACATACGATCAGTATGTGTCTTTGTTAAAGACCGATAAAGCAGTTCTGGAACAGTTTGTAAACTTTCTGACAATTAATGTATCCGAATTTTATCGCAATCCGGATCAGTGGTCGATCTTGGATAAAAAAGTGTTTCCAGAATTAATTAAAAAATTTGGCAAAAATTTAAAAATCTGGAGTGCAGCCTGTTCTACGGGAGATGAGCCATATTCCCTTGTCATGGCGTTATCTAAGCACATTCCATTGAATCAGATACATATTTTGGCGACAGATATTGATAAACAGGTGTTAGAGAAAGCCCGGGTTGGATTATACAATGAAAAAAGTATTGCAAACGTACCGGATGATTTAAAGAAAAAGTATTTCAACAAAATTGGAGCTTCTTATCAAATTTCGGATGAGATTAAAAAGCGGGTAGAATTTAAAGAGCACAATTTGCTGCGTGATCCGTATCCGACGGGATGTGATATGATTGTATGCAGAAATGTAGTTATTTATTTTACAGATGATGCCAAAGAAGAGATTTATATTAAGTTTAATCAGGCATTAAAAAAAGAAGGAATATTATTTATCGGCAGTACCGAGCAGATCATGAATTACAAAGAATTGAATTATGAAAGATCTTCATCATTCTTTTTTGTCAAAGGGTTAAAATAATGAACAGCAAAGAGCAAAAAACGCAGGAACAGCCAGAAGCTGTTGCAGCAGGCGAGGTATCGGAAAAAGCTGTGAAACAAACAGCTGTAAAAAATAAGAGAAAGAAGATGAAAATAGAAATTTCATTCGGAAAAATTCTTGCATTGGTGTTTGTAATAATTGCAATCATTTATTTTATTTTTTCTACATCTGTGTTTTGGAGCTTTATGCGTATCAGGAACAATGAGAAAGATGCGGCAGACCAGAAAGGTACTGCCGCTGAGGTTTTGGATGATAGTTATGCAGGCGAGGAAGAATAATGTTTTATAAACCATTTTTAAGTGTTTGCAGGATATGCATACAGTATTGCTTGATAAGCAGATGATCTTCTTTTACTTTTGGATTCCATTCAAAATACGACACGCAAGACTTATATTGGGTATAAAGTGCAGGCGTTATGACTTCCTGATACTGGGGAAGAAATAGGCCTGCTTTTTTGCTGTAGCAGTTTGCAGCTTTTGCTTTTTCCCGATGTGATGCATCAACATAAGCCGCAACGCTTTTATGAACGGCGATATCTTCGTTTGGCAGATAATAATAATCTTTATAGTTCGGATAAAAATATTTTAACGTATCTTCGAGTATGGGAATGCAAAAGCATGCCTGCGCTCCTTTTGCATGCAGATAAAAATGATTATTTTTGCATGAAATGGCGGTCGGGAGAGATGCTTCTAATTGGCAGATAACAGACAGTTCTTTTCCATCGGAATGATCTGCTTTTCGGTAAGAAGTCTGTATACATTCTATAGGCTGAAAACCTCCGTGAAAAAACAGATCGTAAGTAAACAGTGAAAGCAGATGTACCATTCCAACAATATCGTCCAAATTATGCTGCAGCAATAGTTCCAGAAGTTCTTGCTGCGGGTTTTTAATGTAAGAATGATAACAGCTTATCAGTTCTTTGCCGCTGTAAATATCTTTACGATGCAGCCCCAGAAATAATTCCAGTGTCTTTTGCTTGTAGTTTTGCAGTCCAAAAATATGCCGATAGGAATGAGCGGTTTCATATAAGTCTACATAATAAATATTATGGTGAACCGAATCTATGTTTTGTCTTCGTTTACATGATTCTAAAAATGGAAGATCAAAGCGGTTTCCATGAAATGTAATGATGGTATCGAATTGTTCCAGAAGTTTGTCGAAAGCAGCAAGAAGCTGAGGTTCTTCTTCCAGTGCTTCAGCAAAAAACTGTTCGGTCATCAGCTCGTTATTTGTTACATAGGCAGCGCCAATTAGATAAAGGCGGCTTCTTGAACGGGAAAATCCGGTTGTTTCAATATCAAGAAATAATGCGTGTTCCAGATGAAAAGCAAGGTTATCGGGTATTTTAGGCAAAATATTGTGTTTTTTGATATTTTTCATTTTTTTTATCTCCATATTGCACAATTTTTCGGAAAGTATTATAATAAAAAAGATTGTATGATAAATTTACTATCTGCAGATGAAACTGCCGGATGACTTGGGGATTCGTTATGGCGGCAGCTGCTACAGATTTATCATATCACGGATGCATGCATTTTTTAACCCCGTTTTTCACAAAAGTATTTCGAAGAATCACACAAATACAAAACTGTATTCTGAAAAATACAATCTGATCATACATATAAGAGAGAGGGTATGTTATAATCGACTGGTGAAATCGCATAAGGTATGCATGCATGATTTAAATACTAATTAGAAAGAAGGGGACGTAAAATATGGGATTACGTACATTTAAAAATGGCGTCCATCCTTTCGAAGGAAAGGAATTGTCCAAGGAAAAGCCAGTGCAGGAACTACTCCCTAAGGGAGAACTGGTATTTCCGGTATCACAGCATATTGGCGCACCTGCAAAGCCGATTGTAAAGGTCGGTGATACCGTATTAAGAGGCCAGGTCATAGCGGAGGCGGGGGGATTTGTGTCTGCTCCAATTCATTCATCTGTGTCTGGTACTGTCAAAAAGATTGAGCCGCGCCGTGTGCCGGTTGGAGATCTGGTTAACTCGATTGTCATTGAAAGTGATGGAGAGATGAAAGAGGTCGAGTACAAGCAATCTCCAAATATTTCCTTATTATCCAAAGAGGAAATTATTGAGAAAGTGAAAAATGCAGGCGTTGTAGGAATGGGTGGCGCCGGTTTCCCGACACATGTGAAGCTTTCGCCAAAGGAACCGGATAAAATTGAATACATTATAGCCAATTGTGCAGAATGTGAACCGTATCTTACCTCAGACTATAGACGTATGATGGAAAATCCGGAACAGCTTGTAGAAGGTATGAAGATTGTATTGCAGCTTTTCCCACAGGCAAAAGGAATTTTTGGTGTGGAAAATAACAAAAAGGACTGTATTGAAAAGCTGGAAGAGATTGTAAAAGATGATCCGCGTCTGGAAGTGGCAGAGCTTATGACGAAATATCCGCAAGGCGGGGAGCGTCAGCTTATTTATGCGGTTACTGGAAGATCGATCAATTCTGCCATGCTTCCAGCGGATGCCGGATGTATTGTAGATAATGTAGAGACGCTGGTAGCTGTATATAATGCGGTAAAACTCGGAAAACCGGTTATGAATCGTATTTTTACCGTGACTGGAGATGCCGTCAGTGATCCGCGTAATTTTTATGTATGTACCGGGACCAATTTTCAGGAAATATTAGACGCAGCCGGCGGGTGCAAGCTTCCTCCGCAGAAAATGATTGCTGGCGGGCCGATGATGGGATTTGCATTGTTTGGACTGGATATTCCTGCAACAAAGACCAGCTCTGCGTTGCTTTGTATGACAAAAGATGAAGTGGCAGCCTGTGCACCGACTGCGTGTATCAACTGCGGTCGTTGTGTAGATGCCTGTCCGGAGCTTTTGATCCCATCCAGGCTTGCAAAGTTTTCGGATCATGGAGATAAAGAGACGTTTGAAAAGTGGAACGGAATGGAATGTGTGGAATGTGGAAGCTGCAGTTTTATCTGCCCGGCCAGAAGGCAGCTGGCACAGTCAATTAAGACGATGAAGAAGAACATTCTTGCGGACAGAAGGAAAAAGTAAGAAGAATTTGGAAAATGAAGAAAGAAATAAAAAGGAATACGAAGAAAGAGGTGAACAACTGTGAGTGATATGTTAAAAGTTTCATCTTCACCACATGTCCGTGCCAAGGATACTACGGACAAAATTATGCTGTATGTTATTCTGGCATTGCTGCCTACCAGTCTTTTCGGCGTTTACAACTTTGGACTGCGGGCCTTAATCCTGATCGTGATTACCATTTTAAGCTGTATGGCTTCGGAATGGGCATTTGAGAAAATTACAAAACGACCAAATACGCTGCGCGACTTAAGTGCGGTTGTAACCGGTCTGCTGCTGGCATTGAACCTTCCGGTTTCCCTTCCATATTGGCAGGCGGTATTAGGCGGCGTTTTTGCTATTGTTGTTGTAAAAATGCTGTTCGGCGGTTTGGGACAAAACTTTATGAATCCGGCACTTGGCGCAAGATGCTTCCTGTTGATTTCATTTACCGGAAGTATGACGGCATTTACATATGACGGCGTAAGTACAGCAACGCCGCTGGCTCTGTTAAAAAGCGGAGAACAGCTGGATGTGACTGTGATGGATATGCTTATCGGAAAGACTGCTGGTACGATCGGCGAGACTTCTGCGATTGCAATATTAATCGGCGCGATCTTTTTGATTTTAATGGGAGTTATTGATCTTCGGATCCCGGCTTCCTATATTATAACTTTTACGATTTTCATTTTGCTGTTTGGCGGACACGGATTTGATTGGACATTTGTTACGGCCCAGCTTTGCGGCGGCGGCATTATGCTCGGTGCGTTCTTTATGGCGACCGATTACGTAACATCACCGATTACTCCGCTCGGACAGATCATTTTTGGTATTATTTTAGGGCTGCTGACCGGAATTTTCCGTATTTTCGGTGCAAATGCAGAAGGTGTATCTTATGCGATCATTTTCAGCAACTTGTTAGTGCCGCTGATTGAACGGTTTACAGTTCCGACAGCATTTGGCAAAGGAGGGAAGCAGGCATGAAAAAGATTATCCATGATGCAGTAATCCTTACGGTAATTACAGTGATAGCCGGTTTTTTACTTGGCCTTGTGCATGACATTACGTTAAAACCAATTGAAACGGCAACTTTTAATAAGAAGCAGGCTGCATACAGAACGGTGTTCGCAGATGCGGCTTCTTTTGAAGAGTATGCAGATTTTGACGCAGACGCAGCGACAAAAGCCGCAGCAGATGCCGGATTTGCCAATGACCTTGTAGAAGGGGCTCAGGTGGCTTTGGATGCTTCCGGCAATCCGCTCGGTTATGTCATCACGGTTACCTCTACAGAAGGCAGTCAGGCGAATATTACATTGTCTATGGGCGTGACGATGGAAGGCGTGTTAAACGGATATGAGACGACAGCTATCAGCGAGACGCCAGGTCTTGGCTCTAAGGTAGCGGACGCGGATTTTAAATCTCAGTTTGAAGGCAAAAGTGTGGAGACATTTACGGTTACAAAAACAGGTTCGTCTTCTGACAGTGAGATTGATGCGTTAAGCGGCGCTACCATTTCTACAAGAGCCGTTACAAATGCGGTCAATGCAGGACTTGCTTATTTTAGAAGTATAGGAGGCGGTAATTAATGGGTGCAGAAAATAATAAAAATACCAGCCTGGGACAGATTTGTACCGAACGTCTGCAGAATGGTATTATTAAAGAAAATCCAACCTTTATACTGATGCTTGGAATGTGTCCGACACTTGCGGTTACCACATCAGCAATGAATGGGGTCGGTATGGGACTGTCTACAACGGTTGTACTTATTATGTCTAATCTGATGATTTCACTATTGCGTAAAATTATTCCGGATGGCGTACGTATGCCAGCATTTATCGTAGTTGTGGCATCTTTTGTAACGATCATTCAGTTTTTAATGCAAGGCTATTTTGATGATTTGTATGCTTCACTGGGCTTGTATATTCCACTTATTGTTGTAAACTGTATTATATTAGGTCGTGCGGAAAGTTATGCATCTAAAAATCCGGTAATTCCGTCTATATTTGACGGTATCGGTATGGGACTCGGATTTACTTGCGGTCTGACTTTAATCGGTATTTTCCGTGAGATTCTTGGCGCAGGGCAGATTTTTGGCGTACAGGTGCTTCCGCTTGCGGATGCAGCAGCCGGAAAAGCTGGTTATACACCGATTACGATCTTTGTACTTGCACCGGGAGCATTTTTTGTATTATCGATGCTTGTTGCAGTGATGAATATTTTGAGAAAACGCGCAGAAGCGAAAGGAAAGCCTCTGGCTCCGGCGCAGGGATGTCTGGCAGGAGATTGTTCTTCCTGTGGTAATGCACTGTGCAGCGGCCATCTGCATTCTAGTGAAAAGAAAAATGAAGGTTAGGAGGACCGGAAGATGACAGAATTAATCTTAACCGCCATTGGCGCGGCAATCGTGAATAATGTAGTACTCAGCCAGTTCCTTGGAATCTGTCCGTTCCTTGGCGTATCGAAGAAAGTTGACACAGCGGCAGGCATGGGCGCTGCGGTTATTTTTGTAACATCTTTAGCAGCGTTTGTTACGGGTATTATTTATAAATTTATTTTATATCCGGCAAATATTTCTTATTTGCAGACAATTGTATTTATTGTTGTTATTGCAGCGCTTGTACAGTTTGTAGAAATGTTTTTAAAGAAATTTATGCACTCTTTGTATGAATCACTTGGCGTATATTTACCACTTATTACAACGAACTGTGCAGTGCTTGGTGTAGCTTTAAACAGTGTTACTTACGGATATGGCATTTTAAAGACGGTCGTATATGGTTTTTCTACTGCGTTCGGCTTCTTTATTGCTATTGTTATTATGGCAGGCCTGCGTGAAAAAATTGAGTACAATGATGTGCCTGAGACATTCAAAGGCTCTGCGATCGTACTGGTTACAGCAGGACTGATGTCTATCGCATTTTTCGGATTTTCCGGAGTTATATAGGAGGACAGTCAGATGAATATAACAGCTATTATCATTGCTGCCGCAGCGGTCGGCGGCACGGGAATCCTGGTTGGGCTGATACTTGGCATCGCGGGAGACCGTTTAAAGGTAGAAGTCGATGAAAGAGAAGAAAAGATCATGGGCGTCCTTCCCGGAAACAATTGCGGCGGCTGTGGTTATCCGGGATGTTCCGGTCTTGCCTCAGCAATCGTCAAAGGCGAAGCTCCGGTTGGCCAGTGTCCAGTTGGCGGCCCGTCTGTAGCAGCAGCGATCGGTGAGATTATGGGTGTTGCAGCGGAAGAAGGAGGACGTAAAGTTGCATTTGTTAAATGCAGTGGTAACTGTGAAAAAGCGAAGCAGGATTATGAATACAGCGGCGTGGAAGATTGTCAGGCAGTTGCTTATGTACCAAATAAAGGGCCGAAATCTTGTAACTATGGATGTATGGGGTTTGGATCCTGTGTAAAGGCATGTCCGTTTGACGCTGTACATATCATAGACGGTATTGCAGTTGTAGATCCGGAAGCATGTAAAGCATGTGGCAAGTGCGTAGTAGTATGTCCGAATCAGCTAATCGAGCTGGTACCTTACGATGCACCGGTAAAAGTACACTGTAATTCCAAAGGAAAAGGCAAGGAAGTTATGGCAGCCTGTTCCGTAGGCTGTATCGGGTGCCACTTATGTGAGAAAAATTGTGAACATGACGCTATTCATGTGACAGATAATATCGCACATATTGATTATACAAAATGTACTGGGTGTGGCGCTTGTGTAGAAAAGTGCCCGAAAAAAGTCATTCATATGGAAGCAAAGTCATAAGAAAGAATCGGATAAAACCTCTGGATACCATTTCAGAGGTTTTATTTGATGTTTATGCTTTTTTATTCCGATTATAGGAAAAAAGAATATGATACTGTTCTATACTGTTTACTTTGTATTTTTAAAAAACTTGCGAAACCGGAAAAATATGTTACAATAGAGTAACAAAGAAAGGGGGAATAAGCGTATGTTAGATCAGCAGGATATTGTCATCTTAAAAAATATGATGGAATCTGTAATGGATGAAAAACTGACGGCACAGGAAGCATCGATGATAGCGAAAGTAGATGAAAAACTAGCGGCACAGGAAGCGTCGATGATAGCGAAAGTAGATGAAAAACTGGCGGCGCAGGAAGCGT
>CAJTZX010000006.1:7217-20519 GCA_910584345.1 uncultured Eubacterium sp. | reverse complement strand
ATGAAAAACTGGCGGCGCAGGAAGCGTCGATGATAGCGAAAGTAGATGAAAAACTGGCGGCGCAGGAAGCGTCGATGATAGCGAAAGTAGATGAAAAACTGGCGGCGCAGGAAGCATCGATGATAGCGAAAGTAGATGAAAAACTAGCAGCGCAGGAAGTATCGATCTTAGCGAAAGTAGATGAAAAACTGGCGGCACAGGAAGCGTCGATGATAGCGAAAGTAGATGAAAAACTTGTGATTTTGGAATCATCTATTATGACGAAGATAGATGAAAAACTTGTGATTTTGGAATCATCTATTATGACGAAGGTAGATGAAAAACTTACAAGGACAGAAAATCTTATTTTAGAAGAATTAGAGCGTACAAGAACTATTTTAGAAGATAAGATTCAAAAGGTGCAGGATCAGGTAGACGAATTAAATCAGTATTACAGCATCACCAGATTAGAAAATGATAATACCGTGTTGTTTTTAAAAAGAGTAGATGAATTGGAAAAGCGAGTGGATAAGCTGGAAGAAGAACAGTACAAAAGAGAAGAAAACAGCCATAATACCAGCCATTTAATGGCAGCAGAAGGCTGAGTGCGGCATAAATGGAGCCTTTTTTAACAAAGTTACATATTATAAGGGGAGTTACAGCATTGGCAAATGAGTTGTTGAAAACAGAGATAAGATTTTGTTTTATCAATAACTTAGGAACTGTTCCAAAATAACTTTTTAATAGTTCCTTATTATATTAAAAAGAATATTGTAGATCAGTATTTGTGGATTAATACAAAAGAATGTGCTTTTATTTTTTAATATAAAAGCACATTCTTTTTTTGATAATAAAATGATTGTAAAACTTTTTAGTTGTTAATATCGGTAATTCTATCCAATAGGATCAAATAGAACTTGTCTAATATTACTAAATTTTTGGATTTTAGTTGCAAAAGATAAAAAAACCGCATAAAATACTAATAGTCACTAAAAATAGAAATAATATATACTATAAGAACACGTTTTGTTTGATAAACAGGATAAAAGGAAGTTTATGAAAATAACACAATTATTTAAAATCTACTGGCCGGATAACGGAGGCGGTATTGCAAAAGTGATGGAAAGTATAGCGGAAGGATTTTCTGATTGTGAACAGGAAATTATCGTATGTCAAAATTCCAGGCATAAAAAAAGTACATTTGACTGTTACCGAGGCGTGGCGGTATGCAGATGCAGACAGTTGTTTGATTTGCTGTCGACACCAATCTCGCTGCAGTTTTTATTTGAAGTAAAGAAGCGAACAAAACGCTCAGATATTGTTATTTACCATTTTCCGTATCCGATGGCTGATCTGGCAGTTTTGTTGGGCCTGTATTCCGGTAGTTTGGTTGTATGGTGGCATTGTGGATTTGAAAAATATAAAAAGATGGCACCATTTTATCGTCCGCTCGTTATGCATACGCTTAAAAAAGCAGATAGAATTTTAGTATCGTCTGAAGGCAACATTAAAAATTCTGAAGCACTCCGCCGTTTTCAGAAAAAATGCAGCATTATTCCTTTTTGCGTAAGTAATGAATGTCTGCAGAGGGGCAGAGTATTTGCAGAAAATAGTTTTCAGAAGGAGCATAAGAGGTATAAGGATGGAAGCAACAATCATCAGATTAGGATTCTATTCGTAGGACGTCTCGTTTGGTATAAAGGATGCGATATTTTGCTGAAAGCATTTGCTGTTTTGCAGCATCGGAAAACGATGCGGCAAAAAGACTGTAGTCTTGTGCTGGTTGGCAGCGGGCCGCTGGAACAGGAATTAAGGAATCTTGCAGAATCATTAAACCTTAAAAATGTTATATTTACAGGTATGATATCTGAAGAAGAGAAAATGAAACAGATAGAGGCATGCGATTTTCTCGTACTACCATCCATATCAAAAGCGGAAGCATTTGCAGTTGTACAGCTGGAGGCTATGGCATTTGGAAAACCTGTGATTAATACGGCGTTAAACAGTGGTGTACCTTATGTCAGTATCGACGGTATAACAGGGAAGACGGTAAAGCCGGGAAGCGTACGGGAATTGGCAGCAGCGTTGGAAACATTGGCAATCGATCATCGTCTGCGACAGGAATACGGGCAAAATGCATTGCAAGTAATACAAAAAGAATATACACACGATTTAATGATAAAAAGGCATCGTAAGGTATTTCAGAAATTGCAAAAACATACAAAAATACAAAATGATTGATATATAAATATGAAACCATGAATATTGAAACAAAAATATGAAAATAAGAATATTGAAACAAAAATATGAAACCATGAATATTGAAACGTAAACAATGGAACATAAAATATGAAAATTGTATTTCACGGACAATTACTGAACCATACAAATAAGACAGGAATCGCCTGGGCAGCACATCATTTCATTTTAGAACTGGCAAAATATCCGGAAAATGAATGCATCATACAAATTTTTTCTCTGTTTCATAAAAAAGAGAATTTAAAAAATTTAAAGGTTTATGAAGATGCCGGATGCCGGATAGACGAGTGCAGATGGTTTCCTTACGCACTGTATAAAATATTATGGTTGATCTTACCGATTCCATATCAGATGTTTTTTCATTCCAAGCCGGATATTACGCAATTTTTTGATTTTACCGCGCCGCCGGGAATCAAAGGAGCCGCTGTTACATTTATTCACGATATGGCTTATCGGGCTTATCCCAAAACGGTTAGCTTTAAAACCCGCAATTGGTTAAGAGCCAGTATGAAACGTACTTGCCAACATGCAGACCATATAATTACGATATCCGAATTTAGTAAAAAAGAAATTGTAAAATATTTAAAAGTACCAGATAAGCAGATAACAGTAGTTCCTTGTGCTGTTGACCATACGGTCTATCATCCTGGTTATTCAAAGACACAGATTCAAAATACAAAAGAAAAATACGGCATAGATATCGATAGAGAATATTTTTTGTATTTAGGAACCATAGAGCCGCGAAAGAACCTGGAACAGCTGATTTGTGCCTATGCAAAGCTGGTTCAAATTTATGAGAAGCAAAAAGAAAAAGTACCGTTGTTAGTACTCGCAGGCGGAAGGGGATGGAACTGCAGACAGATATACGAAAAAGCGAAAGCGCTGCAGCTGCATCATCAAGTGTATTTTACAGGATATATCGAACAAAAAGACAGCCCTGCATTGATGTGCGGAGCGCTGGCCTTTGTGTTTCCTTCCGTATACGAAGGGTTTGGTATGCCGCCGCTGGAAGCAATGGCTTGCGGCACCTCGGTGATAGTTTCCAATACTTCTTCTTTGCCGGAAGTCATAAAAGATGCAGGAATACTTGTAAATCCCACGAGTAAAAAAGAAATATATGAGGCAATGAAGAAGGTTTTGGAAGATACGGCATTCCGACGGGAACTGGAGATTCGTGCGCGAAAAAGGGCGCAGACATTTACTTGGCAAAAATCAGCAGACAAATTAATGAAAGTGTACAAAACATTACTGGCCAAGCAGTCAGAATCATGGTTAGAACTTTAGGAGACAGGCAATGGCAGGAATTGCAAAAATGATATTATATACAGCAGGCATTGTTAAACCTTTGCTTGTAAAATTCATGCCGCTTTCGTTATTACGAAAGATTAGAGGCAAAATGATAGAAAGAAACTTTCGTAGACTGCAGGGGGATATACGACCTTATGAAGCAGGGCATTATGTAAAAGGAGTAAACCTTATTGGCAACATTCGCTTAGAGGCAGGTCTTGGTCAGAGCTGCCGCTTGATTGCGTCTGCCCTTGCACATACCGGTATTCCATACGATATCTATCAATATTCACCATCAGGAGCGGACAATATCGGAGATCATTCCTGGGATGATAAAATTTCTTCCAAACTTCAGTATGATATTAATTTGATTCATATTAACCCTTTGGAGTTGGGAACGGCCTACTGTCAAATAGACAAACATACATGGGATTATCGCTATAATATTGCATTTTGGCTCTGGGAATTAGAAGATTTTCCAGACGAATGGACCCCATATTTTGCGTGTCTGGATGAGATTTGGGCGCCATCTGCCTTTACTTGCGAAGCCATCAAAAAGAAAACCTCACTTCCGGTTAAATGTATGCCATATTACTTAGAAGCTAAAGTGCAGGAAAAACGTACGAGACAAGATTTTGGACTACCTGAGGACCAGTTTTTATTTTTGATGATGTATGACAGCTACAGCTGCGCAGAACGAAAAAATCCGGTTGCAGTGATGCAGGCATTTCGCCAGGCGTTTGACCGAACAAACGAACAGACAGGTTTGGTCATCAAGATGAATCATGCCACGAAAGAAGAGGAATCCTATATCCATACGATGATGGAAGGCTACGCAAACATTTACCTTATTCGTGAGATCCTCGATAAAAATGCAGTCAATAACCTGATTCAATGTGCAGACGTGATCGTATCGCTGCACCGGGCGGAAGGATTTGGTTTAGTGCTTGCAGAAGCAATGCTGCTTGGGACGCCGGTGATCGCTACAAATTGGTCAGCAAACACAGAGTTTATGAATGAAGAAACAGCATGTATGGTAGATTATCAGTTTCTTACGCTTGACAAGGAACTGCCGCCTTTCCATGCCGGATGCCGCTGGGCAGATCCGAATATTCATCAGGCCGCGGCTTATATGAAAAAATTATATGAAGACAAAGAGTTTTATAATGATTTATCAGTCCGTGCAAAAGCACATATTACAAAAGTGCTCAGTATGGAACGTGCAGCCGGCCGCATGAAAGCAAGATTCGAAGAAATTTACAGGGAATTAGAAAAAAATGAAGAGAATAGCAATCGTTAATCAAAGATATGGACTAGAGGTAAACGGTGGTTCAGAATATTATACGAGGCTGCTTGCGGAGCATTTGCAGGAAAGTTTCGATGTGACCGTACTGACAACAACTGCTTTGGATTATGATACATGGGAAAATCATTATCCGGCTGGAACAGATAAGATTCATGGCGTGAAAGTCCGTCGCTTTCCGGTAAAGCACAGACGGAATATCCCTTTGTTTCGTATCATTACAAAATGTACGTTTGTCTTAAAAAAAATAGGCATTCATACCGATCGCCAGTGGATCTATGCACAAGGGCCGGTAGTTCCCAGGCTGCTTCGATATGTACAGGCACATGAGTCAGATTATGATGCATTTTTTTTTGTTACTTATCTGTATTATGCAACAGCTATGGGATTGCCAAAAGTTGCTGGCAAATCCATTCTGATTCCGACTGCACATGACGAACCATATATTGATCTACCTGTATTTCGAAAACTGTTTCTAAAGTCAGCAGCAATTTTATATCTGACAGAGGAAGAGAAAGAATTTGTGCAGCATAAATTTCAAAATGAACATGTGCCGCATGATGTGATAGGAGTCGGCATTGATCTTCCAGATGAGCTGCGTAAACCCGAAGGAGTATCATCTGCTGTTTTAAAATTTCGTGCGGATTATCAGATTTCAGGCGAATACATCATATACGCAGGAAGGATAGATACAGGAAAAAACTGTGAAGAAATGTTTGCTTTCTTTCAAAAATACAAACAAATGCATCCGGACAGCAGTATGCGGCTGGTAATAGTCGGAAAAGCTGTAATGGAAGTTCCGGTACATGCAGATATTCACTATTTGGGATTTGTTTCGGAGGCAGATAAATATGCAGCCATAGCAGGAGCGAAGTGGCTGTGGCTTCCATCCAGATATGAAAGCCTGTCACTTGCGCTGCTGGAAGGTATGGCGCTTGGTACGCCAGGATTTGTAAACGGGGCATGTGAGGTGCTAAAAGGACACTGCATCAGAAGCGGAGGGGCAGTATATTATCAGGGATATGAACAGTTTGAGCAAAAGCTGAATGAGATGGAACACTGTAACAAAGAGGCTTATGCGCAAATGAGCAGACAGGCGAAAAGGTATGTGGAAGAACAATATACGTGGGGAAGGGTGGAAGATAAAATCTGTAAGATCCTAAATGAATGGTGAAGGATACATTAATGATTTTTCCATACTTCCAGTCCTGCCCAAAGAGCAGGATTTAAATCTGTCAGTTCTCTTTGTGCTTTGTTTAATGCTTCGCTCAGTAAACATTTGCCATCCTGCATTTCCAGCAGGATTTTAGTTAATAATCGATTGGTATGTTCAGTAGAAACGTCCCATTTGCACAACAAAATATCGTTTACATTATTTTTTAATATCGCATTCCACACGCCATGATTTTGCTCAATTTTCTCATCTGTCGGCGTACCGCCGCTGCAGGCAATGATAAGAGCGTGTTCCACCGCAAAGGAATGAAAAAGAATCCATTCATTGAAATCAGTCTGCTTTTTTGCGGATACTTCCAGCTTTCTTGCACCGTAATAAGATTGTCCATATGTTTGAGAGATTCCATGCGCTGCAATCACAAGCATATTTACAGATTCTTTCAGCCTGATATGTCCATCTTCATCCGGTATCAGTTCTGAATAAGACGGAAAATCAAGAAGCGTTTTTCTGATTTTCTGAGATCCGCCTTTTGTGGATTTGGAAGCGAAAAACTGATTCACAGACGAATGCGGATTCCTTTTATGGTTTCCTATATTATTATAATCGATCACAAGCTCTATGTTTTGAAAGTATTCTACGCCCCATTTGTCATCGATTCTTAAAAAATTTGGTGTGACATAACGCAGCAGATAATCCGGCATGTAGTATAAAGTCTGAAAAGGCTCTGTTTTTGTTTTGTTAAGTAGAGGGCCAAATAGCATTCGTGTGATCTCTTCAAATAAATGGACATAATCGCTCAAAACAGTTTTTTCTACCTTCCATACAGGCTCATTGACCATCGTATCCAATCGGTTTAGCAGGGCATGTAATTGCTCTGTATGGATTGCTTCACAGCTGACATGAAATGAGGTTTTGTCAATGAAAAGATGAACGAGCATATCTTCTGTCAAAATATTTCTGTAAAATAATTCCCCTTTTTCCAATTTATGACTTAGAAACCGGAAAGGATTTTCATCATGACAGCCGATCAAATGATAAGCTTTTAAAGGCTTAAATTTTGGATCATTTTGTTCCAGATACGTTTTTATTGTTAAAAACTCATTTGCAATTGTTCGGTAGACCGGATGATTTATAGTTTTGTCTTTCACTTGATTTAAGAGGTCAAATAATTGGTAATACTGCTGTTCTTTTTCAGATAAAGATGCATCTGTTGCCAATTCCCGATTTCGGTTTCTTTCTTCAATGATCGATTTTGGAACAAAATCAATCAGAATGCAGCTGCACAGATCATTCGATGTTAGTTCTTCCTTAGACATATCCGCTTTTTTGCAAAGAATAGGAAGCATTTTCCGGTAAATGCGATCCAGTGAGCTACCAAGGAAAGAACGCTCTTCGCTGAAAGATACTTCCCGCAATTTTTCCAAAATAGAGCGCAGTTCCAAAAATAATAAAACGGCTAATGTATCGTCTTTTGCTGCAGCAAGTATATCAAGATACCGCAGCAGGAAAAAATGTGCAATATGAATAGAACTGGAAAGTGTCGTTGCAATAGCTGGATAGAACCGACGAATATAGTTTGCAGCCGTATTCGGTTCACCGGTTTTTGCAAAGGATAAAATAAGGCTGTCAATAAAAAGAATGCCTGGTAAGTCTTCTTCTTTTGTAGATATAAAAATATTCGCCTCTTCCATCATATCCATTGATTTTTTGACTGCCGGCGGATTCATTTGAATGATATCTGCATACATTCCTGAAAGATAATGCAGGATTACCTTTGGTTTCTGTATCTGATTAAAATATTTTTCCAGTAAAGTTTTATTTTCAGCATCCAATGTGATTTCAGCGGATGTCAGGTATAAATATAAAAACTGTTCGAAAACAATTCCATAAGTATGTAAAAGCACAGCCTCGTTTATGTTTAATAAACTCTCAGCGGCCGCAAGAAAAGAAAGCATACTTTCTGCATAAGCGCCAATTGCCATACTCGCGTCAGACCAAAGCAGCAAACCAAAACACATACTGATCGTTTTATGATAAGGATTTTCAAAACTTCCTGCCAGCCTGAAACATGTGTATGCTGTATCATTTGCAGCCTGAATATCTCCCTGGGAGATTTTTGCTTTGCCATGCGAAAGCACCAGGATTAAGTACTCATCGATATTCATCTTTTCCTGATTTGGGACCATACCGCCTTCATAATGTTCAAACAGGCTGTCAAAATTGGCAATCGAAGATTCTTGCACTCGCAGTCTGGTATCTTTGCCTGGTTCATTTAAATAGCTGCCAGCTAATTCCAACAGAAAGTCAGCCGTCATCTGGCGCAGGAGAGCTTCCCATTGGTCATAGGAAAACGATTGCTGAACAAAATGGCTCCACGCATATACAGACTGTTCACAATAAGTTATTATCAATATGTGCCTGATAAGCTTTGAAATGAAATCTGCCATCTGCGTCTGAGATACGTTTCTGGTGCTTTTTTTAAAGTACATATGATAATAAATACTCATTTTTTTATTTACGATACTGCAATAAGGTTCCTCAAAAGATTCACGCACTTTTTCAAAATACGGCAAAGCTTTTTCATGACTTTGCTTATCGTATAGGATATTGCCGATTCTGCTGTATATTTCATCTGCATATTGAGGATATAAGTATACTTTTTCATTGACCCATGATGAAATATACTTGAATTGTGATTTGTCTAACGAGCTTAAAAGTATGTTTATTTCATACAGCAGAATATAAAAAGGTTCTTTTGTCAGATCATAATAAGTTTTCCATGCGTCTGCCGCTTCCTGATACCTTTCATGTTTTGTGTAATAATTCGCGAGATACTGTACAATCACAGGATCATCCTTATATAAGGCCATTCCTTTTTGAATCCATGAAAACTGCTCCTTTGTGTTATCACTGGTTTCTAACGCATATAAAATAGAATGTATCAGATTTGGATAATATCTGTCTGCCTGATAGAGTTCTTTTAATATGACATATGCCTTTGAAGCAGTTCCAGACATCAGATAAAGCTGTGCCAGCAGCATGTTTGAGCTGCAGTCAGCATGTTCCTTTAGCTGTTCCAGCTCAGCTATCGCATGAAAATAATCATTTTGAGATAAATAATAATGCGCCTTCAAGGTTTTGAAATTTACGATGGATAACTGCTTTTCACATTCTAAAATTCTTTCATACGGATGGTCATCTTGTAAAATTCGATGCCAGATTTCTTTATACAAGGTTTTTTCTCGATCAGAAATCGAAGAAGCCGTACGTGATTTATCTATCAAAAGGTTAAATGACATAGTATCGCTGTAATACTGCGTTATATTTTGTATAGAATCATCCGGCTGCCGGTCAATGACATAAACGCTAAATAAAAAGGAACTGTGATCTTTGATAAGCGCATGAAGACTGCAAAGACGATCCAATAATTTTTTCCAGTCCGCATCATCACTCGTATGCAGGTGAAGAGAAGAATTTGCCAGCTGCATATGAATTTCACTGTTATTTTGAAATTCAACAAAACGCTCCATGCCAATGATGAGAATAAATGCCTGACTGGCATGGTGTTCTACATATTGATATAGATAGGAAAAGCTAAACGGAGCATCCTGCACTACGGTGATTCTTTGCAGCATGGAATCCATCATATCTTCGCTGAAAAACAAATCATTTCTGACATTTTCCAGACATTTCGGAATCTGAACAGTACCTTCTTCATAATTTATAATATGTATTTCCTCATAATTCCTTATCTGTACAAGAATACATAAAAGTTCTGAAAGCGTATCATTTGTAAAATTTTCACCTGCATACAGCGAACTTTTTAATTCTCCGATAAAGGGAAGCTTTAGTGAAGAAAAAATTTCTCCTGGCAGCTTGGGAGCTTTTGCAGCAAGTTTGGCGAAATGCCGAAATAATATTTTCCAAAGGCTGAAAGCAGTAGTTATCTCCCTTGTCAAATAATCATTTTTCTCAGAAAGCAGTTCCTTGTATCTGTCTTTTTTTATCAAAGACAGCTTTTTTTCAAAATCATATAATTCCAGTAATTTTTGGATTGCTGGCGGAAGGTCAGCCAATATATTTTCAGGAAAATTGTCTGTCAGCTGCTCTAAGTGATTGATCGGTTGGGTAGTTCTTTTGTAATACAACACGATAAGGAGACAAAAATGCAGGTCATTATGATACTGCAGCATTTTCATAAATTTTTCATCATCCATTTATATGCCCTCCTTAAAATAAAACAATTGTCGTCCACTTATGATAACATGAAAAAGAAGATGGATCAAGCATACAAAATAAAGTGATATTTGAAAAGTAACACAAATAATTACGCGAATCAATAAAATGGTTTATTATCAAGATGTAGTTGATAATACATAAAAACTATGTTAGTCTAAGAAAAATGATATTTAAAATATAACGATCCAATCATTGTATATGCAATGAAACATGCAACTTGGATGATTCACCGTCAGGCAGGATTAAAGGAGGAAGGTACATGAGAGAAAAGGTCATAATATCTTATTTTAAATGCGGCACCCCTCAAGGGGACGAACTATACAGAGAGACAAAGTGTGAGCTTGAGCGCAGCGGCATCCGGGGACTTGATGTGGAGGTTGTTTTACGGGAGAACGATACCCTGGTAGGCAGAGATGCATTTATGTGTGACGATGTCATAATTTTCGATGCGTCGCTGGAAGGCGAAAAACCAGGACAGCAGTATGATGCGCTGATGGAAAATATGATGCTTTCCGAGTATGTGCTCGTTGTGTCACGGACAATTCTTCCTTTCAACGTGGTCGGGACGTGGAAGGGAGGATATCCCAGATTTCTCAGGACAGGGACTGCACATTACCCGGAAAGCCTGACTAACCCGGAAATCCTTTCGTGGCTGAAGGGTGTTTTGAGCCGTTTGGAGCTTCCCAATTCCAGGAAGATCTTAAGAGATGATTTTTATAAGCTTTCTGTCAGGGACAGGATAAAGGCGCTGGTTACCAGGACAGGGGCGGATTATGATGTAAAGGGAGTCAGTTACCGGCAGCTGCTACAAGTCTTTGTGAGCTACTGCAGCCGTTATTCCGGTTATTTTTCCGGCTGGAAACCTCAAAAAGACGGCTATACCGTAGAGTCTTTGATTCAATTTATTTCTAAGATCCAGAATATCCCGGAAAATGAGATCGGTTATTTCCCGCCCGGAAAGCTTTCCAGGGAACTGATGACCCTTCAGCGGCGGTGGGAAGTAGTAAGCGATACCTTTAAACTTATTTTTGTCTGCTCACAGTTTTGGATTTTGGACACTCCAGACTATTGGGAGTCCTGGTGGACGCTGAGTGAACGAATTACACTCAGTTACATTCTTTCGGCATTGCCTGAGCGCTGCCCAGATATCTATGTTGCAAAATTTGATACGAATAAGGGTTGCTTCCAGGTCAAAGCATATTTGAATCTGAAAGAGAAGCGGCGGCTCCTGCCTAAGCTCAGCGAGCAGGCGCTGCGTACGATAAGACTTTATTTTGCCAACAGTAGAACGAATTCTATTGGTTATGTAAGAAGTACGGGGATTAGAAGGCTGGCAGCCAAAGCTGCTGCAAATTTTCTCCCGAGGCTGGACAAATGGAGGGACGAATATGCCATAACCATGCCGGAGATGAAGGAGCTGTTTCGCCCTTATTGGGGAAATCGACCGGATTCGAACAGCTTTTGGGATGACTTTATTTTGGAGTGCCCAACGTGTAAACAAAAAAGCAAGCATATCCATTACAGCGAGAAGGAGTTCCTCTTTCCTCTAAGCACCTCGTTTTACCATGTGGTTCGCAAAGCGGATCTCCAACAGGCCGGGCAGGGCATGTTTTGCTATACCTGCCCATCTTGTGGGCACAGCTTTTATTTTCGGCCGGAAGTCTATTACAGGTGGTGTCCAATGAAAGCAGAAAGTGTTTTTGAACTCCCTGATGCGAAACTGGTGGAGAGAAAAGATATCTATGTTTTTGAGTCGGCGAAAGGACAGTGACACAATTTCGGAAAAGCGGATCAGTGATCTTTCAGTTGAAGTATACGGCTGTAACAGCAAGAACGTAGTTGATTATATGAAGTGACTATGATAATCTATTAAAAATAGTTGTTTATGATTCAGATTGCAGGTTGTACATATGTCTGTACAGAAATGGAGAAGAGGGGTTATGAAAATATTAGAATGCTGTCATGTGTTTCATCAGGTATCACAACAAATATTGTCTCACCCGGTTGAAAGAATCGAAAGTTTTTATGATGTTTCCTTGCTGGAAAATATGAAACAGAATTATGCAAGGCTATTGGAAATCGTAGGCATTTTAAGCAGCTGGCATATTGAGCCGGGCATATTTAACGCCAGCAAGAATTTTACAGAAGCCGAAGTGGCTCAGAATGCAAAAGAGCTGATTATGGAAGTGAACAAATGTTTATTGGATCAAAATTCGATTCCTTCTTACAATATATTTGCCGCTGCGGTTGATGTATGGCTTGAAAAAGTGCAGCAGGTGGATTATCTGTATGTATTCATGGAAAAATATCTGAAAGCAGTGTCCATATTAGAGACTACAGATGAAATCAGTACAGACAATAAAAATTATTTAAAAAACGCATTTGAGATTGAAGATGCTGCGTTTGAAAATTTTCTGGAACACAGGAAAGAAAGTGCGGATTTTCTGCGTAAAAAGCGGGATGATTTTATCCAATCGTTTGTTTCATGGTGTTTGCACCAGGCAAATGGTACAGATTTGCGTTTGGATGATGAGAATGGAAAGAGTGCGGCAGGACGCAGTATCGTTAACGAAACCAAATCCATATTGGATACTGCAGCGGAAGAAGAAAAGCCAGTTACGGAAACACTGGGGGAAACATCGGAGAAAGAAAAGCCGGTAACGGAAACACTGGGAGAAGCAGCAGAGAAAGAAAAGCCAGTAACGGCAACATTGGAGGAAACATCGGAGGAAGAAGAGCCTGCAACGAAAATATTGGAGGAACCGGATGCAGGAGAAGGAGAACCGGTAGCGGACACTTTGGAGACAACAGATACGAGTAAACAAGAGCCTGCAATGGAAAGATTAGAAGAACCAGCAGTGGAAGAAGAGCTTATAACGGAAACACTGGAAGCAGCAGCGGAGGAAAAAGAGTCGGTAACGGAAACATTAGAAGCAGCAGATAGTGAGGAAAAAGAGCCGGTAGCGGAAACATTAGAAGCAGCAGATAGTGAGGAAAAAGAGCCGATAGCGGAAACATTAGAAGCAGATAGTGAGAAAAAAGAGCCGGTAGCGGAAACATT
>CAJTZX010000006.1:0-7117 GCA_910584345.1 uncultured Eubacterium sp. | reverse complement strand
ACATTAGAAGCAGATAGTGAGAAAAAAGAGCCGGTAGCGGAAACATTAGAAGCAGATAGTGAGAAAAAAGAGCCGGTAGCGGAAACATTAGAAGCAGCAGATAGTGAGGAAAAAGAGCCGGTAGCGGAAACATTGAAAGAAACAGAGAAAGAAGAGCCGGTAACAGAAATATTGGAAGAACCAGTAATGGGTGAAGAAGAGCCGGGAATAGAACTATTGGAAGAACCAGCAGCGGGTGAAGAAGAGCCCGAAAAAATTTCATGTTTAGAACCTGTGGATGACAGCCTGGCTACTGCTTATGATATTTGTGATCGTTACATAGAAGAATTGAATGCCGGCATTGTGGATGAAGAGGAATATCAATTTTCACAGGAAGAGTTTTCAAAAGAAGAACTTCCAGAAGAAATACTTACAGGAGAAATACTTACAGAAGAAGAATTTACAGAAGAAATATTTTCGAAAGAAGAACTTCCAGAAGAAATACTTTCGGAAGAAATACTTACAGAAGAGATACTTACAGAAGAAATACTTTCAGAAGAAACAGGCCTGGATGAAGACCGTGAAAATGCAAAGCCTGTTACAGAACAAAAATCCAAACATATTAACAATGAACATAAAATATTTCCTAAAAAACAGGTTATATTAGAACCCTTATACATAGAATGTCTGTAAATCATAGATCAATGGATGCAGGTAATCAAAGACGAGGAATTTCAAAAGCAGGAGGACGATTTTGGAGCTGAAGAGATGTGCTGGGATTTACTGCATCATGGGCAGTTTGCGCTGGCAAGAGAATTGGCTGATACATTTCACCGTTTATGCAGGTGTGTAGAACCTGCGGTTATTGATCTGGTAGGAATCGGGCTTTATCTGCCGATTACAGATAAAGAGACGATCCGGCAGTATTTATGCTGCCAGCCGTTTCTGCAGACGGAACATCTTTTAGAATATGAAAAGACAGCAGTGGCTTTAGCTATGATTCCAATTGCACATTGCAGCAAAGAAGTGAAGTTTGGAAAAGAAATGATACAAATGCTTCCAGAGTTTTTGCATCCGTGGCTCTTGGCGTTTTTGAACAAATGGGAAAAATTAGCGTATTTGGATCTTTCTGTCATAGAGGCACACCGCAACTATTGTGTTCGTTTAAAAAAGATAAAGGCTGTAATGGAAAAGGCTTCTGTAAAGTTCCAAAATATGACAAAAGCAAGCTTGCCTTATGGAAGAGAAAAGACAATTATGACGGATATCTGCAGCAAGGATCAATGTATTGGTATTTTGCAGGAGCTTTTGACAAGCGTAGATGCTGAAATTCAGGCGTATGGCATTATAGAACCTGACGTGAAGGGATTATATCGAACTGCCAGAGAATATTTCTCCGAACAAAAAAACACAAGCAAAAATGCGTACGATGATTTTATAAATGATATGATTGAAAACGGGCAGAAAAAATATAAATGCCGAAAAGAATCTGTGAAAAGCAACAGACCGAAAATGGTACAGCTAATCCGCGAGTACCTGCAGACGATCAGTGAATGGATGGATCTGATTAAAACGCCGTGTAACTATAACAGTGAAGAAATATCTTCTTATTTCATAGAAGAAATGGCACAACTTTATCAGATGAACCGGCCAAAGTTAAACGCATATGCAGAGGAGTCTACAGGAAAAGTATTACGTCCTGTTACCAGACAGCTTGTTTCCGTAATGGATTATTTAATGGGCGAATCGGAGGAACTGCCTTTGCACTGCAAGCCATATGTGCAGCATGTTTATCGGCTTTGTACGGTTCCAAGTACAGCGATTCAGAAAAATGAGCTTGGGATCTATCGTTATACATGCAAAGATCCGTTGGAACGTCTGCAGTTTTTAGCAAGCGTGATGCAAGGAAAAGAAAAACCGGCAGAGAAAAATCTGGAAGATTTTATAGAAGCAGATGCATTTTCAGGATGTGGTATTTTGTTTGAAATGCTTCCTTCGGATCAATATGCGCATTTCAGGGAGTATTATAGAGAAAGGATTAACAAGCGTCTGGAAGAGCTGCCGAAAGATATTAGAAAATTGAAAAAAAAGCTGTATGAGGTTTCCGTACGTAGCGGATGGATGGAGAAGGAATATCAATCGGCCCAGACGATGCTTACCCAGATAGAATATATGCTGGAGGATCCGAAAGATGTAAGCATGATCTGTGCAATGCTGCGTAACTGTGACAAAAAAATCGATGCCCTAAATGTAAAATTTCGTAAAATGTTAAAAAGCAGAGTACAGAAATGGACAAAAAATACGGACACAAACCGGATGGAAAAATTGTATGCTATGATTGACGAAGGAAATTATGCGGCTGTTTTTGAGTGGATGGAAAATCCAAAACTAACGGATACAGGGCTGAAGGAAAAAGATTTCTTTTCTGATCGATATTTTCAGAAAGAGATATATGCACAAAAAGAAAAAACGCTGCTTTCATATACGACGGTTAAAGAATTGTCAGAACAGCTTCAGAAAGCCGTAAAACATACTCTTTTATGGAAGGGGTTTGATTATAATCGAGCTTCAAAAAGCGCCGGATACAACCGGGCAAAACTTCTTAGATTCTGGTATGAAACAAAAGCAGATCTGCAGTACAATAAGCAGCCAGATGATGAAAATCTGAAACAAATACTTGAATTACTTGGGTGGCAGATGATAAAGTTGGAGAATAAGATCTGCAGTCAAGATGATGGCAGGCTTAAAGTTCAGTTTGATATGTATTTTTCACCTTCATATTCAAGAACGGAATGCCAGGTTCCACTATTTGGTTCTAAATCCGGAGGAAGAATACGTATGCTTTGTCTTCAGGGAGGGGCGCAGGCGCCGGACAAGCTGCACCGTCTTTATGAAAGCTGTCATAAAGAGATACCGATGGTCATTCTGCTGTTTGGTGTTTTGACCTATAGCCGTAGGATGGAGTTGTATCACTTGATGTTGGAGACGCGAGCCTCTTTTCTGGTAGTTGATGATATGATACTTGCGACAATCTGTGAAAGTCGTAATCAATTATTGCTGCCGCAGTTGTATAGCCTTACAGTTCCTTTTTCTGCCCAATCGATGTATACGTCGTCTCTTGGGGTTGTGCATCCTGAAATGTTTTATGGCAGAAAAGCAGCCAAAGAAGAACTGGGATTAAAAGGAAATGTATGTGCGGTATATGGCGGCCGCCAGCTTGGGAAGACAGCGCTGTTAAAAAATATTGAGCTGGAGCAGCATCAGCCAAAGGTTGATCATTTTGTGTATTATATAAAACTTCCTACGGAAACGGTTATGAATACAGATTTGTTATTGACCAATCTTATCAAAAATTGTATCAGCAGAGATATTTTGCCGGCTGACAGGGAATATCCGGATATGGATTCGCTTCTTACAGAGATAGGGATATGGGTACAACAAAAAGATACAAGAAAGCTGCTGCTGCTGTTAGATGAAGCCGATCAGTTTTTGCTGGCAGAAAGTAAGGAAAATTTTTCAGTTACAAGTAAAATTAATGGTTTGATGACGACAACCAATTTGCAGTTTAAAGTTGTTTTTGCAGGACTGCATAATGTATACCGGACATTTTCCATGCCAAACCATCCTTTGGTGCATTGGGGGGAGCCGATTAGTATTGGCCCGCTGTTAAATGATGAACTTCAGGATGCCATTAATCTGATACGGCAGCCTTTTGAAGTGATGGGATACCGTTTTGATAGTTTGGATGTAATTATTCGGATATTGGCGGAAACTAATTATTACCCGAGCCTGATCCAGGTATTTTGCAAGAGCCTGCACAATTATCTGACGACGAATTTGAGGGATAAAAAAATACGAGTCTGCCGGTTGTTATTTATATGGAGAACATTGAAGAGGTATTAAATGATCTGGCGTTAAAAGAAGAAATCAGTCAGCGGTTTATGTGGACATTAAATCTGGATGAACGTTATAAGGCAATTGCGCTCAGTATTGCTTTTGATGCAGCGAATACAGCACAGGATGAGACATCCAATGATATTGTCAAAGGATACGATCTGCATTGGATTAAAGCGGAGATGAATAAATGGCCGGAATTATTTGCAGGGCATTCTTCTTTGGAAAGTATCCGCGGCTTATGTGATGAGCTTGTTCAACTGGGCATTTTGTGTTATGTTTTTGAAAATCGTTCCCGTTATACGCTCAGGACAGTAAATATATTAAATATGCTTGGCACACAGGAAAATATCCTGACAGAAATGTATGCATTATATGAAAAAAAGTATGATTATACAATGATGTACAATAGTAAGCTAAGCAGACGGGTATTCAAAGACGACGGGAAATGTTATCCATTTACAAACCAACAGATAGACGCTGTTTTTAACAGCGGTGGTCTAAAGTTTGTTGCAGGGAATCATGCACTTGGTTTTGATCTGATCGAGAAATGCTTAAAGGATTTACTTGCATCAGAATCCAATGAATCGAAGGATTATTCACTTGCAGTTTATGATAAATCTCTTCCTGAACTTTCAGAACTGGGAGGAAGCAAAGCGGTTAACCTGATTTTGCCGGAATGTACGTGGGAATTTGACAGCATCATAGAATATGGAACAAAATTAAATCAGCTGCCAGAGCAGGACAGACCGATTTTGATCGTTTTATGTGAGGAAGCAAAGTCTTATCAGGCACGTATGGAATTTCATTCAGAGATTGTCAATTTTCCGTTTCTTTGGCTCGACAGGGAGCTAAAGAGTTTATTTTTGTAAGCTACTCTCATGATAACAGCGCGGAAGTTTTAAGGATGATAGCGGATCTTCAAAAAAGAGGATTTCGTATCTGGTATGATGAAGGAATTGAGCCGGGAGAGGAATGGGATGAATTTATAGCAATGAATATCAGGAAGTGTTCTTACTTTATTTCATTTATTTCGGCAGCTTATGCTGCTTCGGAAAATTGTAAAGAAGAGATCGATTATGCACGCAAGCGTAATAAGAAAAGACTGCTTATTTATTTAGAAAATATCAGCCTTCCAGATGGATTGCAGTTGTCTTGTGGCAGACTGCAGGCGATTTATAAAGATCATTTTGAAGGTTATCAAGAGTTTTTAAATAAAGTAGCATCCATATCTGAAATACAAAGATTATGTGATGAAAGAAAGCCTGGGCAGGTCTGCGAAGAGGCAGGTATGAATGTATGTTTCCTGTGAATAAAACAAAAGAGTCCTTACCTCAAATGACAGGAGATAAATAAACAGGTCTTTTTTTCAATGACAGCAGTATATCAGGGAGGGAAATGATGTCTGTATTTACAAAAGATATGGCAAGAATATTGTATGAATCGTGTACGGATGATACTTTAAATATCCCATATGGAATTACAGAATTGGAAGAAGATTTTTTTGATTCAAAAAATGGCGCTGATTTTTATAACTTTAAAAGAATTTATATTCCGCCAACGGTAAATGTGATTCAACATTCATCCGTATATTCCGAATCATTAGACCTGGAATCCATAGATGTAGATGAAAACAATCCGTACTTTCGTTCTATAGATGGAGTTTTGTTTACTAAAAATAATGAAGTTTTAATATGTTATCCATGTAATAAGAAGGGACGAACCTATATCATTCCAGACGGAACAAAAGGTCTGGCCGATTACGCATTTGCCAATAGTCATTTAGAAGTAGTTTTCTTTTCCAAAATCTTTGATTGGAATAAACATACATACGTTTTGCAAATCAAAAATAGCATATATAGTGATTAGTGAGGAGAATGAAATCTTTTCATCGATAGATAACGTAATCTTTTCTAAAGATAAAGAAACACTTGTATATTATCCTCCTGCAAACACCAGCTCAGAGTACCATATTCCGGATGGGACAAAAAATATTGTTTTTAGTTGCTTCTGTGATTGTGAACCAACAAAGAGCAATTTAAAAAAATTTTTCTTCCAAAGTCGGTGAAAAATATTGAAGAATCATTTTGTTTCTGTGAGTCGATTGAGTCGATCGAAGTAGATAAACAAAATGAGACCTTTTCATCTGTAGATGGAGCGCTGTTTACGAAAGATTATAGTACCCTTTTATGTTTACCGCGTGGTTTTAAAGGGAGATCATATTCTGTGCCGTATGGGGTAAAATTCAGTTCGCTGGAAGGCGTTTTATTTTCTAAAGACAGAAAAAAACTAATCTATTATCCGCAAAATAAACCACAAAAAATATATGATGTTCCAAAAGGAACAGAGTGTATATTGCCATTTGCTTTTAAAGCTTTAGAATGCCTGGAAACTATTAATTTGCCTGATTCAGTTAATAAGATTAAACTGCCAAATTTCAATATATATCGATTAATGGCCATAAACGTACATAAAAATAATCCATGTTATTGTTCTGTCGATGGAGTGTTGTATTCCAAAAACAGGGAAAAACTTATATTTTACCCCAGAAAAAAAGGAAGAAAAGAATATATTATACCGAAAGAAACAAAACAGCTTTTAGATTTTAACATTGATGATTATGATCTCAAAGAAACAGGGTTCCTATTTAATATTACAAGAGAAGTGTGGGATAGTTTTTCTAATTTGGAAGCAATCTACGTAGACAGGAATAATGCATATTATTGTTCTATAGATGGAGTGCTATTCTCTAAAGACAGGCAGATGCTTCTATATTATCCGGGAAACAAAAAACAAAAATCATTTATGATACCACCAGAGACCCAAGATATATTGTATAAATTTTTAGATCTAGAAGAAATAGATGTAGATAAAAACAACCCATATTTTTGCTCCGTAGACGGGGTATTATATTCCAAAGACATGAAAACACTCATACAGTATCCAGCTAGAAAGATGCAGAGGACTTATACGGTTTTGGAAGGAACTACGCACATTGCCGCATACGCTTTTTCATATCAACCGTTTTTGGTGGAAATTTACTTCCCAAAATCTATAGAAAATGTGGATGATAAGGCTTTTTTTGAGTGTGAATATTTAACAGAAGTAGCGCTGCCAATGAATGTTGCATATAAAGAGGATCAAGAGTATGGGCCACATATTGTATTTCAAAACCAGGATATGATTGCGGATGATACAAGATATCAGAAAAGCAGCAGCAAAATGCCAAAACCATACCTTGGTC